>NZ_AUFG01000001.1 GCF_000426385.1 Arsenicicoccus bolidensis DSM 15745
CCTCGGGTAGGTCTATCGGCCTGGCGTGCGAAGTCGGGCGGATGTACCTACCTCGGGTAGGTCCATCGGCCTGGCGTGCGAAGTCGGGCGGATGTGACTACCTCGGGTAGGTGTCGAGGATCCAGGGGCGGCCGACGCGCTCCGGCGGCTCCAGCGCCACCTCGAACCCCGCCGCCAGGGCGTCCGCCAGAGCGCGTGGCGACCGCGGCGTCGCCGGCAGCTCGCAGATCGCCCGTGCGACCAGCCCACGCGTGTGCTTGGCCATGTGCGTGGCGCCGGGCACCCGCACGTGCACCCAGCGCCGGGCGAGCTCCCCCGATGGAGGCCAGGCTGCGGCATACGTGCTGGACCGGCAGTCGACGACCAGACCGGACCCGGCCGCGGCGGTGAGCACCGGGCCGACCCGCGGGCGCCACCACGTCGCGAGCGGCCCCAGCGAGCCGAGCCGCACACCCATCGACAGCCGGTATGGCGCCACGCGGTCGGTCAGGCGCAGCGCGCCGTGCAGCGCGGACTGGACCACCACGAACCTCCGGGCCCGCCGCAGCCCCGCCGCGTCGAGGGACGCGAGGTCCAGCGCGTCGTAGAGCACCCCCGAGTAGAGCTCGGCCACCGGCACCGCGGGCGCCGTGTCCAGGCGCAGGTTGCGGGCGATCTCATCGGTCAGCCCGGGCGACACGCCGAGCGCGTCGGCAGCATCGGGCCGTCCGGACACCGCAGCGAGCTCGCGCACCACGTCGAGCCGCGCCGGCGTCAGCTCCGGCCAGGACAGCGACTCGGGGCGCCAGCGCCGACCCCGGGCGCGGGACGACTTCGACTCCGACGGGGGCAGCAGGATCAGCACCGGGACAGCCTAGGGCCCCCTAGAGTGACCTCCATGGCTGCGACCCGCACGATCCTGACCTCTGAGCCCGGCGGTGACGAGCTGCACCGCGCGTTCGACGAGATCCGCGCCGAGCTCGACGTCCCGGGGGAGTTCCCCGCCGAGGCGCTGGCCGAGGCGGAGCAGGCCGCCGCGCGCCCGGTCCGGGTCGGCGCGGACCTGACCGCGCTCCCGTTCATCACCATCGACCCCGAGGGATCGATGGACCTCGACCAGGCCATGCACCTGGAGCGGGACGGTGCGGGCGGGGTGCGCGTGCTCTACGCCATCGCCGACGTGCCGGCCTACGTGCGCCCGGGTGGCGCCATCGACACCGAGGCCAGGCGTCGCGGCCAGACGATCTATGCCCCCGACCGCCGGACGCCCCTGCACCCCACCCGGCTCAGCGAGGACGCGGCGAGCCTGCTGCCCGGCGTCGAGCGGCCGGCCTTCGTGTGGGACCTGCGCGTCGACGCCGACGGTGACGTCCGCCTCGAGTCCCTCGACCGCGCCATGGTGCGCTCCGCGGCGCGGCTCGACTACGACCAGGTGCAGCGCGACCTCGACGCAGGCACCGCCGACCCGATGCTCGGGCTGCTGCGCGACGTGGGTCTGGCGCGGCAGGCGCAGGAGCGGGCCCGCGGCGGCGCCAGCCTCCCGATGCCCGAGCAGGAGGTCAACGGCGACGCCGAGCACGGCTACCGCCTCGAGCTGCGACCCCTCGCCCCGGTCGAGGACTGGAACGCCCAGATCTCCCTCATGACCGGCATGGCGGCGGCCGAGGTCATGCTCGCGGCCGGCGTGGGGATCCTGCGCACCATGCCTCCCGCCGACGAGCGCGACGTGGCGCGGCTGCGTCGCCAGTGCGCGGCGCTGGGGGTGCCCTGGGCCCCCGGCCAGCCGTACGGCGAGATGCTCCAGTCCCTGGACCGCACCGACCCTCGGCATCTCGCGATCATCCACGCCGCCACGACGCTGTTCCGCGGCGCGTCCTACACGCCCTTCGACGGGGCCGCGCCCGAGCAGGCCCGCCACGCCGCGCTGGCCGCCAGCTATGCCCACGTCACCGCTCCGCTGCGGCGCCTGGTCGACCGGTTCGGCCTCGTCGTGTGCGAGGCCGCCGTGGCAGGCACGGACGTCCCCGACTGGGCGCGGGCGGCGCTGCCCACCCTCCCCGAGCTCATGCGGTCCTCGGACCGTCGCGCCAAGGCCGTCGAGCGCGCCTGCACCGACGCCGTCGAGGCCGCCGTGCTCGCACCCCGCGTGGGGGAGACCTTCACCGCGAGCGTCGTCGACCTCTCCGACAAGGGACCCTCCCTCGTGCAGCTCGTCGACCTGCCCGTGCTGGCTCCCTGCGCCGGTGACGACCTCGAGCTGGGGAGCACCCTCGAGGTCCGTCTCGTCGAGGCGTCGGTGGAGCGACGTCGGGTGGCCTTCGAGGCGGTGGGCGCGGCGTCATACGGCCGGTAGACTCTGCCCCGGGATGAGTCGGTCGGGCGATCGCGTCACCGTCATGGTGCCGAGGAACGTCCGGGCTTCGAAGGGCAAGGTGGTGGCTAACGGCCACCCGGGGCGACCCGCGGGACAGTGCCACAGAGAACAGACCGCCAGGACGTTCGCAGAGCGGCCTGGTAAGGGTGAAACGGTGGTGCAAGAGACCACCAGCGCCGTGGGTGACCACGGCGGCTAGGTAAACCCCACCTGAAGCAAGCTCAGACAGTGCGCGTCCGAGGGCTGCCCGCCCGAGCGCACGGGTAGAGCGCTCGAGGTGGCCGGCAACGGCCACCCTAGATGGATGATCGCCCATCCCCGGGAGACCGGGGTGGACAGAACCCGGCGTACAGACCGACTCATCCCGCCCACGGGCCGGTCACGGGATGACTACACTGCGTAGTCCAGGGGTCTGCGGTAGCCATCCGCAGACCCGCGAAAGCGAGGTTTCCGTGGGTCGTTGGTCGGTCTCCCTCGGCCTGGGTGGCTTCTACCTCCTGCTCGCCGTCGTCGACCTCGTCACCTCGAGGACCGGGTGGGGCATCGACCCCGACCGGACGGTGCGGTTCGGCGTCTACGCCTCCGCCTACCTGGTGCTGCTCGCCTCGATCGCGTGGGCCCTGCGGCAGCACCCGTCCCGGCGCAACGCCTTCACCTATGCCCTGCTCGTCGCGTGGGCCGTCTACGCCGTCGGGGACTACGTCAGCGACCTCACGGCCGACCTCGTCTACGGCCACGACCGCCAGCTGGCCGACCCCGGTGACGCTCTCATGCTCGGCGCCTACACGATCGCCCTCACCGGATACGTGCAGCTGGTGGCCCGGGCACGCGAGCGCCTCAACCTCGCCCGGACCCTCGACACGCTCATCCTGACCGTGGCCCTCGGCACCCTCGCCTGGATCACGCTCGTCGTGCCGGGCCTGCGCTCGCCGCTGTTCCAGGGCCAGCCGTCCTCCGCCGTCGTCTGCGCCCTCTTCCCGATCCTCGACCTCGTCCTGCTGGCCGTGGGCGTGATCAGGGTGATGTCACGCGCCCCGGTCAGCTGGGGGGCGATCATCGGTCTGGCCTGCCCGGCCCTGCTCCTGGTGGGTGACTGCCTGGACTTCGCCAACCTCATCCGCGACCGCCAGGCGCCGGACGCCGCCCACGTGGCGTGGGTCCTGGCCTACGGGGCGGTCGCCGCCGCCGTCAACGCGCCCGTGGGCGCGAACGTCGGCTCGAGCGGGCGAGAGCTCGACGCCCGGCTCACCGCCCGCCACCACGTGCCCTGGTTGTTCGGGATGGGGATGCTGCCCGTCGGCGTCTACGGCTGGCAGCTGGCGGGCGCCGCGGGCGACGGCTCGGTGCCGGACGGCTCTGCCCTGTCGGTGTCGATGCTGCTGATGTTCGGGCTCGTGGTGGCCCGGGCGGCCGGCATGATGCGCACCTCGGACCAGCAGTCCGAGGTCCTCGAGGTGCTCGCCCGCAACGACCACCTCACCGGGCTGCCCAACCGGCGCACAGGTGACGCCGAGCTGGGCCGGGCCCTGGTCCGGGTCGAGCAGACCGGGGAACCCCTGAGCGTCACGATCATCGACCTCGACCGGTTCAAGGCGTTCAACGACAGCTTCGGTCACCACGCGGGCGACGAGCTGCTCGTCGGGTGCGCCCACCGGTGGAGCGACCTGCTCGGGCCGGCGGAGGTGCTGGCCCGCTACGGCGGTGAGGAGTTCGTGCTGATCACCGTGGGCCTGCCGACGTCGGCGGTCCTCGACCTGGTGGACCGGCTCAGGGCGGCCACGCCTCGCCAGCAGACCTTCTCGGCCGGGGTGACCCAGTGGCAGCGGGGGGACTCGGACGCGGACCTCGTGGCCCGCGCCGACGAGGCGTTGTATGCCGCCAAGGCCAACGGCCGCGCCCGGACCTACCTGTGGGAGACGCGGGACGCATCCCTCGACGCGGGGGAGGGTTCGAGGTGACGGAGCGTCCGCTGGTCTTCCGCGTCGCGGCGATGGTCGCAGCGGGCGTCCTCGTGACCTACCTGTGGCTGCCCGTCGAGCATCGGCTCGACCTGGCGACGGTCGCCATCGCGGTCGTCCCGCTCACTTTCCTCGCCGGCATCCTGCTCTATCGCCCTCCGGGCCGCGCCATCTGGTGGACCTTGCTGGTCGGGACCGCGGCGTGGGGGATCCTCAGCCTGCCGCTGCCCCTGATGCGCGCGGAGCTCGTGGGCGGCGTGCTGGTGGGTGACGTGATGTCCATCGTCGGCTACGTCGTCGTCATCGCGGGTGTCGTGTCGGCCTCGGGACGGGTCACCAGCGAGGCCGCGCGCAGCGTGGCGCTCGACGGGACGATCTTCGGCCTCGGGTGTGCCGCCGTCATCTGGTCCTTCGCCGCCGAGACCCAGGCGACCGAGTCGCCGATCGCCTTCACCACCGTGACGTCGCCGCTGCTCGACCTCCTCGTCATCATCGCGGCGAGCCGGATCGTGCTGACGTCGGGCGGCGCGCCATCGCCCGTCCTGCTCGTCCTGGGCATGAGCGCCATGACGGTGGGAGACGTCCTGCAGCTGGCCGACCCCATCCGGGTCCAGGGTGGCTCCTCGAGCGCGGTGTTCTGGTACGTCGTGAGCGCGTTCGTCGCAGGCCTGGGGGCCCTGCACCCGTCCATGGCGCGGTTCGCCGGGCGGTCCCGCAGGCCGTCCGCCGGTCTCGAGCGGATCCAGCTCACGGTCCTCGCGGTCGCGGCGGTGATGCCGCCGCTGATGCTGCTGCGCGAGCACGACCGACCGCAGGGCCTCAGCGCCTGGCCGCTGCTGCTGATGACGGCGGTGGTCTTCGGGCTGGTCATGCTGCGGCTGGGCCGGATGATGCGGCTGGTCGACCAGCAGCGCGGCCAGCTGCAGGCCCTGGCCCGGACGGATCACCTGACGTCCCTGCCCAACCGGCGCACAGGCGAGGCGCAGATGCACCGGATGGTGGCGGAGGCGGTCGAGCAGGACGTGTCACTGGTGGTCGCCCTGCTCGACCTCGACCACTTCAAGGGGTTCAACGACCTGCACGGCCACCCGGCCGGCGACCGGTTGCTCGAGACGACCGCGTCCGCGTGGCGCCGCAGCCTGCCCCCGGACGTCTTCCTCAGCCGCCACGGCGGCGAGGAGTTCCTCATGCTGGCCAAGGGGCGTCACCCGGACAACGTGCGCCTCCTGCTGGAGGGGCTGCGCGGAGCGGCCCAGACCGGCCAGACCTTCTCCGGCGGCGTGGCGGTGTGGGACGGCATCGAGAGCGTCGCGGCGATGGTGGCCCGCGCCGACGTCGCCCTGTATGCCGCCAAGGCCGGGGGACGCGACGCGGTGCGGTTCTCCGAGGTGCGTCCCGTGGTGCTGCAGGGGGTCGACGCCTAGGGTTGAGGCATGCGCCTGACACATCTCGGACATGCCTGTCTCCTGGTCGAGATCGCCGACCAGCGCATCCTGGTCGACCCGGGCACCCTGGCCCGCGGCTGGGAGGAGCTGCGCGATCTCGACGCCGTCGTCGTCACCCACCAGCACCCCGACCACCTGGACCCCGACCGGCTTCCCGCGCTGCGCGAGGGCAACCCCGACGCGGCGTGGTACGTCGAGGCCGAGGCCCGGGACCTGGTGGAGGTGCCCGGCTCGGTGCCCTTCGTGGGCGGCGACGAGGTGCGGGTCGGCGACGTCTCCCTGCGCGGCGTGGGTGAGCAGCACGCCGTGATCAACGAGCTCATCCCGCGGATCCGCAACACCGGCGTGGTCATCAGCGCGGTCGGCGAGCCGACGGTCTTCCACCCCGGCGACGCCTACGACGCCGAGCCCGGTCCGGTCGACGTCCTCGCGATGCCGCTCAACGCGCCGTGGTGCGCGAGCAAGGAGACGGTCGCCTTCGTCCGGCGCATCGCGCCGAGGTATGCCGTCCCGGTGCACGACGGGCTGCTCGCACCCGCCGGTCGCGGCATCTATCTCGATCACGCGACGAGGTTCAGCCCCG
The DNA here is from genome assembly GCF_000426385.1 of Arsenicicoccus bolidensis DSM 15745. Lineage (GTDB taxonomy): Bacteria > Actinomycetota > Actinomycetes > Actinomycetales > Dermatophilaceae > Arsenicicoccus > Arsenicicoccus bolidensis. The sequence goes on from NZ_AUFG01000001.1 coordinate 6,340, forward strand.
AGCGGACCGAGGTCGTGGACCTCGCCGGCGGGGACGCCCGCGACTTCACCTGAGCCCGCCGGCATCACCTGAGCCCGCTGGCATCACCTGAGCCGGAGGACGTCATACCCGCCGGGGGCGAAGGCATCAGCCTGGGGGACGAACCCCGGTGGATGCCTCGGCCGCCGGCGGGTCCGGATGCCCTTGCCGGCGCCGGGTCAGTGGCGGCGGGCCGCCTCGTCCGCAGCCAGCGTCGCCGCGCCCACGATGCCCGCGCTGTTGAGCAGCGTCGCCGGGATGATCGGGGTGCGCAGGTCGAGCAGCGGCAGGAACTTCTTGGCCTTCTTGGAGACGCCGCCGCCGACGACGAACAGGTCCGGCCACAGCAGGTCCTCCAGGTGGGAGTAGTAGCGCTGCAGCCGCTCGGCCCACTCCTCCCAGGAGAGGTCCTCAGCCTCGCGCACGCCGTTGGCCGCCTGGGTCTCGGCGTCGTGGCCGTCCAGCTCAAGGTGCCCCAGCTCGGCGTTGGGGATCAGGACGCCGTCGTGGATCAGGGCGATCCCGATGCCGGTGCCGAGCGTCGTGAGGATGACGAAGCCGTCCTTGCCCTTGGCCGCGCCGTAGCGCACCTCGGCGATGCCCGCCGCGTCGGCGTCGTTGACGACGTGCACGTCCCGGCCGAGCCGCTTCGTGAACAGCGCGTCGGCGTCGCAGTCGATCCAGCGCTTGTCGATGTTGGCCGCCGAGCGGACGACGCCGTGGGTCACGACGCCGGGCACGGTGATGCCGACCGGCGCGTCGGGACCGACCTCGTCCAGCTGGTCGATGATCTGCGCGATCACGTCGGCGACCGCCTCGGGGGTCGAGTCCTCGGGGGTGGGGATCCGGACCCGCTCGGCGGCGAACTCGCCGGTCTCGAGGTCGACAGGGGCTCCCTTGATGCCGCTGCCCCCGACGTCGATGCCGAGGGGGAGGCTGGTGCTGCGTGAGGTCATGGGATCCAGCGTATGACGACTCACACCGCCGTCAGGATCTCCGCACCGTTGTCGGTCACGACGATGGTGTGCTCGAACTGCGCGGAGCGGCTCAGGTCGGCGGTGACGACGGTCCAGCCGTCGTCCCACAGGTCCCAGTCGCTGCCACCCCCGAGCGTCAGCATCGGCTCGACGGTGAAGGTCATGCCGGGCTCGATGACGGTGTCGTAGGCGGGCGCCGCGTCGTAGTGCGGGATGATCAGGCCGCTGTGGAACTCGGTGCCGATCCCGTGCCCGGTGTAGTCCCGCACCACGCCGTAGCCGAACCGCCTGGCGTAGGACTCGATGACGCGACCGATCACGTTGACCTCGCGCCCCGGGCGCGCCGCCTTGATGCCGCGCATCATCGCCTCGTGGGTGCGCTCGACCAGGAGGCGGGACTCCTCGTCCACGTCCCCGACGAGATAGGTCGCGTCGGTGTCCCCGTGCACGCCGTCCACGAAGACGGTCACGTCGAGGTTGACGATGTCGCCGTCCTCGAGCGGGCGCGAGTCGGGGATGCCGTGGCAGATGACCTCGTTGACGCTGGTGCACAGCGACTTGGGGAAGGCCTTGTAGCCGAGGGGCGAGGGATAGGCGCCCGCGTCGCAGACGAACTCGTGCACCACGCGGTCGATCTGGTCGGTCGTGACGCCCGGCGCGACCAGCTCGGCGCCGACGGCCATGGCCTCGGCCGCGATCCGTCCGGCGACGCGCATGCGCTCGATGGTCTCGGCGTCCTTGACCAGCCGGTCGCCGTCCTCGCGGATGTCCTGCCCGCGGTCGACGTAGTGCGGACGCTCGATCTGGGAGGGGACGGCGCGACGTGCGGAGACGCGGCCGGGGACGACGGCGGCAGGGCTGATCGACATAGGCTGCAGTCTAGGGAGCCGCGCGGGCGGCACCCCAATCAGGACGCACGACCGCCAGCTCGAGGAGGAGACCGACGATGGCCTACTGGTACAACGTGAAGACGAACCAGGTGGAGACCGACCAGGATCGCTCGCGCGACGAGGACGTCATGGGACCCTACGGCTCCGAGGCCGAGGCCCGCGAGGCACTGACGACCGCGCGCTCGCGCACCGAGGCATGGGACGAGGAGGACGAGCGCCGGGCCCGCGAGGACGGCGACGAGCCGGACGCGCCCGGCACCCTCGGCCTCTGACCCTGGTCGATGCCGGGCTGACCCACCCACGTATGCCGGGAGCCGGCCACCCCCGCACGGGGTGGCCGGCTCCTGCCGTGCCTGCCGCAGGCCGTGCCCGGGGCCGTGACTGGGGCCCTGACTGGGGCCCTGGCCGCCGGGGCGACGCCCCTCGACTCAGAGCGCGTCCTGCTCGATCCGCTCCAGGGCCGTCTCCCAGCGCGCCTTGAGCGCGTCCCGGTCGGCGCCGGGATGCAGGTTGCTGTGGGTGACGTCGAGGCGGGTGCTGGACTCGCCGTCCTTGGCGAGGTCCAGCTCGACCACGGAGGCAGGGGAGTCGGCGGAATCGTCCGGGTGCCAGGAGAACCTGATCTGCTCGAGGGGGTGGAAGCTGCGGGCCACGCCGTGCGACCCGTCCTTGGCGCGCCAGGGCTCTCCCTTGCTGCCGAGCTCTCCACCCTCGCCGAGGAGGGCCTCCGCACCGTGCGGCTTCATGAGGACGTTCCAGACGCTGTCGATGGGGTGGGACACCACGCGGCTCACGCTCACGGTGGTGTCCACGGCCTTGTCGACCGACTCGCTGCTCTGCTCTGCCATGGCGGACCTCGATCCGTTTCCGATCCTCGTCGACCGGTCCGGGGTGAACCGGCGTGCTGTCACACTACTCCCGGGCCTGGTGGTCGGCAGGGCGGGGTCCCTCTGCCGCCGGGCCGTCCGCGACACGCCAGCGCGCCCGTAACGCGGGCGAAACAAGTGTGGGGGAGGCTGGGGTCATGAATCGCCAGGAGGAGTTCGTCCTGCGTTCCATCGAGGAGCGCGACATCCGGTTCGTACGACTGTGGTTCACCGACGTGCTCGGCACGTTGAAGTCGGTGGCCATCTCGCCGGCGGAGCTGGAGACGGCCTTCGCCGAGGGCATCGGCTTCGACGGGTCGGTCATCGAGGGGCTGGCCCGGGTCAACGAGGCCGACATGCTCGCCAAGCCGGACCCCACGACCTTCCAGGTGCTGCCGTGGCGGGGCGAGTCCCCGGGCACCGCCCGCATGTTCTGCGACCTGCACTCCACCGACGGGCAGCCGTCGCTGGCGGATCCGCGCCACGTCCTGCACCGCACGCTGACCAAGGCGGCGGACATGGGCTTCACGTTCTACGTCCACCCCGAGATCGAGTTCTTCCTCTTCGAGCAGGAGGGCGACGGGTCGCGGCGCGTGAGCAACCCGCCGCGCCCGATCGACCAGGGCGGCTACTTCGACCACCTCCCGCAGGGCACCGCGCACGACTTCCGCCGGGCCGCGATCACCATGCTGGAGTCGATGGGCATCTCGGTGGAGTTCAGCCACCACGAGGGCGCCCCGGGCCAGAACGAGATCGACCTGCGCTACGCCGACGCGATGAGCATGGCCGACAACATCATGACCTTCCGCACGGTCATCAAGGAGGTCGCGCTGGAGCACGGGGTCTACGCCTCCTTCATGCCCAAGCCCCTGACCGAACACCCGGGCTCGGGCATGCACACCCACGTCTCGCTGTTCGAGGGCGACAACAACGCCTTCTACGAGCCGGGGTCGCGCTACCAGCTGTCCAAGGTGGGGCGGCAGTTCGTCGCCGGCATGCTGCGCCACGCGCCCGAGCTCACCGCCGTGACCAACCAGTGGGTCAACTCCTACAAGCGGCTGTGGGGCGGCGGCGAGGCACCCGCCTACGTCTGCTGGGGGCACGCCAACCGCAGCGCGATGGTCCGCATCCCGCTCTACAAGCCCAACAAGGGCCAGGCGACCCGGGTCGAGATCCGCACCCTCGACACCGCCGCCAACCCCTACCTCGCCTACTCCGTGCTCCTCGCCGCCGGCCTCAAGGGCATCGAGGAGGGCTACGAGCTGCCGGAGGAGGCCGAGGACGACGTCTGGGCGCTCACGGACTCGGAGCGGCGTGCCCTCGGGATCGAGGCGCTGCCCCGGTCCCTCGGCCGCGCCATCGACGCGATGGAGCGATCCGACCTGGTCGCCGAGACGCTCGGCGAGCACGTCTTCGAGTTCTTCCTGCGCAACAAGCGCCAGGAGTGGGAGGAGTACCGCTCCCAGGTGACCCCCTTCGAGCTCGAGCGCCTGCTCCCGCGGCTCTGACCGGTCGTATGACGAGCGCCCAGCCCACGTCGCAGCCCGCCGCCACGTCGCGGGCGACCTCGGCCACGGGCGCGCTCGCCCGCCAGGGCTTCCAGGACCCGTCGCGGGCCCAGACGCTGCTCGACGACCCCGCCGTGATGACGCTGGTGGGGGACGCCCGCGACGAGCTCGTCGGCTCCCTGCGGACGACGGCGGACCCCGACCTGGCGCTGCTCTCGCTGGTCCGGCTGTCCGAGGCCCTGACCGGCGACGGCCGTGACCGGGGGCCGGCCGGTGACCTCGGCCGGGCGCTGCGCGAGGACCCCGCGGGTCGCGACCGGCTGCTGCACGTCCTGGGGGCGTCGTCCGCGCTCGGCGACCACCTCGTGTCCCACCCGCAGGACTGGCGGCGGGCGGTCGGTGCCTCCCGGCATACGGCCGAGGAGCTCGTCGCCGTCATGACCGATGCGGTCCGGGACCTCCCCACGGACAAGGCGCACGACGCCATCCGCGCGACCTATCGCCGTGAGCTGCTGGCCATCACCGCGCTGGACATGACCAGCGACGACCCGCTCATGACCCTGCCCGACACCGCCCGCTCGCTCGCCGACCTGGCCGCCGCGGCGCTGGAGGCCGCGCACGTCGTGGCCTGCGCCGAGACCGAGGGCTCCGAGAGCGTGCGCCTGTCGGTGATCGGCATGGGCAAGTGCGGGGGGCGCGAGCTCAACTACGTCAGCGACGTCGACGTGATCTTCGTGTGCGAGCCGGCCGACGAGGGGGTCGAGCCCGGCAGCCCCGAGGAGATGGAGGCGATGCGCGTCGGCACCCAGGTCGCGAGCGCGCTCATGCGCGCGTGCGCGTCCTCGACCGCCGAGGGCTCCCTGTGGCCGGTCGACGCGGCGCTGCGCCCCGAGGGCAAGAACGGCCCGCTGGTCCGCACGGTCGCGAGCCACCTGCACTACTACCAGCGCTGGGCCAAGACCTGGGAGTTCCAGGCGCTGCTCAAGGCGCGGCACGTGGCGGGCGACGCCGAGCTGTCCCGGCGCTACCTCGACGCGGTCACCCCCCTCGTGTGGGAGGCGTCGTCGCGGGACAACTTCGTCGAGGACGTCCAGGCGATGCGCCGCCGCGTGGAGCAGCACGTCCCGGCCAAGGAGGCCGACCGGCAGCTCAAGCTCGGTCCTGGCGGGCTGCGGGACGTCGAGTTCAGCGTCCAGCTCCTGCAGCTCGTGCACGGTCGCCTGGACCCGAGCCTGCGCTCGGGCACGACCCTCGAGGCCCTGGCCACGCTCGCCCGCGGCGGCTACGTCGGGCGCGACGACGCTGCGGTCCTCGACGAGGCCTATCGGCTGCTCCGGTCGCTCGAGCACCGGATCCAGGTCTATCGGCTGCGGCGCACCCACCTGATGCCGACGGCCGAGGCCGAGCTGCGCCGGCTGGGCCGGTCCCTGCACCAGGACGGCGACCCCGCCACCGTCGTCGTCAAGGAGTGGCAGCGCCGGGCCCGCGAGGTGCGCCGGCTGCACGAGCGCCTCTTCTACCGGCCGCTTCTATCCGCCGTCGCCCGGCTGTCCGCGAGCGAGGGGCGGCTCACGCCGGAGGCCGCCGGCGACCGCCTGGCCGCCCTGGGCTTCCGCGACCCGCGCGGGGCGCTGCGCCACCTGGAGGCGCTGACCGAGGGACTCTCCAGACGAGCCGCCATCCAGCGGACCCTGCTCCCCGTCATGCTCGGGTGGTTCGCCGACGGCGCCGACCCCGACGCGGGCCTGCTGTCCTTCCGCAAGGTCAGCGAGGAGCTGGGCACCACCCACTGGTACCTCAAGATGCTGCGCGACGAGGGCAGCGCCGCCCAACGGCTCGCCCACGTCCTGTCCTCCAGCCGGTTCGCCTCCGAGCTGCTCGAGCGCACCCCGCACGCCGTCGCCGTCCTCGGCGACGACGTGGGCCTCACCCCCCGTTCCCTGCAGTCGCTGCGCACCGTCATGCGGTCCGCGGCGCAGCGCAAGGACACCCCCGAGGACGCGATGCTCGCGGTGCGGGGCGTGCGACGTCACGAGCTCTTCCGCGTGGCCGTCGCCGACCTCGTGGGCCTGCTCCCGCTGGCCGACGTCGGCGAGGCCCTCACCGCGATCACCTCCGCGACGCTGGAGATCGCCCTCGAGACCGCGGTCCACAAGGTCGAGATGGAGCTGCGCGAACCCCTCGGCACCCGGCTGCTGGTCGTGGGGATGGGCCGGCTCGGCGGGTCGGAGCTCGGCTACTCCAGCGACGCCGACGTCATGTTCGTCCATGAGCCCGAGGAGGGCACCCCGCACGACGAGGCCGAGCTCCAGCGCCGGGCCACCGCCGTCGTGCAGGAGCTGCGGCGCCTCACCGCCTGGGGCGGCCCGGAGCCGGCCGTCGGCGTCGACGCGGACCTGCGGCCCGAGGGCAAGAGCGGCCCCCTCGTGCGGAGCCTGGAGTCCTACCGCACCTACTACGAGCGCTGGGCCCTGACGTGGGAGCGCCAGGCGCTGCTGCGGGCGCGCCCGGTCGCCGGCGACGCCGGGCTGGGGGAGCGGTTCGTCGCCCTCGTCGACCCCCACCGCTACCCCGACGGCGGGCTCGGCGCGACGCAGCTGCGCGACATACGCAAGCTCAAGGCCCGGATGGAGAGCGAGCGGCTGCCACGGGGGGCCGACCGCCGGACGCACCTCAAGCTCGGCACCGGCGGGCTGAGCGACGTCGAGTGGACCGTCCAGGTGATCCAGCTGCAGCACGGCCACGACGTGCCCGCCCTGCGGACCACCGGCACCCTGCCCGCCATCGAGGCCGCACGCGCGGCCGGGCTGCTCGCCGACGGCGAGGCCAACCTGCTCACCGAGGCCTGGGGGTCCGCCTCGCACCTGCGCAACGCCGGGATGCTCTGGCGCGGGCGTCCCGTGGAGAGCGTGACCACCGACGCGCGGGACGCGGACGGGATCGCGCGGATCATCGGGCGGGGGCCCGGCGAGGGCGGGCTGCTCGTGGACACCTACCTGCGCATCGCGCGCCAGGCCAGGGTCGTCGTCGATCGCCGGTTCTACGCCCACGAGGAGTGACCCCTCACGCATCGTGACGGGTGCTCACGCGGTCTCGGGCGCTTTCACGGAGCGTTCACCTGGCATCCACCTCGGGCACCTCCCCGGCGCCGGTGGGGCTGGCTAGGTTCGGCGCGAACGCCCGGTCCAGGCCGGCGTCCCTCCACCCCCTCGCACCGATCGGGAGATCACCGTGACCCACGAGCGCACCCTGCTGCCCATGGCCGGCATCGCGCACGCCAACCGCAGCGCCGTCACCTGCCACCTCCGCTGCGGCGACGCCTGCTCCAGGCCCATCCCCAACGACTCGACCCACGAGACCTTCGCCGAGGTTGCCGGCGCGGCGCTCTCCCGCCGCTCCGTCCTCGGTGGCGCGGGCGCCCTGGCGCTGGCCTTCGGGGCCGTCGCGACCGCCACCGCCGAGCCTGCTGCCGCCCTGGTGGACGCCAAGGACGACGGGCGCGGCAAGGGCAAGGGCAGGGCCGCCCGACGGGTCTCCGGACTGTCCTTCATCGGCATCGCCCCGGTCCCCGAGGACGTCGACCGCCTCACCGTGCCCGGCGGCTTCACCTATGCCCCGATCATCCGGTGGGGCGACCCGATCCTCAAGGGTGCCCCGATGTTCGACCCCGAGAACCAGTCGGCCGAGGCGCAGGCCATGCAGTTCGGCTACAACAACGACTACACCAACGTCATCGTGACCGACAAGCACGGCAAGAAGGCCCTGCTGGTCTGCAACCACGAGTACACCAACGAGAACATCATGTTCCCGCCCACGATGGACCCGACCGAGGTCGTCCGGACCGCCTGGGCCGCTCACGGGTTGTCCGTCGTCGAGCTCACCCGCCCCGCGCGCGGCGAGCGCTGGACCTACCGTCGCGGCGGGCGCCTCAACCGCCGCATCACCCTGGACACGCCCTTCGCCGTCGACGGCCCCGCCGCCGGCAGCCCGCTGCTGCGCACCAAGGAGGACCCGACCGGTCGCACCGTGCGCGGCACGATGAACAACTGCTCCGGCGGCACCACCCCGTGGGGGACGGTCCTGTCCGGCGAGGAGAACTTCAACCAGTACTTCAAGGCCGAGGGGACCTCCAAGGAGGAGAAGCGCTACGGCCTGTCCTCGACGCAGGACACCCGCGGCTGGGCCAAGGTCGACCCCCGCTGGGACGCCCGCACCGCCGACTTCCGCAACGAGCCCAACCGCTTCGGCTGGATCGTCGAGGTCGACCCGATGGACCCGACCTCCACGCCCGTCAAGCACACCGCGATGGGCCGGTTCAAGCACGAGGGCGCCAACGTCATCGTCGCCGACGACGGTCGCGTCGTGGCGTACATGGGCGACGACGAGAAGCTCGACTACATCTACAAGTTCGTCTCCCGGCGCCGCTACGACGCCCGCCCCGGCAACGCCGCGCGCAAGAACAACCTGCGCCTGCTGTCCGAGGGCGACCTCTACGTCGCGCAGTTCAACGGCGACGGCATGGAGGACAAGGTCAGCGACGGCTCCGGCGAGTGGATCGCCCTCACCAAGGGTGGCCGGTCCATGGTCAAGGGCTTCACCCTCGAGGAGGTCCTCGTCTACACCCGCCTGGCCGCCGACGCGGCCGTGGGCTCCAACGGCAAGGGCCCGACCAAGATGGACCGCCCCGAGGACGTCGAGCCCAACCTCGTCACCGGCCGCATCTACGCCGCCTGCACCAACAACTCCGACCGCGGCAAGACCGGCAAGGCAGGTGTCGACGAGGCCAACCCGCGTCCGCTCAACAAGGACGGTCACGTCGTCGAGATCACCGAGGTCGGCGGGGACCACACCGGTCGCCGCTTCACCTGGGACCTCGTCCTGATCTGCGGTGACCCCAAGACCGCCGGCACCTACTTCGGTGGCTACACCGGACCGGTCGCCCCGATCGCCTGCCCCGACAACGTGGCCTTCGACAGCCGCGGTGACCTGTGGATCTCCACGGACGGCATGCCGAGCGCCCTGAAGTACGACGACGGCCTGTTCCACGTCGAGCTGGGTGGGCCTGAGCGGGGTCGCGTCACGCAGTTCCTGGCGGTGCCGGCCGAGGCCGAGACCTGCGGCCCGGTCATCCACGACCGCGACGGCTCGGTCTTCGTGGCCGTGCAGCACCCGGGCGAGGACGGCACCTGGGCCGACCAGCACTCGTTCTTCCCCGACTACGTCAAGCAGTCCGGTCGCGGCCGCTTCGCCGGCCCGCGCCCGACCGTCGTGCAGGTGACCCGCATCGGCTGACCGAGAGCCACCTGCTCTCGGCCGTATGCCGTATGCCGACCGCCCGGCGCCCCGTCGGATCCTCGTGATCCGGCGGGGCGCCGCCGTGCGTGGGCGATCCGAGCGTTCGCTGTCCGGACGGGTGTCCGTGATTCGGACACCCTCTTTCCTACCGGCGGGTCCGTCTGTCTACTGTCCTCGGCTCGCGTCGGGACCCGTCCCCCACGAGGCGCCCATCCGACGACGAATGGACCGTCCCATGACCGATCAGCACGGCGACTCGGTCGCCGCCCAGGACCGTGAGCCCGCCGGCGCCCACAGCCCCCGCAAGGCCGCGGCCAGCGGCTTCATCGGCAGCGCCCTGGAGTACTACGACTTCTTCATCTACGCGCAGGCGGCCTCGCTCGTCTTCCCGGAGATCTTCTTCCCCAAGGGCAACCCCACCGTGGCGATCGTCGCCTCCCTGGCGACCTACGGTGTTGGGTACGTCGCCCGGCCCATCGGCGCGTTCTTCCTCGGCCGGTGGGGCGACCTGCACGGCCGCAAGAACGTCCTCGTGCTCTGCATGCTCCTCATGGGTGTCTCCACCATGGCGGTCGCGCTCCTGCCGACCTACCAGCAGGTGGGCATCCTCGCTCCGATCCTGCTGGTCGTCCTGCGCCTGGTCCAGGGCTTCGCCGTCGCCGGCGAGATCTCCGGTGCCTCCTCGATGATCGTGGAGCACGCACCCTTCGGACGCCGCGGCTACTTCGCGTCGTTCACCCTGCAGGGCACGCAGTTCGGCCAGATCCTGGCGGCCGCCGTGTTCCTGCCCCTCGCGGCGGTGATGAGCGAGGACTCCTTCAACAGCTGGGGCTGGCGCATCCCGTTCCTCATGAGCGCCTTCGTCATCATCGCGGGATGGTACATCCGGCGCAGCGTCGAGGAGTCGCCGGCCTTCGTGGAGGAGCTGGAGGAGGGGCAGCTGCCCGAGTCGCCCATCGTCGGGGCGTTCCGCCACTCGTTCGCGGACATGGTGCGGGTCATGTGCATGGCGCTGATGAACGTCATCCCCACCGTGGCGACGATCTTCGGGGCGGCGTACGCCGTGCAGAAGTCCTACGGGGTGGGGTTCGACAAGGACGTCTACCTGTGGATCCCGGTCATCGGCAACGTCGTGGCCTGCATCCTGATCCCGTGGGTGGGCTCGTTGTCGGACCGCATCGGGCGGCGGCCGCCGATCATCGTCGGCGCCCTCGGGTCGGGGCTGCTGGCCTACTTCTACCTCTCGGCCATCAGCAACCACAACGTCGTCCTCGCGATCGTCATGTCCATCCTGATGTGGGGGATCGTCTACCAGGGCTACAACGCCACCTTCCCCGCGTTCTACCCCGAGCTGTTCCCGACCAAGACCCGGGTGTCGGCGATGGCGATCTCGCAGAACATCGGCACGATGATCACCGCCTTCTTCCCGGCGCTGTTCGCCGCGCTCGCGCCTCCGGGGTCCACGGGCATCCCGCTCAAGATCGGCGCCTTCGCCTTCGTCGTGACCTGCATCGCGGCCATCGCGGCGTTCTCGGCGCGCGAGACCTACAACATCCACCTCGACGACCTGGGTCGGCCGGACGCGCAGCCGATCCCGCGCGAGGAGTACCTCCGCCTGCGCGCGGAGGCCGGAGGCACGCCCCTGTCGTGAGCCGACGCTGAGGTGCGGGTGCCGGAGACGTCGCGAGCCAGGTGCCACCCACCAGGGGTGTGCCCGGGAGGTCCTATGCCGGACGCCGCGGACCGTGCGGGCGGCGTCCGGCACGCGGCCGCTCAGCGAGCGGGCCCGAGCAGCCGCACGGCTCCAGGCCGCACGCGGATCGTGCAGGGCGTGGTCCCCACCCGCTCACCGTCGGCATAGACGGGCACGGGGTCGGGGGTCTCGAGCCGCAGCGAGCGGGCCCGGCGGTGCTGCACGGCGCGCGAGGCGATGGGCCGCCTCAGCAGCGTGGCGACCAGGCTCGCGACGAAGCCGCCCCACGTCCGTGCGTCATAGCTGACGACGTCGAGCAGACCGTCGTCGGCCTCGGCCCCGGGCGCGACCAGGATGCCGCCGCCCTGGCTGCTCGTGATCGCGATCGACACCATCCACGCGTCGACCGGTGTGGCCGCACCGTCGATGACGTGCACGACCCTCGTGGGCCGCACCCGCGGCAGCAGCGCCACGGCCGCGGCGACGTAGATGAAGGGGCCGCGACTATGCACGCGGTTGGCCTGCTCGTTGATGGCGGCGGTGAAGCCCAGCGTCGCGATCGTGAGGAAGACCTGGCCGTCGACGTCCCCCAGGTCGATCGGCCGCTCGGTCCAGGACGCCGTCGCCCGCGCCGCGCGGACCGGGTCCAGGGGGATGCCCAGGTGGCGGCACAGGTCGTTGCCGCTGCCGCCGGGCAGGGGAGCGATGACGGACCCGGACCTCGACGCGCCCGCAGCGGCGGCCCGCAACGTGCCGTCGCCACCCAGCACGACCACCACGTCGTCCGGCCGTGCGGCGGCGGCGATGGCGGTGACGTCCTCCAGGGACCGGCTGGCGACGACGGTGGCGTCGGCATACGGCCCGGGGAGAGCCCGTCGGACCTGCTCGGCGAGGCCGGCCCGTCGCCGAGCTGCCCGGCAGGCCGGGTTGACCAGCAGGGTCACGCTCATGCGGGGGGCCTTCGGGCGGTCGGACGGGTCGGCGTCAGCCTAGTCGTCGCCGCTCGGCAGGTGGGCGAGGAAGTGGGTCACGGCCAGCAGGTCGGCGCACCCCCCGGGGCTGAGCCGACGAGCCGTGAGGTCCGCATCGAGCCGGCAGAGGCGGGTGAGGGCGTCCGGAGCCCGGACCCCACCGGTCTCGAGGAGCTCATGAGCGCTGCGCTGGACGTGCCGCAGCCCGTCGAGGGAGCCGTCCTTGACGAGGGTGGTGTCGTCGGTCGTCGCCAGCAGCACCAGCAGCGCCTGCAGCAGCGCCGCCCGCTGATCGCCCCGGTCCTCGAGGACCGCCCGGTAGGCCGGGAGGGCACGCAGGCGGACGGACGCGTAGCCGCTCGCCGCCTCACCCCGCGCACCCGCGAGCCGGTGCTGCACGAAGGCGACCTCGCCAAAGGTGCCGGGCCGGTCCACCGAGGGCAGCTCGACCTCGACGAGGGGGCGCGCCATCCGGCCGGCGAGGGCCGTGAGGGTGTGGACGGTGACGGGGAGCCCGCCCGCCGCCAGCCGGCCGGCGCAGCCCAGCAGCAGACCGAAGGCGAAGACGGCTCCCTTGTGCGTGTTGACCCCACGGGTGGCCGCGAACATCGCGTCCTCGCAGCCCATGCCGGGGCGCCGGAGCCGCTCGAGGAAGCGGGCCGGCCCGTCGCGGTGGCCCGCGCGACCGGTCTCGTGCAGGACCGGGAACCACGGCGAGATCGCGTCGATGCTCGCCCGGAAGGTCTCGACGTCCATGTCGTCGTGCGACGCGCACGACGTGGGGTCGACGAGACCGGGCTTGGGGCTCAGCTCCACCTCGGCCAGCAGGGCCTCCGTCGCGAGCCGGGAGAGGCGACGGGCCTGGTCGCGGTCGTGCAGGGCGGTCACCGTGGCCTCCTGGGAGCTCATGGAGGTCGGGATCTGCTCAGCGGTGGGCAGCACGGAGCGCCTCCACCGCGGTGGTCAGGTCGGCCAGGTCGTGGGCCCGGGAGCGCGCGCAGGCGTGAGCCGGCTCCGCGCAGACCAGGCAGCGTCGAGGCGCCCGGCCCAGGGAGGTGCGCGAGACGGTCCGCTCGCCGTCGTGGACGTCGAGGTCCCACAGCCGCCCGCCGGGGCACGAGTCCTCCAGCCCGACCAGCACCCGCTTGACGGTGGTGGCGTCACCGGTCGGGACGTCCAGGACCAGGTGCGCCTCGGGCCCGGCGGCGCCGTCGCGCTCCTCGCGGTCGAGCACCGGCCAGCCCAGCTCGGCGGCCTGTCCCCGCAGCGCCGTGACCGCCCGGTCCCTGATCCGCACCAGGGTGGGCGAGCTCTTGACCGGTCCTGGCGTGACGAGCGTGACGCCGACGACCACCGACCCCGGGTGGCGTCCCTGGAGGGAGCGACGCCGACGGACCCGGTCGTCGCGGGCGGCGAGCAGCTGCGCCGGGGTGGTCGTGATCACGGCGCGAGCACCTGCCGCACGACGTCGATGACGCTCCCGTCGCGGTAGCGCACGACCCCGACCACCTGGTCACCGCGCTCGATCGGACGGGGCACACCGGTGATCGACACGGCCCGTTCGTAGAGCTGGTGGATGGTCGTCACGGGCAGGCCCGCAGCTCGGAGCCGTTCCTCGACGTCTGGGCGCGCCGGGTTGACCGCGATGCCGTGGTCGGTGACGAGCACGCCGATCGTCTCCCCGGGGGTCACCCTCGTGGTGACCTTGTCGACCACCACGGGGATGCGAGACCGGATCAGGGGCGCGACGACGACGGCGAGGTTGGCACCGGCCGCCACGTCGCAATGCCCGCCGCTCGCACCCATCATGAGTCCGTCGGACCCGGTGATGACGTTGACGTCGAAGTCGAGGTCGATCTCGAGGGCCGAGAGGATGACCACGTCCAGCCCGTCGGAGCAGGCGCCCTTGGAGAACGGGTTGGCGTACTCGTTGGCGCTGATCTCCCGGTGGTCGGGGTTCTCGGCGAGCGACTGGGCCGCGACCGTGTCGAAGTCCTGCACGTCCAGGATGCGCCGCACCAGACCCTGGCGGTGCAGGTCGACCATGCCACCCGTGATGCCACCGAGGGCCCACCCCGCGCTGATCCCCTGGTGGCGCATGCGAGGTCCGAGGAACTGCGTCACCGCGGTGGCACTCGCGCCCGAGCCGGTCTGCATCGAGAAGCCGTCCTCGAAGCACCCCGAGTGCTCGATGACGTCCGCGGCGAGGCGGGCGATGAGCAGTTCCTTGGGGTCCTTGGTGAGGCGCGCGGCCCCCACCGAGATCTTGGACGGGTCGCCCACCTCGTCGACCACCACGACGTGGTCGACCCGGTCCTGGCTGATGCTCACCGGGGTGTTGGGATAGGGGACGATCTCCTCCGTGAGCATGACGACCTTGTCGGCGTGCTCGGCATCGACCATCGCGTAGCCCAGCGACCCGCAGTGCGACCGCCCGGTGACGCCGTTGGCGTTGCCCATGGCGTCGCACGCCGACACCCCCAGGAAGGCCACGTCGAGGCGCAGCTCGCCGGACGTCACGAGAGCGGCCCGTCCGCCGTGGCTGTGGATCATGACCGGGTGCTCCAGCAGCCCCCCGCTGATGCGCCGGGCGAGCTCGCCGCGCATGCCCGACGTGTAGATCCGGGTGATGACGCCGTCCTGCACGTGCCGCACCAGGGGCGCGTGGCAGCGGTTGAGCGAGCTGGAGGCCAGGGTCAGGTCCCGCAGGCCCATCCGGGCGATGGTGTCGACCACGAGGTTGATGCTCTTGTCGCCCTCGCGGAAGTGGTGGTGGAAGGAGATGGTCATGCCGTCGCGCAGCCCGCTGGCCTCGATGGCCTCCTCCAGGCTGCGGCGGACCTTGCGGCCCAGGGGGTCGGGCGCCATGAGGTGGGGCGTCGTGCGGGCCCATCCGGCATACGGCCGCAGTCCCTGGCCAAAGGCCGCGAGGTCGGGCAGGTCATCGGGCGCAGGGTGGGTGACGGGCAGGTCGGTGGCGGTCATGCGTGACGCTCCTGGCGACGGACGCCCGAGGCGTCGGCGAAGGCGATGGTGCGGCGGGCGGCGACGATGATCGGGGCGTCGATCATCTTGCCGCCGAGGGAGACGACGCCGAGGCCGTCGCGCTCGGCCTTCTCGGCCGCCGCGACGACGACCTGGGCGTGGGCCAGCTCGTCCTCGGTGGGGGCGAAGGCCTCGTGCAGCAGGGGGACCTGTCGCGGGTTGACGAGGGACTTGCCGTTGAACCCGAGCCGCTTGATCAGCTCGACCTCGGCGAGGAAGCCCTCCTCGTCGTTGACGTCCGACCACACCACGTCGTAGGCCGCGATGCCCGCCACCCGAGCGGCGTGCAGGACGGCGCACCGGGCGTAGAACAGCTCGGTTCCCTCGCGGCTCCGCGTCGTCTGCAGATCGATGACGTAGTCGAAGCCGGCCAGGGCGATGGACACCATCCGCGGGCTCGCGTGGGCGATCTCGACGGCGTTGACCACCCCGCTCGCCGACTCGATCGCCGCCATGAGCCGGGTGGAGCCGACCTCGCGCCCGCAGTCCCGCTCGACGTCCTCCACCTCGTGCTCGAGCTCGCGGATGTCGTCGGCGGAGTCGGTCTTGGGGAGCCGGATCGTCCGGGCGCCGGCGCGCACGCACGCCTCGAGGTCGTCGCGGCCGTAGGGCGTGTCCAAGGGGTTGATGCGGACGACCGTGTCGGTGCCCGCGTAGACCGGGGACTGCAGCGCGTGGAAGACCATGAGCCGCGCCGAGTCCTTCTCGCGGAGGGCGACGGCGTCCTCGAGGTCGAACATGATGGCGTCCGCGCCGTAGACGTAGGCCGTGCTCATCATCGAGGCATTGGACCCGGGGACGAACAGCATGGAGCGGTGGCGCATGGCCCCGGGATCGCGCATGGTCGCAGCGGTGATCATGCCTGCGCCCCCTCCTCGTCATCGCTGCCGTCAGGTGCACCCTCGGCGGCCTGCAGCGTCGTCCAGTCGAGGGGGACGCCGCAGCCGCGCACCAGCGCGGCCTGCAGCCGCGCCCGGATCGCCCAGTCGAGCGCCCCCTTGTCCTCGATCGTGATGCGACCGGCGGTAACGCCGAGCGCGGACACCACCTCGTCGACCACGGCCCGGATCTGGTGGCCGAACTGCGCCAGCACCGCGCTGCTGACGTCGATCTCCAGCCCGTCCTCCCCGTCCGGCGGGGGAGCGACCCTCACCATCACGTCGCTCGACTCGAGCGTGCCCGCGATGGCGTCCTGGGCGATGCGCATGACGACCTCCTTGTCGTGGTGGCGCGGTCAGCCGACGGCGGCGGGCACGAGCTCGGCCCGGGGGCGGTCGGCCTGCACCTTGGTGGTGAGCAGGGCGAGGGTGGGGGCCGGCACGAGGCCGGCGAGGGCGACGAGGTCCTTGTTGGCCAGGCGACGACGGACCTCCGACGCGGAGATCGCGACGCCGTCCCGCGCCACGCGCGGGATCTCGTGCACGCGCACGGGGTCTGCGGCCAGCGGCTCCGCCTCGAGCCAGCGGTGCATGTCGGCGTTGTAGGCCCGGGTGACGGGGCAGAACGGCTCCGTGCCGACGTAGCGGTCGGTGATGCCGAGGGCCGGCGCGATGTGCTGGCGAAAGATCAGCAGGTCGAGCCCGGTGCCGGCGCGGTCGACGACCCCGGAGTCCTTGAGGAAGTAGCTCGGGAAGGTCGCCCGGCTCACCAGGTAGGCCGACCCGCGGTGCACCATGATCCGGTCCCGCTCCGGCATCTCCTCGACGCCGGCCACCACGAGCCGGTAGCGCTCGTCGAAGGTGAAGCTGCTGGACCGCTCGGCCACGACGAAGACGTGCAGCACCTCGCAGTCCGCCACGGCCCGGCTCAGCAGGTGGCGGTGCCCCAGCGTGAACGGGTTGGCGTTGAGCACGACGGCACCCACCTTGTCGCGGTAGCGCCGGAGGTGCGCCAGCTGCTCGCAGTAGGCCGGGAGGCCGCGGGGGGTGTTCTCGAGCAGGGTCACGACACCGGGCACGGTCGCCAGGTGGTGGAAGCCGCACGCCTCGAAGTGGGGCCGGTAGTCCGGCTTGGTGTAGATGAACAGGTGGGTGACGCCCCGGTCGAGGGCCACGTAGGTCATCTCCGTCATCAGCGGCAGCAGCACCTCGCGTCCCTGCAGGGACGGGTCCACGGCCACGCACTTGACGACCTGACCCTCCAGCCCGGCGCAGGCCAGCACTCGGCCGTAGTGCTGGAAGGTCACGAACTCCTCGACGCCGGAGTCGATCTCGAGGTCCTGGCTCGCCAGCAGCGTCCGGATGCGCTCCATCGCGGCGGGGTCCTCACCGGGGTCCACGCAGATGATGTCGAGGTCGTCATCCACGCTCTGGACACTACGGCGTGGGCCCGGCCGCGCCTCCGGCGGGGTGGCCGTATGCCGACCGCCCGGCCCCCCGACCGGTCACCGTGATCGCGCGTGCGCCAGCGCGCGCTGCACGGCGGGGTCGTGCTCGGGGTCGTCCTCGCGCCGGGGGCGGACGAGGTCGGCCAGGACCTTGGCGCCGGCGGCCCACTCGCGGGCCACGCCGTAGGCCCAGGCGTTGCGGTCGGTCCCGGCCAGGGGGCGCTTCACGGACCAGTCGGCGACCCCGACCGCGTCCAGCCCCGCCGCGCCGGCGATCGCCAGGGCCCGCGGCAGGTGGTAGGCCTGGCTCACCAGTGCGATCCGCTCCAGGCCGTAGACGCGTCGCGCCCGCCAGCAGGTGGCGTAGGTGTCCACGCCCTCCCGGTCCTCGACGACGAGGTCGGGGTCGACGCCGTTGTCCTCGAGGTACCGCCGCATCACCCCGGGCTCGTCCGCCCCGGGCAGGTCGGCCCCGGACACGACGATGACCTCGACCCGTCCGAGCCGCAGCAGCTCCAGCGCCCGGTCCAGACGCGCGGCGAGGTAGCGGCTCGGTGTCCCGTCAGGCAGGACGCCCGCCCCCAGCACGACCGCCACCTCGGCCGCGGGCGTGGACCCGGGGGAGTGGATCCGGTCGCGGGCGGCGACGAGGGCCCAGGCCCGGGTCCCGGCGACGGCTGCGGTGGCGGCGGCTGCGCCGAGGAGGGCGGTGAGGGCGCCCCAGCGCAGGGCGGCGGTGGGGGAGACGGCGGGCTTCGGCATACGGCATCCTCCCACCACCATGCCCCTGGGGACGCGACGAGGGCCGCCCTGCACGCGGCAGGACGGCCCTTCGGCGACGGCTCGATCAGATGCTGAAGTACATCTCGAACTCGTAGGGGTGGGGGCGCAGACGCAGCGGCGCCACCTCGTTCTCGGTCTTCCAGTCGATCCAGGTGCGGATCAGGTCCTCGGTGAAGACGTCGCCCTCGAGCAGGAACTCGTGGTCCTCCTCGAGCGCCTTGAGGACCTCCTCGAGGGTGCAGGGGACCTGCTCGATCTGCTCGTGCTCCTCCGGGGGCAGCTCGTAGAGGTCCTTGTCGATCGGCTCCGGGGGCTCGATGCGGTTCTTGATGCCGTCCAGGCCGGCCATCAGCTGCGCGGCGAAGGCGAGGTAGGGGTTGGCCGAGGGGTCCGGGATGCGGAACTCGATGCGCTTGGCCTTGGGGCTCGTGCCCGCGATCGGGATGCGGATGCAGGCCGAGCGGTTGCGGGCGGAGTAGACCAGGTTGACCGGAGCCTCGAAGCCCGGCACCAGACGGTGGTAGGAGTTGGCGCTCGGGTTGGTGAACGCCAGCAGCGCCGGGGCGTGCTTGAGCAGGCCGCCGATGTACCAGCGAGCGATGTCGGACAGGCCGCCGTAGCCCTGCTCGTCGTAGAAGAGCGGCTTGCCGTCCTTCCACAGGGACTGGTGCGTGTGCATGCCGGACCCGTTGTCGCCGAAGATCGGCTTGGGCATGAAGGTCGCGGTCTTGCCCTCCTCCCACACGGTGTTCTTGACGACGTACTTGAACTTCATGATGTCGTCGCCCGAGTGCAGCAGGGTGTTGAACTTGTAGTTGATCTCCTGCTGGCCGGCGGTGCCCACCTCGTGGTGGGAGCGCTCGACCTCCAGGCCGACGCGGTCCAGGTTGAGGCAGATCTTGTCGCGGGTGTCGGCGAAGTGGTCCACCGGCGGCACCGGGAAGTAGCCACCCTTGAACGCCGTCTTGTAGCCGCGGTTGCCGCCCTCCTCCTCGCGCCCGGAGTTCCAGGCCGCCTCGATAGAGTCGATCGAGTAGAAGGAGGTCTGCGCGTTGTTGGCGTAGCGCACGTCGTCGAAGACGTAGAACTCCGCCTCGGCGCCGAAGAACGCGGTGTCGGCGATGCCCGTGGACTTGAGGTAGGTCTCGGCCTTGAGCGCGATGTTGCGCGGGTCGCGGCTGTAGGGCTCGTCCGTGAACGGGTCCACGATCGAGAAGTTCATGATCAGGGTCTTCTCGACGCGGAAGGGGTCGAGATAGGCCGTCTTGACGTCCGGCAGCAGCTTCATGTCGGACTCGTGGATCGCCTGGAACCCGCGGATCGAGGACCCGTCGAAGGCCTGGCCCTCCGTGAAGAAGTCCTCGTCGAGCGTCTGGGCCGGCACGTTGAAGTGCTGCATCACGCCCGGCAGGTCACAGAACCGGATGTCGACGAACTTGACGTCCTCGTCCTTGATGAAAGTCAGGACCTCTTCAGGGGTGCTGAACACATCGTCCTCCTGTGTGTCGTCGGCCCGACTGGCCGACCTGTTGCCCACCAAGGTACGGGCAGGCCGTTACCCGACCATGACTCCAATGTTTCCCGCGTGTTACACGCTGTCCAGCCGAACCCCGCCCGGCAGGTAGCCTGAGCCGGTGGTGGATCGCAGGGACGTCGGTGGCTGGCTCGAGGGACCGGGTCAGCTGACCCAGCAGGGCGCGTATGCCGGGGAGCGCCTCGGCCTCCCCGCGTCGGGGCCAGGCGCCATGGCACCGCTCGGACGCCGCGTGCTGGCCCTGCTCGTCGACTGGCTGCTGTGCTGCGCCATCGCCATCGGGTTGTTCCGCATGCCGGTCGGCGCCACCGGACTGGACTCGTTCATCCCGCTCGCCGTGTTCGCCGTCGAGAACGTCCTGCTCGTCGGCACCGCCGGCTGCACGATCGGCCACCGCCTGCTCGGCCTGCACGTCCGCCGCGCCGCCGGAGGGCCGCTGGGCGTCGTGGGCGCCGCGCTGCGGACCCTGCTGCTCCTGCTGGTCATCCCGCCCGTGGTGTGGGACGGCGACGGCCGGGGCCTGCACGACAAGGCCGTCGGCAGCGTCATCGTCCGCACCCGCTGACCTGAGCGTCTCTCGTCGCGTCCCGCGTCCAGCGTCTCTGGTTGCGTCCCGCGTCTCTGGTTGCGTCCCGCGTCTCTGGTTGCGTCCTCCGTCTCGTGCTGCAGCACGAGACGGAGGATGGTGGCTGAGACGGGCGCTGGTCGTGCAGACGGGAACTGATCGTGCAGACGGTTGAGGGCCGCCCCCCGTACCTCGGGACGACCCTCAACCTGCGCATACGTCTCTCGTCAGCGACCTGCCTGACTCGGTCGCTTCCTCGGACTCCGCTACGGCCGAGGGCCCCAGGCTCGTTCCTCGCCCAGGGCCCTTAACCTCCGCATACGTCTCTCGTCAGCGACCTGCCTGACCTGGTCCCTTCCTCGGACTCCGCTACGGCCGAGAGCTGCCCCTCGTACCTCGGGACGACCCGCAACCTCCACATACGTCCTTCGTCAGCGACCGCGCATGCCCTTGCGATCCACGCGCGCCCTCGTCGGGTCCATCCCCGCCGGGACGCCGGCGCCGGCGCCCGTCATGGCCTTCAGGCGCTTGTTGACGACCGCGACCTCCTCCTTGGTCAGCACCGGCTTCAGGCGCTGCACCTTGGAGGCGAGCTTGCGCACGGGCACGACCTCGACGTCACCGGTCTGCCCCTCCGCCTCCGCATCCCCGACCCGCATCAGGTGCACGGGCGAGCCGGACGCGAGGCGCTCGACCTTGCGACGCTCCTCGACCAGGAGCTTCTTGGCGCGGGCCGTCGGACCCTCGGCGACGAGCACGACGCCGGGACGACCCACCGCGCGATACAGCGTGGCGACGTTGGTGTAGTCCTGCCCCTTGGGTCGCCCGTCCGCGGCGATGGGCTGCTGCTCGATGAACCAGCCGCCGCGGCGGATGGAGGACAGCGCGGCCATGGTCGCACCGGGCTTGCCCTCGATCATCGAGTAGGCGCCGCGGTCCGTACGGCGGCTCATCACGATCATCGCGGCCAGCGCGGCGAGCGGGATGCCGAGGAACAGGAAGTACCAGGGGTGCCCCACCAGGAAGCCGATGGCCACCATGACGAGCAGGGTCAGCAGCGCCGCGCCGACCATCCACTGCGTGATCTTGGGATCCACCTGCTTGGCGAAGCCGTACGCCTGCTTCATCTGAGCGATGCGCCCGGGCTTGTTGGGGTCCTTGGGCTGCTTGGGCGCCTTGTTGCGCCCGAACCGGGACGCCTTCGTGCTGCCGGATGCTTCTCGTGCCATGAGGCGGATCTTACCGTTCTGTGGGGGTTGGCTCGGGGGACGTCAGCGCTGCGCGAGCAGCGAGGACGCCTCCTGGCGAGTGGTCTGGTCGGCGGCGTCGGAGAGGTGCGACAGGTGCTCGGGCAGCGGACGGCCGAACTCCCGCATGGCCTGGCTGTAGAGCTTGCCCGACCGGTAGGACGAGCGCACCAGGGGGCCGGCCATGACGGCCTTCATCCCGCGGTCGAGGGCCAGGTCGCGCCAGTGCACGAACTCCTCGGGCTTGACCCAGCGGTCGATGGGGTGGTGCAGCTTGGACGGCCGGAGGTACTGCGTGATGGTCAGGACGTGGCAGCCCGCGTCGACCAGGTCTCCGATGGCCTGCTCGATCTCCTGCTCCTCCTCACCCATGCCGAGGATGAGGTTGGACTTGGTGATGAGGCCGGCGTCCTGCGCCATGGAGAGCACCCGAAGCGACTTGTCGTAGGTGAACGCCGGGCGGATGCGCTTGAAGATGCGCGGGACGGTCTCGAGGTTGTGCGCGAACACCTCGGGGCGGGCGTCGAAGACCTGGCCGACCAGCTCGGGCTTGGCGCCGAAGTCCGGCGGCAGGATCTCGACCCCGGTCGTGGGGTTGAGCCGGTGGATCTCGCGGATCGTCTCGGCATACAGCCAGGCCGCCCCGTCGGGCTGGTCGTCGCGTGCGACGCCGGTCACGGTCGCGTAGCGCAGCTGCATGGTCGCGATGTTCTGCGCGACCTTGGTCGGCTCGCCGCGGTCCAGCTCGGTGGGGCGTCCGGTCGCGATGTCGCAGAAGTCGCAGCGGCGGGTGCACACATCACCGCCGATGAGGAAGGTCGCCTCCCGGTCCTCCCAGCACTCGAAGATGTTGGGGCAGGACGCCTCCTGGCACACCGTGTGCAGGCCCTGGCCCTTGACGCGCGACTGCATCTGGGAGTACTCGGGCCCCATCTTGGCCGTCGTTCGGATCCAGCTCGGCTTGCGCTCGATGGGGGTCTCCGCGTTGCGCGCCTCGACGCGCAACATGCGACGACCCTCCGGTGCGACGGTCATGGTGCTCCTTGCGATCGTGTGCGTCAGGCCGTATGCCGACCCCTAGCAACGGGCCGCGTCCGGGGTGCGGGGGCGACCGTTCCCACAGGGTACGCCGCGCCACGGACACACCCCCAATGCAGCGGTGCCGGCACGGCGGGGTCCGGATGTGCGAGCGCTGCACCAGGGCTACCGTGAACGCATGCCGACCCCACCCGCAGACCCGCAGACCGAGCTCGTCGAGGCGTTCTGGACCGAGGCTCGGGTGCGCTCCGGCCTCGCCGGGGAGGAGATCTATCAGGGGGTCTCCTCGTCCGCGGTCCTGCGCCCGCCCGCCTGGTCCTTCGGGGACACCCGTGAGATGGCCGACGAGCTGTGTGCGCTGGTCCTGTCCGGGCGCAAGACCACGACGTCGTCACCGGCCTGGGCCTACGACGCCTACGACGGTGACGGTCACGGCGAGCCGATGCCCGAGGCAGGGTCCGTCACCATCCTTTGCGACGGTTCCGGATCGCCCCGGGCGGTGCTGCGCACGACGCGCGTGCGCGTCGTGCCCTTCGACGAGGTGGAGGCGGCTCATGCCTGGGCCGAGGGCGAAGGTGACGGGAGCCTTGACGGCTGGCGCGCGGGTCACCAGGACTTCTTCACCCGTGTCGACGACGGTAGTCACCCGTTCGCGGCGGACATGCCGGTCGTCCTCGAGGAGTTCGAGGTGCTCGCCCGCGCGTAGGCGGGCGCGTCGTCAGTGCAGGAGCTCGGGCAGCGGCGTCGTGCCGGTGACCGTGCCACGCTGGCGGGCCGCCTCGACCGCCTGGGCGGTCGTCATGTCGAACACGCGGGCGAGGTGCCGCTCGGCGAGGGGCAGGACCTCCTGCACGGTGACGTCCCGGTCGAGCTCGCGGGACAACGAGGTGACCCCGGCGTCGGCGATGCCGCACGGCACGATCACCTGCGCCCAGGACAGGTCGCAGTCCGCGTTGAGCGCGAAGCCGTGCATCGTCACGTCCCGGCTGACCCGGATCCCGATCGCCCCGATCTTGCGGTCGCCACCACGATCGTCGGCCATGACCCAGACGCCGCTGCGCCCGGCGACGCGGGCGGTCTCGACGCCGAGGTCGGCGCAGACCCCCATCATCATGTCCTCGAGGCGGCGCACGTGCGCCACGACGTCGCGGTTGCTGGGCAGGTGGACGATCGGGTAGCCGACCAGCTGCCCGGGGCCGTGCCAGGTGATCTTGCCTCCCCGGTCGACGTCGATGACCGGGGTGCCGTCGAACGGCCGCTCGTGCGGCTCGGTGCGCTTGCCCGCGGTGTAGACCCGCCGGTGCTCCAGCAGGAGCGTCGTGTCGGGGATCGCGCGGGCCACGACCTGCGCGTGGACCTCCCGCTGGTGGTCCCAGGCCTGCTGGTAGTCGACCAGGTCCGGCGCGAAGCCCAGGTGCTCGAAACGCATGCCCCCACGATACGACCGCGTGACGACTCCTTCGTCCACAGGCGTTGAACGTTCACAACCCCGCCTGTGGATGACGGCCGGGGTGGTCGTCCGGGAGGAGACAAGGTGTGGGTCGAGGGGGACGGACCTCTTCGTGGCAGGCAGGAGGGCTCCCATGGCCAGGCCCGCAGTTCCCGGGTATGACGTCCAGGGCGTCCTCGGGGGCGGCGCCGCGAGCGTGGTGTGGCGCGGCGAACGCCTCTCCGACGGACGTGCGGTCGCGCTCAAGGTGTCGCGCGAGCCCCTGCGACCCGACGACCCCTGGCAGGTCAAGGGGTGGTCGACGGCACCGCGGGACGCGGAGAGCGTCCTGGCCGAGCTGGAGTGGCTGAGGCAGGTCCACCATCCCGGCGTCGTCGAGCTCCTCGACGCGATGGTCCTGGAGGACCAGCGGATCGTCGTGGTGCTGACGCTGGCGGAGGGCGGCTCCCTGTCCGACCTCGTCCGTTCACGCGGCCACCTCACCCCCGCGGAGGTGACGGCGGTGCTGCTGGGTCTCGCCACGACGATCCGAGACCTGCACGCCGCCCGCCTGGTCCACGGCGACCTGTCACCCGGCAACGTGCTGCTCGACGCGACCGGGAAGCCGCTCGTGGGCGACCTCGGGACCCTCAGCGCCTTCGACGAGGCGGTCGACGATCCGTGGGGGACGACCGGATTCGTCGCACCGGACATCGTGGCCGGTGGCGAGCCTGCGCCGTCCTCCGACGTGTACTCGCTGGGCGCCCTCGCGTGGTACGCCCTCGTCGGTGAGGCCCGCCCCGCGGCCACGGACCCGCGCGAGCTCGATGCCCGGGTCCCCGGCACGCCCGCCGGGCTGCTGGACGTCGTGCGGGCCTGCCTGTCCCCACGCCCAGGTGACCGACCAGAGGTGGCGGAGCTGGTCGAGTCCCTGACCGCGCTCGTGTCGTCCCCGGTGGAGGTCAGCCCGGTCGACCGCCCCGAGGACGTCACCCGGCGGGTGCGGGAGCAGGCCGCCGAGCAGGAGCGGGCACTCACCCGTGCCAGGGTGCGAGCCGCGCACCTCGAGGAGGCCCGACGCAAGGCAGCACGGCCGCGACTGCTCTCCCGACGCGCGCTGGCCCTGTCGATCGCGGTCGGGCTGGTGCTCGGCGTCCTCGGCGGTCGCTGGTGGCTGGACCGGCGAGACGCGCACGCGGCCGCCGCATCTCGCCCCGTCGCGGCTGCGACGCAACGCCCGTCGGGCACCCCTGCGTCAGCCTCCACACCTGCCCGTCCCGCCCAAGCCGCCGCTGCACCTGGCCGCTCGGACCCCGTCACCACGGCTCCCGCGACCTCGGGCCCCACCACGCGCCCCGGCAGCACTGGCCCGGCGCCCACCAGCCCGGCGACCGCCAGCCCGCCGGCCGCGAGCCAGTCGACCGCCAGCCCGTTGGCGGGCACGTCGGCCGCACCCCCCGCCGGGGGCGCCTCCTCGCGGGCGTCCGGACCATCGGGGGCCGTCTCGACCGATCCCCGGGCCGTGCTCCAGGACCTTCTCGATGCGCGCGCCTCAGCGCTCATGGCCCGTGACGTCGGGGCGCTCCGATCGGCCGACGCCGACGGGTCGTGGGCCCGCCGGAACGACGAGACGGCCGTCGCGGAGCTGCGACGACGGGGCCAGACGCAGCGGGGCGTCCGGTTCGTCGTGGAGCAGGCACGAACCGTCCGCATCGACGGGGGAGCGGCGACCGTGCGGGCCTCCGTCCGGCTGGACGACTACACCTGGACCGAGCCCGGGTCGCCGACGCGGACGGCGTCAGGTCATGCGGCTACTGCCGCGGACTACCACCTGCGCAGGACGAGGGAGGGCTGGCGGCTCGACGGCATCGCCGAGGCACCCGCCGTCGTGGGCCGGTGAACCCGTGAGCCTTGCGGGCTCACGGCTAGCTCAGGGGAACGGGCCTACGGTGGAGACGTCGGGACCAACGACCGTCGGGGGAGATCATGAGAGTCGCACGCGCACTGCTGTTCCTGGCCGTGGGAGCCCTGGTCTGGGCGATCTGGCTGTCCTGGGGGTTCGACGGCACCTATCCCGCCTGGCAGGTGGCCGCCTGCGGGATCACGGCGGTCGCGGCGACCGCGCTGGGGGCCTGGCGCCTCGGTCCGGTTCCGGCCGTCCTGGAGGTCGCCCTGCCCATGGCGGTCGGCCTCACGGGCGCCTGGACCCTGTGGGCGCGGGCCGACGAGACGGGGCTCTACGCCGTGGGCGCGATCCTCATGGCCCTCGGCACGGGCGTCGGGTTGTCCGCCGTGGCGGCGATCGCCTCGATCGTCGGGCGTCGCAGCGGGGTCGGCAGTCACGCTCGAGGCTGAGGGCTGAGGGCTGAGGGCTGAGGGCTGAGGGCTGAGGGCTGAGGGCAGAGGGCAGAGGGCAGAGGGCAGAGGGCAGAGCCTGAGGCGCCTGGGTCAGGCGCGGACCGTGAGGTCGTGCCAAGGACTCGCCACCTGGCGCACGGCATCCTCGACCCGGGCGTGGCGCCATACGAAGCCGGTCTGCTCGAGCACCCCTGGTCGGATCAGCTGGCTGCCGAGGATGTCGTCGGCCAGCTCGCCCAGCGCGAGCCGCAAGGCCGTCGCGGGCGCGGGGACGAACGCAGGACGGCCGAGGGCACGAGCCAGGGCCATCGCGATGTCGCCCTGCCGGGCGCTGCCCGGGGCGACGAGGTTGACCGGACCATGGACCTCGGTGTCGATCATATGCAGGAGCGCCCGCACCTCGTCCTCCATCGAGATCCACGGCCACCACTGGCGCCCGCTGCCGATGGGTCCCCCGAGCCCGAGGCGAGCCAGGGGGAGGAGCGGGCCGAGGGCGCCGCCCTCGGCCGACAGGACCAGACCGGTGCGGGCGAGCGTGACCCGACGACCGTTCGTCTGCGCCGCGCAGGCCTCGAGCTCCCAGGCCTTGACGACCTCGGCCAGGAAGGTGTGGCCCGGGGCACTCGCCTCGGTCAGCTCCTCCTCGCCGCGGTCGCTGCCATAGATCCCGACCGCGGAGGCGTTGAGGAGCGGCACCTGGTCGCCGAGACGGTCGAGGTGCCGGACGAGCGTTCGCGTGGTGCTCGTGCGGCTGGTGAGGAGCTCTCGCTTGTAGCGCGAGGTCCAGCGCCGCGCGACCGGGGCACCCGACAGGTTGACCACGGCATCGACGGGCTCGACCCCGTCGAGGTCGATGTGCCCGGCCGTCGGGTCCCATCGGATCTCGTCGGCGCTCGACGGCGGTCGGCGCACCAGCCGGATCACCTGGTCGCCACGGGCGGCCAGGGCGGTGCGCAGCTCGGTGCCGATCAGGCCGCTGGCGCCGCTGACCAGGATTCGTCGTGCCACGGGGTGCCTCCCAGGTGTCAGGTGCAGAGATGGCTGCGGGCCGTGACCACCGGTGGTGATCACGGCCCGCAGACAGGGTGGGTCAGAGCCCGAGCGAGGACTCGAACCGGCCTTCCTCCAGGCGCGCCTTGAGCGCCGAGAGGAACTTGCCGGCGAGCGCACCGTCGACCGCGCGGTGGTCGTAGGTGAGCACGAGGTACATCATCGAGCGGATCGCGATCGCGTCGTTGCCCTCGGCGTCGGTGACGACGGCGGGCCGCTTGACGATGGCGCCCGTGCCGAGGATGCCGACGTTGGGCTGGTTGATGATCGGCGTGTCGAGCAGCGAGCCGTTGCTGCCGATGTTGGTGATCGTGAAGGTCGCGCCACCCAGCTCGTCCGGCCCGACCTTGTTGGTGCGGGTGCGGTCGGCCAGGTCGGCGATCTTGCGGGACAGCCCGGCGATGTTGAGGTCACCGGCGTCCTTGATCACCGGCACGAGCAGGCCACGCTCGGTGTCGACCGCGATGCCCACGTGCTCGGCGCCGTGGTAGACGAGGCTGTCGCCGTCGATGCTGGAGTTGAGCTGCGGGAAGGCCTTGAGGGCCTCGATCGCGGCCAGCGTGATGAACGGCAGGTAGGTGAGCTTGACGCCCTCGCGCTGCTGGAACTCACCCTTGGCGCGGGCCCGCAGGGACACGACGCGGGTCATGTCCACCTCGATGGCGGCCGTGAGCTGCGCCGAGACGGACAGGGACTCGACCATGCGCTGGGCGATGACCTTGCGCAGGCGCGGCATCTTCTCCGTGGTGCCACGCTTGGCGGCCGACGCGGGGTCGGCGGTCGGCACGGCGGTCGGAGCGCCACCACCGGCCGCGGGGGCCGGGGCTGCTGCCGGCGTGGCGGCCGCGGCGGGGGCAGCCTCCGGCTCGGAGGCCTCCTTGGCGGCGTCGAGGACGTCCTGCTTGCGGATGCGGCCACCCACGCCCGTGCCCTTGAGGCTGGACAGGTCGACGCCGTTGTCGGCGGCGAGCTTGCGGACCAGCGGGGTCACGTATGCCGAGGCGTCGGCGTCACCCTGGGACTCGGCGCGAGGCGCCGCGGCCTTGGGCTCGGACGACTGCTGCTGGGGGGCGTCCTGCTTCGGCTGCTCCTTGGGCTTCTCCTCGGCCTTCGCCTCCTCCTTGGGAGCCTCCTCCTTGGGGGCGTCCTCCTTGGGCGACTGGCCCTCGGAGCCATCCCCGTCAGAGGAGTCGCCGCCGGAGGCCTCGCCACCGACGATCGCCAGCTCGGCGCCGACCTCGGCGGTCTCGTCCTCCTGGACGAGGATCTTGGTGAGCTTGCCCGCGAACGGGGAGGGGATCTCGGTGTCGACCTTGTCGGTGGACACCTCGAGGAGCGGCTCGTCGACCTCGACGTCGTCGCCCTCGGCCTTGAGCCACCGGGTGATAGTGCCCTCGGTGACGGACTCGCCGAGCGCCGGCATGGTGACCTTGTCGCCCCCGGAGACGGATCCGCCGGACGAGCCGCCGGAGCCGGAGCCCGACGTGTCGCCGGAGTCGCTCTCGTCGGCCGGCTCCTCCTGCTCGGTGGAGGGAGCGGCCTGGGTGGTCTCCTCGACCGTCTCCTCCGTCTCGGGCTGCGAGGACTCGGAGTCCTTGGCCTCCTCGGCGGCGGACTGGTCCTCGTCGCCGGAGTCGTCCTTGGCGGGGGCGTCGCCGTCACCGATCACGGCGAGGTCTGCACCGACCTCGACCGTCTCGTCCTCCTCCACCAGGATCTCCTGGAGGGTGCCCGCGGCGGGGGAGGGGATCTCGGTGTCGACCTTGTCGGTCGAGACCTCGAGCAAGGGCTCGTCAACCTCGACCGAGTCACCCACGGACTTGAGCCAGCGGGTCACGGTGCCCTCGGTCACCGACTCGCCAAGTGCGGGCATCGTCACGCGTTCAGACATGTGTGAGGTTCTCCTTCGGTGAGCCGTTGACGTTCGAGAGCCACCCTACTGCGACAAGGCGCTAGGAGTGCGCGTGGAGCGGCTTGCCCGCGAGAGCGAGGTGAGCCTCCCCGAGCGCCTCGTTCTGGGTGGGGTGGGCGTGGACCAGCGAGGCCACGTCCTCGGGCAGTGCCTCCCAGCCGTAGATCAGCTGGGCCTCGCCGACCTGCTCGCCCATGCGGGCGCCGATCATGTGCAGTCCGACGACCGGCCCGTCCTTGCGTCGGACGAGCTTGACGAAGCCCTGCGTCCCGAGGATCTGGGACCTACCGTTGCCGCCGAGGTTGTACTCGTAGGCCTCGACCTCGCCGAAGGCCTCCTCGGCCTGCTCCTGGGTGTAGCCCACCGACGCGATCTCGGGGTCGCAGTAGGTGACGCGGGGGATGCCCCGCTCGTCGATGCGCGCCGGCTCGAGCCCGGCGATGGCCTCGGCGACGTAGATGCCCTGGGCGAACCCGCGGTGCGCCAGCTGCAGCCCGGGCACGATGTCGCCGACGGCCCAGACGCCCTCGACGGACGTGCGGCAGTCCTCGGCCAGCACGTAGCCGCGGTCCGTCGCCACGCCGATCTGCTCGTAGCCGAGGCCGTCGGTGACGGGGCCCCGGCCGACGGCCACGAGCAGCAGCTCTGCCTCCAGCTGGTCGCCACCCTCGAGCGTCACGGTCACCTGGGCGTCGTCCTGCGTCGCGGACTCGAAGCGGGCGCCGGTGCGGACCGCGATCTTGCGCTTGCGGAAGGATCGCTCCAGCTGCTTGGAGATCGCCGGGTCCTCGGCCGCGACGAGCCGGGGGAGCGCCTCCACGATCGTCACCTCGGAGCCGAAGCTGCGCAGCGCCGAGGCGAGCTCGACGCCGATGACGCCTCCACCCAGCACGATGGTGCGGGCGGGCACCTCGTCGAGCCGCAGCGCCTGCTCGCTGGTCATGACCCGCCCCCCGATCTCGAGCCCGGGCAGCGTCTTGGCGTAGGACCCCGTCGCGAGCACGAGGTTGCGGCCGGTCAGGCGCCGTCCGTCGACCTCGACCGCGTCCGCCGCGACGACCCGTCCGGTGCCCTCGACATACGTCAGGCCGGCCGCCTTGACCAGGCCCTGGAGACCCTTGTGGAGGCGGTTGACCACGCCGTCCTTGTAGGCGTGGACGGCGGGCAGGTCGATCGACTCGAACGTCGCCCGCACCCCGAACTGAGCGCTCTCGCGGGCGCTGTCGGCCACCTCGGCCGCGTGGAGCAGGGCCTTGGTGGGGATGCAGCCGAGGTGCAGGCAGGTGCCGCCCAGCTTGGACCTCTCGACCAGGGCCACGGACAGGCCCAGCTCCGCGGCGCGCAGCGCGCAGGCGTAGCCCCCGCTGCCCCCTCCGAGGATGACGATGTCGTAGGTGTCCTGCTGCTGGTCAGCCATGGTGCGCTCCCTTGCGTCTCGGCCGTCGTTGGTCGGGATGGCCTCGAGGCGCTCGTGACGCCGCCGCAGCCGCCGTCATCCTCTCACCCACGCGTCTCCAGGGCGCAAGCGGAGTCGCGACTCCCGAGGCCGAGGCCGACGTCGAGGCCGACGCTCAGCCACGCGACGCCAGGGCACGCCAGGGCCCGCAGACCCTCGCGTCCAGGCGACCGTCCCGCGCCTCGGCGTCGAAGAACGCGCGCTTGGCCAGCCCCGCGGTGGACGCACCCTCCACGGGGGCGTCACGTGACGTGCCGTGGAGGCACCAGTAGGCGTAGCTCTCGGCGAAGTCCTCGGTGGGGTGCGTCGCCGCGTAGGCAGACACGAAGGACTCCGGGCCGGTGGCGTGGAAGGCCTGCAGCTCGTCCGCGGAGGGCTGACGGTGGTCGGCATACAGCCTGGAGATGCGGCTGCGCTGCTCGGCCGAGTAGGTGCCGGCGTAGAACGCCACGAGCGGGGTGCCGGCTGCCGCGCAGGTGCCGGCGTTGTCGATCACCCAGGGGCACCGGGCGTCGCGGGAGGGGCGGGTCCGGTCCGGGTAGAGGCTGACCACGTGCCCGACCTCGTGCGCCATGGTGAGGAGCTGCTCCTGCGCTCCGAGGCCGGTGGCGAACGCCAGCCGGTAGCGCGTCGGGTCGCTCGGGTTGGGCTCGAAGAAGCCTGTGCGGATCCCTCCCTGGCGGGAGGGGTCCTGGAGCACCTCGGGCGGGTAGTCGTAGAGCACGACCTGGTCCAGGGCGACGAGATGGGCCGCGGGTATGCCGGACCGCAGGACCTCCCACCGCCACCGGTCGCAACGATCGGCCGGGCCGAGGCCGTCGAGGGGGCTGAGGCGTCCGTCGCGAACGGCGTAGACGCGCTGCAGCCTGGCGCCCTTGCCGAGGCTGGCGGGGTCGGTGCTGTAACCCGTCCGCGCGGGGAGGCGAGGCGGCCGCGCACCCCTCGCCCGCGAGGACACGTCGGTGCAGGACGCCGGCAGCGGCCAGGTCAGCCTGGTGGCGCCCCGCACGTCCTCGGGAGTGGCGGCGCTGCCCGGGTCCACGTGCTTCGGCGCCGCCACGGCCGGCACGACCGGCACCTCGCGCGGGATGTCGGTGCGCGAGCGGAGCACGGCCTGCGGCGCGCGCCGGCCGTCGGCTCGGGCCTGGACCAGCTCCGGCAGCAGACCCCCGGCGAGGGTGCGGAGGCCGGACGCGTCGCGCGCCACGGCAGGCAGGACGACAGGCAGGACCACGGTCAGCACCAGGGCGAGGGCTGCGACGGCCCCGGTCGTCGCCACCGCGCGCAGCCGACCTGCAGGGCGCGGCTGCGAGGCGCGTCGTGGCTGGTCGGAGCGGTGGGGCACAGACGCATCTCACCGCAGCCCGGCGCCCCTTGGCACCGCGTCGCAGCAGGTCGGCATCCGTCCTGCCGAGCACTATCGCGCAGAGGGACGGCGCCCGTCACCAGCGTGACCGGGCGCCGTCCATCCGGGTGACGGGGCGCGTGGGCGTCAGTCGGCGCTCAGCACCTCGGCGAGACGGACCAGGGTGGCGACCCCGAAGCCCGTGCCGCCCTTGGGGGCGACGCCCCGAGGAGCCTGCTCGTTGAAGGACGGTCCGGCGATGTCCACGTGGGCCCACGGGATGCGGTCACCGCCGACCTCGGGGACGAACTCCTTGAGGAACAGTCCGGCGGTGAGCATGCCGCCGGCCGGGCCCGCCTTGTGCGCGATGTCCGCGACCTCGGTGTCCAGGGCCTTGCGGTATGCCGGGGGCAGGGGCATCGGCCACAGGTCCTCACCCATGTCGTCGCCGGCGCTGCACACGCGGGTGCGGAAGTCGTCGTCGTTGCCCATGACGGCGGCCACCTCGTGCCCGAGGGCCACGACCTGGGCGCCGGTGAGGGTCGCGATGTCGACGATCGTGTCGGGGCCCTCCTCGCCGGCGGCGCACATGGCGTCGCCGAGCACCATGCGCCCCTCGGCGTCGGTGTTGAGGATCTCGACGGTCATGCCGTTGCGCATGGTCACGACGTCCGAGGCGCGCTGCGCGGTGCCCGAGGGCATGTTCTCGGCCAGCCCGAGCCACCCGGTGACCTGGATCGGCAGACCCAGCTCGGCGATCGCGAGGACCGCGCCGGCGACCGCGGCGGCACCGGCCATGTCGGACTTCATGTTGGCCATGTTGTTGGCGGGCTTGATGTCCAGGCCACCGGAGTCGAAGGTCATGCCCTTGCCGACCAGCGCCAGGTGGTGCTTGGCCTTGGCCGGCTTGTAGGACAGGGACACGAGCCGCGGCGCGTGCGCCGAGCCCTGGCCCACCCCGACGATGCCGCCGAACCCGCCCTTGGCCAGGGCCTTCTCGTCGAGCACCTTGATCTTGACCTTGGACCCGGTGGTGCGCTCGCGGACGCTGTCGACGAAGGTCTGCGGGTAGAGGAGGTTGGGGGCCGTGTTGACCAGGTCACGGGCGTAGCCGACGGCCTCGGCGACCGCCGCGGCCCGCTTGACGGCGGCCTTGACGGCGGAGTCGCGTCCGCGGTCGGCCACGACGGTGATGGTCTCGATGACGGTCGGTGCGCTCGAGGTGCCGCGCTGCGCCGTGAAGCGGTAGGCGCCCAGGGCGGCTCCTTCGGCCACGGCGCCCACGGCCGTCGCCGAGCTGCCCGGGAAGGCGACGGCGACGGTGCCGGCGTCCTTGACGGCGCGGGTGGCGGTGGCGGCGGCGCGGCGCAGGGCGGCCTCGTCGACGAGCTTCTTCTTGGCTGGCTCGGCGCCGAGACCGGCGACCACGACGCGCGGGGCCTTGACCCCGGGCACGGCGGGCAGGACGACCGTCGAGTCGGGGGCGCCGGTGAACCCGAGCGTGGGCAGGGCGCCCGCGAGGTAGGACGTCGCAGCCTCGGAGAGGCCGGACGGGAGGACGGGTGACGCGTCGCCGCTGAAGGCACCGAGGACGAGGACGTCGACGGCGAGGTCTGCGGCGGAGCGCGCGGTGACGGTGAGCGAGGTCACGACAGCTCCTGTGGGGGATGGACGGTGCACGAGACGTGCGGGGTCGGTGGTGCGGATGGCAGGGAAGGACAGGACAGGACCGGCCCGGGGAGGCCTTCCCGACAACCTAGCCTCCCGGCGCGGTGGACGCCCACCGCCCCTTGTAGTGTCGGCCCCATGACGGAAACTTCACTGAAGAAGTCCCCCCTCCACGAGAAGCACGTCGCGCTCGGCGCCAAGATGGCCGACTTCGGCGGGTGGCAGATGCCCATCGAGTACCCCGGTGGCGGCGTGATCCGCGAGCACACCGCGGTCCGGGAGCGCGTCGGGATCTTCGACGTCTCGCACCTCGGCAAGGCCAGGGTCGTCGGCACGGGCGCCGCCGACTTCTGCAACGCCTGCTTCACCAACGACCTGCGCAAGGTCGAGCCGCCCAAGGCGCAGTACACGATGTGCTGCGACGAGGAGAGCGGCGGGGTCGTCGACGACCTCATCCAGTACGTCAAGAGCGACGACGAGGTCTTTCTCATCCCCAACGCCGCCAACACGACCGAGGTCGTGCGCCGCATGCGGGAGAAGCTCCCCGAGGGTCTCGAGCTGACCAACCTGCACGAGGAGTACGGCGTCATCGCCGTCCAGGGACCCCGGTCCGAGGACGTGGTCAAAGCGCTCGGCCTGCCGACCGACCTGGAGTACATGTCCTTCGCCGAGGCGCAGTGGAACGGTCGTCCGGTGATCGTGTGCCGCACCGGCTACACCGGCGAGAAGGGCTACGAGCTGCTCCCGACGTGGGACAACACCCCTGCCGTCTGGGACGCCCTCGTCGAGGCCATGGAGCCCTTCGACGGTCTGCCGTGCGGGCTGGGTGCCCGCGACACCCTGCGCACCGAGATGGGGTACGCCCTGCACGGCCACGAGCTGTCCATGGACATCACCCCCAACATGGCGCGGGCCGGCTGGGCGGTCGGCTGGGGCAAGGAGTCGTTCTGGGGCAAGGAGGTCCTCGCGGAGCAGAAGGCCGCCAAGGACTGCCGGTTGTCCTGGGGGCTGCTGGTCACCGGCAAGGGGATCCCGCGCAAGGACTGCGTGATCAGAAGTGCGGGCGGCGAGGACGACGCAGTGATCGGTGTGGTCACCTCCGGCACGATGTCGCCGACCCTCAAGCAGGGCATCGCGCTGTGCCTGCTCGACCGGGGCGCCAAGGAGGGCGACGAGGTCGTCGTCGACGTGCGCGGCCGCGAGGTGGCGGCCACCGTCACCAAGCCGCCGTTCGTCCAGGGCGGCGCCGCGAGCTGATCGCCATACGTCACCTGCGAGGGCCTCTTGCCGTATGGCGAGAGGCCCTCGTCGCACGTCGCCGCCAGGAGCGTCGGCCGGACGGATCGCCGGACACGCACCGTGGGTCGCTAGCGTGAGCGGCGTGCTGCGCGGATACCTGCTCGTCCTGACCTCCGCCGTCGGCTTCGGGATCAACCCGTTGCTCGCGACGGCGGCCTATCGCGCGGGCGTCGACGTCCCCACGGTGCTCTTCTACCGCTTCGCGGTGGCCGCGCTCGTGCTGTGGGGGCTGTGCGTGGGCCGGGGGCTGGTGCGGCCGCTCCCACGTCGCGCGCTGGCGGGCCTGGGCGTGGCGGGGTTCGCGTACGTCCTGCAGGCCGCGACCTACTTCTATGCGGTGCAGCAGATCTCGGCGGGGCTGGCGGCACTGCTCCTCTACCTCTACCCCTGCCTGGTGGCGCTGGTCACGGCCCTGGCGGCACGCGTCGTGCCGTCGCGCGGCGTGGTCCTGTCGCTCGTGCTGTCCTTCGCCGGGATCGGGCTCGCCCTCGGCCGGGTGACCGGCGCGGGCAGCCTCTCCGGCGTGCTGGCAGGGGTGGCGACGGCGCTGTGCTACACGGCCTACGTGCTGCTCACCGACCACCTCGGCGCGACCGTCCCCCCGCTGCTGGCGAGCGCCTGGGTGTGCACCCTCGCGACCGGGTTCATCGTCGTCGCGACCGCTGCCACGGGCACCTTCGCCCCGGCGTTGGCCATGCGGTCCCCCTGGGCGGTGGCCGGGGTGGGCCTCGTCGGCGGGGCGCTCGCGATCGCGACCTTCTTCGCGGGGGTGGCGGCGGTGGGCGCGACCCAGGCGTCCATCGTGTCGACGGTCGAGCCGATCATCTCGGTCGTGGGCTCGGCGGTCCTGCTGGGAGCGGCGATGACCGGCTGGCAGTGGCTGGGTGCTGCCACGGTGCTGGCGGGGGCTGCCGTCGCCGTCCTGGCGCACGCCGAGCAGGAGCCCGAGATCGAGGCGCGCGAGGGATCGGCCGCACCGGGCTGACCACCGCCGGGCTGACCATCGCCGGCCTGACACGCGACGGCCTGACATATGGCGGCCTTACCTCCACGGGCCTGACCTGGCGCGATCCTCCACCGGTCTCAGACCAGGATGGCGGCCAGCACCAGCGCGAGGGTGAGCGACACCTCGATCGCGGCGCCGAGGACGTCGCCCGTGATGCCGCCGAGGCGGCGCACGGCCCGCTCCACCACGAGCCAGCAGCCCACGAGTCCCGCTGCGACGCAAGAAGGTCCGTGCCACCAGGCCGAGGCGGGACCCGAGGTCCAGGACGCCAGGACGGCCAGCGCCGACAGGACCGCCAGCGCCGCCCCGGCCTGCCACCGTGCGACGCTGCCGGCCACCATGTCGCCGAGGCCGCCCGGGCGCGCGCTCGGCACCCCGCGCAGGCACCCCCACGCAAGGACGTGCCGACTGACGACCAGGGCGACGGCGCCGAGCGCGATGCCGTGCCAGGTCGCGGCGAGCGCTCCGAGGCTCGCGGCCTGCAGGAGCAGGCAGAGCGCGATGGCGGTGGCACCGGACGGGCCGACGTCGCCGGTCTTCATGACCGCCAGGGCGCGCTCGCGGTCATAGCTCGACGACAGCCCGTCCGCGTAGTCCGCCAGCCCGTCCTGGTGCATGGCCCTGGTGAGGAGCACGAGCAGCGCCACGGCGACGCCCCCGGTGACGATGCTCGGGGCGTCCGCCCAGCGCGCCACGAGCGCCCACCCGACCCACGACGCGAGCAGGGGGAGCGTGGCGAGCGGCGCGACGAGCATGGCGACGCCGGCCACGGGGCGGTCCACGCGGCGTGGTGGGGGCACGGGCACCGCGGAGAGCATCCCCCAGGCCAGGCGCACCCCGTCCGTCCACGTCCCGCTCGCGGGAGCCCCCGTGCCGCCGGTCGCCCCGCTCACGGGACCACCGGCGCCGCCGACAGGTCGAGCACGCGCCCGGCCACCACAAGCACCACCCGGTCCGCGATCGCGGACACAGCGGCATTGACCCGCCCCAGCTCGTCGCGGAACATCCGGCCCGAGGCGTGCTCGGGCACGACGCCCCACCCGACCTCGTTGGTGACGAGGACGACGTCGACCCCGGCGCGGGCGTCGGCGCGGGCTTCGACGCGGGCGTCGGCGCGGGCTCTGGCAAGAGCACCGACGAGCGACTCACGCGCCAGACCGACGGCCTCGGCGGCCGCCACCGGGTCGTCCCACGCCTGCGCGTCGTCGACGAGCCGGGTCACCCAGGTGCCGAGGCAGTCGATCAGCAGCGGGGTGCTCGCCCCGGCCACCACTGCGGCGAGGTCGGCCGACTCGACCGTGGTCCAGCAGGCAGGGCGGTGCTCGCGGTGCGCGGCGACCCGGCGGGCCCACTCAGCGTCGCCGTCGACGGGCACGAGGCCGGGCGCCACGTAGGCGACGGGCCGCGAGGCGGGGACGAGGCTCTCGGCATACCGGCTCTTGCCGGACCGGACCCCGCCGGTGACGAGGGTGATCATGCTGCCTCCTGCGGGATGGGGACGTCCTTGTCGACGAAGGTGGGCGACGCGTCGAAGCGCGCCCGGCGCACCGCCCGCCGCAGCACGCGGTCGATGGCAGGCCCGGCCCACCACACGAGCACGGCGGTCAGGATGCCCCGGGGCAGGTCCCAGCCGAGCGAGGTGAGGACGTAGAACGTGGCGTAGTGCGCCACGTTGGTCGCGAGGTCCCCGCCGGGCACGAAGCCGGCGCCCTCGGGGGCCATGGTGGTGGCGAGGAAGGGCCAGAACCAGAGGTTCATGACCACGCCGTAACCCAGCCCCGCCACCAGGCCGTAGACCGCGAGCAGGCTCCGCCGACCCCACCGTCCGAGGCGGGCGGTGGGGAGCAGCCCGGCACCGAGCGCGACCCAGCCGGCCGTGATCATCTGGAACGGCACCCACGGACCGATGTTGCCCGTGAGCAGGCCCCCGGTGAGCAGGGCGAGCGCGCCGACCACGAAGCCGGGGGCCGGGCCGAGCACCGCGCCGGCCATGACCAGCAGGAAGAACATGGGCTCCAGCCCGGCCGTCCCCGCGGACAGGACCCGCAACCCACCCCCCGCGGCGCACAGCACGCCCATCACGGCGACCGTCTTGGCGTCGAGGCCGTCGGCGGTGACCTCGGCCAGGCAGACGAGCGCGAGCAGGCCGAGGAGGGCCGCAAAGACCCAGGGCGCGTCATGGGCGTGCGCGAGCACCTCGGGCGAGCTCGTGACGAACGGCCACAGGAAGGCCGCGGCGCACACCACGCTGACGAGCAGCAGCGTGAGGGCCGAGGTGGGGCGCAGCCGGAGGTTCACGAGCGCCCCCGTATGACGCCCGCGCGGGTCGCCAGGTCCGTGGCCGCCGGGACCGTGAGCACCGACAGCGGGTGCAGGACCTTGGCCACCTGCGGGGCGAACGCGGTGGAGGCCGAGAGCACCTCGTCGGCGGGGCCGTCGGCCACGACCTCGCCCTCGGCCAGCAGCACGACGCGGTCCGCGACGTCAGCAGCGAGCTCGACGTCGTGCGTCGCGAGGACGACGGCGTTGCCCTCGGCGGCCAGCTGGTCCAGGACCGCGACGAGCCGGGCCTTGGCGGTGTAGTCGAGCCCCCGGGTCGGCTCGTCGAGCAGGACCACGGGGGGCGCGCCGGTGAGGACCACGGCGAGCGCCAGCAGCAGTCGTTGGCCCTCGGACAGGTCACGGGGGTGGCGGTCGTCGAGGTCGGCGGGCTCGCTCGGCCCCAGCAGGCGGGACAGCAGGGCCCGGCAGGTCCCCGGCACGGCGCCGAAGTCGGTGTCGGCCTCGCGGCACTCCCGCGCCACGGTGTCGGCGTGCAGCAGCGTGCCGGCGTCCTGGGGGACCAGCCCGACGTGCCGCACCAGCTCGCGGGCCCGAGCGCCCGCGGGGTCCAGGCCGTCGACCCGGACGCGCCCCCGGGACGGACGGAGGGTGCCGGTGAGCACCCGGAGCAGGGTGGACTTGCCGACGCCGTTGCGGCCCATGAGGGCCAGCACCTGACCGGCGTGCGCGTCGAGGTCGACTCCGGCGAGGACCGGTCGGCCGTCCCGCACGACCGCGAGACCGTCGACGGCGACGAGGGGCTCGCCGGGGGTCCGGTGGCCGACCGCAGACCGTGCTGCTGCGGTGGCCGGTCGCCCGGCCTTGATCAGTCGGGCCGGCGTGGTCTGTCGGGCCGCGGCCTCGAGACGGTCGCGCAGCGGTCGCACGGCCCGGCGGGCGTCGCGCACCGACAGCGGCAGCGGCGACCAGCCCAGGGCCCGTCCGAGCCCGACGACGGGTGGGTGCACGACAGATCGGCCCATCGCCGCCGCGGGAGCCAGCACGTCCGAGCACGCGGACCCCTCGACGAGCACGATGCCGTCGGCGTGGTGGACGACGCGCTCG
Organism: Arsenicicoccus bolidensis DSM 15745; assembly: GCF_000426385.1. Classification (GTDB taxonomy): domain Bacteria; phylum Actinomycetota; class Actinomycetes; order Actinomycetales; family Dermatophilaceae; genus Arsenicicoccus; species Arsenicicoccus bolidensis. The sequence continues at coordinate 46,006 of NZ_AUFG01000001.1, forward strand.
AGGCGGTGCTCGGCGACCACCACGGTCATGCCGAGGTCGTGGACCAGCCGGGTGACCGACGACAGGACGTCCTCGGCGGCGACGGGGTCGAGGGCGGACGTGGGTTCGTCGAGGACGAGGACGCGGGGGCCCGCCGCCAGCACAGCACCGATGGCGACCCGCTGCTGCTGGCCGCCGGACAGGGTCCGCAGACCCCGGTGGCGCAGGTCGGCGAGGCCGAGCAGGTCCAGCGTCTCCTCCACGCGGCGGCGCATGGCGGTGGGGGACAGGCCGATCGCCTCCATGCCGTAGGCCAGCTCGTCCTCCACCGTGTCGGTGACGAACGACGCGGCGGGGTCCTGCACGACCATCCCGACGACGTCGGCCAGGTCGCGGGGCCGGTGGGTGCGGGTGTCCCGACCGGCGACCTGCACCCGCCCGGAGACGGTGCCGCCGCTGAAGTGCGGGACCAGCCCGTCGAGGCTGCGCAGCAGGGTGGACTTGCCCGACCCGGTCTCGCCGACGACCAGCACCAGCTCGCCCTCGTCGACGTGCAGGTCGGCGTCGCGCAGGGCAGGGCGGCTCGCGCCGTCGTAGGTCACGGTCCAGCCCTCGACGCTGATCACGCCGCCACCTCTTGCCGCGGGCGTTCGGGCTGCCCGGGCCGGGCTGCGGGAGCCTCGGTCCGCGGCAGGGGAGGCGCGGCGACGGCGGCCAGAGCGGCGCAGGTGATGGCGACGAGCGCCGGGACGACGAGGGGAGGGGCGGTGAGCGGGACGGTGGGCATCGTGAGGCCCGGCACCTGCCGCGTCGCCAGGGTGATCAGGGTCAGGGCCGGTATGCCGCCCGCCAGCGTCACGCCCCACTCGGGCCATCCCCAGGGGTCGCGGCGGTAACGGGTCCGGGTGTCGAGGCGGGAGCCGAGGAGCAGGGCCCCCGCGCTGACCAGGACGCCGAGGACGAGCAGCGGCCAGCCGAAGGCGGACGCCGCCGACCCGTCGAGGAGGCCGTAGAGCCCGGCGACCAGGCCGATCAGCCCGACGACGGTGACGACGCCGGACCAGCGAGGGGTGCCGCCCGCCCGGGTGTGGCGGCCGTAGCCGCGGGCCTCCATCGAGGCCGCCAGGTCCAGGGAGCGGTCGAAGGCCGCCTCGAGCACGGGCACCATCGTGCGGGCCAGCTCGCGGGGCCCGCGTCCGTCATGGCCGCGCAGGCGACGGGCGGTGCGGACGGCACGGGCGTCCACGACCATCCGCGGGGCGAAGGACAACGCGACCACGACGGCGGTGCCGACGTCGTAGAGGGTGGCCGGGACGTAGCGCAGCAGGCGCCGCGGGGAGGCCAGGGCGTTGGCGGCGCCGATCGCGGCCAGCATCGCGGCGAGCTGCAGCCCCTGCCAGAGGGCCGCCAGCACGCCCTCGAGCGTGACGGGGCCGCCCAGCCGGAGGCTGCCCGCCGCCTCCGGGAGCGGGACCTCGGGCAGGGTGACGAGCACGACCTGCCCGGTGACCCCGCCGCCGAGGACGATCGACAGGCCGACCCGCAGGCCGATGGCGACGAGCCCGAGCACCAGGAACATCGTCAGGGGCGCGTCGGCGTGCGGGTCCTCGCGCAGCGCCACGACGAGCACGGCGACCGCGACGACGGCGAGCAGGAGCAGCGGGTTGTCCGTGCGGGAGGCGGCCGTGGCGAGCCCGGCGGCCCACAGCCACCACGCGACGGGATGGACCCGTCGCGGCACGCGTGCTCGCCCGGACGTCACGGGGTCCGTCAGCGCCCGTCCGCGCGGCGCCGGCGCGCCATGGCCCACGCCGCGGCCGCCAGGAGCGCGAGGACGGCGAGCACGCCGACGACATACGCGGTCGTGCTGGAGGACGAGCTCGACGACGCGGGTGCGGCGGCGGACGAGGAGGCGGCCGCGCCCGAGGCAGAGGTCGAGCCTGCAGACGAGGCCGGGCGGACGTCGATGGTCACCGGCTGGTCGGCGGCCTTGGCGGCGGCGGGCACGTCCTTGACGGTGTCGCTGCAGCCGCTCGCCGGGTAGCCGTCGATGCCGCAGACCATGGCCTTCTCGACGCGGGGCTTGGCGGCCGCCGCCAGGACCTGGGCCCCGGTCGCCGACGTGGGCACCGTCACGCAGGTGGCGTAGGGGGCCGGCACGGTCGCGCCCTGCTCCCGTGCGTCCGCCGCCCGACCGAAGTCCACGACCACGCCCACGCGCTTGCTCCCGGAGACGGCCGGGGTCGAGCCGCAGGCCTGGTCGAAGGTCACGACCGCCCGCGGCAGCCGCGGGGTGCTCGTGTCGCCCAGGGCGAAGCGGTAGCCCTCGACCGACCCGTCCGCCGGCGTCGTGCCGTCGGGCCCCTTGGTCGCGAAGCCCCACGTGCCGCTGGTCAGCTGGTAGTAGCCCCAGAAGCGGTAGGCGTCCGCCGCGTGCGCGGGCGCCGCGAGGGCGACCGTCGACACGAGCGCCGACAGCAGCGTTGCCAGGAACAGGGCGAGCACCGCGGTGAACGGCGTGGCGACGTTCCCACGTGCCCTGCGGGCACGGCCGGCACGAGAGATGGAGCGGGACGTGGGGGACACGGGCGACCTTCCTTGGCGGGCGTGGGCCGCCTCGGAACTGCCCGGGACGAGCTCCACCCGCATGCCACGGCGGATAGACGGAGCCGACGCGCAGGACGGGCGGTCCGGCTGCTCCAAGCCACGGATGGCGCCAGGAGGTCACGGTTGCGGGTCAGCGCCGGAGACTCACCGGCTTCCCCGCCCTGCGGTGTTCGGTGCCCGCAGCCTACCAACGGGAACCCTGACCCGGCCCCGGGGGTTGGTAGGGGTGGACCGGCAACGACCAGGGTCGCGACAGGGTGGACCCTGGCCGGATCGGGTTCCGCCGGCCCGGATCGGCGAGTAGGTTCGAGTCAGTGGCCGGCCCGCCAGGGCCGCCGACACCAGGATCCAAGGGGGACACCAGGATGGACACGCGCAGCAGGATCATCGCCGGCCTCGTCGCCGCGCCGCTGGCGATCGGGACGCTCGCCGCCTGCGGGGCAGGCACGACCGGCAGCGACGCCAAGGCGGCCGCGGCGGTCGGGTCGGACGCCAAGGGAGCGTTCTTCTCCGCCTACGACAAGACCGGTGACAGCAAGCGCCAGCGCGTCACGACCAAGCTCGAGGCGAGCCCGGACACGATCATCAAGCTCGCGTCGAGCATGGGCAGCGGCAGCGGGGGCTCCACCAGCACGCCGAGCGTCTCGCCCAAGATCGCCCAGCTGATCTCCGGGTCGTCCATCGTCGTCGACATGCAGTCGACGGGGGCAGCGCTCAAGGACGAGACCGACCCGACCAAGATCAACACCGCGATGTCCTGGAAGACGGACTCGGACCTGTTCAACCTCAGGACCGCCGCGCAGGACACCTTCGTCAAGCTCGACCTGGCCAAGATCGCCGACCAGACCGGCGCGTTCTCCATGGCCGACGTGCAGGGCGCGCTCGGGCAGGCGCCGAGCTGGATCAAGGACGCCGTCAACGGCAAGTGGGTGGGCTTCGACAAGGGCACCGTGGAGCAGCTGGCGAAGTCCGGCGGCGCCGCCGCCAGCACCAACCCGACCCAGCTCACGCCCGACCAGACCAAGCAGCTGACCGCCGCCGTCAAGAGCAACCTCGACACCAACGGCACGTTCACGAGCGAGGGCGACACGGTCAAGGTGCAGGTCAAGATCCAGCCGTTCCTGACCCAGATGTTCCAGGACGGCAAGCGGATCGCGCCCAAGCAGTTCACCGACCAGATGGTCAAGGACGCTACCAAGAGCCTCACCGAGCTCAAGGCCGGCTCGGTCCTGGCCTTCGACGCCACGATCGCCGACGGTCGCTTCACCGCCGTCAAGGGCGACGTGATGCAGGTCCTGAACTGGTTCGACGAGACCAAGGCCAAGGACGCCAAGAGCAAGAAGGAGCTGCAGGACCTCAAGGCCAAGAACCTGCACCTGACCCTGGTGTCCCAGATCTCCGAGCTCGACCGTGACGTGACCAAGCCCGAGGGCGCCCGCATGGTCACCAAGGCCGAGCTGGAGCAGCTCGGGGGCATGGGTGGCTCGATGGGGAAGTCGTCGTCCGGCTCGGGCTCGGCCTCGGCAGTGCCCACGGCCCCGCCCGCCGGCTGACCAGGTCCACGCCTCACAGACGGCAGCAAGCACCGCAGCACCAGGGCGAGAGCCCGTCCCCGGCCAGGGGGCGGGCTCTCGGCATACCCGCCCGTCCGGTCGGGAGGACGACCTGGGCACGGTGGCAGGATCGCGACCATGAGTGAACTGATCCTGGGGGTGGGCACCCGGTCCGGCGCCGCCGTCGACGGGCTCGTCGCGCTGGTCGACGAGCTGATCGACGGGCTGGTCGAGGGGCTCGACGAAGGACGGTTCGACGAGCTGGTCGACGGTCCCGCCGACGGCGACGGGGTCGACCCCCGCTACGCGATGGTCGCCGTGGTGACGTCCACCCGCAAGCGGACCGAGCCTGCCGTCGTCGAGCTGGCGAGGCGCCTCGGCGTGCCCCTGCAGACCTACGACGACGAGACGCTCGCGTCTCAGCCCGTCGCGGCGCCCAGCGAGGTCGTGCGTCGCCACGTGGGCGCCCCCAGCGTCGCCGAGGCGGCGGTGCTGGCGGCCGGCGGAGTGGTGGTCGCCCGGGCCCGGTCCGCGACCGCGACGGTGGTCCTCGGACGCCTGCCCTGACGCGCTCCGACCCGCCCCTCGGGTCGTGGCGGGGGCAGGCTCAGCGGATGGATAGGGTGTGCGGGTGCAGTGGCTGGAGCGTGTCGGACCGCGGGCGGGGGGCCTGGTCCTGGGGTATGCCGCCGACCTCGCCCTCGCCGACCCGCGCCGGGCCCATCCGGTCGCGGCGTTCGGGACGCTGGCGAGCCGGCTCGAGCGCCTCACCTATCGGGACGGACGGCCTGCCGGGGTCCTGCACGTCGCCCTGCTCGTCGGGGCGGTCACGGGTGCGGGCGGGCTGGTCGAGCGCGGGCTGCGCGACCGGCCCCTGCTCCGTATGACGGCCACCGCCGTCGCCACCTGGGTCGTCCTCGGCGGCACCAGCCTCGCGCGCGAAGGCGACGCGATGGCGCGGCTCCTCGACGCCGACGACCTGCCCGGGGCGCGAGACCGCCTGAGTCACCTGTGCTCCCGCGCCCCGGACGGACTGGACGCGGACGAGCTGGCCCGGGCCGCCACCGAGTCCCTCGCCGAGAACACCTCCGACGCCGTCGTCGCCCCGCTGCTGTGGGGCGGGCTGCTGGGCGTGCCGGGCCTGCTCGGCTACCGCGCGATCAACACCCTCGACGCGATGATCGGCTACCGCAACCGGCGGTATCGCGAGTTCGGCTGGGCCGCAGCCAGGCTCGACGACCTCGTCAACCTGGCGCCGGCCCGCGCGTGCGCCGCGCTGACCGTGGCGCTGGCTCCGCGCCATGGCGGCGACCGGGCCGAGGCCCTGCGCGCGTGGCGCGAGGACGCCCCCCACCACCCGAGCCCCAACGCCGGTCCCGTCGAGGCGACCTTCGCCGGGGCGCTGGGCGTGCGCCTTGGGGGCGTCAACCGCTACGACGACGAGGTGGAGGATCGCGGCACGCTGGGTCGCGGACGCGCGGTCGTCACCGCGGACCTGGCTCGGGCGGTGCGTCTCTCGCGGACCATCGGCGCGGCGGCCCTGGCCGTGGCGGCGGTCGTCGGAGCGGTGGCGGACGGCATACGACCGGTCCGAGGGCCCGTCGGCCCGGCGCACCGCCTCGCCGAGGGCGGGGACGGGACCACCATGACAACGACGACAACCACAACGACGACAACGACGACGACAACGACGACGACGACAGGCGGGCAGGCATGACCAGGGGGCTGCTCGTCGCCGGGACGACGTCCGACGCGGGCAAGTCCCTCGTCACAGCGGGGATCTGCCGCTGGCTCGCGCGCCAGGGCGTGCGCGTCGCGCCCTTCAAGGCGCAGAACATGTCCAACAACTCGATGGTCTGCCCCGACGGCTCCGAGATCGGGCGCGCCCAGTGGGTGCAGGCCCTCGCGTGCGGCGTCACGCCCGAGGCCGCGATGAATCCCGTGCTGCTCAAGCCCGGCTCAGACCGCCGCAGCCACGTCGTCCTGCTCGGGCAGCCGTGGGGTGAGCTGCAGGCGGGGGAGTGGGCGACGGGGCGCCGGGCGCTGGCCGAGGCGGCGTTCGAGGCCTTCCGCGACGTGTCGTCCCGCTACGACGTCGTCATCGCCGAGGGCGCCGGGTCGCCCGCCGAGATCAACCTGCGGTCCGGCGACTACGTCAACCTCGGCCTGGCCCGGGCCGTCGACCTGCCCGTCGTCGTGGTCGGCGACATCGACCGCGGGGGCGTGCTCGCCGCGTTCTACGGCACGCTCGGGATCCTCGACCCCGAGGACCAGGCGTGCATCAAGGGCTGGATCGTCAACAAGTTCCGCGGCGACCTCGGGCTGCTCGAGCCCGGCCTGCGCATGCTCGAGGAGCGGACCGGGGGCCGGCCCGTGCTGGGCGTCGTGCCCTACCTGCAGGACGTCTGGCTGGACTCCGAGGACGCCCTGGCCATCTCGGGGTGGTCGCGCGCCGGGTCCCGCACCGGCGCCGGCTCGCCCGCCGACTCGCCAGAACCCTTGCGGGTGGCGGTGATCCGCTTCCCCCGCGTCAGCAACGCCACGGACGTGGACGCCCTCGCGATCGAGCCCGGCGTGCAGGTCGAGGTGACCGCCGACCCTGCCGTCGTGGCGGCCGCCGACCTCGCGGTCCTGCCCGGGTCACGCGCCACGCAGAGCGACCTGGCCTGGCTCCGCTCCCGCGGGCTCGACCGGGCCGTCGTCGAGCGCGCCCGGGCCGGGCGTCCGGTGCTCGGGATCTGCGGTGGCTACCAGATGTTCGCCGACCAGATCCACGACCCGTATGCCGTCGAGAGCCCCGCTGCCGCAACGGTGCCCGGCCTCGGGCTGCTGCCGACGCGGGTGACCTTCGCCCGCGAGAAGCACCTCGGCACGCCGACCGGACGCTGGGGCGGGCACGACGTCACCGCCTATCTCATCCACCACGGCGTGAGCGAGCGCACGGACCTGCGGGGCGAGGCGGACGTGCTGCCCTTCCTCGACGGGTGGCAGCGTGACGCCGTGTGGGGCACGACCTGGCACGGGGCCTTCGAGAACGACGGGTTCCGGCGGGCCTTCCTGCGGCAGGTGGCGACCCGCACCCGCCCCGGCTGGGCTCCGGCCCCTGACGCCTCGTCCTTCGCGGCGCAACGGGTCGCGATGCTCGACCGCCTCGCCGACGCCGTCGAGGACCACCTGGACACCCGCGCGCTCGAGGAGCTGATCGGATCGTGAACCCCGTCACCGTGGTCGGCATCGGCGCCGACGGCTGGGCCGGGCTCGGCGAGCCCGCTCGCGCGGCCGTGTCGTCCGCCGACGTCGTCGTCGGCAGCACCCGCCAGACCGACCTCGTCGCCGGTCACCACGAGGCGCGGGTCGTCCCGTTGCCCGTGCCGCTGCGCGAGGGCCTGCGTCCCCTGCTGGACGGCCTCGGGGCGCCTGGGGGCGCCCTCGGGGGGACGGGCGGCGAGGTGCGCGTCGTGGTGCTCGCGAGCGGCGATCCCATGCACCACGGCATCGGTCGCACCCTCGCGGAGGTCCTCGGTCGCGAGCGCCTCACCGTGATCGGGGCCCCGTCGTCGCTGTCGCTGGCCTGCGCCCGGCTCGGCTGGGGCCTGGAGGACGTCGACGTCGTGTCGGCGGTCGGCCGCCCCCTCGAGCGTCTCGCCCTCGTGGCCCACCCCGGCCGCCGCGTGCTGGTGCTGTCGCGCGACGCCCTCACCCCGCAGGCCGTCGCGACGCTGCTCACCGAGCACGGGCTCGGGGACAGCCTCGTGTGGGTGCTGTCCGACCTCGGCGGCCCCGACGAGCGCGTCGTCGAGGGGGTGGCCGGGTCGTGGCACGCCGACCCCGGCAGCGCGCTCAACATCGTTGCGGTGCAGTGCCTCTCGTCATACCACTCGCTCGCCGGGCTGGTCCCCGGGCTCGCCGACGAGCTCTACGAGACGGACGGGCAGCTCACCAAGCAGCACGTGCGCGCAGCGACCCTCGCGGCCCTGCGCCCGGCGCCAGGCGAGCTGCTGTGGGACGTCGGCGGGGGGTCCGGCAGCATCGGCATCGAGTGGATGCGGGCCCACCCGACCTGCCGCGCCATCACGGTCGAGCCCCGCGGCGACCGGATCAAGCGCATCCGCCGCAACGCCGACCACCTCGGCGTCCCCGGCCTGCAGGTCGTCGAGGGACTGGCGCCCGGCGCGCTGGCGGGGCTGCCGCGCCCGGACGCCGTCTTCGTCGGGGGCGGGCTCACCGCGGAGGGCCTCGTCCCCGCCGTCCTCGACGCCCTGCGGCCCGGCGGCCGGCTCGTCGCCAACACGGTCACCCTCGACTCGGAGTCCGTGTTGCTCAGCATGTTTCGCCGGTATGGCGGATCCCTGACCCGCCTCGAGGTGTCGCACGCCGACGCGGTCGGTGGCTTCACGTCCTGGAACCCCGCCCGCCCGGTGACGCAGTGGTCCGTCATACGACCCGAGGAGCTGCCCGCATGACCGTCCACTTCATCGGCGCCGGTCCCGGCGCCCCCGACCTCATCACCGTCCGTGGCCTGCGGCTGCTGCAGTCCTGCCCCGTCGTGCTCTATGCCGGAGCCCTCGTCCCCGACGAGCTGCTCGCCGAGTGCCGCCCGGGCGCCCGCCTCGTCGACACGGCGCACCTCGACCTCGACCAGATCATGGGTGAGCTCGTCCGCGCCCACGAGGCCGGGCAGGACGTCGCGCGCCTGCAGTCGGGGGACCTGTCGGTCTTCTCCGCCGTCGCCGAGCAGGTGCGGCGCCTGGAGGCCGCGGGGATCGACTACGTCATGGTGCCGGGGGTGCCGGCCTTCGCCGCCGCCGCCGCGGCGCTCGGCCGGGAGCTCACCGTCCCCACGGTGGGGCAGACGATCATCCTGACCCGGTTGTCGCGCAACGCCTCCGCCATGCCCGAGCACGAGACGATCGCCACCCTCGGCCGGTCCCGCGCCCTCATCGCCCTGCACCTGGCGACCCACCTGGCCGACGAGGTGGTCGAGGAGCTCGCGCCGCACTACGGGCTCGACTGTCCCGCAGCGGTGGTCGCGATGGCGAGCCGCCCCGAGCAGGTCGTCTGGCGCGGCACCCTGGGCGAGCTGGGGGATGCCGTGCGTGACCACGGGCTGCGCCGCACCGCCATCATCCTCGTGGGTCAGGTGCTGGCCGCCTCGCAGTTCCGCGACTCGCACCTGTACTCCACCGAGCGCGAGCGGCACGACTGCGCACTGCCACCGCCCATCACGCCTCGCTGAGGGTCAGGCCGGGTCCACGCGCCCCACGACCGTGCCCGCGCGGTCGATGCAGACGACGTCCACCAGGACCGGCGCGCCCTCCAGGACCTCGAGGGCCGCCTGGCGGGCGGCATACGCGACCTGGTCGCCCAGGGCGACCCCGGCCTCCTGGCACAGGGTGAGCGCCTCGAGGCCGGTGTTGACCTCGTGCAGCCGCGCCACGAGCTCGGCCGGGGCACCGGCGCCCTCGGCCAGCGACGCCAGGTGGGCCTTGTCGACCTGCGAGCGCCCCGAGTGCAGGTCGAGATGACCGTTCGCGAGCTTGGAGAGCTTGGCGAACCCGCCGCAGATGGTGAGGCGCGGGCGGGGATGCTGCCGGAGGTACTTCAGCACAGCCCCCACGAAGTCGCCCATGTCCAGCAGCGCCGGCGTGGGCAGGTCGTATAGCTCGGTCACGACCCGCTCCGAGGTCGACCCGGTGCAGCCCGCGACGTGCTCCAGCCCCATCGCCTCGGACACATCGATGCCGCGGCGGATCGAGTCGATCCACGCCGCGCACGAGTAGGGCACGACCACGCCCGTCGTCCCGAGGATCGACAGCCCGTCGAGGATCCCGATGCGGGGGTTCCAGGTGTGGCGGGCCATCTCGACGCCCTGGTCGACGCTGATCTCGACCACCACGTCCGGATCGGCCTCACCGCCGGCGACCTCGCGCAGGGCTGTCCTCATCAGCGTGCGCGGCACCGGGTTGATCGCGGGCTCGCCCACCGCGAGCGGCAGCCCGGGCAGGGTCACCCGGCCGACGCCGGGTCCGCCGCGGAAGGTGACGCCTGATCCCGGGTCCCCGTGGCTCACCCGCGAGCGGATGATCGCGCCGTGCGTCACGTCGGGGTCGTCGCCGGCGTCCTTGGTGACGGCCGCCTGCGCCCAGCCGTCGCCGCGGTCCTCGGCCGTCAGCGCGAACGCGGGGGTGCGCCCCCTGGGCAGCGAGATCGTCACCGGGTCGGGGAAGTCGCCGGTCAGCAGCGCCGCGTAGGCCGCCTTGGTCGCCGCCGTCGCGCACGCCCCCGTGGTCCAGCCGGGACGCAGCCCCGTGTGCTCCAGCTGGGCCTCGCGACCGCCCCCCACCTGCTCCATGACGGCATTGTCGCACTGTGGTTCGATGGGTCGCGTGACCACGCGGACGCTCCTCCTGGGCGGGACCGGCGAGGCCCGTCACCTCGCCGGGCTCCTCGCCGAGCGCTCCCGCTCGTATGCCGTCACCTACTCCCTCGCGGGGGTGACCAGTGCGCCGCGGGTCCCTGACGTCGACGTGCGCGTGGGGGGCTTCGGGGGAGTCGCGGGGCTGGCGGCATACCTCCGCGCGGAGCGCGTCGACGTGGTCGTCGACGCCACCCATCCCTATGCCGCCCGGATGAGCGAGCACGCGGCCCAGGCCTGCTCGCAGGTCGGCGTGCCCCTGGTGGCGCTGCGGCGACCGGGCTGGCAGGAGCAGGACGGCGACGACTGGCACCGGGTGCCGACCCTCGAGGACGCGGCGCACGTCGCTGCGTACCTGGGTCGGCGCCTGTTCCTGACGATCGGGCGCCAGGAGGTGGGGGAGTTCACGTTCCTGCACGACACCTTCTGCCTCGTGCGGTCCGTGGACGCGCCGGAGGTCCTGCCGGCGTACTCCCACGTCGTGCTGGCCCGCGGGCCCTTCACCGTCGAGGGGGAGCTGGAGCTGCTGCGCGAGCACGCCATCGACGTGATCGTCTCCAAGGACAGCGGAGGCACGGCGACCGCCGCCAAGCTCGAAGCGGCCCGCCGGCTCGGCCTGCCCGTGGTCCTCGTCGACCGCCCCGCGGGGCCCGACGTGCCGACCGTGGAGGACCCCGAGGCCGCGGTGGCGATGCTGGAGTCGCTAGCGTCGCTGGGGTGACGACCATCTCGTACGCCGAAGCCCTGGCGCCGCTGCGCCGCTCGGCCCTGGGAGCGCGCTCCCGCTGGTCCCTCGCCCTGTTCACGTGCGGGTCGGTCGTGGTCGGGCTGCTGGCCGCCGACGGGTGGCGCAACGAGCAGATGGGGGTCGGCTGGTGGCTGAGGCTCGTCTGCGTCCTGCTGCTGGCCGTGGCCGTCTGGCGGGAGGTGAGGGACTGGCTGCGCCGGCGTCGGCTGGCGGCCGCACCCGATGGTCTGCACACGATGACGGTGGCTCCGGAGGTGCACACCACCCACCACCGCCTCGTCGGCGCGTCCGGTGACGTGTGGGACCTGCCGTGGTCCGGGGTGCACGCGACGACGGGCCAGCAGGTGTGGGTGACCCCGCTGGAGGCGGGGCGGCCGTGCTACCTCGTCGTGCCGGGGGCCGAGACCCGGGTCGCCTACGTCGCGAAGGGGGCGACGCGGGTGCCGGCCGAGGCACGCTGACGCGCGTCGTCTCGCACCGCAGAGGCGCGTCGGGCGTCGGAGCTCGTCAGGCGCCGGACCAGCCGGGGCCGGGCGCGCCTGTGGAGAACGCACGTACCGGTCGGCGCGGTCGGCATACGCTCAGGTCGAGCACCACCGTGCCACACCACGTCCCCCGGAGGCAGACGAACCATGACGCACGACGAGGCCCTCGCCGCGGTGTCCCGGCTGCGGCGGCGCAGCCCGGCACGCTCCCGCTTCCTGGTGCTGGTCGTGCTGACGCTGGTGCTCGTCGGCATCGGCGTCGTCGCCTGGCGGGCGGGCAGGTCGTCCTGGTGCGTGTCCGCGCTGGTGTGGGGCTCGTTGGCTGCCGGCTCGGCGGCGCTGACCTGGCCCCGCCTGCGCCGTCAGGATGCCCTGCTGCGCACGGTGACGCGGCTCGAGGAGGTGGTGGTCGTCGGACCGGCCAGCGCCGGGGTCCACCGTGTGCGGGCGTCCGACGGCTCGCTGTGGGAGATCGACGAGGTCGGCGCGTGGCTGCCGGAAGGGACCCGTCTGTGGGGGAGCCCGCTCGAGACCGGGTCGGCCTACGTCCTCGTGCTGCCGGGGCCGGTGCGTGCGGTGTGCTCGACGCGGCCGCCCCGCCCTATCGGGCACCCTGGCGAGCCGTCGCACCAGGGGGACGTCGCCCTCACCGTGCTGCGCCGCAAGGGTCTCGACACGGACCGCGCGCTCTCCTTCTTCATCCCCTATCTGATCTTCACGTCCGCCTTCCAGATCGACCAGGCCCGCAGGCTCGGAGAGCTGGGGCTCGCCATCGGCCTCGGGGTGCTGGTAGGGGTCCTGACCCTGCTGGGTGCTGCCGTGCTCGTGCCCCGGTGGCGGCGCAAGCGGGCCCTGGTCGCGGCCACCACCCGGCTCGAGAAGGGGGTGGCTCGCTCCGGGACGCGGTGGGATAAGCCCGTCCTCGTGGGGTCGGACGGTCGGAGGTGGCACGTCGACTGGAAGGACGCCTACGCCCGGGACGGTCGCCCGGTGTGGACCACCCCGCTCGAGCCGTCCACGCCGTGCTTCCTGGTGCTGCCGGGAATGAGCGACGAGGTGGTCTATCTGCCCCGTGGGCCGCGCCCGGCGGAGGGTTGAGCTTGATGGCGACGATGACGCACGACGAGGCCCTCGCTGCGTTGTGCCGACAGGGCAGGGGCCGCGTGCTGACGTGGCAAGTGACCCTCTGGTGCCTGCTCGCCGTGTCGTTCGGCCTGCAGGCCTGGGATCGCCTGGGCGCGGACCGGTCCGACGGCGTCGGCTGGACGCTGGTCGTCCTCGCGTTCGGCAACGCCGGGATCGTGCTCTCGCAGCTACCGGCGCTGCGGCGGCGGCGCAAGGTGGTCGGCGAGGCGTCGGCCCTGATCGAGTGCCGGGTCGCACCGCAGCGGCCGTTGTCCGGGGTGCGGCTGGTGGATCCGCAGGGCAAGGAGTGGGACATCACCTCCGACCAGGTCTACGCGCCTGCGGGTCACCAGGCGTGGCTGACCTCGCTGGATCCGGGCAGGCCGGCCTTCGTGATGGTGCCCGGCGTCGCACCGCAGGTCGTCTACCTCGACCGCGGGCCCGCGCCGGCGGCCATCGGGCACCGCTGACCGCGCGCTTCGGTGCGGCGGGGCTGGCGAGGCACCCGTCGGACAGGCCGGCCCACGTGCGGCGGTCCTCAGGTCGGGTGGTCCGTCACCAGGCGCGAGTAGGTCGCGAGGTCCTGCCGCTCGCCGCGCACCTGCCACGCGTCGCGCAGCACCCCCTCGAGCGTGAAGCCGGCTCGCTCGGCGACCCGGCGAGAGGCGGTGTTGGTGGTGGCGGTCCGCAGGGTGACGCGGCGCAGCCCGATGTCCTCGAACGCGAGCCGGCACATCGCGTCCAGGCTGCGGGTGGCGATGCCCCGCCCGGACGCGGCCGACCCGACGAGATAGCCGATCTCGGCGTCCGAGCGCGTCGTCCGGATGTCGAAGAGATTGGTGAAGCCGACCATCTCGCCGTCCTGCACCACGGCGAAGGGGAGCGCGGCGGGGCGGTGGCGCGGCATACGCCGCTGTCGGGCGATGTCCGCCTGGGCGCGGTCGACGGTGAAGTCCTCCCAGACCCACGCGATCCACCGTCCGAGGTGTGCCCGGTCGGTCGTGACGAGCCGGGACCAGTCAGGCGCGTGGTGCGGGTGCAACGGCTCCAGCACGAGTCCGGCGCCGAGATCCCGTTCGCGCCAGGCGTTCTCGACGGGGGAGGCGGCGGTGTCGTCGTCGGGGAGCCGTGAGTAGAGCAACGAGTCCTGCCACTCGCCGCGGATCCGCAGGTGGTCGCGCAGCCTTCCCTCCAGGGTGAACCCGGTCCGCTCGAGCACCCGAGCGGACGCGTCGTTGCCGGGCCGGCAGGTGGCGGTCAGCCGGTGCAGCCCCAGCTCGTCGAGGCCGAACCGCACCAGCGCCGCGAAGGCTTCGGTCGCGATCCCTCGGCCCCAGTGGTCCGGGTGCACGACACAGCCCACCTCGGCGGAGTCCCACCCACCACGCGTCAGCCCCACGGACCCGACGACCGTGTCGTCGAGGACGACCGCGAGGTTCCAGGCACGGCGCGGGGACTCGGCCTGCTCGGCGAGGCAGTCAGCCAGGTAGGCGCGGGTGTCCTTCTCGGTGCTCGGCCCCCACGCCACGAAGGTCGACACCAGCGGGTCCGACGCCCACGAGTGGATGTCGGGGAGGTCCGCGTGGGTCGGGTCTCGCAGCATCAGCCGGTCGGTCCTCAGCTCCATGGAGACCCAGTATGCCGACCGCCCGTCATCGGACGCCGGCGTGACGTCGCGGGCTGGTCCACTGGCGGGCGGACAGGCTCGTCAGGGCGTAGATCGTGAGCAGGTCCGCCGACAGGCTGAGCATGCTGCCGAGCGTCTGGTTGGGGTTCGAGAAGGCCTGGGCGAACTCGGTCATGAGGGTGACGGTGAGGAGCACCACCAGGCACAGGCGTGCCCACCGCCGCCCGAGATAGGTCTTCCACGCCAGCAGGGCGAACGTCGCGACGATGACGAGGTAGTAGGCCAGCAGCGCCACCGTCGTCGTGGTGCGCAGGTCGCTCGTGACGCCCTCGCCCAGCACCCCCGACACGTCGCCGGCCGCGAGCCGGACCACGCTGATGCCCACGGTGACGCCGAGCGCGATGGCGCCGAGCACCACGGCCGCGATGATCGAGAACGGGCGGCGGCCCACGTCGTGCAGCGCGTCCAGCGGCTCGGGGACGAGCTCCTCGGGCAGGTCCGTGACGTGCGACACGTCCACGACGGGCAGGTCACCGTCGGTGGCGACCGCGTCCCCGCCGCCGTTGCGGTGGTGGTAACCGGTGGAGAAGTCCTCGATCACGGTGACGGACGACTCGGGAACGGCGTAGGCGACGGTGTCGACGATGTAGTCGCGCTCCACGTCGATGTCGCGGTCGATCTTGTGGGTCACCTGCAGGGTGAACAGCGACAGGCCGACCGAGCGGTCGTAGGTGCCGGCGGCGAGCCAGTCGACCTGGTGCCCTCCGGGGAGCAGCCACCCCTCGGGACAGGGCCAGAAGCGCACGTGGTGCCGTTGGGCCGGGTTGCCCTCGACCTCCTGCTGGTAGGCGAAGGCCTGGATCTCGCCGAAGAGCAGCAGCGGGCTGACCGGCGCCTCGGGATAGCTGCGCCGGCTCAGCGAGGACGAGACGATCCGGGCGCTGGAGGTGAGGTCGACCGGGTCGGCGAGCACCCAGCCGGCCCGCTGCATGGCCGCGTGGATCTGCTCGGCGCTGCCGGTGAAGGCGAGGTTGACCGGATCTCCGAGGAGCCCATCGGTCGTGCGGGCCCGCCCGATGAAGTAGTCGGGGACGTACATCGTGGTGAGGATCCGGTGCAGGCGGGGGAGCGCCAGGTAGGCCATGGCCGCCCAGAACAGCACCAGGTAGGACACGTGGACCAGGCTCGTCGTGCTCTCGCGCAGCAGCACGACGCCGAAGGCGAAGGTGAGGCCGGTCGTGACCGCGAAGAAGAGGTTCTCGATCAGGTCGACGAGGCGCCGGCCCCGGATGCTGCCGTCGTTGACCTTGGTCGGCGGGTGCTCGTAGACGGGGGCCGGGCGGGTCACGGCTGCCGCTCGGCCCGCTGCTCCGCTGCCAGCTGGTCGGCGCACTCGCACTGGTGCCGGGCCGCGACGTACGCGTCGCAGACGTCCAGCCCCTCGCGCATCTCGCGCAGCACGGGCTCGACGAAGTTCGTGCGGTAGGCCGGGTCGGCCCCCGCGCTGGCGACGAAGCTGAGGGCGCCGAGTCCCGCGAGCACCAGGCACACCTGGACCATGGGGCGGTTGATCGTGTTGGGGAGGATGGCCAGGAAGCCCTCGAACTGGGCGGGCGCCTTGCCGATCCACTGCGTGGCGGTGCCCTCCGTGATCGACAGCGCACCGAAGGCGAGGAAGCCCACGAAGACCAGGATGGCCAGGAGGGTCACCTGGATCATGGTGACCAGCACGCTGACGAGCAGGACGTTGAACCGCTCGGCGCGGCGGACGGGGTGCGCCTCGGCCTCGGGGTCCTTGGCGTGGTCCTCCAGCATCCGGCCGAGCTCGTCGTTGGCGTTGCCGGCGGCCAGCGAGATGCTCAGCAGGGCGATCACGGCGACGGCGGCCCAGGTGCGCTGCATGGTCAGCTGCGCCGCCACCTGCCAGATCTCGGCGTTGTAGAAGAAGAACAGCATCGTCAGCATCAGCAGCGGGATGACCCGGCTGATCATGGGGCCGAGGGAGTCGAGCTCCCGCCAGGCGCGGCGCGCGGCCCGGCGGAGCATGGTGCCCATGCCCCAGTACGCCGCCGCCAGCACGAGCAGGGTCATGCCCAGCCGCTCCGGGACGGCCGGGCCGTGGCGCAGCGCCGGCAGCAGGTGCTGGGTGGCGAGGGCGACGATGGCGGCCAGGGACACCGCCGTGCCGACCACGCGCGGCAGCCGGCGCAGCACCAGGGACGAGATCCACCAGACCAGAGGGCTGGCGACGGCGAACATCAGGGCGACGCTGCCCGCGATCGCGCGGGGATCCTCCGCGGACAGGTCCTCGTCGCCCACGCCGACGAACAGGGTGTCGAGATAGCCGATCGACACGGTGACGACGAGTAGGCAGAGCAGGGCGGGCGCGCAGCGGGCGAGCAGGCCGCGTCGGCGGGCCCCGCTCTCCAGGACGAGCGGCAGACCGCGTCGTCGCAGCTCGCGGCGCAGCACCTCGAGCCGTTCGCTCGACGTGGCACCGGTCGACGCGGCATACCTGCGCTGGTCATCCCCCATGGGCCACATTGTGGCGCATGACCTGCAGTGTTCCGACCCACCATCGCGTATGGCGAGCCGGGGTCGTCCCCAACCACGGGCGGAGCTGGGGCGTCGTACGACGTGGAGCCGTCCGGGCAGCCTGGCGTCAGATCGACGCGAGCCGCCCGCCGGTGCCGATGATCACCCCCACGCGCGACGGAGATGCACCCGAATGATCGCTACGCCTCCTAAGGTGTCCCACATGACGCAGAGTAATCGGGGGGGCTTGGGGACGACGAGCCGGCTGCCCAAGATCGCCGGGGACGTGGTGACCTGGGGAGCCGTCTGGTCGGCGCTCTCGATCCTCCTGCAGGGATTCAGCTGGCCGATGTGGGTGGACGAGGCGTTCTCGCTGATCGCCGTCCCCACGTCGCCCAACCTGTTCGTCGCGGCGCTGCTGCTCATCGTCGGCGAGGCGCTGCACCGGCGGCTGCGGGTGGCCTGGTGGATCGTCGTGCTGTTCCAGGGGCTGGCGGCGCTGACCTTCCTGTCCGGGCTGGCGTTCGTGTTCTCCGACTTCGACGAGCTGATGAACGACGCCGAGCTGTGGGGCGACATCCCGCCCACCGTTGGGTTGAGCGGGTATGTCATCAGCACGATCGCCACCACCGTGATCTTCATTCTCTTCCTTCGTCGCCGTGCCGCCTTCCCCGCGCAGCGTCCTGCGGGGTCGCTCCGCGAGGCGCTGCTCACCCTGGTCGGTGGCCTGCTCGCGGTGCTGGCGCTGACGTTCGGCTTGTCCTGGCTGGCGTCCGGGACGCTCGCGGGGCCCGGTGAGCGGCTGTGGTGGTCCCTCCAGCGCACGCTGGGCCTGTCGCTGCCGTTCGGGCCCCAGGCCGGCGCTCACGAGGCGTCCCCGTGGCTGGGCACCCTGGCCGGCGTCCTCGCAGCGGGTGTCCTGCTGCTCGCGATCTGGCGCTTCATCCACTCCGCGCGGCGCGCGGAGCTGATGACCGCTGCGGAGGAGCTGCGCCTGCGCGCGCTGCTGGCCAGCAACGGCGAGCAGGACTCCCTGGCGTACTTCGCGACGCGGCGTGACAAGTCCCTCGTCTTCGCACCCGACGGGTCCGCCGCCATCGCCTATCGCGTGGTCGGCCCCGTGTGCCTGGCCTCCGGCGACCCCATCGGGCCGAGCGAGGACTGGCCCAAGGCGATCAACGCCTGGCTCGAGCACGCGCGGCTGCACGCCTGGCACCCCGGCGTCCTGTCGGCGTCCGAGCACGGGGCCACGGCATACGTCGCTGCCGGTCTGCGCGCCCGCAACCTGGGCGACGAGGCCGTCGTCGACGTCGACCGGTTCACCCTCGAGGGGCGGGCCATGCGGCCGGTCAAGCGGGCCGTGGCCCGCGTGCGCGCCGCCGACTGCGACATCACGGTCGAGCGGCACGCGGACCTGCCCGCCAGCACCCTCGACGAGATCGTCCGCCTCGCGGAGCAGTGGCGCGGGGACGAGCCCGACCGTGGCTTCTCGATGGCGCTCAACCGCCTCGGCGACCGGGCCGACGGCCGCTGCGTGGCCGTCATCGTGCGTGCCAAGGACGGGGCGATCTGCGCCGTGCAGTCCTTCGTGCCGTGGGGGACCCGCGGGCTCTCCCTCGACCTCATGCGCCGGTCGCCGGCCGCACCCAACGGCGTCAACGAGGCCATGGTCGCCGCTCTCGTCGAGGCCGCACCGGACCTCGGGGTCCGGCACGTCTCGCTGAACTTCGCGATGTTCCGGTCGGTGTTCTCCGGCGCCGACAAGGTCGGGGCAGGCATCGGCGTGCGGATCGCCGACCGCATCCTCATGGTCGCCAGCCGGTTCTGGCAGCTCGAGTCCCTCTACGAGGCGAACGCGAAGTACCTCCCGCGCTGGGAGCCGCGCTTCGTGTGCTTCGAGACCGTGGGGGTCCTGCCGCAGATCGGCCTGGCAGCCGGTGCCGCCGAGGGCTTCCTGCCCGGCCGCGTCGTCACCCCCGACCGGACCGGCGAGGACCTCACCGTCGTCGACGGGGGAGAGCCCCGACCGCTCGCGGACCTGATCCTCGACCAGGACCGCGACCTGCTCACCCCGCCCCGTCCCACGCGGCGCATCGGCGAGCAGCAGCAGGTCCGGCTCGACAAGCTGACCACGCTGCGCGAGGCCGGGATGGAGCCCTATCCCGTCGGGTGCCCCGGACGTGCAGCGTCGCCGACGCCCTCACCCTCGTGGATGCCGCGGGCTCTCCCGGCGTGGTCTCCGTGACGGGCCGGGTGCGCGCCATACGAGACCTCGGTGGTGTGCTGTTCTGCATCCTTGAGGAGCACGGGGCCCGGATCCAGGGCGTCCTCGAGCGGGACGCCGACAACGGGCCGGACGTGCCGCTGTGGCGGCGCACGGTCGACATCGGGGACCACGTCTCGCTCACCGGGCGCCCCGGCCGCAGCCGCAACGGCGAGGCCTCGATCCTCGTGTCGTCGTGGGTCATGGCCTCCAAGTGCCTGCGCCCCATCCCGGACGCCCGCACCGGGTTCACCAACCCCGAGGCCCGTGCCCGGCAGCGCTATCTCGACCTCATCGTCAACGCCGAGTCCTCCGCCATGCTCCCGGCCCGCTCGCGCGCCGTGGCGGCCATCCGCCACGGCTTCGCTCAGCGCGGCTACATGGAGGTGGAGACACCGATGCTGCAGGCCGTCCACGGCGGCGCCAGCGCGCGCCCCTTCCGCACGCACGTCAATGCCTACAACGCCTAGCTCTACCTGCGCATCGCCCCCGAGCTGTTCCTCAAGCACCTGTGCGTCGGCGGCATGGACCGGATCTTCGAGCTCAACCGCAACTTCCGCAACGAGGGCGCCGACGCCACCCACAACCCCGAGTTCACGTCGGTCGAGGCGTATGCCGCCCACGGTGACTACAACACGATGCGCGAGCTCACGCGCGAGCTGATCATCGAGGTCGCCACCGCCACCCACGGCGAGCCGGTCGCGGTGCGTCCCGGCGCCGACGGCACCGTGGAGCGGATCCGCCTCGACGGCGAGTGGCCCGTCATCAGCGTGCACGAGGCCGTGTCGCGGGCGGCCGGGGTCAACCTGACCTCGGCCTCCACGGTGGAGGAGGCCCGGGCCGTCGCCGACCGGCACGGCGTGCACTACACGCCGGCCATGACCTCGGGCGAGGTCGTGCTGGAGCTGTACGACGAGCTCGTCGAGGGCCAGACGACCTTCCCGACCTTCTACACGGACTTCCCGCTCGAGACGTCGCCGCTCACCCGGACGCACCGCACCGACCCCCGCCTCTCCGAGCGGTGGGACCTCGTGGCGTTCGGAGCCGAGATCGGCACGGCCTACAGCGAGCTGGTCGATCCGGTCGACCAGCGCCAGCGGCTCACCGAGCAGTCCTACAAGGCCGCCGCCGGCGACCCGGAGGCGATGGAGATCGACGAAGGCTTCCTCACCGCGCTGGAGTACGCCATGCCGCCGACCGGCGGTCTCGGCATCGGGGTGGACCGGCTCGTCATGATGCTGACGGGCGCGAACATCCGAGCCACCCTGGCGTTCCCGTTCACCAAGCCGTCCGAGCGCGGCTGACCCAGGTGCGGGGGCGGGCTCCGGCGCTCAGCCGAGGTCGACCAGGATCCGCTCGCGGCTCCCGGCATCGACCAGGTCGTGAGCCGCGGCGATCCGCTCCAGGGGGAGTGGGCGGGCGACGGGGATGGTGAGGGCGCCCGCCGCGGCGGCAGCCGTGAGCTCTCGGACGGCGTCGGCCCTGGCCTCGGGCGGGAAGTCGTCGCTGCCCAGCAGGCGGATCGTGAGGTTGTCGAACAGCATGGGCCAGAAGGGGATTCGCGGTTCCGCCTCGACGGTGCCGTAGGCCGCGACCACGCCGCCCTGCCGCAGCACCTCGGCGTCCAGCGCGACGTTGGCGGAGAACGCCACCTCGACGACGCAATCGACGCCCTCGGGTGCGATCGCACGGATCGCCGACGCGGGGTCGTCGTCCAGGGCGACGGCGTGGTCCACGACATCGAGCGCGGCGTTCAGGTCCGCGGAACGCCGCACGCTGCCGATCACCGTGGCGCCCCCTCGACGCGCCAGCTGCGCGGCGATGCGCGAGACCGCGCCGAGCACGCCGTGGACGAGCACCACCTGCCCCGCCACCGGTCCGTCGCCGTAGACGCTGCGGTGGGCCGTGATGCCGGGAATGCCCAGGCAGGCGCCGAGCTCGTCGCTCACCTCGTCCGGCAGATCCACGGCCAGGTGCTGCGGCAGGACGACATAGGTCGCGGCCGTGCCGTTCGCTCGATAGCTCTGGGCGCCGTGGACCCAGACCCGTCGTCCGACCCGGGCCGGGTCCACCCCGGGCCCGACCGCATCGACCACCCCGGATCCGTCGCTGTGCGGGATGACACGGGGACACGGCATGGCCGCTCCCGTCCAGGCGAGTCGCTTCTTGGTGTCGCCCGGGTTGACCCCGGACAGGCGGACCCGCACGCGCACCTCGCCCGGCCCGGGCTCGGGGTCGCGCAGCTCGCCCACGACGAGCACCTCCGCAGCCGGACCAGGACGGTCGTACCACGCCGCCCGCATCAGCCGACCTGAGCCCGCCGTGTCGCGCGCAGCACGATGTCGCTCTTGTGGTGGGACCCTGCGCCGAGGGCGACGTCGCGATCCCGCTGCTCGTGCACGACGACCTCCCACTCCTCGCCCAGCGCGGCGGCGACGTCCGCCGGGGCGACGTACTCGTCCGGGTCGAAGCCGTGGGAGAGCGAGAGCTCACGGTCGATGTCACCGTGGTGCACCACGAGGAGGGTCCCGCCCGGGGCGACCAGCTCCGCGAGGCGCTGCTCCGCGTCGTGGGTGGGCACCTTCATCAGGGCGGGATACATGGCGCTGACCAGGTCGAAGGACCCCTGCTCCAGATCGGCCTCGAGCAGGGGCGCGGCGACCCCGGTGATCGTCATGCCGGCCTGTCGTCCGGCTGCGAGGGTGCGCTCGACGGCCCGGGACGAGATGTCCAGCGCCGTGACCTCCCAGCCCTGGTGCGCGAGCCACACCGCGTCCGCGCCCTCCCCGCACCCCACGTCCAGCACCCGGCCAGGCGCAAGGTCCTTGCTCTCGACGACGAGCGCCTCGTTGGGGTTGCCGCTCCAGACCTGCTCTCCCGAGTAGCGCTCGTCCCAGTCCTCCGCGGTCTGCGCCATCGGCGCTGGATGGTGGTGGTGCTCCTCGTGCTCGCTCATGGCGCCATTGTGCCCCGCCCTCCCGCGGGGTCCCGTCTTCCGGTCAGAGGTCTCCGCGGGCGCTTCGTGTCAACGGCCGCTCCGCGCGTGCTTCGTGTCAACGGCCTCCACGTTCGGGCGCCCGCTCAGTAGCCCGTCCGACCGTCGACGGCCTCCCGCAGCAGGTCCATGTGACCCAGGTGGCGGGCGTACTCCTCGATCAGGTGGGTCAGGATCCACCGGAGGTTGACCTGCTTGCCATGCCGGAGACCGCGGACCGGGGCGTCCAGGTCGGACCAAGCCTCGGCGTTGGCGCGGGTGATCGCCAGCTCCTGCTCGTATGCCGCGACGTCCGCCGCAGCCGTCGCGGTCGCGGCTCCGTCGCACACGGCATCAGGCTGCCCGGGCCGGGTGTAGCGGTCCTCGAACCCTGGCTCGTCCAGCAGCACCTTGCGCAGCCAGTAGGCCTCGACCTCGGTCAGGTGCCGGATGACGCCGATCAGGCTGAGGGTCGACGGTGGGACCGAGCGCCGGGCCAGCTGCTCGGTGTCGAGACCGGCGACCTTGAGCAGCACCGTCTCACGATAGAGCTCGAGCCAGGAGTCCAGGCCGGCACGATCGCCCGCCAGCATCGGAGGGTCGCTGCGGTGATCGGCGCGCTCGGGAACGACGGCGGTGTCAGGCATGCCCGCACCGTAGTCGTGCGGACGACGCGGGCGCCAACAACCTGGGTCGGGGATCATGACCGACGATCTCGATCTTGGCCGATGCGCTCAACCGGTTGCACGGCGTGGTGGGGAGGTGTGCCGTCCGCCCGTCGGCGTGATCACGGTGAGCGCCCCGTCCGGGTCGAGGTGCCGGGCGAACCCGGGGGCCTCCATCGCGTAGTTGTGCGCCTCGCACATGCCGACCGCGTTGTCGGCGCTGGTTGGACCGCCCTCGGCGTACGGCTCGGCATGGTCGATGTGGCGGATGGGCGCGTCGCAGTAGGGGACCCGACAGGTCCCGTCCCGCCACACGACCAGCCGCCGCACGACCCCCGTGAAGGTCCGACGCTTCGCGTCGATGGAGGCCAGCTCGCCCGTCTCGGGATCCGCGTAGAGCCGGCGCAGCCACACGCTGGCGGCGTGACAGCCCTGTGCCTGCTCGCCCTCACTCGTCTGGCCGCCGAGGACCAGGGCTCGGGCCAGTGGACCGGGGATGGGCCCGTAGCCCGGGACGGTGGCGGCGTCGTCATCGCCGTCGAGGAGGGTGCGATCGGTCATGATCAGGCCCACCTCGACGTCGATCGTGTCGGTGGACCGCCCGGTCACCAGCTCGACGAGGGTGTCGGCCATGACTTGGGCCCGCGTGCGCTGGTCCTCGGCGCCGCGCGGCGCGTCAGCCGCCCGGATCAACGCGGCGTGCACGGCGACCCCCTCCTTGACCGGGAGCAGGGCGGTGAGCTGCACCATGCAGTCCGGGGCGGGGCGGGTGGAGACGTAGCGATCGGCGGCGGCCTTGGCCGCTGCCCGCATGGCGGCCTGCGGGTCCAGGGCGTAGGCGATCGCGCGAGCGCGCTTGCCCGCCTGGGCCCAGGTGAGTCCAGGCAGCTCGGCCGCCAGCTCCCGGTCAGCACGCAGGCGGTCGGCGCGGCTCAGCGGCGCCAAGGCGGTCACCACCTGAGCGGCCGTGCCCTCGTCGATCAGGCCGGCCGCGTGCAGCAGCCCGCACCGCGGCAGGTGGTGGCGGAGGCTGCGGGCGATGCCGAGGCGTCGTGACGCGGATCCGGCCGAGGCACGCGTGGCGAGCCCGACCTCGGCCGCGAGACCGGCGGGCGTCCGGTCCTCGGGCGTGCCCTGCTCCGCGCGGCGGGTCGCCTCGAGCCCGAGCATGACCCTCAGCTGGGCCGCTCCGGCCGCGTGACGGATCCGCTCCAGCAGGGTGAGCTGATCGACCGCGTCGGCAGGGTCGTCGCCGCCCTCGATCCGGCGGATCAGGTGCAGGATGTCCGGCAGCGTGCCCGGCACGGGGTGCTCGCCCCAGGACGAGCCGCGGAACGCGTCGTGCACCTCCGGTGCCAGCTCGGCCGTGGCAGCGCCCCCGATGGGCACCGCGTCGGCCGTGAGCTCAGGACTCATGGTCGCCTCCTCGTCGATCGACGGATCCCGCCCGGCGGACGGGATCCACGTGAGACGTGAGGGACGCGTGCAGCAGCACGGGTGAGGCGACGTCTTCAGGTGCTTCTCACCCTAGAGGCCACCACTGACAGACCACCCCTCCCCCCCGGGGGTGTAGACCTCACCACCCACGACGACGGGCGGCTCGTGTCGACCGCCAGCGCGCGACCGTGCTGTCTACCTCGCCGCGTAGAGTCGCTCGTCCGAGCCGTCTGCTCCGCCCGACCCAAGGACCACGCCGTGCCTGACCGACCTGAGATCGTCTGCATCTGCGGCTCCACCCGCTTCGTGACCGAGATGCGCGCGGCCAACCGCGACCTGACCTTCGCCGGCGTCATCGTCGTCGCGCCCGGAGAGGCCGACGAGGTGGTCACGGACGAGCAGAAGGCCGCCCTGGACGCCCTGCACCTGCGCAAGATCGACCTGGCTGACCGGGTGCTGGTCGTCAACCCCGGCGGCTACGTGGGGGAGTCCACGCGCAGGGAGATCGCCTATGCCGAGGCCACCGGCACACCCGTCGAGTTCACCGATCCGGTATGACGGGCCGCCCGACCGGTTCCGTGACCCGCCCCGGCCGCCTTGGCCGCCTCGGCCGCCTCGGCCGGGCCAGGGCGCGCATGGCGTTCTTGGGCACCACGCCCCGGAGGTAGGGCTGACTGCGTGATCAGTCCGGGTAGCGGCGTGGCGTCCAGGCCACGACCTGCGCCTCGCCGCCGGGCCGACGCGTGACCATCCGCGTCTGCGACGAGCCCACGAGCAGCAGGGTCCGCATGTCGATCTCGTCGGTGGGCAGGTCCTCGAGCCTCAGGACGCGCACCCGCTCGGTGGGTCCTCCGACGTCGCGCGCGACGACCACGGGGGTGTCGGGGGAGCGCAGCGAGAGGGCGAGGGACTTGAGCTGCACGACCTGCTCGCGCCGCGACCGGGACGCGGGGTTGTAGATCGCGACGACGAGGTCCGCCGACAGCGCGGCACGTATGCGCGACGAGATGACCGACCACGGCTTGAGGCGGTCCGACAGCGAGATGGTGGCGTAGTCGTGGCCCAGCGGTGCACCCGCCCGCGCGGCTGCGGCGTGGGCCGCCGTCATCCCCGCGCAGACACGCACCGGGACGTCGAGATACGGCTCGTCGCAGGCCACCTCGAGCACCGCGGTCGCCATCGCGAAGACGCCGGGGTCTCCGGAGGACACGACGGCGACGTGCCGTCCGCGCCGAGCCAGGTCCAGGGCGAAGGCGGCGCGCTCCGACTCGACCTTGTTGTCCGACTCGTGACGGATCTGCCACGGCCGCACGGGAACTCGCTTGACGTAGGTCGTGTAGCCAACGAGATCCGTTGCGGCGGCCAGGACTCCGCGTGCCTCGGGGGTGAGCCACTCGGCGCCGGCCGGCCCCGTGCCGACGACGGTGACCGATCCGAGCGGCACCGGGGCGCCGATGGGGGCCACGGGGGCGGGTGTTCTCGGCATACGGCTCGGCAGCACGACCACCGAGAAGTAGGGCACCTCGGCGGGGTTCACGTCCCGCGCGGGCAGGGCCCGCTCGCCGGTCATCGTCGCGCGCTCGACGTAGATCGCGTCGTCGAGCCGACCCGCCCGCTCCAGGGCGTCACGGACGCGGCCGAAGGTGCGGCCGAGCTTCATCACGACAGCCGCGTCGGTCGACGAGATCGCCGCTGCGAGAGAGTCGTCCGCGAGCGTGCCGGGGATGACGGTCAGCAGCTCGGTGTCCTCGACGAGCGGCACGCCCGCGGCCGCGGCCGCTGCGGTGATCGAGGTGACGCCGGGGATGACGGTGGTGTCGTATGCCGCAGCCAGCCGCTGGTGCAGGTGCTGGTAGGAGCTGTAGGTGAGGGGGTCGCCGAGGGACAGCACGGCGACGGTCCGCCCGGCGTCCAGGTGGGACGCGAGGCGGACGCGGCACTGCTCGTAGAAGGCGGCCAGCTGGGCGTCGTAGTCGTCGCAGTCCTCCGTCGTGACGGGGTAGACGAGCTGCTCCTCGACGACGCCCTCGCGCAGGTAGGGGTCGGCGATCTGCCGAGCCGTCGACCGGCCGTGCCGGGCGGAGTGGTAGACGACGACGTCGGCGCTCTCGATCGCGCGAACCGCCTTGAGCGTCAACAGCTCCGGGTCGCCGGGCCCCAGGCCGACGCCGATCAGCCGACCGGCGGGGCTGGCGGGGCTGGCGGTGCTGGTGTCACGGGCGGATGGGAGGTCGGCCGGCATCACTCGACCTCGGACGCGATGGCGTTGAGCGCCCCGCAGGTGATGGCCGAGCCGCCGCGACGACCGTGCACGACGAGGTAGTCCAGGCCCAGGGTGTTGGTGGCCAGGGCCTCCTTGGACTCCGCCGCCCCGATGAAGCCGACCGGGATGCCGACGACCGCGGCGGGGCGAATCGCGCTGTGCTCCACCAGGTCCAGCAGGTGGAAGAGCGCCGTAGGAGCGTTGCCGATCGCGACGACGGCACCGTCGAGGCGGTCGCCCCACAGCTCGAGCGCGGCGGCCGAGCGCGTCGTGCCGAGATCGGCGGCGAGCCCCGGGACCCGCGGGTCGTTCAGGAGGCAGAGCACCTCGTTGTCGGCAGGCAGCCTCGTGCGCGTCACCCCGGACGCCACCATCTGGGCGTCGCACAGGATCGGCGCGCCGGCCTGCAGCGCGGTGCGAGCGCGCTGGATCACGCTGGGGGAGTAGGCGATGTCGTCCACCAGGTCGACCTGCCCGCTCGCGTGGATCATGCGCACCGCGACGTAGGCGACGTCCTCGGGCAGCTGGTCGAGCCGCGCCTCGCGCCGGATCGTGGCGAAGGACTGGCGATAGATCTCGGCGCCGTCCTTGATGTAGTCGTGCGTCACGCGATGCTCCCCGCGGTCGTCAGTAGGGCGATGGCCTGGCCGGAGGAGACCTTCTCACGACTGGGTCCGTCCTGGGGCGCGTGGGAGCCGTCGTGGAGGAAGAGCTCGTAGGCGTCGGCCTCGGACGCGACGACCGCGTGGTGCGGCGTGGAGGGGTGGCCGCACTGACGGGCGCAGCCGGACCACATCACGGGCAGGCCGTCCAGCGGCTGGGTGCCGAGGGAGTCGACGAGGTCGCGAGCGCGGGCCTGCACGTCGGCGTGCGACCGGGCGCACAGCGGCAGGCCGGTGCACGCGTGCACGTCCAGCCAGGGGTTGGTCGGGTCGGT
The DNA here is from genome assembly GCF_000426385.1 of Arsenicicoccus bolidensis DSM 15745. Classification (GTDB taxonomy): domain Bacteria; phylum Actinomycetota; class Actinomycetes; order Actinomycetales; family Dermatophilaceae; genus Arsenicicoccus; species Arsenicicoccus bolidensis. Next base: position 73,619 of record NZ_AUFG01000001.1, read on the forward strand.
GGCCCACCCGGTCCCGGCCAGCGCCGCGAGCAGGGACGGAGCCTCGTGACCAGGCACACCTCGTATGACGATCGCGTGCCACGGCGTCACGCGCAGCTGCCCGTCGCCGTGCTCGGCCACGTCGCAGGCGGCCCGCCACCCAGCGGTGGAGATCGCGGCCATCGGAGCCTTGGCGAGCACCGCGACCCCGCCGTCGCCGTCAGGGACGGCACCTGCGAGCCGCGGCTGCTGCGAGGCACGCCGCACCGCGTGGTCCGCGTGCCCCAGCGTGCCGCCGACCCGGTCGTGCAGGTCGTCGCGAGCGTCGGCGCCGAGGTCGTCGACGTTCCAGACCTCCTCGCCGTGGTCAGCGCGCACCGCCAGCCAGGTGCGGCAGACGTCGGCGAGCGTGGCTGCCACGGTGGCCGGGTCGGCGAGCGGGCCCACGGCATAGGTGTTCTCGTCGCGGCCCGAGCCCAGGGCGAGGACGAGCTGGTCGTGGTGGACCTGGGCCGTGAGGTCGAGCGGCAGCGAGGCGACGTCCCCGGTGCCGTCGTCCAGACCGACGAGGAAGCGACCGGCCAGGCCGACGAGCTCCGGTGCGGCACAGATGGCCTGGTCGAGCGCGCGGGCGACCGGGATGACGTCGGCCCGACCGTCGATGCCGGTCATCGGGCTGACGACGATGTTGCGGGTCCGCTCGTGGGTGCGAGAGGGCAGGAGCCCGGCCGGCTCGACGCGAGAGGGGAACTCGCCTGCCTGCGCCTCGTCGAGACCGCGCATCTGAACGTTGGCGCGGGTGGTGAAGAGCACGTGCCCGTCGCCGAGCTCGTCAGCAAGCTCGCCGACCAGGCGGGCCTGCTCGACCGTCATGGGTGATCCGGCGAGGCGGACGCGCGCGATCTTTCCGTCCGACGCCTCGAACATCCGCAGCGCCCCGGGGCACTTGTCCGGCACGGAGTGACGCTCGAGGACGGGTGGGACGGCAGAGCCTGTGGTCACCATGGTCGTCGAGCATAGTGACCGGGGAGCCACGCCCCGTGAGCGGGGTGGCGGGGCCCCGGGCGTCGTCATACGGGCTGCTAGGCTCCGGACCAGCCGGGACGACCGTCTCGGCCACACCGCTGACGGCATCAGCGGAGGAAGCCGGTGCGACTCCGGCGCGGTCCCGCCACTGTGTGCGGACCCGGGTGCTCCCCGCGGTCCGTGAGCCAGGAACTCCCGCCGTCTCCGCCACCCACGGGCGAGGACACCCGGGAGAGGACCCCATGCTGGCGTTGCTGTCCACGTCGGACACCGACCTGCGGAGCGCACGAGCGGCCGACGGCCCCGTGACCTGGCGCTATGCCAACCCCAACCGCGTCTCGATGCACGAGCTCGACGAGCTGCTGGACGGCACCGACCTGGTGGTCGTGCGTCTCCTCGGAGGCCGCCGCGCCTGGGAGGAGGGCCTGGACCACCTGCTGGCCGGCTCCCGACCCGTCGTGGTGCTGACGGGTGAGCAGGCCCCCGACGCCGAGCTCATGTCGGCCTCGACGGTCCCCGCCGGGGTGGCGGCGCAGGCCCACGCCTACCTCGCGCACGGCGGCGCCACCAACCTGGCCGAGCTGGGCTCGTTCCTGTCGGACACGATCCTGCTGACGGGGCACGGGTTCGCGCAGCCCGAGCCCGCGCCGTCCTGGGGGCCGCTCGACGACACCGTCGCGCTGGAGGCTCCCGAGGGTGACGACCGGCCGTGCGTGGCCGTCCTCTACTACCGGGCGCACCAGACGAGCGGCAACACGACCTTCGTGCGTGACCTGGCCGAGGCCCTCGAGGCTGCGGGCTCGCGCCCGCTCCCGCTGTATGTCGCCTCCCTGCGCGCTCCGGAGCCCGAGCTCATGCGGACCCTGCGCCAGGCGGACGCGGTCATCACGACCGTCCTCGCGGCGGGTGGGACCACCCCGGCCGCGGCCCAGGCCGGCGGCGACGAAGGTGCCTGGCACGCAGGCGCGCTCGCCGACCTCGACGTGCCGGTGATCCAGGGGCTGTGCCTCACGAGCAGCCGGGCGGAGTGGGTGGACAACGCCGACGGCACGACGCCTCTGGACGCGGCGACCCAGGTCGCGGTGCCGGAGTTCGACGGGCGACTCATCACGGTCCCGTTCTCCTTCAAGGAGATCGACGAGGATGGCCTGCCCACCTACGTCGCCGACCCGGAGCGCTGCCGCCGCGTCGCGGGCATCGCCCACGCCCACGCCCGCCTGCGTCACGTCCCGGTGGGGGAGCGGCGGCTCGCCGTCGTCCTCTCCGCCTATCCCACCAAGCACGCCCGCATCGGCAACGCCGTCGGCCTCGACACCCCGGCGTCGACGCTGGCCCTGCTGCGTCGCCTGCACGAGGGTGGTTGGGACATCGGCCCGCTCGCGCGCGAGGGATCCCTGCCGGGTCTCGAGTCCGGCAACGGCGACGACCTGATCAAGGCGATCATCGCGCGCGGCGGCTACGACCAGGCCTGGTTGACCGAGGACGAGCTCGCGTCGAACCCCTTGCGCGTCAAGGCCTCTGACTACCACCGCTGGTTCGCCGGGCTGCACGAGGACTTCCGCGCCGCCGTGACCGAGGCGTGGGGCGAGGCGCCCGGCGAGATGTACCTCGACACCTCGCGCGCACCGCGCTCCGCTCGCAGGGGGCGCAGCGACGACGCCGGGGACCAGGGGGATCTCGTCTACGCGGGGCTGCAGGCCGGCAACGTCGTGGTCCTCGTCCAGCCTCCGCGCGGCTTCGGGGAGAACCCGATCGCGATCTACCACGACCCCGACCTCGCGCCGTCCCACCACTACGTCGCGGCCTACCGCTGGCTCGAGGCCGACCAGAGCGACGGCGGATTCGGCGCGCACGCCATCGTCCACGTCGGCAAGCACGGCAACCTCGAGTGGCTGCCCGGCAAGGGCGCGGCCCTGTCGGCCGACTGCGCGCCCGACGCAGTGCTGGGCGACCTCCCGTTCGTCTACCCCTTCCTCGTCAACGACCCCGGCGAGGGCACCCAGGCCAAGCGCCGCGGGCACGCCACGCTCGTCGACCACCTGGTCCCGCCCATGACCAGAGCCGACTCGTATGGCGACATCGCCCGCCTCGAGCAGCTCCTCGACGAGTACGCCACCGTCTCGGCCATGGACCCGGCCAAGGCGCCGGCCGTGCGCCAGCAGATCTGGACCCTCATCCAGGCCGCCCGCCTGGACCACGACCTCGGCCTGACGGACCGGCCGGAGCTCGACGACACCGACGCCTTCGACGAGTTCGTGCTGCACGTCGACGGCTGGCTCTGCGAGATCAAGGACGTCCAGATCCGCGGCGGCCTGCACGTCCTCGGGCAGGAGCCCGTCGGCGAGGCCCGCGTCTCGCTCGTCCTCGCCATGCTCCAGGCCACCCAGATCTGGGGCGGCAACCAGCACCTGCCCGGGCTGCGCACCGCCCTCGGCCTGGACGAGTCCGCCAAGAAGCGCGGCGAGACCGACGACGTCGAGGCCGCCGCGCGAGCCCTGGTGGAGGGCATGGAGGCTCGCGGCTGGACCGCGGACGCCGTCGACGCCGTGCTCGCGGAGATGCCGGAGCGCCCGGGGGCCGATCGCGACGCCATACGAGCCGTCCTGACCTTTGCCGTCGAGGAGGTCGTGCCGCGGGTCGCGGGCACCGCCGGCGAGCTCGACGCCGTCCTGCATGCCCTGGACGGCGGGTTCATCCCGAGCGGCCCGTCAGGGTCCCCGCTGCGCGGCCTGGTCAACGTGCTGCCGACCGGCCGCAACTTCTACTCCGTCGACCCGCGGGCCATCCCGAGCCGTCTCGCCTACGAGACCGGGGTGTCCCTCGCGGACTCGCTGGTGCGGCGCTACGAGCAGGACAAGGGCGAGTTCCCCGCCTCCGTCGGACTGTCCCTGTGGGGGACGTCCGCCATGCGCACCGCCGGCGACGACATCGGAGAAGCCATGGCTCTCATGGGGATCCGCCCCGTGTGGGACGACGCCTCGCGCCGCATCACGGGTCTCGAGGCCGTCCCGCTCGAGGAGCTCGGACGCCCCCGCGTCGACGTCACGCTGCGCATCTCCGGGTTCTTCCGCGACGCCTTCCCGCACGCCGTGGGGCTGCTCGACGACGCGGTGCAGCTGGCCGCGTCCCTGGAGGAGGGTGAGAGCGACAACTACGTGCGCGCGCACGTCCAGGCCGACCTCGCGAGCGGCACCGAGCACCGCAAGGCGACGACGCGCATCTTCGGGTCGCGCCCGGGGACCTACGGCGCCGGTCTGCTGCAGCTGATCGACTCGCGCGACTGGCGCACCGACGCGGACCTCGCCGAGGTCTACGAGGTGTGGGGCGGCTACGCCTACGGCCGCGAGCTCGAGGGCGTCCCGGCGCGCGACGAGATGCGCTCGGCGTATCGCCGGATCCGCGTGGCCGCCAAGAACGTCGACACCCGCGAGCACGACATCGCCGACAGCGACGACTACTTCCAGTTCCACGGCGGGATGGTCGCGCACGTCCGTTCCATCACCGGGGACAGCCCCGAGGCCTACATCGGCGACTCGACCCGCCCCGAGCACGTCGCGACGCGCACCCTGGTCGAGGAGACCTCACGCGTGTTCCGCGCCCGCGTGGTCAACCCCAAGTGGATGTCCGCGATGCGGCAGCACGGCTACAAGGGCGCCTTCGAGATGGCGGCGACCGTCGACTACCTGTTCGGCTACGACGCCACGACCGGTGTGGTTGCCGACTGGATGTACGACCGCCTCACCAAGGAGTACGTCCTCGACGAGACCAACCGCGCGTTCCTCGCGGAGGCCAACCCGTGGGCGCTGCACGGCATGACCGAGCGGCTGCTGGAGGCGGTCGAGCGCGGGCTGTGGGAGTCACCCGACCCGGAGGTGCTGGCCGAGCTGCGCGCGGCCTACCTCGACGCCGAGGGTGACCTCGAGGACGCGGCCGGGGCCGCGCGATGACGGCCGTCGACACCCAGGCCTTCCCGTTCAGCGCCGTCGTCGGGATGGACGACATGGGCCTGGCCCTCTGCCTGTCCGCCGTCTCGCCGTCCATCGGCGGCGTCCTCGTCCGCGGCGAGAAGGGCACCGCCAAGTCCACCATGGTGCGCGCCCTCGCCTCGGTGCTGCCCCCCGTGAAGGTCGTTGCGGGCGACCGGTTCTCGTGCGACCCCACCGCTCCCGACGCCGGGTGCCCGGACGTCGCGCTGCACGGCGACGGCGCGATCACGCGGCCCGTCCGCCTGGTCGAGCTGCCCGTCGGCGCGTCCGAGGACCGGGTGGTCGGGTCGCTGCACCTCGACCGCCTCCTCGCGAGCGGCCAGGTCGCCTTCGACCCCGGTCTGCTGGCGCAGGCGCACCGCGGCGTGCTCTACGTCGACGAGGTCAACCTCCTGCCGGACCACCTCGTCGACACCCTCCTGGACTCGGCCGCGATGGGGCGCGCCCGCATCGAGCGCGAGGGCGTGTCCGTCTCGCACGCAGCGCGATTCGTCCTCGTCGGCACCATGAACCCCGAGGAGGGCGAGCTGCGTCCCCAGCTGCTCGACCGCTTCGGGCTGGCCGTCGACGTCACCGCCTCGCGCGACCCCCGCGTCCGCGTCGAGGTCGTGCGGCGCCGCATGGCCTACGAGGACTCTCCCGTGAGCTTCATCGGCACGTATGCCGACCGCGAGGCCGCCCTCGCCGACCGGATCGCGGCGGCGCAGGACCGCCTGCCCCACGTCCGTCTCGGGGACCAGGCCATCGAGCGGATCGCCGCCATCTGCGCGGCCTTCGACGTCGACGGCATGCGCGGCGACCTGGTCACGGCGCGCACGGCGGTCGCCCACGCGGCCTGGTGCGGGCACGACGAGGTCGGCGCGGAGGACATCCGCGTGGCCGCCCGCCTCGCGCTGCCGCACCGCAAGCGGCGCAACCCCTTCGACGACGGTGGGGACCACGACCTCGAGGACATCCTCGACGACAACCTCCCCGAGCCGGACGGTGACGACGACGGGCCTGACGGCGGCGGCGACGGTGGTGGGGACGGCGGTGGAGCCGACGACGATGGTGCCGACGACGATGGTGCCGAGGTCGATGCTGCCGACGGAGACGGCTCCCGGGACGGCGACCTCGACGGGGGATCCGGCGCCGAGACCCCTCCGCCGACCGGTCAGGTCCCGACGGATGACGGGCCCGGCGACGACGCCCCCATCCCGCCCAACCGCCAGGATCCGAGCGGTGACGCCACGGGAGCGGACCAGCAGGCAGACGACGACGGCGCGTCCGGCGGCCCGGCGCGTGGCCGCGGCACGACGGGGGAGCGGGCCGGATCGGCATACCGCGCAAGGCTGCTCACCCTGCCCACCGCGGGCACCGGTGTGGCAGGCCGACGCTCGACGGCCGACACGACGACCGGGCGCCACGTGCGCGCCGTGGCGCCCGACGACCCACGGGGACAAGGGATCTCGCTGACCGCGACGGTGCTCAGGGCCGCGTCCCGCGCGACGACGGCACGGGCCGTGGGCGACCCGCTGGGGGTGCGCCCGAGCGACCTGCGCCGCAGCGTGCGCCGGGGCAAGGAGGGCAACCTCGTCGTCTTCGTCGTCGACACGTCCGGCTCGATGGGCGCGGCCCAGCGCATCCGCGAGGTCAAGACGGCGTGCGTGTCGCTGCTGCTCGATGCCTACCAACGACGCGACAAGGTGGCGGTCGTGACCTTCGCCGGAGCGCGGGCCGACCTCGTGCTGCCCCCGACCACGAGCGTCGAGCTGGCCGAGCGACTGCTCGCACGGGTGCCGACCGGGGGGCGGACCCCGCTGGCCGAGGGGCTGCAGAGCGCCTACGAGGTGGTGCGCCGCGAGCACGCCAAGGACCCCCACCGTCGTGCGCTGCTGGTCGTGCTCACCGACGGACGCGCGAGCTCCGGTGGGCGCCAGGCGATCCCACGAGCCCACCGGGTGGCCGACGGCATCGCCCACGCGGGGATCGCCAGCGTGGTCGTGGACTGCGAGCAGACGCGGGCGGGCTTCCGCCTGGGGCTGGCTCGCGAGCTCGCCGGGCACCTGCGCGCCGAGCTGATCGACCTGCAGGGCGTGGCGGCCGAGGAGCTGGCCGGCGCCGTCCGACACCGAGACCGCCTCTCCACCAGGGTGACCCGAGCCCCGAGGAGCGTGGCCTGATGCCCCAGGGAGTCCCCACCACCGTCCCGCAGGACGGCCTCACCACGAGACAGCGCCGCAACCGACCGCTCGTGGTCGTGCACACCGGCGAGATGAAGGGCAAGTCCACCGCGGCCTTCGGGCTCGCACTGCGCGGCTGGAACCAGGGCTGGCGGGTCGGGGTCTTCCAGTTCGTCAAGAGCGCCAAGTGGAAGGTCGGTGAGGAGAACGCCCTCAAGGCCCTCGGCCGCCTCCACGAGCAGACCGGCGAGGGCGGCCCGGTCGAGTGGCACAAGATGGGCGAGGGCTGGAGCTGGACCCGCAAGGCGGGCTCCGACGAGGACCACGCCCAGGCCGCGCTCGAGGGCTGGCGCGAGATCCAGCGTCGCATCGCCGCCGAGGCGCACGACGTCTACGTCCTCGACGAGTTCACCTATCCCATGAAGTGGGGCTGGGTCGACGTCGACGAGGTCGTCGCCACGCTGCGGGACCGACCCGGCCACCAGCACGTCATCATCACGGGTCGCGACGCCGACCCCCGGCTCGTCGAGGCCGCCGACCTGGTCACCGAGATGACCAAGGTCAAGCACCCCATGGACGCCGGGCAGAAGGGCCAGCGAGGCATCGAGTGGTAGCCCCGTCGACGCGGCTGCCCCGCGTGGTGATCGCCGCCCCCGGGTCGGGCAGCGGCAAGACGATGATCACCACGGGCATGCTGGCTGCCCTGTCCCGCAAGGGGATCCAGGTGTCGCCGCACAAGGTGGGTCCCGACTACATCGACCCGGGCTATCACGCGGCCGCGTGCGGTCGGGTCGGGCGCAACCTCGACCCGCACCTGCAGGGCGTCGACCGCGTGGTGCCGCTGCTGCTGCACGGCGCGACGGTCCCGACCCTGGCGGACGTGGCGGTGGTCGAGGGCGTCATGGGGCTCTTCGACGGCCAGCTGGGCGCACGGGGATTCGCGTCGACGGCCCACATCGCGACGCTCACCGCCTCGCCCGTCGTCCTCGTCGTGGACGGCGCGCACACGTCGCGCTCGGTGGGCGCGACGGTCCTGGGCTACTCACGGTTCGACCCCGCGGTGCGCATCGCCGGCGTCATCCTCAACAACATCGCCTCGCCGCGTCACGAGGCCGAGGCGCGGGACGGCATCGAGGAGACGGGGATCCCGGTCATCGGCTGCGTGCCCCGCGTCCCCGAGGTCGTGGTCCCGTCGCGGCACCTCGGACTGGTCCCCGCCGCCGAACGTTCGCCGGAGGCCGCGGCCGCCGTCGACGCCCTCGCCGACATGGTGAGCGCGCACGTGGACCTCGACGCCTTCCTCGAGATCGCTGGTGCCGCACCGGATCTCGAGGGGGAGCCCTGGTCGCCGTCCGACGCGCTCGGCCCCCTGGCCGCGCCGGCCGGGTCGCGAGGACGCGTCGCGGTCGCCGGTGGACGGGCCTTCACCTTCGGGTATGCCGAGACCACCGAGCTCCTCGCCGCCGCCGGGCTGGCGGTGGAGGTCTTCGACCCGCTCGTGGACGCCGAGCTGCCCTCTGGCGTGTCGGGACTGGTCATCGGGGGCGGCTTCCCCGAGGTCCACGCGCTCGAGCTCGCCGCCAACGTGCCTCTGCTGCGGTCCATCCGGGAGCTGGCCGAGGCAGGAGCGCCGGTGAGCGCCGAGTGCGCCGGACTGCTCTATCTCGGGCAGACCCTCGACGGGCACCGGATGGCCGGCGTCCTGCCGACGCACGCGGAGTTCGGCCACCGTCTCACGCTCGGCTACCGGTCGGCGGTGGCGCTGACCGACTCGGTCCTCGGACCGGCCGGCGCCCGGGTCACGGGCCACGAGTTCCACCGCACGCAGGTCGTGTCCGGCGACACCGACCACGCGCCGGCGTGGGCGTGGGCCGACCGCGACGGCGGCCACCGGGCCGAGGGGGTCGTGCAGGGGAGCGTGCACGCGTCCTACCTGCACGTCCACTGGGCCGGGCAGCCGCACCTGGCCCGCTCCTTCGTGGGCCGGCTCACCGGTGCGCTGGTGGACGCACCATGACGACCCCCGACCAGCCCCCGCACCCCGCAGCTGGCCATCACGGCGACGTCGACGCGCGCGGCGCCCGCCTGGACCTGGCCGTCAACGTGGCCGTGGACCAGCCGCCGGCGTTCCTCGCCGAGGCGATCGCCCGCGAGATCCCGCGCCTGGCCGCCTATCCCGACGCCGCGCCGGCGACCGCGGCCCTGGCGGCCGAGCTCGGGGTGCCCACCGAGTGCGTGCTCCTGACCAACGGGTCCGCCGAGGCCTTCACCCTCGTCGCCCACCTCACGCGATGGCGCGCACCACTCGTCGTCGAGCCGCAGTTCACCGAGCCCGGGCAGGCGCTGCTGCACGCCGGGTCGGCGTTCACCGCCCACCTGCTCGACCGGGCCGACCGCTGGGCGCTCGACCCGGCCGCGATCGAGGCGGGATGCGGCTCCGCAGCGAGCCCGGTGGCGCCCGACCTCGTCGTCGTCGGCAACCCGACCAACCCCACCTCACGGCTGCACCCACGCGCCGAGCTGCTCCGCCTGGTGGATCCCGCCACCACCCCGCCCGATCGCGTCCTGCTCGTGGACGAGGCCTTCCTCGACGTCGCCACGGACCCGACGCAGACGCTGGTGCGGGACGCGGCGTCCGGCACCCACAGGACCAACGCCCCCCTGACCAGCGCCGGCCATTCCAACGCCGACCTGACCAACGCCGGCCTGACCAGCTCCGGCCATACCAGCGGCGACCGGACCAGGCCGATCATCGTGACCGGCAGCCTCACCAAGACCTACGGGCTGGCCGGCCTGAGGGCGGGCTACGTCGTGAGCTCGCCGGACGTCGTCCGTCGGCTGCGCGACCACCAGCCGCACTGGTCGGTGAGCTCGCTCGCCCTCGCCGCCGTGCTCGCCGTCTGCACCCCGCAGGGCCGCGACTTCCGCGACGCGCAGCGAGAGCGCCTGCGCCGCAACGCCGCCCACCTCGCCGACACGCTGCGCGCGCGAGGTCTGCACGTGCCCGTCGATCCCGACGGACCGTTCGTCCTCGCCCAGCACCCCCGCGCCGCCGCCCTGCGAGAAGGACTGCGGGCCAAGGGGATCGCCGTGCGACGAGGCGACACCTTCCGGGGGCTCGACGACACCTGGCTGCGGTTCGCCGCGCGAGACGCCGGCCCCGTGTCCGAGCTGGCGGGCGGCATACGGGCCGTCCTGGAGGAGATCCCATGAGCACCAACGCCTTCGACGACGCGCGACGCAGCGCCGTCTACGACGTCATCCGCGAGCGACGGGACATCCGCTCGACGTTCACCATGGACCCGATCGACGACGCAGCCCTGACGCGGGTGCTCGCCGCCGCGCACATGGCGCCGAGCGTCGGGTTCAGCCAGCCGTGGGACTTCGTGCTGGTTCGCGACGAGGAGCGACGACGGCGCATCCAGCGCCTCGCCCAGCGGCAGCGCGACCGGTTCGCCGCGAGCCTGCCGAGCGAGCGGCAACGGATGTTCGACGGGCTCAAGATCGAGGCCATCTGCCAGACCCCGCTCAACGTCGTCATCACCTGCGACCCCACGCGCGGCGGCCCGCACACCATCGGACGCCACGCCGACCCCCGGATGACGAGCTTCTCCACGGCCACCGCGGCCCAGAACTTCTGGCTCGCCGCCCGCGCCGAGGGTCTCGGCGTGGGCTGGGTGAGCTTCTTCGACCCGCACGAGCTGGCCCGCGAGCTGGGCCTGCCCGAGCACCTGGAGGTCGTGGCCTACCTGTGCGTCGGCCACGTCAGCGCGTTCCCGCCCGCCCCCGAGCTTCAGACGACGGGCTGGGCCCGCCGCCGGCCGCTCGCGTGGGCCGTGCATGATGAGAACTGGTCCACCCGCACCCTTCCCGGAGGAGCTCCCGTGTCCCTGCTCGACGAGACGATCGCCGCCATCACGCCTGCCGACGCCGCGGTCCTCGCGAGGGCGCAGGAGCGCCAGGCGCAGCTGACCAAGCCCCCCGGGGCGATGGGGCTGCTGGAGTCCACCGGCGAACGCGTCGCGGCGGCGTGCGGCACCTGGCCTCCGGCACCGCCGTCCCCCGTGGCCCTGGCGGTCTTCGCCGGCGACCACGGGGTGCAGGCCCACAGCGTCTCGCCCTGGCCGCAGGAGGTCTCCGTGCAGATGGCGGCCAACATCGCGACCGGCGGGGCGGTGTGCAACGCGGCCACCCGCCAGGTCGGTGCCGAGGTCGACGTGATCGACGTGGGCCTGGCCACTGACCTGCCCGCCATGCCCGGCCTGCTCGTGCGCAAGGTCGCCCGCGGCACCGCCGACATGACGCAGGGCCCGGCCATGACCCTGGAGCAGGTCCACGAGGCCATCGAGGTCGGCATCGACGTCGCCCGCGACCTGGTCGCCCAGGGCAACCGCCTGCTCCTGGCGGGCGAGGTCGGCATCGGCAACACGACCCCGGCCGCCGCGCTGATCTCGGTCTTCACCGGGCGCGCGCCCGAGGAGGTCACCGGTCGTGGCGCCGGGCTGGACGAGGCCGGCCGCGCCGCCAAGGTCGCCGTCGTCGAGCGCGCCATCCGCACCAACGGCGCGACCAGCGAGGACCCCGTCGCGGCCCTCGCGGCCGTGGGAGGCCTGGAGCACGCCGCGATCGTCGGCTTCCTGCTCGCCGCCGCGGCGCAGCGCACCCCCGTGATCCTCGACGGCGTCATCGTCTGCTCCGCCGCGCTGGTGGCCCAGGCCCTCGCTCCCGACTGCGTCGACTACCTCGTCGCGGGGCACGCCGGCGTCGAGCCCGGCATCCTGGCCGCGCTGTCGACCCTCGGGCTCGAGGCCCTCGTCGACCTCGACCTGCGGCTCGGGGAGGGCACCGGCGCCGCCCTCGCGGTCCCGCACGTCCAGCTCGCCGTCCGCATGCTCACCGAGGTCGCGACCTTCGAGTCCGCCGGGGTGAGCGGCAAGGACGCCGAGGCCGGACGGGACGTGGCGGACGTCGAGGCCCACGCATGACCGCACCGGGCTGGCGGCTCGCCGGCGTCCCGGTCCTCGTGGCCGGTGGGGGGGCCGGGGCCTTGGCCGAGGTCGTCCAGCTGCGCGAGCGGGGCGCCGACGTCACGGTCGTCGCGCACGAGCTCGTCCCTGCGCTCGAGGACCTGGTCGACCGCGGCCTCGTCGCGCGCGGTGCGGACGTGACCGAGGCCGAGGTCGTGGCCGCCTCGCGCCTGGTCGTCGACGCCCGCACCCCCGCGGAGCGGTCCGAGGGGCCGGACGTGCTGCAGCTCGCCGCCGTGGCGGGCATCCTGGCATACGGCCTGGAGACGGACGGGCAGGCGACCGGGCAGGAGGCCGGGGAGCGCGCCGGCTCGGTGGTCCTCGTGGGCGGCGGCCCCGGCGACCCCGGACTGCTCACCAGACGCGGGTATGACGCCCTCTGGGCAGCCGACGTCGTCGTCACGGACCGCCTCGCGCCGGTGAGCCTGCTCGCCGACCTCCCCGCGCACGTCGAGGTCGTGGACGTGTCAAAGATCCCCCGCGGCCGCTTCACGCCGCAGGAGGAGATCAACCGCGTCCTGGTGGAGCACGCCCTGCGCGGACGACGCGTGGTGCGGTTCAAGGGTGGGGACTCGTTCGTGTTCGGGCGCGGCTACGAGGAGGTCCTGGCCTGCCGCGAGGCCGGCGTGCCGGTCGAGGTGGTCCCCGGCGTCACGTCGGCCGTGTCCGTCCCCGAGCTCGCCGGCATCCCGGTCACCAACCGCGGGACGGTGCAGGGCTTCACCGTCGTCAGCGGGCACGCGGCCCCCGACGACCCGCGCAGCACCGTCGACTGGGACGCCCTCGCGCGCGCCGGCACGACGATCGTCGTCCTCATGGGCGTGGAGACGCTGCCGCGGATCGCCGTGGCGCTCCTGGCCGCCGGCCGTGACGACCGGACGCCCGTCGCCTGCGTCATGGACGGCGGGCTGCCCTCGATGCGCACCGTTCGCACCACCCTGGCAGCCCTCGCCGCCGACGGTGTGCCGGAGGGTCTGGTGCCCCCGGCGGTCACCGTCGTCGGAGACGTCGCCGCACTGTCCTGAGCGCCCACCGTGCCACCGCCCGGACTAGGGTTGGCGCCATGAGCAACGACGCCTACACCTGGTCCTACCTCGACGCCGAGGGCCGCCCGACGACCTCCGAGGCGCTGCCGGCGCTGACCTTTCCCAGCCAGGGCGAGGCCGAGGCGTGGTTCGCCCAGGAGTGGGAGGACGTCAAGGCCGCGGGCGTCGACGCGGTGACGCTGCTGCGCGGCGAGGACGTCGTCTACGGACCCATGTCGCTGCAGGCGATGGGGGAGTGACGGTGGCCGACCCGCTGCCCGCCGACCTGGCCCGCTCCCTGCAGCACCTGGTCGGCACGGCGCAGCACGAGTGGCGCAGCCCCGGCGTGAGCGCCGGGGTGGTGCGGGACGGGCGCCTGGTGTGGTCGACGCACGTGGGCTCGGCCCGGCTGGACGGGGAGCTCGTCCGCGGCGCCGAGGACGGTGATCGGGGCGCCCCCGCGCGCAACGCCGTCGACGACACCCAGTACCTCATCGGGTCGGTCACCAAGACCTTCAGCGCCGTCACCATCATGGCGCTGCGCGACCGGGGCCGGCTGTCGGTCGAGGACACGCTCGACGACCTGCTGCCCGGCACGCCGTTCGGCGACCTGACGCTGCGGTCGCTGCTTGCCCACGCCTCCGGCCTGCAGCGCGAGCCCGCCGGCCACCTGTGGGAGTCCTTCGAGGCCCCCGACGAGGACGGGCTCCTGCGTGACCTGGTCCGCGCCGAGCGCGTCCTGCCCCCGCAGCGGGCCTTCCACTACTCCAACCTCGCCTACGCGCTGCTCGGGCAGGTGATCGCCCGGGTCGAGGAGCGACCCTGGCAGGACGTCGTGCGCGAGGTCGTGCTCGACCCGCTCGGTATGACGCGCACCGGTCTCGTGCCGGACGAGCAGGACCGGGCGCACGGCTACCAGATCCACCCGCACGCGCGCACGGCGACCCTCGAGCCGGTGATCGACCTGCGCTCGACCGCCCCGCTCGGCGGCCTGTGGTCCACCGTCGCCGACCTGGGTCGCTACGCCGCGTTCTGCTCCGACCCGGGGCGGTTCGACGTCCTGGACCCGGAGACGGTCACCGAGATGTGCAGCCCGGTGATCATGGCCGACCCCGACGACTGGACCACGGGCCAAGGGCTGGGCTTCGGACTCTTCCGCCGGGGCGAGCGCGTCTTTGCCGGTCACGGTGGCGCCATGCCCGGCTTCCTGACCGGCCTGCGCTTCCGGCCCCGCGACCGGGTGGGGGCCGTGGTCTTCGCCAACGCGACGTCCGGTCCGGCACCCCTCGGCCTCGCGACCGACCTGCTGTGCGCCCTGCTGGACCACGAGCCCACCACGCCCTGCGTGTGGACGCCGTCGCGGCAGGACGACGAGCGTGGCGAGCTGCTGGGGCGGTGGTGGAGCGAGGGCTCGCCCCTGGACTTCGAGATCCGGGGGGACGCCCTGTGGTCCACGATGCCGGGGTCTCGCGGCGCCCTCGACGACACGCGCTACGAGCAGGTCGACCGCGATCTCTACCGAGCGGTCGAGGGACGCGAGCGCGGCGAACGCCTGGAGCTCGTCCGCGACGCCGACGGACGGATCACCAAGCTCTACTTCGCGACCTACGCCGTCACGCGCGAGCCGCTGGCCTTCGCCGAGCTCCAGAGCAGGTAGCGGGATCGACGAGCGATGCTCGCTGTGGTCCAGCGCCGGTCCTGACCAGGTCCTGACCAGGTCCTGAGCAGGTCCAGCCCAGGTCTAGAGCACCGGCCCGCGGCCCTCGCCGCGACGCCCCACGAGATGCATCAGCGTGCCCATCCGGCGATACGGCTCGGTGCGGCCGAGGCGCTCCTCCACCGCCAGGATCTCGGCGAGCTCGGCCGGGTCCTCGGGAACCGGGGTGTCGACCGCCACGCCATCGGTGAACGTCCGGAGGCCGTACCAGTACTCCAAGGAGCACCGGATCCCGCCGAAGAACGCGCCGAGCCGCTCCAGCGAGTCGGCCCGGCAGTCGACACCGAGCTCGTTGGTGTAGCGCGGGTCGCGCCGGTCCCACCCTGACCGGTCCACCTCGTCCAGCACCGTGCGCGCCTGGGCGAAGTCGCCGCGCAGCACATGTCGCCAGGCCATGGCTCCGGCGTTGCGCGCGACCACGGACACGATGCCGTCCACGTGGACCCGGCGTCCCAGCGCACGGAGGGCGGGGTTGGGGTCATCGACATACATGAGGACGCCGTGGCAGAGCACGGCGTCGAAGGTGCGGCCCTCGAGGGCCGCCATGGTGTCCAGGGTCTCGAGCGAGCCGTCCAGGACAGCCATCCGGCCGCGGACGGCCGCCGGCTCGGCGGCGAGGGCAGCCTCGCAGGCAGCGCGCATCTGGGGGTCGGGCTCCACGGCCACGACCTCGTAGCCCTGGCGGGCGAGGTGGATCGCCTGCGTCCCCTGGCCGGCGCCCACGTCGAGGACGCTCGCCGGGGGCATAGCGAGGTGAACCTCGAGCTGGCGGCGGACGAGCTCCTGGCGCACGACGTTGCGCAGCAGCCCTTGGCGGTCGAGCCAGTGGTCGCGACCGGCGCCGAAGCCCGCCTCGGTCACCGGGGCTTCTCGCCCCGCTTGACCTGCGCACGGGGCACGCGCGTCGGGCGCAGCTGGAAGGCGCGCATCCCGGAGTAGAAACCGGCGCGCGGGGGCCAGATCTCGCCCGGGTGGGTCGCCGCGAACTTCCGCTTCATCGCGTAGTGCACGATGGTCTGCTCGACGATGCCCAGCAGGATGACGCCATAGGTCAGGACCATGACCGCCGTGATGAGGCCGGGGTTCTTGAGCTGCCCCACCAGCAGCGACAGGATCATCGCCACGATCAGCGCGGGCATCGTGAACTCCGCGATGTTCCACCGCGCGTCGATGTAGTCGCGCATGTAGCGGCGCGCCACGCCCCGGTCGCGGGGGAGCAGGGCCCACTCCTCGCCGCGCATCATGGCCTGCTGCTGCTTGGCGCGCTCCTCCCGGGACACGGCGCGGTCGCGCTGCGCGGCGGCCTTGCGGTCCGTCTCGATCAGCGGTCGCCGCCGGGCGGCCTCGGCCTCGCGCCGCTTGGGCGTGGGGCGGTTCTTGGCCCCGGGGCGGTCCGTGTGGGCCTGCTCCTCGAGCTGCTCGAGGGTCGCGGCCTCGGTCTTCTTGCGTCCTAGCACGAGGGTCAGCCTATCGGCCCACGAGGCCCCTGGCCGCACGGCTCACGGACGCCCCCTCGCCCGACGGTAGGCTCGACCTGCCGATCGCCCTGCCGAAGGAGTCCTCGCATGTCCGTCCGTCCCGTCGTCATCTACGGCGAGCCCGTGCTGCACCGTCGCGCGGAGGCGGTGACCGAGTTCGACGACGCCCTCCGGGAGCTCGTCGAGGACATGTACGCCACGATGGACGCCGCCAACGGCGTGGGCCTCGCGGCCCCCCAGATCGGTGTGGGGCTGCGGATCTTCACCTACGAGATGGCCAACGACGACGGTGTGCCGCACCGCGGGGTGGTGGTCAACCCCGTGGTCACGACCTCCGGCAAGCCGTCCGAGGACCCGGACCCGCACGAGGACGCCGAGGGCTGCCTCTCGGTCCCCGGCGAGTCCTTCCCCCTCGTCCGGCCGCTGCGCGCGCACGTCATCGGGCAGGACGTCGACGGCAACCGGCTCGAGTGGGACGCGACCGGCTGGTTCGCCCGGTGCATGCAGCACGAGTACGACCACCTCAACGGGACGTTGTACGTCGACCGGCTGGAGGGGCGCTGGGCCCGCAAGGGCAAGCGGATGCTCAAGGCGAACGGCTGGAACGTCCCCGGACTGACCTGGATGCCGGGCGTCGACGCGGATCCCTTCGGTCATGACGACGTGGACGCCGACGGCGACGTCGAGATCGTGGAGGGGGCCCGGGGGTCTGACCAGGTCACGGTCCCGGAGGGCGGGGAGACCGAGCGCCGGTGAGGATCCTCGTCGCCCCGACCGCCTACCGCGGCACCCTGACGGCCGCACTGGCCGCGGACGCGATCGCGCAGGGCTGGCGTCGTGCCGCGCCGCACGACCAGGTCCAGACCCTGCCGCTGTCGGACGGCGGCGAGGGCTTCGTCGACGTACTGAGCAGCCTGCCCGGGGCCAGGACGCTCGCCACCACGGTGCGGGGCCCGCTGGGTGGGGAGGTGCCGGGGGTCGTGCTGCTGCTCGACGGCCCGAGAGGGACGGTCGCGTATGTCGAGGCCGCCCAGGCCTGCGGCCCCGCCCTCCTGCCGGCCGAGAGCCGTGACCCCTGGCGCACCTCGTCCCACGGTGTGGGGCAGCTCGTGCGCGAAGCCATCGCGGCCGGCGCGACCTCGGTGGTGATCGGTGTCCGGGACCTGCTGTGCAACGACGGTGGCTATGGCCTGTGGTGCGCCCTCGCCGGTCGACCGTCTCCCGACGATGGTCTACCAGCTGAACCTCAGCACGAGGTCGAGGGTTTGGACTGGCTCGGCGACCTCCGTCGATCTCTGATCGAGGCCAAGGTCGAGCTCGTCGTGGCCACGCCGGACGAGCTGCCCCTGCTCGGGCTCCAGGGCACCTCGGCCCAGCAGGGACCGTCTCGAGGGGCGACCCCTGAGCAGGCCCAGGCGCTCGAGCGGAGGCTCGGAGCTCTCGTCGACGCCGTCGGACGTGTCGTCCCGGGCCCGACCGACCTGCTCACCGGCCGACGTCATCGTGTGGACAAGCTGGCGGGTGCAGGTGCGGGCGGGGGGATCGGCTATGCCGTGCTCGTCCTCGGCGGGACGGTGCAGCCGGTGGGCGAGGTCCTCGCCGCCGCGCTCGACCTCGACGATGCCGTGGCCGCCTGCGACCTGGTGGTGACGGGGGAGGGCCGGCTGGACTGGGCGAGCCTGCGCGGCCGGGTGCCCGCCGTGCTGGGCGAGACGGCGCTGCGCCACGCGCGGCCGGTGGTCGTCATACCGGGTCAGAGCCTGGTCGGGCGCCGGGAGTGCGCGGCGATCGGCGTGACGGGCATCTATCCCGTCGCCGACTCGATCACCGCCGTCCCCCGGGCGATGGCGGATCCCGCGGGCAGCCTCACCGCACGCGCCGAGCGGGTGGCCCGCACCTGGTCGCCCGCCCCGCCGAGCGCATCGGCCCCCGGCACCACGCCGCCCGGCTGACGCCCGGCCGACACCCGGCAGTCCTCCGCCGTCGCGCCCCCGCATCTCGTCCGCGCGCCATTTCCGGGAACACGGAGCCGTGTGCGAAGGTTGTTGTTCGTATCCCGCCGACCTGTGCGGGGGATCCCGAACCATGGAGGAGACTGCTCATGAGTCTTCAGGACGACACCCAGACGCGCGCTGACTCGGTCGACGCTGCCACGCACGGGGTGCAGCTGACCGACGTCGCCGCCGTCAAGGTCAAGAGCCTGCTCGAGCAGGAGGGCCGCGACGACCTCCGGCTGCGCGTCGGCGTGCAGCCCGGTGGCTGCTCCGGCCTCATCTACCAGCTCTACTTCGACGAGCGCACCCTCGACGGTGACCTCGTCCGCGACTTCGACGGTGTCGGCGTCGTGGTGGACCGGATGAGCGCCCCCTACCTGGACGGCGCGTCGATCGACTTCGCCGACACGATCGAGAAGCAGGGGTTCACCATCGACAACCCCAACGCGGGCAGCAGCTGCGCCTGCGGCGACTCCTTCAGCTGAGCCGCGATCCGCAGCACCACCAGCGGCACAGCACCACCAGCACGTCGAGCGCCCGAGAGGGGCGGCACCGCGATCTCGCGGGGCCGCCCCTCTCGCGTTGCTCCGGTAGGGTCGGCGCGTGCAGATCCTCGTCACCGGGTCCATCGCGACCGACCACCTCATGACCTTCGAAGGCCGCTTCGCCGACTCCCTGCTCGTGGAGCAGCTGGACAAGATCTCGGTCTCCTTCCTGGCCGACAGCCTCGACATCCGGCGCGGAGGTGTGGGTGCCAACATCTCCTTCGGCCTCGCCGCCCTGGGGCAGCGCCCGGTCCTCGTCGACGCGGTGGGCAAGGACTTCGCCGACTACCAGACCTGGCTGGTGGACCACGGGGTCGACTGCGACCACGTCCACCGCTCGCAGGACCAGCACACGGCGCGCTTCGTGTGCACGACCGACCGCGACCTGGCCCAGATGGCGACGTTCTACGCCGGAGCGATGAACGAGGGAAACCGCATCGACCTGGCCCAGGTCGTCCGCGAGCTCGGGCAGGTCGACCTGGTGGTCATCGCCCCCAGCGACCCCGCGCGGATGACCCGGCACACACAGCAGTGCCGCGAGCTCGGCGTCCCCTTCGCCGCCGACCCGTCCCAGCAGCTGGCCTTCATGGACGGCCCCGCCATCCGGGGGCTGATCGACGGGGCGGACTACCTGTTCACCAACGAGTACGAGCTGCACCTGGCCGCGCAGAAGACCGGGTGGACGGTCGACGAGATCACCGACCGGGTGCGTGTCCGCGTGACGACGCGCGGCAAGGACGGCGCCGAGATCATCGCCCGTGGCCAGGAGCCCGTGCGGGTGGCGGCGGCGCTCACCGAGACGGTCGTCGACCCCACCGGCGTCGGCGACGCCTTCCGGGCGGGCTTCCTCGCAGGCGTCGCGGCCGGCCTGGGGCACGAGCGGTCGGCCCAGCTGGGCTCCATGCTCGCCACGCACGTCCTCGAGACCACCGGCACCCAGGAGTACCACCTCGACCACGAGGGCTTCTACGCCCGGCTGGCGGACGTCTACGGCCAGGATGCCGCGGACGAGCTGGCCGCTGCGGTCACGCTGAGGTGACCCCGCCGGTCGAGCCGCCGCCGAGCCCCTGGCACCTCACGCTGGACGGCGCCGAGCCGGGGGAGGACGTCGTGGGCGTCGGCGCCGACCTGAGCCCCGGGACGCTCCTTGCTGCCTACCGCACCGGCATCTTTCCCATGGGTCTGGGGGAGGGCGGGCGAGGGCCGCTCGGCTGGTGGTCCCCGGACCCGCGCGGCGTCCTCGAGCTGGGTGACCTGCGGGTCAGCCGCTCCCTGCGCCGTTCCTGCCGGCGCCTCGAGGTGCGCGTCAACACCGCCTTCGACGAGGTCGTCGCCGGCTGCGCCGATCCCTCCCGCTCGGGGAGGTGGATCACGCCGGCCGTGGCCCGCGCCTACTCCGAGCTGCACGGGCTCGGCTGGGCGCACAGCGTCGAGGCGTGGGACGGGGGCGACCTCGTCGGCGGGTTGTACGGCATCGCGGTCGGGGGCCTGTTCGCGGGGGAGTCGATGTTCCACCGGACGAGGGACGCGTCCAAGGTCGCTCTCGTCGGACTCGTGGACCTGCTGGTCGCCGACCTGGACGACGTCCGCGCGTCCGGCGGGGACCGCCTGGTCGACGTGCAGTGGAGCACCGCCCACCTCGCCGGGCTGGGGATCACGGAGGTCCCGCGGGCGGCCTACCTGGCTCGCCTGCCCCGGCTCCTGCGGAGCCCCCTGCCGGCCGTATGGCGCTGAGCCACCCCGAGATCCGGGGTCGGAGCAGGTGCGGCGCGACTCACATCACGAGTTGCCGAGCAACGGGTCCACGCGGCGTGTGCGGGGAGGCGATCTAGGCCACTCACAGGGTAGGGTTCGAGTTGTCTGTCCCCTGTATGAGTGCTTCACCATGTCGGAAGGTGCGTCTGTTGCGCAGGCACAATGACTCATCGCGAGCAACCAAGCGCTCCCGTCTCCTGACGGGCGGCCTGGGTCTCGCGGTCCTGACCACGTTGTTGAGCGGCTGCAGCGAGGCCGCGCAGCGCGGTTTCCTGCCTCGCGGAGCCACCGTCTCCACCGAGCGCATCGAGAGCCTGTGGGTCTGGACCTGGATCACCGCCCTGGCCGTCGGCTGCGTGGTGTGGGGGCTGACCATCTACTGCATGGTCGCCTTCAAGCGCAAGAAGACCGACACGGGCTACCCGGCCCAGCTGCGCTACAACGTGCCCGTGGAGATCTTCTACACCGTCGTGCCGATCCTCATGGTGGGCGTTCTGTTCTTCTACACCGCTCGGGACGAGGCGGCCCTCTTGGACACCAGCAAGAAGCCCGACGTCACGGTCAACGTCGTGGGCAAGCAGTGGAGCTGGGACTTCAACTACGTCGAGGCCAACACCTACGAGGCCGGCAAGCAGGCCAAGCTCGACGGCAAGCCCGGCGCCGAGGCCGCGCTCCCCACCCTGGTCCTGCCCGTCGACAAGCGGGTCGAGTTCGTCCTCACCAGCCGCGACGTCATCCACTCGTTCTGGGTGCCGGCCTTCCAGCAGAAGCTCGACATGATCCCCGGGCGGGTCAACAAGTTCCAGGTCGTCCCCAACCGGATCGGTGACTACAAGGGCAAGTGCGCCGAGCTCTGCGGCACCTACCACTCGGAGATGCTGTTCAACGTCAAGGTCGTCTCCCAGGCGGACTACGACAAGCACATCGCCAACCTCAAGGCTTCGGGGCGCACCGGCCAGCTGCCCAACGGTCTCAACCGCGAGAAGCTCGAGCCGGCCGAGCAGGCCAAGATCCCGACGACGCAGGGGAGCAGCAACTGATGGCTACCGCAACCACGACCCGTGAGCCGCAGACGCCCCGGCAGATCCGTGACGAGCGACGCAAAAAGTCGATCGGCACGCAGATCGCCAACGTGCTGACCACCACCGATCACAAGCTGATCGGCAACATGTACTTCGTGACGTCCGTCGCGTTCTTCATGATCGGCGGGCTGCTCGCCCTGCTGATCCGCCTCGAGCTGTTCGGCCCCGGGCTGCAGATCGTGGACAACAAGGAGCAGTTCAACCAGCTCTTCACCATGCACGGCACGATCATGCTGCTGCTGTTCGCGACCCCGCTGTTCGCCGGCTTCGCCAACGCGCTGGTCCCGCTGCAGATCGGGGCCCCGGACGTCGCCTTCCCGCGGCTCAACGCCCTGGCCTACTGGATGTACCTCTTCGGCGGGCTCGTCGCGGCGTTCGGCTTCCTGACCCCCAACGGTGCCGCCTCCTTCGGCTGGTTCGCCTACGCGCCGCTGTCGGACGCGAGCTACAGCCCCGGCCTCGGCGGCGACCTGTGGGTCTTCGGCCTGGCGCTCGGTGGCTTCGGCACGATCCTGGGTGCCGTCAACTTCATCACCACGATCCTGTGCATGCGCGCGCCGGGCATGACGATGTTCCGCATGTCGGTGTTCACGTGGACGATCCTCGTGACCTCGCTGCTGGTCATCATGGTCTTCCCGGTCCTGGCCGCCGCGCTGTTCGCGCTCGGCGCGGACCGCAAGTTCGGCTCGTTCATCTTCTCGCCGGACAACGGCGGCCCCGTGCTGTGGCAGCACCTCTTCTGGTTCTTCGGCCACCCCGAGGTCTACATCATCGCCCTGCCGTTCTTCGGCATCATCAGCGAGGTCATCCCGGTCTTCTCGCGCAAGCCGATCTTCGGCTACAAGACCCTGATCTTCGCGACCGTGGCCATCGCCGCGCTCTCGATGTCGGTGTGGGCCCACCACATGTACGTCACCGGCCAGGTCCTGCTGCCCTTCTTCTCGGTGATGACGATGCTCATCGCCGTCCCGACCGGGGTGAAGTTCTTCAACTGGATCGGCACGATGTGGGGCGGCTCGCTCACCTTCGAGACGCCCATGATCTGGGCGATCGGCTTCATCGTCACCTTCTGCTTCGGCGGCCTGACCGGCGTCATCCTCGCCAGCCCGGCCATGGACTTCCACCTCTCGGACTCCTACTTCGTCGTGGCGCACTTCCACTACACGGTGTTCGGCACGGTCGTCTTCGCGATGTTCGCCGGCTTCTACTTCTGGTGGCCCAAGTTCACCGGCAAGATGCTCGACGAGCGCCTCGGCAAGATCCACTTCTGGATGCTCTTCATCGGCTTCCACGGCACCTTCCTCATCCAGCACTGGCTGGGTGTCGAGGGCATGCCGCGCCGCTACGCGGACTACCTGCCCGAGGACGGCTTCACCTTCTTCAACCAGGTCTCGACGGTCTTCGCCGTCATCCTGAGCCTGTCGATGCTGCCCTTCCTCTACAACGTCTGGCACACCGCGCGCACCGCGCCCAAGGTCCTGGTCGACGACCCGTGGGGCTACGGCGCCTCGCTGGAGTGGGCCACGTCCTGCCCGCCGCCGCGGCACAACTTCGACAGCATCCCGCGGATCCGCTCCGAGCGTCCCGCGTGGGACCTGCACCACCCGGACTCCGAGGGTGCCCACCCGCAGGCCGACCCGGCCACCATGCAGCGTCTCGGCGCGGACTCCGGCCGACGTGATGGTTCGACCTCCACCGCCGCGCACCGAGAGGACCGCCACTGATGCGCACCGCCGTCAAGCTCTTCACCATCCTGGGCGTCTTCTTCCTGCCGGTGGGCATCATCTACGGCTTCGTGACCAGCTGGTCGGAGCCGGTGGGGGTCGTGGCGCTGCTGCTGCTCGTGCCCGAGATGTGGATGTCGGCCTTCTACATCCACGCCACGGCCAAGCGCCTGCCTGCGGTCGGTCCCGAGGACAACCCGCGCGGGGAGATCGCCGACGCCGAGGGTGACTACGGCTTCTTCGCGCCCAAGTCCTGGTGGCCGATCATGCTGGCCGGTGCGGCTGCCCTGATGTTCATGGGCATCGCCGTCGGTTGGTGGTTCTTCCTGCTGGCCGCGGGCCTTGGGATCATCGGCCTCATCGGCTGGGTGTTCGAGTTCTTCCACGGGGAGCACGCGGTCTGACCACGTGCAACCTGCCGGGCCCCGGGGACGTCATGTCCTCGGGGCCCGTGCGCGCGCTCGATGTGTCTGGTCGAGCGGTCGCACAGCAGCGGTGTCCCGGTCACGATCCGGCCACCGTGTGACCGTTGGTCACTCTCGGTCACATTTGTTCGACTAGCCTGGACCGGGATCCAGGACGTTCACTCAGGGGGAGATCCACGCATGTTCCGGACGACGCGCGCCAACGCGACGACAGCTCTCGCAGTCACCACGGCTATGACGGCACTGACGGCCCTGGCGGGCTGTTCCGGGGGCCAGACCGCATCGGGGGGTCCCGCGGCACGGTCCGCGACCCCGAGCGCCTCACAGACCCCTGCAGCGTCCTCCACGACCGCGCGGCCCAGCTCTGCGCCTGCCACGGTGACGGTGACGCCGGCCGACCGGGCACGCGGCATCGAGCCTGGGTCCCCCGTCAAGGTCGCCGCCTCGGGTGGCACCGTCACCGATGTCGTCGTGACCGACGACAAGGGAGCCAAGGTTCCCGGCACGGTCAAGGACGGGGTGTGGACGCCTGCCGGCCGTCTCGGCCTGGACTCGGCCTACTCCGTACGCTCGGTCGTCACCCTCGCCGACGGGCGGTCGCAGACCGCGACGTCGTCCTTCCGGACGCTCAAGCCCGAGACGACCGCGAAGTACACGCTGCTGCCCTCCGACGACACGGTCGGCGTCGGCATGCCGGCCATCGTGCAGTTCGCCTCGTCGGTCAAGACGCCCCAGCAGCGAGCCGAGGTGGAGCGCAGCATGAAGGTCACCACCGAGCCGGCCGTCGAGGGATCCTGGGGATGGCTCGACGACCGACAGCTGATGTGGCGGCCCAAGGACTACTGGATTCCGGGGACCAAGGTCACCATGGACGCCCGGCTCGCCGGGCTGCAGACGGGTGAGGGCAAGTATGTCGGGAGGAACGACACCAAGACCTTCACGATCGGCCGCTCGCAGGTGAGCACGGTCGACATGAAGACGCATCATATGACGGTCGTGCGGGACGGGCAGCAGGTCAAGAACATCCCCGTCACCACCGGCAAGCCCGGCTTCATCACCCGGTCGGGGACCAAGGTCATCATGGAGAAGGTCGGCGCGATGACGATGGACTCCGCCACCGTCGGCATCCCCAAGGGCAACCCGGAGTACTACAAGCTCGACACGAAGTGGAACATGCGGATCACGTGGACGGGGGAGTTCCTCCACGCGGCCCCCTGGTCGCAGTGGGCCCAGGGCAGGCGCAACGTCTCGCACGGCTGCACCAACATGGGTCTGGACGACGCGCGTTGGATGTTCGAGAGCTCCATGGTGGGCGACGTCGTGCAGTTCACCGGCTCGGACCGCCCGTTCAAGCCCACCGAGGGCATCGGGGTCTGGCAGTACTCCTGGCCGCAGTGGCAGCAGCAGAGCGCCCTGCGCTGAACCGAGGTGCCGGGTGGGCTCCCGGCATACGGCCTGGATGTCCTCGGCCGACGCCCCCTGTCAGCCCCAGCCCATCGCGTGGAGACGCTCGTCGTCGATGCCGAAGTGATGGGCGATCTCGTGCACGACCGTCACGGTGACCTCGTCCCGCAGATCCTCGAGGTCCTCGCACAGGCGGGAAAGCGGCCCGCGGTAGAGGTAGATCCGGTCCGGCAGCATGCCCCCGAGACCCCAGCCACGCTCCGTCAGCGGCGTGCCCTCGTAGAGGCCCAGCAGGTCGCCGAGGTCCTCCGGGGGCTCGTCCTCGACCAGGAAGACGACGTTGTCGAGCAGGGCCATCAGCTCCTGCGGCACGTCGTCGAGCGCATCCCCGACAGCCGCGTCGAAGGTCGCGTCGTCCACGGTCACGGGCATGGCACCAGCCTCCCACGTCCGCCTGACGGCTGGTGCCTCCCGGCCCGAGCAGGCATGGTCCGTCCGCAGGCGCCCGGCAGCGAGCGGTCTGCCCTGCAGGCTCAGCGGACCCAACGGGCTCAGCGGACCCAGACGACGAGATGGGCGTCCTCCCGGGGGAGAACGCCCATCTAACGGATTCGTCGGTGTCGGTACGACGGCTCCGGCGTCAGTGCCGCTCGACCTCGGCGGTGCGCTGACCCTCGATCGCCTCATGGCCGTGCCCGTCGTGGTGCGCGGCGGCGACGTCGCGCGGGGTGACAGGCTGGATGTCGTCCTCGAAGAAGAAGCGCGACAGGCGTGCGCGACGCTTGTCCGAGGTCGTTCCCGGCCGCGGGATGCCGTGAGCATCGGTGGCGTCGCCGAGCTCGAGGGGACGGTGCGCCTCGTGCTGGACAAGGTTCCACCGGGTGTACTCGTCGATGTCCTCGTGCTTCTCCGTGAACCTGCCGTCTGCGTCCCGGATGATCCGACCGGTCTCGCGTCCGTGGAGCACCAGGTCGCGGTCGCGGCGCTGCAGCGAGATGCAGACGCGCTTGGTGACCCAGAACACGATGAAGGGCAGGAAGATGAAGCTGGCCTGCAGGAAGCGCGTGATGTCGTTGATCGACAGATGCAGGTGGGTAGCGATCAGGTCGTTGCCCGCGGCCGCCCACAGGACGGTGTAGGCCGTGATGGCGGCCATGCCGATCGCCGTGCGGGTCGGGGCGTTGCGGGGACGCTGCAGCAGGTGGTGCTCTCGGTTGTCGCCGGTGATCCAGCGCTCGAAGAACGGGTAGGCACCGAGCAGGACGTAGACGAGGGGCAGCAGCAGCAGCGAGCCGATGAGCACGCCGTAGGTCAGCGTGTAGCCGCCGATCGTGACCTCGGTCCAGCCGGGCATGAGCCGCAGGGCTCCGTCGGCGAAGCCCATGTACCAGTCAGGCTGCGAGCCCGCGGTCACCTGGGTCGGGTCGTAGGGACCGTAGTTCCAGATCGCGTTGATCGAGAACAGGCTCGAGATGAGGGCGGTGATGCCGAAGACGATGAAGAAGAACCCGCCCGCCTTGGCGGTGTAGACCGGCATCAGCGGGTAGCCCACGACGTTGTCGTTGGTGCGGCCCGGCCCGGGGTACTGCGTGTGCTTGTGGACCATCACCAGGATCAGGTGCGCGGCCAGCAGACCGACGAGGATCGCCGGGAGCAGGAGCACGTGGGCGGCGAAGAGCCGGGGGATGATCGCCTCGCCGGGGAAGGTGCCGCCGAAGAGGAAGTAGACGAAGTAGGAGCCGATGACCGGGATGGTCAGCATGAAGCCCTGCGCGGCGCGCAGACCCGTGCCCGACAGCAGGTCGTCGGGGAGGGAGTAGCCGGCGAAGCCCTCGACCAGCGCGAGCATGGCCATGAGCGCGCCGATGACCCAGTTGATCTCACGCGGCTTGCGGAAGGCGCCGGTGAAGAACACCCGGAACATGTGGACGACCAGCGCGACCACGAAGATCAGGGCCGCCCAGTGGTGGATCTGACGGATGAGCAGACCGCCGCGGACGTCGAACGAGATGTCCAGCGTCGAGCGGTAGGCCTCGGACATGTGGATGCCCTTGAGCGGGACGTAGGACCCGTTGTACTCCACGTGGCCGGCGCTCGGGACGAACCACATGGTCAGGAAGACTCCGGTGATCAGGCAGATGATCATGGAGTACATCGCGACCTCGCCGAGCATGAACGACCAGTGGTCCGGGAAGACCTTGCTCATCATGTAGCGGACGCCCTTGGCGGCGCCGGTGCGGTCGTCGACCCAGCCACCGACACCGGCCAGGCCACCGGGCTTGCGCGCCGTGCGGACCTCGCGGATGTCGTCGGTCCTCAGGTCGTTGGTCGATCGAGTGCTGCTGCTCATCAGCCACGCTCCCAGAAGCTCGGGCCCACTGCCTCGGCGAATCCAGAGTCGGCGACGAGGTAGCCCTCGTCGTCCACCGTGATCTTGAGCTGCGGCAGCGGGCGGTGCGCCGGGCCGAAGATCACCTTGCAGTCCTGCGTGACGTCGAAGGTCGACTGGTGGCAGGGGCAGAGCAGGTGGTGGGTCTGCTGCTCGTAGAGGCCCACCGGGCACCCCACGTGGGTGCAGATCTTGGAGTACGCCACGATGCCCTGGTAGCCCCAGTCACGTTCCTTCTTGACCAAGATGTCGTCGGGGTCGAGACGCATGAGCAGGACCGCGGCCTTGCCCTTCTCGTTGAGCGGGTGCTCGGACTTCTCGATGCCCTCGGGGAGCACGTGGTAGACCGAGCCGATCGTGACCTCGTCCGCCCGGATGGGGAGGTTCTGGGGGTCGCGCATCAGGCGCGGCCGACGGCCCTTGGGCCAGTGCTTCTGGTCCCAGAAGGTCGTGGACAGGTCGTTGCCCGGGACGGGGCCGAGGCCACCGAGCACGGGGAGGACCAGGGGGATGGCGAACAGGCCGAGCGCACCGCCCAGCGTCGCCTTGATCAGCGGACGACGGTTGAGCTGAGCGGCCTCCCCACCCTCGGTGAGGGCCTGCGCGAAGCCCGCCCGCTCCTCGGGGGAGCTGCGGAGCTCGTGACGCTCCTCGACGACCTCGTGGTCGGGCATGAGCGTCTTGGCCCAGTGCACGGCGCCCGCGCCGATGAAGAAGAGGCTGATGGCGAGGGTCAGACCGAGCGCCAGGTGGAGCGCGAGCACGTTGCCCAGGAACGGGATGCCGACGTAGCTGTGCTGCGGGATCACGAAGTACAGCACGATGAAGGCCAGCGTGCCGAGGATCGACAGCAGGAACATCGTCGCGACCTGGCGCTCGGCGCGCCGGGCGGCAGCAGGGTCCCGGTCCGCCAGCCGCTCGACGTGCGGGGGGAGTCCGGGGTTCTGGAAACGGTCGGGGATCCCGCCCTGGCCGACGACGTCGCCCTGGTCGAGACGCACGGCATCCTTGCCGAAGTCGTTGGAGTCAGTCATGCGATGCGATGCCCCATCAGGAACGGAGTGGTTGGACTGGTCGCTGGTGCTCATCGCTCAGGCCGCCTTCTTGCCGAGCCACACCGCGGCGAGGATCATCAGGCCGATGCCGAGGGTCCAGGCGAGCAGCCCCTCGGGGACCGGGCCGAGGTTGCCCAGGGCGGCGCCGCCAGGGTTCTTGTCCTCGTCCATGGCCTTGAGGAAGGTGATGACGTCGCGCTTGGCCTCGGGGCTGAGGTTCGCGTCGTTGAACACCGGCATCGACTGCGGGCCGGTCTGCATCGCCTCGTAGATGTGCTTGCCCTCGACGCCGCGCAGGGTGGGCGCCCACTTGCCGCGCGTCAGGGCACCGCCGGAGCCCACGGCGTTGTGGCACATGGCGCAGTTGACGCGGTAGATCTCGCCGCCCTCGGCCGCGTTGCCGCCGCCCTCGGTGAACTCCTCAGAGGGGATCGCGGGTCCGGCGCCGAGCGAGGCCACGTAGGCGCTCATCTGGCGGATCTGCTCCTCGGAGAACTTCGGCGTGTTGCGGGGGGCCTGGACCGCGGGGGCCGCCATCGGCATACGACCGGTGCCGACCTGGAAGTCGACCGCCGCCGCTCCCACGCCCGCGAGCGTCGGCGCGTCGGGTCCACCCTCGGCGTTGAGGCCGTGGCAGCTGGCGCAGTTGGCGAGGAAGAGCTTCTTGCCCTCCTCGACATCCTGGGCGGTGGAGGCGCTGGCCGTGGCCGTGGCGTCCTGCGGCTTGGCGACGGCGTAGGCCGTCCCCACCACGAGGAGCATGGCCAGGAGGAGCACGAACAGTGTGGCGGGGTGCCTGCGCCGGGCGGCCAACGCGTTCACGAAAGGGTCCTGTCGTCGACGGTCAAGGGGCGGGTGCTGCTGGGTGTGTCGGTCTGCGTGGGGCGGGTCGTGGTCACTTGAGGATGTAGATCACCGCGAACAGGGCGATCCACACGACGTCGACGAAGTGCCAGTAGTAGGAGGTGACGATCGCCCCGGTGGCCTGCGCGTGGGTGTAGCGCCGCGTGGTGAAGCTGCGGGCGATGATCAGCAGGAAGGCGATCAGACCACCCGTGACGTGGATGGCGTGGAACCCGGTGGTCATGTAGAAGACCGAGCCGTAGCCGTTGGAGTTCAAGGTGATGCCCTCGCTGGCCAGCTTGGCGTACTCCCAGGCCTGGCCGGAGACGAACACCGCACCGAAGATGTAGGTGAGGACGTACCACTCGCGCATGCCCCAGCGCTTGACGTCCAGCAGCGACCCGGTTCGGGCCGGCTGACCGGCCTCCGCCTTCCACACGCCGAGCTGGCACCAGACCGAGGAGATCACGAGGATCAGCGTGTTGACCGCCGCGAACAGCACGTTGTGCTTGGGGGTCTCCGCGGCCCACTGCTCCGGGACGACCCCGCGGATCGTGAAGTACATCGCGAACAGGCCCGCGAAGAACATGAGCTCGCTGGAGAGCCAGACGATGGTGCCCACCGAGGCGAGGTTGGGCCGGGTCGCCGGGCCGAGCGCGGCATGGCTGGGGGAGCTGTGGTGCACAGCGGATGCAGTCGACACGGCGCTATCTTGCCCCAAAAACATGGGACTTGCCCAACGGCAGGCGATCTCCGGAGAGTCGGGAGCGTGAGAACACCCTGATAACCCTGTCTGGCGGGTCTCGCGGGGGCCGCTAAGATCGGCCGCATGACCGCGAGCCACACTGCTTCGTCCAGCGGCACCGACGCCCCCCGGGGGCTTCGCGTCCTGCTCTACTCCGACGACGTCACGACGCGTGACAAGGTCCGCCTGGGGGTCGGCAAGCGTCCGGCCAAGGACGTCGTGATCGAGGCCTGGCACGAGGTGGCGACCGGCGAGATGGCCCTGCGCGACACCGAGAACGGTCAGTTCGACCTGCTGATCCTCGACGGGGAGGCCGGCAAGGTCGGGGGCATGGGCCTGGCCCGGCAGATGAAGAACGAGATCTACGGCTGCCCGCCCATCCTCGTGCTCACCGGTCGCCCTCAGGACAGCTGGCTGGCCGCCTGGTCCCAGGCCGACCTCGCCGTGCCGCACCCGTTGGACCCGCTGGCCCTGGCCACCGGCGTCTGCGAGCTGGTGCGTCGCGACCGCACCCCCGCGTGACGGAGATCATGCCGGACGCCGCATCCCTCACCTGGCCCACGGTGCTGAGCAGCCTGGTCGAGGGGCGTCACCTGTCGCTGGGCGAGGCCCGGTGGGCGATGGGACAGATCATGTCGGGCGAGGCCACTCCGGCCCAGACCGCGGGCCTGCTCATGGCGCTGCGGGTCAAGGGCGAGACCGCCGAGGAGCTCCGCGGCCTCGCGGACGAGATGCTCGCGCACGCGCGTCCGCTGTCCGTGCCGGGCCCGTCTCTCGACATCGTCGGGACCGGGGGCGACCGCGCCAACACGGTCAACATCTCGACGATGTCCTCGTTGGTCATCGCGGGGGCCGGTGTGCGCGTCGTCAAGCACGGCAACCGTGCGGCCTCCTCCAAGTCCGGCTCGGCCGACGTCCTGGAGGCGCTGGGGGTCGCGCTGACGCTGCCGTCCGAGCGGGTCGCCGAGGTGGCGGACGAGGCCGGGATCACCTTCTGCTTCGCTCGCTCGTTCCACCCCTCGATGGCGCACGCCGCGGTGGCGCGCAGCGAGCTGGGGATCGGGACGGCATTCAACTTCCTGGGCCCGCTGACCAACCCGGCCCGGCCCACCTATGCGGTGGTCGGCTGCGCCGACGCCCGTATGGCGCCCCTCATGGCCGGCGTCTTCGCGGGACGCGGGACGGACGCCGCCGTGTTCCGCGGCGACGACGGCCTGGACGAGGTCACGGTGTCGACCACGACCTCGGTGTGGTGGGTCGTGGACGGCGGGATCGTCGAGCGCACGCTCGACCCGCGCGAGCTGGGCTTCGACCTGCACGACCTCTCGACGCTCGTCGGCGACGACGCCGAGCACAACGCTGGTGTCGTGCGCCGCCTCCTGGAGGGCGAGACCGGTCCGGTCCGCGACGCGGTCCTGCTCAACGCCGGCCTGGGGCTGGCGGTCGCTGGTGCGCGGGACGGCGGTGGCGCGGCGGACCACGACGCGTTCGTCGCCCTGGTGGCTGACGGGGTGGAGCGTGCCCGGCGGGCGATCGACGAGGGTCATGCCGCTCGGGTGCTGCAGCGCTGGATCACCTCGACCTCAGCCTGAGATCGAACCTCCCTTCTGGGCAACGGGCAGCGCTCAGCCGCTGGACCTGAGGCGTGGGGTGAACTCAGCCGTCGAACCCGAGGCTGAAGGCAGCCTCGAGGTCGTGCCGCGAGTAGGTGCGGAAGGCGATGTGGGTCTGGGTGCCGACGACACCGTCGACCTTGTTGAGTCGATCGGCGATCACGTCGGCGAAGTCGTCGTGCTGACGCACCCGCACCATGGCGATCAGGTCGACGTCCCCGGTCACGGAGTAGACCTCGGTGACTCCCTCCAGCTCCGCGATGGCCTGGGCCACCTCGGGGATGCGGTCGACGTCGGCGTTGATGAGGACGATGGCTGAGATCACGAGCCCACCCTAGTGGGCGACGCGGGAGACCGTCCCCCGGGACGGTCGTGCCCGTGGGACGTCGCGCCCCGAGTCGGCCAGGCGTCGAACCCCGGGTCGGTGGCGGCGGCCACGAGCGGCTCCAGGCGGGCGTGCTCCCGCTGGGCCCCGTGGACGGGGCAGCTCCACGACCCGTCCAGAGCGACGAGTCGCACGCCGTCGCTCTCGAGCCAGCGCAGGAGCAGCTCGGTCTCCTCGGCCGTCGCCGCGCCATGGTGGCCCACAGTCGGCGTGGGGACGTGCTCGGCGGAGGCACGCAGGGCCTCGACGTGCGGCATCGGATCGGCCCCGGGAGGGGTGACGACGGTCCCGGCCAGCCGGCCGTGACGGATGCACACGACCTCCCACCCGCCCCCGGGAGCCCGCCGGGCCGCCACGAGCTCTGGCGTGGTGCGCAACGGAGCCAGCCGTTGCGCCTTGCCGGCTCCGCGCACGAGGGCGAGCAGCCGGTCACGGACGACCCCCGCCTCCTCGAAGCGGTCCTCGCCGGACAGGTCGGCCATGCGGGCGTGGAGCGCGCCCACGACCGCGCGGCAGTCTCCCTCGAGCATGTCGCGGACGCGACCGGCCACCGCGGCATAGTCGTCGACCGACTGGGCGCCGGTGCAGGGGGCGCCGCAACGCCCCATCTCGGCCAGGGCGCACGCCGTGCTGCGGGGGCGCAGGCTCAGCCGCGGGGTGCACTGGCGCAGCGGGACCGCGTCGTGGACCGCGGCGACCGCGGCCTCGGCAGACAGCCGCGAGGAGTACGGGCCGGAGTAGGTCGCGCCGTCGTCGCGCACCTGCCGCACGAGGGACAGCCTGGGGAAGGGTTCGTCGGTCAGCTTGATCCAGACGCCGCGGTCCGGGTGGCGCGATCGTCGGTTGTAGCGGGGCTGGTGCGAGGCGATCAGTCGCAGCTCGCGGACCTGGGCCTCGAGCCGGGTGCCGCAGACGATGGGCGTGACCGACTCCGCGATCGCGACCATCTCCGCCATCCGCGTGCGTCGCTCGGACGCGGTGAAGTAGGACCGGACCCGGGACCGGATGTCCTGCGACGTGCCGACGTAGAGGGGCCGGCCCTGGGCGTCCTTGAAGACATAGACCCCCGGTCGTGACGGCAACCCCTCGGCGAGGTGGCGCTTGCGCCGCTGGGCGGGGGACACGCGCGACGTGAAGGTCAACAGCTCGTCGAGGGTGTGGACGCCCTGGTTGCCGACGCGACCGACGAGCTCGTGCAGCACGTCGACGGTGGCCTTGGCGTCGTGCAGCGCCCGGTGGTCGGGGGTGGTGCGGGAGGAGAACAGGGCGGCGAGCGTGGCGAGCTTGTGGTTGGGCGCCTCGTCGCGGGGCACCAGCTGGCGGGCCAGGTGCACGGTGTCGAGCACGCGGAAGGCCGGCCAGTCCAGGCCGGACCGCTCCGCCGCGGCCCGCAGGAAGCCGACGTCGAAGCGGGCGTTGTGCGCGACGAGCACGCTGCCGCGGGCGAACTCCAGGAAGGACGGCAGGACCTGCCCGATGGCGGGCGCCTCGGCGACCATGGCGTCGGTGATGCCGGTGAGGACCGAGATGAACGCGGGGATGTGTGCGTGGGGGTTGACCAGTGTCTGGAACTCGCCCAGCTCCACCCCGCCGCGGACCTTGACCGCGCCGATCTCGGTGATCGCGGAGGTGGCCGGGCTGCCACCGGTCGTCTCGAGGTCGACGACGACGAAGGTCGTGTCCGCGAGGGTGGGGCCCAGCTCGTCGAAGGTGCCCTGGACGGCGGATCCGGCGAGGAGGGTGGAGGTCGAGCTCATGGCGACGACCCTAGGGGCGACCACCGACAAGCCCCCGCGGGGGGCCGTCGACACGCTGGCCCCCAGGGGGTCTGTCAGTGGTGGCACCTAGCGTTCTGGACATCGGGACCCTCCGGTCCCACCGACACGAGGAGTCACTCATGCTGCTGGAGTGCCGCACCTGCCCCGTTCGTGGCGACGCCTGCCGCGACTGCATGGTCAGCGCCCTCGTCGAGGGACCAGCGGTGCCGCTGGACCCGCGCGAGCACGCCGTGGTGGCGCAGTTCGTCGGCGCTGGGCTCGTGAGCCGTGACCAGGCTCGAGGGCTCTACGCGCGGCGCGAGCCGGTGTCCACCGTCCGCTCGGTCCCGCTGTCGGGCGCCCGCGCGGGCTGAGCCGCGGACTAGGGTGACGCCGTGACGAGCCACGGACCGACGTCCCGCTGGTGGCCCGTCGTGCTCGGTTTCGTCGTGGCCGTCTGCATCGTGATGGCCGCCGGCCTGACCTGGGTCCTCCTGGCGCCGGCTGGGGCACCTGAGCGGGTGCC
This sequence comes from Arsenicicoccus bolidensis DSM 15745, assembly GCF_000426385.1. Classification (GTDB taxonomy): domain Bacteria; phylum Actinomycetota; class Actinomycetes; order Actinomycetales; family Dermatophilaceae; genus Arsenicicoccus; species Arsenicicoccus bolidensis. The sequence goes on from NZ_AUFG01000001.1 coordinate 108,261, forward strand.
GCGTCCGACCTCGGCAGGGTCGCGGTCGGCAACAGGATCCGAGCCCGCGGCGGGATCCGTGACGGCAACGGGATCCGAGACGGCGACGGGATCCGAGACGGCGACGGGATCCGAGACGGCAACGGGATCCGAGACGGCGAGGTCTGAGCCGTTGGCCGGGGTGCAGCAGGTGCTGGACCGTCGGGCCGCCGCGGCCCGAGCCCGCGACGAGTCGGCCTGGCTGGCCGACCTGGATCCCTCGGCCGCCGGCCTGAGGCAGCGGCAGCAGGCCCTGCTGAGCGCGTTGCGGTCCCTGCAGGTCCGTGAGCTCACGCTCCGCGCAGAGCGATTCCTGCCGGGCCCCGCCGTGCGCCCGGACGGCTCCGTCGGTGACCAGGCTGCCCGGGTCGACGTGGTCGGTGCCTGGCGCCTGCCGGGCGTCGATGCCCGGCCCGCCCCGTTCACCCTGGAGCTGACGGTCCGCCGTCACGGCGGCGGGTGGGTGGTGGTGGACGACGCGGGCCCGGGCACGGTGCGACAGGCCTTCGACCTGTCCGGCCTGCAGGTGCGCCGCAACCCGGCGGGCGTGGTGGCGGGCAACGCCCCCGCGGAGCGGCTCGACGAGGTGGCAGTCGACCTGGCGCCGGCCCGCGAGCACGTGGAGCATGCCTGGGGCGCCCTGTCCCACCTCCCCGCCGTCCTGCTGCCCGCGACGAGCTCGGAGTTCGCGGCCCTCACCGGGCGGGTGGGCAAAGACACGTCGGGGGTCGCCGCGGTGACCTACGGGATGCTCGAGACCGGCAGCGTCGCCCGTGGCGACAAGATCGTGGTCAATCCTCTCGCCTGGGCGTCGTCGACGCGTCAGGGACGACGGATCGTCCTCACTCACGAGCTGACCCACCTGGCGGTGCGGGCCACGACCACCCACCCCGTGCCGGAGTGGCTGAGCGAGGGCTACGCGGTGCACACGTCCTACGCGGGACTGCAGGTGGATCCCCGCAGGGCGGCGCCCGAGCTGATGGCGGCCGTGGCCCGCGGGACCCTGCCGACGCGCCTGCCGGAGGACGAGAGGTTCAGCGACGTGGCATCGGGTACGGCCTACGACGAGGCCTGGTTGCTGGTCGACTGGTTGGCCCGCGCCCGAGGAGAGGACGCGCTGCGCCGGCTGTATCGCGAGATGGGGACCGGGAGCACGCCGAGCGACGCCCTGGGGCGGATCGGGCTCACCGAGTCGACCCTGCTCGCCGGGTGGCAGGAGGATCTGCGACGCCTCGCGCGCTGAGCCGCGTGCGGGTCCGGGCGAGGGTGGTGGGGAGCGAGCCTGGTGCCGGGGCGTGCGCTGGGGATCCTGGATGCATGGGCGTGCGTTGGCGAGCGTGGCTGTCGCCGATCGTGCGCCTGGGCTCACTCGTCGGAGACGGGCCCGCCATACATCGCATCGATCGTCGGCGCGAAGTCGCGCAGGACGAGGTGGCGCTTCACCTTGAGCGACGGGGTGAGATAGCCGTTCGCCTCCGTGAAGTCCTGGTCGAGCACGGCGAACTCCCGGATCGACTCGGCCCGCGAGACGGCCTCGTTGGCGTGCGCGACGGCGGCCTCGATCTCCTTGCGCACCCGCGGGTGAGCAGGGGCGTCGGCGAAGTCCACCTCCCCGAGGCCGTGGCGCGCGGCCCACCCCGGCCACATCTCCTCGTCGAGCGTGACCAGCGCCCCGACGAAGGGGCGCTTCTCGCCGACCACCACGCACTGCGACACGACGGGGTTGGACCGCAGCCGGTCCTCCAGGACGCCGGGCACGACGTTCTTGCCGCCGGCGGTGACGATGATCTCCTTCTTGCGCCCGGTGATCCGGACGTGACCGCTGTCGTCGATCGATCCGAGGTCTCCGGTGCGGAACCACCCGTCGACGAAGGCCTCGGCCGTGGCCTCGTGGTTGCCGTGGTAGCCGCGGAAGACGTTGACGCCGCGGGTGAGCAGCTCGCCGTCCTCGGCGACGCGGCACTCCACGCCGGGCATGGGTCGACCGACGGTGCCGATCTTGAGGCCGGGCACGTCGTTGACGCTCATGGGCGCCGTCGTCTCGGTGAGGCCGTAGCCCTCGAGCACCGTGACGCCGATGCCGCGGAAGAAGTGGGCCAGCCGCGGTCCGAGCGGCGCGCCGCCCGACACGACGTACCGGACCCGGCCGCCCATGGCGTCCCGCAGCTTGGCGTAGACGAGGCGGTCGTACAGCGCGTGCTGGAGGCGCAGGGCGACGGGGACGCGGCCCTGGTCGGTCGCGCGGCTGTGGGCGATGGCGACGCGGGCGGCGGCGTGGAAGATCTTGTGGGTGCTGCCCGCCTCGGCCTTGCTCTCGGCACCGACGTAGACCTTCTCAAGGACGCGGGGCACGACGAGCAGGAAGGTCGGACGGAAGGACGCCAGGTCCGCCATGAGGTTCTTGATCGACGCGGTGTGGCCCATCCGGAGGCCATAGTCCACCACGAGCACCTGGATGAGGCGACCGAAGACGTGCGCGAGGGGCAGGAACATGATGGTCGAGGCGTCGTCGGTGACGACCTCCGGGAGGTAGTGCCGGGTGTTGTCGGACAGGGCCATGAAGTTGGAGTGCGTGAGCTCGGCGCCCTTGGGGCGGCCTGTCGTGCCGGACGTGTAGATGATCGTGGCCAGGTCCGACGGCCCGGCCAGGTTCGCACGCTCCTCGACGACCTCGTCCGCGACCTCGTGGCCGGCGGCGACCAGCTCGTCGAGCCCGCCGTCGTCGATCGTCCACACGTGGTGCAGACCGGGAAGCCGGTCGCGGACAGCGGCCACCGAGGCCGTGTGCTGAGGCTTCTCGACGACGACCGCCGAGGCGCCGGAGTCCTCGAGGATCCACGCGATCTGCTCGGCGGAGCTGGTCTCGTAGACCGGGACCCCCACCGCGCCGGCGGTCCAGAGCGCGAAGTCCGTCAGCGTCCACTCGTAGCGCGTGCTGGACAGGATCCCGACCCGCTCGCCCGGCTCGACGCCCGCGGCCACGAAGCCCTTGGCGAGCGCCCAGACCTCGTCGCGCCACTGCGCGGACGTGACGTCCTGCCAGGCATCGCCGACCTGGCGCCCGAACACCACGCGGTCGGGGTGCCGCGCCGCGTTGCGCGTCACGAGGCCCGCGAGGTTCCCCTCGGTGGGCGCGGGGACGATGATGGGCGTGCTGGTGGCGTCCACGTGCTGCTCCTTGGCTCGGGTCGGACCGGATGCAGGCTACAGGCGGCCGGACCTACCGGAGAGTAGTCACCGTGCCGGTCTCGGGGCGCGGGATGTGGCCGGACCCACACGTCCAGCTCGTGGCACCCACCGCCGTCCCAGCGGCTTTCAGCAGGAGGGGCCAGTCCCTCGACCGACGGCGGTCGTCACCGATCGTCATCCCGCCTCGGCCCTGGCTAGGGTGGGCGCATGGCCCAGCGCACCGAGTCCAGCACCGTCATCGCCGCCTCGCCGGCAGCCGTCCTCGACGTCGTCGCCGACGTCGCGTCCTATCCCGCGTGGACGCCCGAGATCCGGTCGGTGCAGATCCTGTCCGAGGACGACGGCTGGGCCGAGCAGGTGCGGTTCGCGCTGGAGGCCGGGCCGGTCAAGGACACCTACACCCTCGCCTACGACTGGGACGTCGACGAGGAGGGCGCCGGGACGGTCTCGTGGCACCTCGTCGAGGGCGGGGTGCTCAAGGCGATGGACGGGTCCTACGTCCTCGAGCCCGTGGACGGTGGCACCAGGGTGACCTACGCCCTCGGCGTGGACGTCAAGGTGCCGATGCTGGGCGCCATGAAGCGGGCCGCCGAGAAGCGCATCGTCGAGGGCGCGCTGCAGGGTCTCGCCGCCCGCGTCCGCGGCTGATGGGGGTGACCGACGAGGTCGCCGGTTCCGTCGACGAGGAGTCGCGGCGGCTCAAGGCGCTGCTGCAGGACACCCTGGATCTCGGTCGCGCGCCGACCAGGCCGGAGCCAGAGTGGACCGACCATGCGGACCAGGATCACGCGGACGACGACCCGGGGGACGACGAGCGAGAAGGCGAAGGGGACCGGTCGCACGACGGCGACCCCGATGACGACCCGGCGGACGAGGGCGAGCACCCGCACCGGACCACCTCGCCCCAGCACGCGGCGGACACCTGCCCCGTATGCCGGGCCAGCCGCCTCGCCCACACCCTGGCGCCGGAGCTGATCGACGAGGTGGGGCGCGGGATGGAGGCGCTGGGGCGATCGCTCCGGGGGGTCGCGGCGGCGGCCAGACGGCATACTGACGAGCATCTGCAGGCACGGACGGACGAGGAGCGAGCATGACCACGATCGGTCTGGACGTCGGCGGCACCAAGATCGCCGGCGCCCTGGTGGACGAGGACGGCAAGGTCCTCGCTCGAGCCCGCCGCGAGACGGGGATCCCGAGCGCCGAGTCCGTCGCGAGCGCGTCGGCGGACCTCGTCCGCGAGCTGGCCCAGCACCAGGACGTCAAGGGTGTGGGCATGGCGGTGGCCGGGTTCGTGGACAAGTCCGGGGCGCACGTCGTCTACGGCACCAACCTGGGCATGCAGGACGAGCCGATGAAGCAGCGCATGGAGTCGCTCATCGACTACCCGGTCATCCTGGACAACGACGCCAACGCGGCGGCGTGGGGGGAGTTCCAGTTCGGCGCGGGGCGGGACAGCGACGACATGCTGCTGGTCACCGTCGGCACGGGCATCGGCGGCGGCATCGTGGTCGACCAGCGGCTGCTGCGGGGGGCCTACGGCTTCGCGGCGGAGATCGGCCACATGCGGGTGGTGGTCGACGGACCGCAGTGCGGGTGCGGCAACCGCGGCTGCTGGGAGATGTACGCCAGCGGCAGCGCCCTGCTCCGCTCGGCGAAGGAGCTCGTGTCCTCGGGCACCCCCCACGCGGCCCGCCTGCGCGAGGCGTGCGGAGGACGGCCCAAGGACCTCAAGGGCCAGGCGATCACCGAGCTCGCCAAGAAGGGCGACCTGGCCTGCATCGAGCTGCTCGAGGACCTGGGCCACTGGCTGGGCGAGGGCTGCGCGAGCATGACGGCGATCCTCGACCCCGACATGATCGTGATCGGTGGCGGCGTCGTCGAGGCGGGCGACCTCCTGCTCGACCCGGCCCGTCATGCCTACGGCCGTCAGCTGACCGCGCGGGGTCACCGCCCGGTGGCCAGGTTCGTCCCCGCGGCCCTGGGCAACGACGCCGGCATGATCGGTGCCGCCGCGATCGCCGCCGAGGTCTACGACGGTGCGGGGGCGGACGCGTGAGCGATCTCGCCATCGGGATCGACATCGGCGGGACCAAGGTCGCCGGGGGCGTGCTCGACGAGCAGGGCGCCATCGTGGCCCGAGCGCGCCGCGACACCCCGCACCGCAGCAAGAGCCCGGACGTCGTCGAGGACACCATCGTCGGGGTCATCGAGGACCTGCTGGGCCAGACGGCCCGCGAGGACGTGGTGGCGGTGGGGGTCGGCGCGGCGGGCTGGGTCTCGGCCGACCGGGCCACCATCCTGTTCGCGCCCCACCTGTCCTGGCGCAACGAGCCCCTCCAGGAGCGGCTGTCGACCCGGGTGCCCGTCCCGGTCTACGTCGACAACGACGCCAACGCCGCCGGGTGGGCCGAGCACCGGTTCGGCGCCGGGCGCGGCGAGACCCACCTCATGATGATCACGCTCGGCACCGGCATCGGTGGGGCGCTCGTGATGGACGGCCAGGTCCAGCGCGGTCGCTACGGCGTGGCGGGGGAGTACGGCCACATGATGGTCGTGCCCGGCGGCCACCGGTGCGAGTGCGGCAACCGCGGCTGCTGGGAGCAGTACGCCTCCGGCAACGCCCTGGTCCGCGAGGCGCGCAGCCTCCTGCTCGCCAACTCCCCGGTGGCCCACGACCTGCTCGAGCGGCTCGGGGGCGAGGACCAGAGCCTCACCGGACCGGTCATCACCGAAGCCGCGCAGGACGGTGACCAGACCTGCGTCGAGCTCATCGCCGACATCGGCCGCTGGCTCGGGACGGGACTGGCCAACCTCGCGGCGGCGTTCGACCCCGGCAGCTTCGTCATCGGAGGCGGGGTCAGCGCGGCCGGAGACCTGCTGCTCGGTCCCGCCCGTGAGACCTTCGCCCGCGAGCTGACCGGGCGCGGCTACCGCCCGATGGCGCAGATCCTGCAGGCCAGCCTCGGCAACGAGGCAGGACTCATCGGTGCGGCCGACCTCGCCCGCACCGAGGTGCTCGCCACGTCATGACCGTGCGCGTCGCGAGCTACAACACGCGCGACTTCCTCGACGACCGACGGGCCGCGGCTCGCGTCGTCCGCGCGCTGGCGCCGGACGTCCTGCTGCTGCAGGAGGCGCCCCGCCGCTTCTGGCCGGGTCCCCTGGTGCGGGACTTCGCGCGCGAGACGGGCCTGCGCTGGCCGGGTGGGCACCGCGGCTCGGGCGGCACCACCGTGATGCTCTCGGACCGGCTCACCCTGGTCGACTGCGTGCACCGTGGTCTCCCGGTGCCCCTGGGTCAGCGGACCCGCGGGTATGCCGTGCTGCGCGCCCGGCTCCCCGAGGGGTCGCTGCTGACGGCGGCGAGCGTGCACCTGGGGCTGTTCGAGGGGCAGCGGCTGCGGCATACGCACCAGATCCTCCGGGACCTGCCGGTCGAGGGGCCGCTGGTGGTCGCGGGGGATCTCAACGAGGGCCCGGGCGGGCCCAGCTGGCAGACCTTCGCCGGCCTGCTCGACGTGCTGTCGGTGGAGGAGCCGACCTATCCGTCCTGGGCGCCGGTCGAGATGCTCGACGTGGTCTGGGGCAGGGGTGTGCGGCGCGTGGACGGCACGCCACCGTCGGAGCTGGACCGACGAGGCAGGGACGTGCGCCGCGCCTCGGACCACCTGCCGGTGTGGGTCGACGTGGACGTGCTGGGGTCCTGACGCGGACCAGAGGCGATCTGGCCGATCGGCCGACCGCGGAGCACCAGCGTCGGGTGAGGGTCACACCCGGGCGCCGTCGTCGTCCTCGTCGTGCGTGCTGGGCAGCCGGAGCACCAGCCCGACGAAGGCCGCGACGGTGGCGAGACCGGCGAGCCACAGGTAGATGCGGGGGCTGGTGTGGCCCGTCAGGACCATCGTGAGCAGGACGATCGGCCCGGCCACCAGGCCGACCAGGATCGCCCACCAGACCGGGTCCGCGCGCCACGACGGCATCGGGGTGGGCGGTGGCGGCACGTAGTCGTCGTCCGGGTCGTCCGGGTCGACGGGAGGGGTCCACGACCGGTGGTCCGTCCCCATCGAGAGGCCGGAGCCGGGGTCGCGGTAGACGAGGCGGGGGTCGAGGGCGCGGCGCTGCTGCGGCGACGCTGGGGGAGCGGTTGGGGGAGCGGGCGGGGAGCCGGGCGGGGAGCCGGGCGAGGGGTCGGCCGCCGGTGGGGACGCGCGACGCCCGGGCGGGGGATTGATCGCCGAGGGGTGCGTCGGACGTCCGGGCGCGCTCTCGTGCTGCGGCGTCTCCCGACCCGTCCGGTCCGGCCGCCCCGCAGGATCGGGTCCACCCTCCCCGCCCGGCTCGGACCCGTCCTGCGCGCGCTGCTCGTCGTCCCAGCGCGCCACGATCTCCTCGAAGCGAGCGTCGATGTCGTCCGGCTCGTGGGTGCCCATGCCCTCAGCCTCGCCGCACGCGCTCGACGAACTCCACCGAGCGGTCGTGGATCACGTGCGCGTCGTGGTCGAGGGTGGCGACGTGGTAGCTGTCGGCCAGGCGCACGTGGGTGACGTCGGTGCTCGAGATGCGGCTCAGCAGCAGCTCGGAGCTGGACGCCGGGACGACGTGGTCCTCGTCCGACTGCATCAGCAGGACCGGCTGGGTGATCTCCGGCAGGTCCCGGACCGTCAGCGCCCACAGCTGCAGCATGGACGACAGCGCGTGCAGCGGCGTGCGGTCGTAGGCCAGCTCGGTCACGCCGGCGAGGCGGATGTCGCTGGCGATCCCGGCGATCGAGGGGGCCAGCCGGCGCAGGACGGGCAGGGCCCGCATGCGGGGGTCGTCGCTGCGATAGGCGGGGTTGACGAGCATCAGGCCGGCGATGCTCGGGCCGTGCTCCTCGGCCAGGCGCGTGACGAGCGCGCCGCCCAGGCTCAGGCCGGCGACGAAGACGGTGTCGCACTCGTCGAGCAGCCGCAGCAGCTCGCGCTCGAGCACGGCGATCCAGTCCTGCCACTGGGTGCGGTTGAGCGACTGCCAGGTCGTCCCGTGCCCCGGGAGGCGGGGGAGTCGCACGGCATACCCCTGGTCGGCGAGGTGCTGGGCCCAGGGCCGCAGGGACTGCGGGCTGCCGGTGAAGCCGTGGCTGACCAGGACGCCGACCCCGCCCCCCTCGGGCCGGCCGGGGCTGCTGAACGCCTCGGCACCTGGCATGACCTGCACGTCGACCTCCTGGTGGCTGAGCCGTCCGACACGGCCGTCCCAGGGTAACCGGGGCTGGGTTAGAGTGCTGATCACGCGCACAGATCGAGGTGGCCACGGTGCTGTACTGGTTCGTCAAGTCGCTGGCCCTCGGCCCGCTGCTGAAGCTGCTCTTCCGACCCTGGGTCGAGGGGTCCGAGCACGTCCCCACCCGTGGCGGAGCGATCCTGGCGAGCAACCACCTGTCCTTCTCGGACTCGTTCTTCCTGCCGCTGGTCCTGAGCCGGCGCATCACCTTCCCGGCCAAGATGGAGTACTTCACCGGCCGGGGGATCAAGGGCCGGCTGACGGCGGCGTTCTTCCGCGGGGTCGGCCAGATCCCCATCGACCGCTCGGGAGGCTCGGCCAGCGCCGCCGCCCTGAAGTCCGGTCTCGAGGTCCTGGACCGCGGCGAGCTCTTCGGCATCTATCCCGAGGGGACGCGCTCTCCTGACGGACGGCTCTACCGGGGCAAGACCGGGGTGGCCCGGCTGGCCCTCGAGGCGGGCGTGCCCGTCATACCCGTGGCCATGATCGGCACGGACAAGGCCCAGCCCACCGGCAAGATCATCCCCAAGGTCATGCGGATCGGGGTGCGCTTCGGCGAGCCGATCGACTTCTCGCGGTATGCCGGGATGGAGGGCGACCGCCACGTCCTGCGCGCCATGACGGACGAGATCATGTACGCCCTGATGGAGCTGTCCGGCCAGGAGTACGTCGACGAGTACGCCGCGACCCGCAAGCAGCGGATGGTGGACTCCGCCCGGGCCAAGGCCGAGGAGGCCAAGGTCAGGGCGCGCGAGCTGCAGGACCAGACGCGGGTCAAGGCCGACGAGGCGTTGACCCGGGCCAAGGAGCTCGGCGACCCGGCGGCCCTCAAGGAGCTGGGGGACCAGACCCTGGCGCGGGCCGAGGAGGCCATCGCCAAGGCCAAGGACCGACGCACTCACAAGGACTGAGACGTGGCGGCGCTGCGCTCGACGATGGCCGGGCTGGAGCGGGGGATCTGGCGCGGCATCGACGTCTTCCGCCTCCTGGCGCTGTGCTACGCCGCCAGCATGGTGTGGATGGAGCAGGACGTCATGACCCGCCCGTGGTTGGCGTGGGCGGTGCTGCTCGCCCTGGCCGCGTGGTCCTGCTGGCTGGCGACGCGTCAGGACCGCAGCGCGCCCGCCCTGGTGGTCGACGTGGCCCTGGCCTGCGGCGCGATCCTCGCCACGCTCGCCGTGCACCCACCCGCCGAGATCGCGGGAGGGGCGACGACCATCCCGTCGATGTATGCCGCCGCGCCCGTCGCCGCCTCGGCCGTCCGCTGGGGCCTGCGGGGCGCGCTGGGCTCGTCCGGGCTCGTGACGGTGGCCAACCTCGTGGAGGTCGGCCGACCGACGGGAGCCACGATCTACAACACCCTGCTGCTGGTCGTCGTGGCCGCCTGCCTCGGCATCTGCATGGAGCTGGCCCGCCGCAGCCAGGCCGCGATCGACGAGGGGCTGCGCCTGCAGGCCGAGGCCGCCGAGCGGGAGCGCATCGCCCGCGTCGTCCACGACGGTGTCCTGCAGACGCTCGCCCTCATCCACCGGCGCGGTGCCCAGGCCGGTGGCGAGGCCGCCGCCCTCGGGGCGCTCGCGGCCGAGTCGGAGCGTGACCTGCGCTCGCTCGTGACGGCGGCCCGCCCACGCGAGCGCCCCGACACGGCGACGAGCATCGACGTGCGGGCCGCCCTGCTGGCCCTGGCCGGGCCGGGGGTCGAGGTCGTGGCGCCGGCCGAAGCCGTGCCGGTCCCGTCGCAGCGTGGCCACGAGCTGGTCGCCGCCGTCGCCGCCTGCCTCGACAACGTCGCGCGTCACGCCGGGCCCGGCGCCCGCGCCTGGGTCCTGCTCGACGACCTCGGCCCGGCCATCGAGGTCACGGTGCGGGACGACGGCTGCGGCATACCGCCCGGTCGGCTGGACCAGGCGGAGCGCGACGGCCGGCTCGGCGTCGCGTCGTCGGTGCGAGGGCGGCTGCGCGACCTCGGGGGAGAGACGACCATCCGATCGACCGTGGGGCGGGGCACGACCGTGCGGCTGTGCCTGCCCGCCCAGGAGGAGTGACATGGCTCAGCAGACGGACACCCGTGAGGACGGCCGCCGGACCTCGGTGCTCGTGGCCGACGACCACCCGATGTGGCTGGACGCGGTGGTGCGCGATCTCGACGACGCGGGCTACGAGGTCGTGGGCACGGCCAACGACGGGGCCGCCGCCGTGCGTCGCACCCTGGCGACACGACCCGACGTCCTCGTCCTCGACCTCAACATGCCGGGGCTGAGCGGGCAGGAGGTCTGTGCCCGGCTCGCTGAGGCCGGCATCGCGACCCGCGTGCTCATCCTCACCGCCAGCGGTGAGCAGCAGGACGTCCTCGACGCCATCAAGGCCGGGGCCACGGGCTACCTGCTGAAGTCCACCGGCCGCACGGAGTTCCTCGCCGCGGTCCAGGCGACGGCGCAGGGCAGGGCCAGCTTCACACCCGGGCTCGCCGGCCTGGTGCTGGGGGAGTACCGCCGCCTCGCCACCCGCTCCGAGCGAGACCCCGAGCCGGGATCGGCGCCGGTGCCCGAGCTGACCGCGCGAGAGGTCGAGGTGCTGCGCCTGGTCGCGACGGGCATGTCCTACAAGGACATCGCGGCCGAGCTGACGATCAGCCACCGCACGGTGCAGAACCACGTCCAGAACACCCTGACCAAGCTGCAGCTGCACAACCGGGTGCAGCTGGTGCGCTACGCCATCGACCAGGGGCTCGACGGCCCGGCCTGACTCGCCTCAGGAGGTCGAGCCTGAAGATCAGGTCAGAAGGCCGGGTCAGAAGATCAGGTCAGAAGGTCGGGAAGCGCTCGCTCGTCTGCTCCGGGGGCAGGGTCTGCTCGCGCAGCACCTGGAGCACGCGGGCGTCGATGCCCTCGGGCGTCAGGCGCATCTCGAGGTTCTCCATGGCGCCCCACGCGTCCAGCGCGGTGGGGACGTCGCCGGCGTAGCCGAGACGCTCCAGCCGCTCGCGCACGTCCTCGAGCAGCGGTCCCTCGAGGGGCAGGACCTTGGTGGGTCGGCCGAAGTGCAGCTCGTTGAGCGCCACGAGGCGGTGCAGCTCCTGGACGGGCTGCGGGTGGTCGTCGACCCGCAGGTCGGCCAGGACGCCGCAGGCGTCGTAGCCCGCGCCGGGGTAGGTCGCGTAGACGCCGGCGCTCTGGCGGCCCCGACGGTCCCCGCCGGCGCGGTCGCCCGCGAGGAGGGTCTCGACCAGCCGGTCGACGAAGGGCAGGTGCGCACCCTCGAGCCAGGTGCGCTCCATCGAGGTGATGACCTCCTCGCCCGTGAGGATGTTGCCCTGGATCGCGTAGCCGCCGTCCGCGTCGCGCCCGGCGACGCCGCCGCACCAGGGGACGCAGTCCGCGCCGGTGAAGGTGACCTGGCTGGCCGAGCCCACGATGCCGACCTGGCGGGTGGACGTCTGGGAATCCTCCCCGGTGATGGCCGTCAGGGCCTCGTCGGCGGTGCGCCCCTCCTCGAGCCGGTCCAGCGCCGCCACGCGGTAGCCGGCGTTGGCCAGCGCCTGGCTGGCGACGGCGCCGACACCCGGGCGCACCATCGCCACCGGTCCGCTGGCGGCGAGGAACCTGCTCGCGACGGCGACGCCGTAGGCATCTCCGACGTTGGCCACGATCGAGAATGTCATGCGTCGACCCTAACGGCTGGGGGAGTCAGCGGCGCGGCGCCCGTGATGCGGACGCGTCCGGGCGGGGACGTCGCGGGCCCTAGGCTGGGGCGCGTGAGTACCGAACCCGCTCCCGAGCTCCTGACTGCCCTCGACGCGTGGCGCGACCTGCCCGCCGCCCAGCAGCCGTCGTGGCCCGAGGGGTCCGGCCTGGACGCGGCGGTCGACACGCTCCGCTCGATGCCGCCGCTGGTGTTCGCCGGCGAGTGCGACCAGCTGACCGACCGGCTGGCGTCGGCCGCCCGTGGCGAGGCCTTCGTGCTCCAGGGCGGCGACTGCGCCGAGACCTTCGCCTACGCCACGGCGGACAACATCCGGGACCGGGTCAAGACCCTCCTGCAGATGGCCGCGGTCCTCACCTACGGCGCCAGCGTGCCGGTCGTCAAGATCGGCCGTATGGCGGGGCAGTACACCAAGCCCCGGTCCTCGGACTCCGAGACGCGGGGTGACGTCACGCTCCCGGCCTACCGCGGTGACATGGTCAACGACTTCGAGTTCACGCCGGACTCGCGGCGGCCCGACCCGCAGCGCATGGTCCGGGGCTACCACGCCAGCGCTGCGACGCTGAACCTCGTGCGGGCCTTCACCACCGGCGGGTTCGCCGACCTGCGTCACGTCCACGCGTGGAACCGCGGGTTCTCCGCCAACGCCGAGTACGCCCGCTACGAGTCCATGGCGCGCGACATCGACAAGGCGATGCGGTTCATGCTGGCCTGCGGCGCCGACTTCGACGCCATGCGGTCCGTGGAGTTCTTCGCCAGCCACGAGGCCCTGCTGCTGGAGTACGAACGCGCCCTCACGCGCATCGACCACCGCACGGGCGTGGCCTACGACACCAGCGGCCACATGGTGTGGATCGGCGAGCGCACCCGCCAGCTCGACGGCGCCCACCTGGACTTCGTCTCGCACATCCGCAACCCGATCGGGGTCAAGCTCGGGCCGACGACGACCGGCGACGACGTCATGGCGATCGTCGACAAGGTCGACGCCGAGCGCCGTCCCGGCCGCCTGACCTTCATCACGCGGATGGGCGCCGGCACGATCCGCGAGGCGCTCCCCCCGATCGTCGAGCGGGTTAAGCAGGAGGGCGTCCAGGTCACCTGGGTGACCGACCCCATGCACGGCAACACCCACACGAGCGCGAGCGGCTACAAGACGCGTGACTTCGACGACGTGGTCGACGAGGTGCGGGGCTTCTTCGAGGTCCACGCCGACCTCGGCACCATCCCCGGCGGCATGCACGTCGAGCTCACGGGCAACGACGTCACCGAGTGCACCGGCGGCTCGATCCGCATCGAGGACGCCGACCTGTCCTCGCGCTACGAGACCGTGTGCGACCCCCGGCTCAACCACCAGCAGAGCCTGGAGCTGGCCTTTCTCGTCGCCGAGATGCTCGCCCAGCGGTCCTGAGCCCCACCTGGGTGATGTGAGAGAGTTCGTCCCATGCCTCGGACCGAGCCGCGCACCGTGCCCCCCGGGCAACGGCTCGTCGCCGAGCTCCCGGTGCAGCACTACGGGCGCGTCCCGGCGCTCTCGCCCGAGACATGGACGTTGTCCGTCGTCGGCGAGACGGCCGGGCCCGAGCGGGTCCTGACCTGGGACGACCTGCAGCAGCTGCCGCGCGACGCGATCGTGGCCGACCAGCACTGCGTGTCCAAGCTGACCAGCCAGGACGTCGTCTGGGAGGGCGTGCTGGTGCGCCACGTCGTCGACCTCGCACCCCCGGCCGATGGGGTCGGGCACGTCCTCGTCTCGGCGACCTACGGCTACAGCGCCAGCCTGCCGCTCGACGACCTCGTGTCGCCGCGCTCGCTCCTCGCCACGCACCGCAACGGTGAGCCCCTGTCCGCCGAGCGCGGGGGGCCGGTGCGCCTGGTCGTGCCGCACCTCTATGGCTACAAGGGCCCCAAGTGGATCGGCGAGATCGCCTACCTGCGCGAGCCGGGCCGCGGCTTCTGGGAGCAGCGCGGCTATCACCTGGTGGGCGACGTATGGCGCCAGGAGCGGTACGCCTACCAAGAATGAGTGTGACCGCGTGACCGCCAGACCGTGTCGCCCCATGACCGAGCAGCTGCACGACCGAGCAGCTGAAGGACCGAGTCGCTGCCTGACCGGGCGGCTGTGCGGGTCGCGTCACGGCTCGTGGTGCAGTGCCTCCAGCGGCGGGTCGTCCGCCGAGCGACCACGGCGACCCGCGAGCTCGACGACATACATCGCGGCCAGGACCAGCCCGCCGCCGAGGACCATGCGCGAGGTGGCCGACTCGCCGCCGAGCGTGACCGCGAAGCCCGCGGCGAACACGGGCTCGAGCGTCATGACGATCGCGGCGCGGCTGGCGCTCAGGTGCGCCTGGGCCCAGGTCTGCGCCCACAGCGCGCCGGCGCCGGCGACGACCGCCATGTAGACCACGGCCCACCACGCGGCGGGGGTCGGGGGCAGGCGCACGCCGTCGACGGCCGCCGTGACGGTGCACCCCACGGCGAGGGCGATCATCTGGACGGTCGCCAGTGCCGTGGCGAGCTCGGCGGTGGAGTACCTCCCCACCCCGAGGATGTGGATGGCGTAGACCGCGGCGCACGCCAGCGTCAGGGCCTCGCCGAGACCGACCGCAGACGCCACGTCACCGAGGGACAGGACGGCGAGACCGGCGACGGAGAGCACGACGGCGACCCAGGTGGGTCGTCCGACCCGCTCGCGCAGCAGGATCGCTCCGAGGACGGGGGTGAGGACGACGTACAGACCGGTGATGAAGCCGGACCGCGACGCGGCGGTGTGGGCGAGCCCCACGGTCTGCAGGACCTGCGCCAGGGCGTAGACGAGGCCGAGCAGCCCGCCGGCCATCCAGGCGCGTCGGTCCAGGGCCCGCAGGCTGCGGCCGAAGAGCAGGAGCAGGCAGACGGCGGCGATGGTGAACCGGACGGCCAGGAAGTCCACGGCGTCCATGGAGTCGAGCAGGTCGTGGATGAGGTAGAACGTCGAGCCCCAGACGGCGGTGACCGCCACGAGGGCGAGCGTGGCGAGGCCCGAGCGCGGTGCGACCGAGGGCCGCGGGGGAGCCACGGCCACTCAGACCACGACGACCGTGACGGTGCTTCCCTTGGGCGCGCGACCGCCGGAGGGGCGCTGCTGGGACACCAGCCCGAACACCTCGCCCAGCGGGGCGGACACCCGGACCTGGAAGCCGGCGGCCTTGAGCGCGGCGACCGCGTCGTCCTTGCTCCGTCCCCGCACCGACGGCACGGCCACCAGCTCCGGGCCCTTGGACAGCGTCACCGTGACGGTGTCGCCCTTGAAGAGCGTGCCGCTCGCGGGGCTGTGCTGCGTCACGGACCCCTCGGGCACCGTGGTGGAGTAGACGCGGTCGGGCGCCTCGGCATAGGTCAGGCCCGCCGCCGTGAGGGCGGTGCGCGCCTCGGCGGAGGTGCGTCCGGCGAGGGCGGGGACGGGGATGGGCTGACGACCCTTGCTGACGACGAGGGCGACCTTGGTGAGCGGCTTCAGCGAGGCGCCGGCCGCGGGGTCCGTGGAGACGACCTGGCCGGCCGGCACCTGCTCGTCGTGGGCCTCGGTGACCGCGCCGACGGACAGGCGGGTGTCCTTGAGGGCCTGCCGCGCCGCGTCCACCGGGGTGCCCCGGACCTGCGGCACCTGGTAGCGCTCGGGCCCGCGGCTCACGACGAGGGTGACGTCGTCGGTGCGGTGCAGGGCCGTGCCCTCGCCCGGCGACGCCTGGATGACCGACCCGCGCGGGACCCGCTCGTCGTAGGTCTCCTCGATGGCGGCGTCCAGGTGGGCGGCCGCGAGCCTCGACTGGGCGTCGGCGAGGGCGAGGCCCTGCAGGGCAGGCACGGTGGTGGAGGCACCGGGGCCCTGGGTGAGGTACCACGCGCCACCGCCCCCCAGCAGGACCAGGAACGCCAGCAGGGGGAGGAGCAGGCGCAGCCGGCGCCGGCGGGGGGCTGCTGACGGAGAGGCGGCGCCGCGCGTGGCGCCGACGGGGTCGCGGTGCTGCACCGGGGTGGGGATCGGTCGGGCGGACCCGGTTGCGCCGGAGCGCGGTATGGCGACCGTCGGGGTCGCCCTGGCCGCGGAGGCCTCCGGCTCGCGGGGCCGGGCGTCGAGGTCGTCGGGGGAGAGCTCCGCCCGCACCTCGCGCAGCCGCTCGGCCAGGGCGGCGCCGTCAGCGGGACGCTCCCCGGCGTCGCGGTGCGTGGCCCAGGCGACCACCTCGTCGAGCGCGGCGGGCACGCTGGGGACGACGTCGCTCGGGGCCGTGATGCTGCCGTGCACGTGCTGGTAGGCGACGTGGATCGGGGACTCGCCCTCGTAGGCCTTCTGACCGGTCAAGAGCTCGTAGAGGATCAGGCCGGTCGCGTAGACGTCGCTGCGCGCGTCGGCGATGCCCCGCTCGACCTGCTCGGGGGACAGGTAGGACACCGTGCCGAGGATCGTGCTGCTGGCGGCGGTGACGGTCTGAGCGGTGACGGCACGGGCCAGGCCGAAGTCGGCCACCTTGACGCGGCCGTCGTCACGGATGATGACGTTCTCGGGCTTGACGTCGCGGTGGATGATCCCGGCCCGGTGGGCCACGCCGAGCGCCTCGGCCAGGGGCACGACCAGGTCGAGGGCGGCACGAACCGTGAGGGGAGCCTCGGCGTGGACGACCTCGCGCAGGGTGCGACCCGGCACCAGCTCCATGACGAGGAACATGTCGTCATGGTCGATGCCCTGGTCGAACACCGCCACGATGCGCGGGTCGTTGAGGCGGGCCGCGGACCTCGCCTCGCGCTGGAACCTCGAGGTGAACGACTCGTCGTCGGTCAGCCCACGCCGCAGGATCTTGACGGCGACCTCACGGTCGAGGCGCTCGTCCAGGCCCTCCCACACGGACGCCATACCGCCGTCGGCGATGTGCCGGACCAGGCGATAACGCCCGTCCAGCACACGCCCGGGCGCGGTCACGTCGGTGGGTCGAGGCACCGTTCGATCCTAGGCGGGGGAGCCTCCCCGACCTCACATCCGGGACCGGTGTGCCTTGACGGAGGCGACGTAGCGGTGGGTCTCGCGGTACATCCCGCGCTTCTTGACCGAGGGGAGCCCCTGGTAGTAGGCGCCGATGGCCGCGTCCTCGCTGCCGGCGGTCGCCTGGAGCTGCTTGAGGATGACGACCCCGGCCGTGACGTTGTCGCGGGCGTCGCCGAGGTCGAGTCGGCGGCCTGCGAGCGACGAGGCCCAGCGGGCGTTGGCGGGCATCACCTGCATGGTGCCCCTCGCGCCGACGTGGGACGTGACGTCCTGGCGCCACCCGGACTCCTGGAGCCCGACGGCGAGCGCGAGCCGCCGGTCGACGCCGTGCTCGTCGGCCACCTGCTCGATGAGGGCGCGGACCTGGGCCTTCTGCGTCCCGGCAGCGGCAGGTGGGGACGTGCGGGCGGTGGCCCTGGCGACGGGTGCCTTGCTCGTGGGGGCCTTGGACGGGGGTGCCGTGCGCGTGGGGGCCGTGGTCGCGGGAGCCTGGCGACGTCCGGCCTGGGCGTCGGTGCCGGCCGCGGGGATCACGAGCCGCTGGCCGGGGTGGATGCGACGTCCCCCGCCCTGCAGGCCGTTGGCCGCGACGACGGCCTGCACGGTCGTGCCGGCGCGCCGGGCGATGGTGTAGGTCGAGTCTCCGCGGCGCACGGTGTAGTCCCCCTGGACGGCGGACAGCACCGACAGCGCAGACAGCGCCGACGCTGCGGACGCTGCGGACGTGGCGGACGCTGCGGAGGACGTGGACGGGTGCGACGTGGTGGACGGGGAGGTGGCGGTGGGGGTGATCGCGACGGCGATCGAGACGGCGGCGATTCCGGCGACGAGGGGCATCGTGGGTCCTTGTGGTCGGTGTCGGGGAGCGTGGTCCGTCCGGTGGGAGGTCAGGGCCCGAGCGCGTCGGGCGACCTTGAACGATCCAGCCCGTCCAGTGAAGCACGCTCACCCGGATGGCGCATCCGTGCGCGTCGACCGGCGCGCATGGCAGGCTAGGGGCCGTGAGCCGCTCCTCAGCCCCTGACCAGGTCCTCCTCGCCCGTCTCGACGAGCTCGTGCCCGAGTGGATCACCGTGCCCGACGTCGCCGAGGCGTGCGCCGTCCCCCTGGCGACCGTCCGGTCGTGGCTCGCGGAGGGTGAGATCGCGTCCGTGCGCCGCGGCGAGCGCAAGGTCGTGAGCATCCCCGCGACCTTCGTCCAGGACGGGGCGCCGCTGCACCTGCTGCGCGGGACCCTGTCGGTCCTGCACGACTCCGGCCTCAGCGACGCCGAGGCGATCGCCTGGCTGCACGAGCCGGACGACACGCTGCGCACCGGCACCCCGGTCGGCGACCTGCGTGCGGGGCACCGCACCGAGATCCGCCGCCGTGCGCAGGAGCTGGCCTTCTGAGGGTGACCCCGCGAGGCGGTGGCGCCTCCCGGCATACGGCCGGGGTCTCGTCAGCCGTCGGCCCGGCGGCTGACGCCGCTCAGGTGGTGCGGCTCGTGGCGTAGGTCGCGAGGTCGACGAGGACCTGACGGCCGTCGTCGAGGAGCGCCCGCGTGTCGTGCAGCCGCTCCAGACCCTGGGCCACGAGGCGCTCGATGTCGCGCTCGACCGCGTCGACGGCTCCGGACGCGACGATCGTCTCGCGCATCCAGTCCACCGTCTCGTCGTCCACGTCGGGGTCGCCGAGGTGGCGGCTGAAGCGCGCGGCGCGCTCGTCGTCGAGGGTGGACAGGGTGTGCGCCACCAGGACGGTGTGCTTGCCCTCGCGCAGGTCGTCGCCGGCGGGCTTGCCCGTCGCCTCGGGGTCGCCGAACACCCCGAGCAGGTCGTCGCGCAGCTGGAAGGCCTGGCCGACGGCCAGCCCGAACTCGCCGAGCTTCTTGAGGTCGCCCTGCTTGGCACCCGCCGCCGCGGCCCCGATGACGAGGGGGTGCTCGATGGAGTACTTCGCGCTCTTGTAGGTGATGACGCGGTGCGCCAGCCGCAGGCGCTGCTCGGTCGTGAGGTCGTCCCAGCCGCGCGCGGCCTCGAGCACGTCGAGGAACTGCCCGCCCATGAGCTGGGTCCGCATCTCGTCGAACACCGGCCGCGCGCCGTGCAGCTCGTGCCGGCTCAGCCCGGAGCCGGCGAACATCGAGTCGGTCCAGGTCAGGCAGAGGTTGCCGGCGAGGATGGCCCCCGCGACGCCGAACCGGTCCGACAGCCCCTCCCACTGCTGCTCCGCGTGGTGCGCGGCGAGGCGGCGGTGCGCGGCGGGCAGGCCGCGTCGGGTGTCGCTGTCGTCCATGACGTCGTCGTGGATGAGCGCCGCGGCCTGGAAGAGCTCCATCGCGGCGGCGGCCCGCACGATGGCTTCGTTGTCGTCGCCCCCGGCGGCGCGGTAGCCCCAGTAGCAGAAGGCGGCGCGCAGCCGCTTGCCCCCGCGCAGCAGGTCGGCGATCGCGTCGACGAGCAGGCGGGTGTCGCGCCCCACGGGCGCGAGCTGGGACGTGCGCAGGGCGATCTCCTCGTCGATCTCGGCCTGGACCCGGTGACGCAGCTGCGCCAGGTCGACGATCTCGGTCCCTGCGGTGGTCATCCCGGCATCCTCCGTCGGTGCGGCCCTGCGGCACTGTGGGTACGGCGACACGGGAGTGCCCACATGTCGGTGCAGACCGAGCCTACGCGGTCGGGTCACCTAGAGTCGCGGCCATGGCATCGGGCACGTCCTTCCTCGCTCCCCGCGACCTCTCCGGCATCTCCATCCCGGACATGCTGCGGTCCGAGGGGACGAGCTTCAGCTTCGAGTTCTTCCCGCCCAAGAACGACGAGTCGGAGCAGGTGCTGTGGGAGGCGATCCGCCACCTGGAGAAGAAGCGCCCGTCGTTCGTGTCGGTGACCTACGGCGCCGGCGGGTCCACGCGCGACCGCACGGTCCGCGTCACCCGGCGCATCGCCGAGGAGACGACCCTGCTGCCCATGGCCCACCTGACCTGCGTCGCCTCCTCGCGGGCCGAGCTGCGCAGCGTGGTCGGGGCGTATGCCGACGCCGGGATCCGCAACGTCATGGTGCTGCGCGGCGACCCCGCCGGCGGCCTCGGCAGCCCCTGGGTGGCCCACCCCGAGGGGCTCGACCACGCCGACCAGCTCGTGTCCCTGGTGCGCGCCCTGGGCGGCTTCACGGTGGGGGTGGCGGCGTTCCCCGACAAGCACCCCGAGTCGGCCTCGCTGGAGCAGGACGCCGACGTGCTGGTCGCCAAGCAGCGGGCCGGGGCGGACTTCGCGGTGACGCAGATGGTCTTCGACGTCGACAACTACCTGCGCCTGCGGGACATGGTGGCGGCGCGTGGCGGGACCCTGCCGATCATCCCGGGGCTGATGCCGATCACCTCGGCCAAGCAGATCACGCGCATGGCCGAGCTGTCCGGGGCCGCCCTGCCCGTCGCCGTGACGTCGCGGCTGGAGGCGGTGGGGGACGACGCCGACGCCGTGCGCGAGGTGGGGGTCGAGATCGCGACCGAGCACGCGTCCCGCCTCATGGCCGAGGGCGCGCCGGGGCTGCACTTCTACACGATGAACCGCTCGACCGCGACGCTCGAGGTCTTCGCCAACCTGGGGCACTGACCCTCAGCCGGTGCGGGTGCCCCAGTCGTCATACCTGCGCTTGAGCCGGACGATGCGCCGCAGCAGCCAGACCACGGCGACGATGCCGGCGAGCAGCAGGATCCCGGCCACCGTGGCGGCCGCCCAGGGATGCTCGGTGGCGAGGGTCATCACGCCGATCACGGCGACGTCCTCCGCGGACGAGATGGCGACGTTGCTGACCGGCTCCGGCGAGGCGTTGACCCCCGCGCGGATCCCGGCCTTGACCCCGTGGCTGGCCAGGGCGCTGAAGCCACCGGTCGCGGCGGCGAAGGCCTGCTCCAGCCCGGACCCCTCGTGGCCGGCCAGGAGATAGCCCAGGGTCGCGCCGACGGCCGGCCGGACGACGGTGTGGACGCTGTCCCACATCGAGTCGAGGTAGGGGATCTTGTCGGCGAACATCTCCAGCAGGAACAGCACCGCGGCGGCGATCAGCACGTCCGTGCGGGTCAGCACGTGCGGGACCAGGTCGATCGAGAAGAACCGCCCGGCCAGGCCCATGACGAGCACCACGGCGTAGGCGTTGATGCCGCTCGCCCAGCCGCTCGTGAAGACCATCGGTAGCAGCTCGGTCCCCATGGGTCCTCCTCAGTGATCGTGTGCTCGTGCTCGTGCTCGTGCTCGGGTCTCGCCGGGCCGGCGGCCTGGCTCGAGCCAAGGGCGTCCGACGACGACGCCTCACGGTATCCGGTCGGGGCCCCTCGGTCAGGGATCGACTGACCTGCGCCGATGCGCAAGCGGGTGACGTGGGGGTGGGGTCTGTCGGTGGTCGGGCCTAGAGTTCTCTCCATCGAACACATGTTCGGTTCACGGGTCGGTTGTTCGAAGGAGGACGGCGATGAGGCGGTGCGAGGACGTCATCGAGGTCAGGCACGAGGGCCGACCGTTGCAGTTCATCTGGCGAGGGCGCCTCTACGACGTGCGCGCGGTCGTCGACCACTGGCGCGAGCGCCGCCCGTGGTGGCGCGAGGTGCCCGACACGCGGTCCATCACCCCCGCCGACCTCGAGGAGGAGGTCTGGCGGGTCGAGGCGGCCCCCGGCCGCTCCGGCTCCCTCGGCGTCTACGACCTGGCGGTGCGCGGCTCGCGCTGGCAGCTCGTCCGGCTCTCCGACTAGGACTCCCCTCCGGCTCTTTCTCCGGCCTTCCTCCCGGCCCTTTCTCTCCCCTCTCTCCCCTCTATCTCCCTCTATCTCCCTCTCGTTCTTCTTCCGGCTCTCCCGACCGGACCGTATGACGAAAGCAGGTGCACCATGACCGCCACGATCGCCACCAGCACGCGTCCGCCGCTGACCACGGCGACGCTCGACCTGCTCGACCGCGCCTACGCCGCCCTCGCCGAGGCGACCTGCGCGGGCACGACCGCCGACCGCTACGTCGCGGCGCACCTGTCGGGGCTGCGCGCCGGGGCGGCGCTGCTCGCCACCCGGGGACCGGTCTCGGGCCGGGGACGGCCCCGCAGCGTCTGGGAGCTGCTGCCGGCCGCCGCGCCGGAGCTGGGGGAGTGGGCCGCGTTCTACGCCGCCTCGGCGACCCGCCGCTCCGTGGCCGAGCGGGGTGGACCCGTCTCGGCGCGCGAGGCGGACGACCTGGTGCGGGCCTCCGAGACCTTCCTCGCCCTGGTCGAGTCCGCCCTCGGGGCCCCGCCGCACGCACCGCTGCCGTCCCTGCAGGTGGCCACCGGTGGCCGATGACTTCGTCCACCTGCACGTGGCGTCGGGCTGCTCCCTGCGCTACGGCACCACCCCACCGGCCGACCTGGTCGATCTCGCCGTGGGGCACGGCCAGGCTGCGCTGGCGCTGACCGACCGCGACGGCCTCTACGGCGCGGTGAAGTTCGCCCAGTCCTGCCTGGCCCGGGGCATCGACCCGATCCTGGGGGCGGACCTCGCGCTGGGCGAGGTCGCCGGGCAGCGGGCCAGGCCGGCCGGACGCACCCCCGTGCGCGGTGGTGCGGTCGTCGACCCACGGCTGCCCCGGGTCACCGTGCTCGCCCGGGGACGCTCCCGGGTCGAGCAGGGCCACGGCTGGGCGCGGCTGTGCCGGCTGGTGTCGGCGACCCACCTCGCGGGCGAGCGGGGAGAGCCGGTGACGAGCCGGGCGCTCGTGGCCGAGCACGCCGACGCCCTCACGGTGCTGGTCGGCCCCGACTCCGACGTGGGCCGGGCGGTCCTGCGCGGCCGGCCCGACCAGGCCCGGCACCTGCTGGAGCAGTGGCGGCACGCGCTGCCCGGGGACGCCCTCGTCGTCGAGGTCGTCCTGCACGAGGGGCCGCCGGGATCCGTCGGCAGCCGCCGCCAGGCCGCCGCGCTGCTCGCGCTGGCCGACGACGTCGGGGTCCCCGCCGTGCTGACCGCCGCCGTGCGCCACGGCCGCGCCGAGGACGCGGTCACGGCCGACGTGCTCGACGCGGCCCGCCGGCTCGTCGCCCTCGACACCCGGCACCTCGACCGGGTGACCACGCTGGGTCACCTCGCCTCGACCCCGGACATGCTCGCCCTCGCCCGCCAGGCGTGCGGCGGGGATCGCGCCCGCGCCGACGAGCTCGTGCGCACCACGCTGCGGGTCGCCGACGACTGCCGGCTCGACCCGCGCGGCGACCTCGGGATCGGATCGGTCCAGCTGCCCGAGCCCGGCATCCTCGGCATACGGCCCGGGCAGTCCCCCCAGGCGGTCCTGGCCGAGCGCTGCCGAGGCGCGCTGCTGACCCGCTATCCCGACGCGAGCGACAGCGGGCGGCGGGCGATCGAGGCGAGGCTCGACGACGAGCTGGGGGTCGTCGCCGGCCTCGGCTACCCGACCTACTTCCTCACCGTCGCGACCGTGTGCGACCTGATCCGCGACATGGACGGCCGGGTCGCGGCGCGCGGGTCCGGCGCCGGCAGCCTGGTCAACTACCTGCTCGGGATCAGCGGCGTCGACCCGATCCGCCACGACCTGCTGATGGAGCGCTTCTGCTCGCCGCTGCGCGCCCAGCTGCCCGACATCGACATCGACGTGGAGTCCGACCGGCGCACCGCGATCTACGAGCGCATCCTGGACCGCTTCGGCGGCGACCGGGTGACCTGCGTGTCGATGATGGACACCTACCGCGTGCGCCACGCCGTCCGGGACGTCGGGGGAGCGCTCGGCATGCCGCCCAACGAGGTCGACGCGATCGCCAAGGCCTTTCCCCACATCCGGGCCCGGGACGCCCGGTCGGCCATCGCCGACCTGCCCGAGCTGCGGGCGAGCGGCCTGGACGCGCCGCGGCTGCAGACCTTCTTCGACCTCGTGGAGCGGGTCGACGGGCTGCCCCGCCACATCGCGCTGCACCCGTGCGGGGTGGTGCTGTCCAACTCGGGGCTGCTCGACCGCACGCCGGTCGAGGCCAGCTGGCTGGGCTTCCCGATGAGCCACTTCGACAAGGACGACGTCGAGGCGATGGGGCTGCTCAAGCTCGACGTCCTCGGCATCCGCATGCAGTCCTCCATGGCCCACGCGGTGGCCGAGGTCGAGCGGGTCGACGGCGTCCGGATCCAGCTCGACGACCAGCGTCAGGTGCCGCTGGACGACGAGGCGACCTTCCGCCTGATCCGCAGCACCCACACCCTCGGCTGCTTCCAGATCGAGTCGCCCGGGCAGCGCGAGCTCATCGGCAAGTTCGGGCCCGAGAGCTTCGACGACATCATCATCGACATCTCGCTGTTCCGCCCCGGCCCGGTCAAGTCCGACATGATCACCCCCTTCCTGCGAGCCAGGCAGGGCTGGTCCGAGCCCGACCACCTGCACGAGACCCTCGTGCCCGCGCTGCGCGAGACGGCCGGGGTGGTGGTCTTCCACGAGCAGGTGCTGCGGATCGTCGCCGAGACGGCCGGGGTGACCCTCGCCGAGGCGGACGAGGTCCGTCGCGCCATGGGATCACCTGAGGGTCAGGTCGAGGTCGAGGCGTGGTGGCGCCCGGCAGCCACGGCACGCGGCTACGCCCCGGAGGACGTCGACCGCATCTGGGCCGTCCTCAAGGCCTTCGCGTCGTTCGGCTTCTGCAAGGCGCACGCGGCGGCGTTCGCCCTGCCGACCTACCAGTCCGCGTGGCTCAAGACCCACCACCCGGCGGCCTTCCTCGCCGGCGTGCTCACCCACGACCCGGGGATGTATCCCAAACGGCTCATCCTCGACGACGCCCGCAACCTCGGCATCGCGGTCCTCGGCCTGGACGTCAACGCCTCCGACGACACCTATCGCGTCGAGAAGGTCGCGCCGTGGGACGAGCCGCCGCCGCAGATCCTCGACCAGCAGTCCCGGTCCCGGCCCGCGCACCCCGACCTGCCCGACGGGCGGGCCTACGGCATCCGGCTCTCCCTCTCGGACGTCAAGGGCATCAGCGAGGCCGAGGTGCAGCGTCTGGTCGCCGGCCGGCCCTACGTCACCCTGGCCGACGTGTGGAACCGCGCCCAGCCCTCGCGCCCGGTCCTCGAGCGGCTGGTGATGGCCGGGGCGCTCGACTCCCTCTACGGCCTGTCGGGCCATCGCGCGGTCGCCGGGCTCGGACGTCGCGGCAAGGTCACCCGCCGCGACCTGCTCCTGCACGTGGCCGAGCTCGAGCGCTACAGCCGCGCCACCGCGCGCAGGGCGCCACGTGGCCGCCGGGGGAGCGCACCCGCCGCCATCGACCGACCCGCCGCGTCGTCGGCCGGTGGCCGGCAGGCCTCCGACCGGCAGGACCTCGACCGGCAGCGCGCGGACCTGAGGCCCGCCGCGCCGGACGTGCGCGCCGCCGCCGCGCGTCAGTCCCGGCAGCACGCCCCCGTGGCGCCCGCCGGGGAGCAGCCCGTCCAGCTGGCCCTCGACCTCGGGGACGAGCCCACGCTCACCGCGGGCAGCGGGCTGCCCGAGATGACCCAGACCGAGCGGGTGCGCGCCGAGCTCGACGTGCTGGGCCTCGACGCGACCGCGCACGTCCTCGAGCCCTACGCCCCGATGCTGCAGGCCCTCGGCGTGGTGCGGTCGGCGGACCTCCTGGGCTGCCGCAGCCGCGCCGTCGTGCACGTCGCCGGGGTCAAGGTCGCCACCCAGACCCCGCCGGTCCGCTCGGGACGGCGCGTCGTCTTCCTCACCCTCGACGACACGACCGGACCGGTCGACGCGACCTTCTTCGAGGACGTCCAGGGTCCCTACGCCTCCACCGTCTTCCACTCCTGGATGCTGCTCGTCCGCGGCGAGGTGCGCCGCACGGGCCCCCGGGGGATCTCCCTGCGCGCGACCGGCGCGTGGGAGCTCGGGGCGCTGTGGGACGCGTGGCTGCGCGACGGGCCGCGCGGCGTGCACGACCTGCTGGCCCAGGTCGACGCCGAGGCCCGCGAGCTGGCGGCCGAGGTCGAGCGGGCGACCGGCACCGAGGGGCAGCGCACGCGTCGGGTCCTGCGCCACGCCTCGGGGTTCGAGCAGTCGCCCTATGCCGACATCAAGCCCGCGGGGGGCGACCAGGGCGAGGCTCATCGCACGCCGCCGCGCAAGCTGTGGCACTCCAGCCCGGGCAGCTCGGGGCACTAGGGTGGACGAGACGGCGCGTCCGCGCGCACCCCGCCCCGAAGGAGCCCAGCGATGCCCGACCACGCGGACCGACCCGCGGCCCGCCGCTCCCGCGGCGCCGGTGTCGAGACCAACCTGCGCACCGCCGCCGTGTGGGAGGCCGTCCAGTCCGTCGCCGACGACCTGTCCGCCCAGCTCGACCGGCCGCTGCGGGTCCTCGACCTCGGTGGCGGCACCGGCGGGGTCGCCGTCGCGCTCGGCGGGTTCGGTCACGAGGTCACCGTCGTCGACCCCAGCCCGGACGCTCTCGCCGCACTCGGCCGGCGCGCCCGCGAGGCCGGCGTCGACGACCGCGTCCGTGGGGTCCAGGGCGACGCCGGCACGCTCCGCGAGGTGCACGATGTCGGCACCGCGGACCTGGTCTGCTGCCACGGCGTCCTGGAGTTCGTCGACGACCCGAGCGACTCCCTCGCGCAGATCAGCGCCGCCCTCGCGCCCCACGGCGTGCTCAGCCTGGTCGTCGCCCAGCGGCTCGCCGTGGTGCTCGCCCGGGCGATCGCCGGGCAGTTCGGTCAGGCCCAGCACGCCCTCACCACGCCCGAGGGCACGTGGGGAGCGCCCGACCCGCTGCCCCGCCGGTTCGACCTGTCCTCGGTCTCGGGGCTCGTCGAGGCCGCCGGCCTGGAGATCACCGACACCCACGGCGTCCGCATCTTCAGCGACCTCGTCCCCTCCGCCCTGGTGGACTCCGAGGCCGACCGCATGGCGCTGCTGGACCTCGAGCGCGCGGCCGCGAGCCACCCGGACTTCGCGATCCTCGCCCAGCTCGGCGCGGCCCTGCACGTCATCGCCGCGCGGCACTGAGACGGGCACGCCGTGAGCCGGCGGCAGTTCCGCCTCGAGGACCAGGAGGCGCAGGCCGGGGCCCTCGACGACACCGGGTGCCACGTCCTGCACGTCGACATGGACGCGTTCTACGCCTCCGTCACCCTGCTCGAGCATCCCGACCTCGTCGGCACGCCCGTCATCATCGGTGGCGGCACGCGAGGGGTGGTGCTCTCGGCGACCTACGAGGCGCGACGCTACGGCGTCGCCTCGGCGATGCCGATGGCCCGCGCCCGTCGGCTGTGCCCCCGGGCGACCGTCCTGCGGCCCGACCACCAGCGCTACGCCGAGGTCTCGCGCGGCGTCATGGCCGTCTTCCGCTCGGTCACCCCCGTCGTCGAGCCGCTGTCCGTCGACGAGGCCTTCCTCGACGTGTCGGGGTCGGTGCACACCCACGGTCGTCCGACGCAGATCGCCCACCACATCCGTGACGCCGTGACCGACGAGCAGGGCATCACCTGCTCGGTCGGCGTCGCCCCCACGAAGTTCGTCGCCAAGCTCGCGTCGGGCCTCGCCAAGCCCGACGGCCTGCGCGTCGTGCCGGTCGACCAGGTCGTGGCGACGCTGCACCAGCTGCCGGTCGCCGCGCTGTGGGGGGTGGGCGACCGCACCGAGGAGACCCTGCTGCGGCTGGGGCTGCGCTCGGTGGCCGACATCGCGCACACCCCGGTGGCGACGCTGCAGCGGGCCCTCGGCCCGGCGATGGGCGCCTCGCTGCACGAGCTGGCGTGGGGGCGTGACCCCCGCAGCGTGACCCCGGTGCACGTCGACAAGAGCGTCGGCGCCGACGAGACCTTCGGCCACGACATCGACGACCCGGTCGAGATCCACCGGCACCTGCTCAAGCTCGCCGACCGCTCCACCGCCCGGCTGCGGTCCCAGGGGATGATGGCGCGCACCGTCTCGATCAAGGTCCGGTTCGCGGACTTCACCACGATCACCCGCTCCAAGACCCTGCGCGAGCACACCGACGTCGGGCAGGACGTCTATCGCACCGCCCGCGACCTGTTCGACGCGCTGGGGCTGCAGCGCGCCCGCATCCGCCTCGTCGGGGTCCGGCTCGAGGGGCTCCAGGACGCCGGCCTGGTGCCGCGCCAGGGCCTGCTGGACGAGCGAGAGCACGGGTGGCGGGACGCCGAGCGTGCGGTCGACCGGGCGAGCGCGAGGTTCGGGGCCGGTGCGGTGCGTCCGGCGAGTCTGGTCCGACCTGGGGACGGATCTACCACAACCCCTCGCCGGGATCTATCCTGAGATCATCTTCGTTGAGTCCTACGGAGACCGCTCTGACGGCGCACCCGCGCCGCGCGACCCGGCCTCGAGGACCTCACGACCGCACGACCCCGAGGGAGGGGAGCGAGATGCCGCTCTCAGAGCGTGAGCAGGCGCTGCTCGAGCAGATGGAGCAGGCGCTGTATGCCGAGGACCCGCGCTTCGCGGCCCAGCTCGCGAGCGCCAGTTCGACGCCAGGGCGCCGTCGGCGCTACATCCTCGGCGCGATCGGCGTCCTCGCCGGTCTCGGGGTCGTCCTCCTCGGCGTGACGCAGCAGCAGGTATGGATCGGCGTGATCGGGTTCCTGATCATGGTGGCGGCCGGCTTCTACGCCCTGGCCTCACCGAGGCGCAAGCTCGGAGCGGTGGGCGAGGACGGCACGGTGCAGCAGCGCACCAGCAGGCGCTTCGGTCGCCCGGGCGTCGGTCGAGCCGGTGGCGCCACCAAGATGAGGCGTGCCGACCGGGCACCGGGTGCCGCCGGGCGCCTGCCCCGAGACCGGACCCCCCGGTCGGGGACCTTCATGCAGCGGCTGGAGCAGCGGTGGGACGAGCGTCGTCAGCGCGGCGAGTTCTAGACCGCGGGGAGCTCTGAACGAGGCCTCTGCTAGGCCCAGATGAGCGCTGCGGCCCAGGACGCGCTGATCAGCAGGCCGGCCGTCAGCTCGATCAGCATCGACAGGCCCACCGCCTTGAGCGCGTGCACGGTCGACGGCCAGGCCGCGCCCGTCGAGCCGAGGCGCTGCAGCTCGGACAGGAAGACGCCGAGCACGAAGCCGGCGACGGCCCCCACGACCGGGATGACGAAGAAGCCCACGACCGCCACGAGGACGCCCGCGGCCAGCGACCGGGTCGGGACCCCGCCGGTGCGCAACCGGCGCCCGGGCAGGACGTACTGCAGGGCCAGGCCCACGGCATACAGCACCGTCACCAGCACGGCGAGCCACCACGTCTGGGTCACGACGGCCCACACCAGGACGGCGCCCCACACGAGCAGCAGGCCGGGCAGCACGGGGATCACGATCCCCAGCAGCCCGATCACGACGCAGACGGCGAGCAGGACGGTCAGGGTGGTGGTCACGTGCCCAGCCTAGGGGCAGCGCGACGAGACCCCCGCCGTCGTCGGTCGGGGGTCTCGTCGTGCCGTCCTCGCGGACGGTGGTGCGGCGCCGTCAGCTGGTCGACGACGCGTGGAGCCGGTCGGTCTGGTCGTCGATGTCGGTAGCCAGGGGACGCAGGCGATCCAGGTGCTCGCGACCATGGTGGGCGCAGAAGAGCAGCTCACCTCCGGACGCGAGACGGGCTCGGATGTAGGCCTGCGCGCCACAACGGTCGCAGCGGTCGGCTGCGGTGAGTTCGGTCGGTGCCAGTGCGGTGGTCACGATGGGCCTCTCTTTCACGTCAGTGGGGGTCGCTCCCGGACGGCTGTGGGTGCGGCCTCTACGGCGGTGACAACAGTCAAGCACGTGCATTCGTTCCCACCCGCGCATTTCTCGCTGGGCGGAGCGCCAGCCGTGGCCCGACCTCCCCGGACGAGCGGTGCATGGCGAGTCTGCACGGGGGTGTCATACCCGGCGGGTACCCTGCCGAGCGTGCCAGACGCCACGACCACAGCAAGCCCAGCCAGCCCAGCCAGCCCAGCCAGCCCAGCGAGCCGAGCAGGCCGAGCCAGCGCAGCCAGCGCAGCCAGCGCAGCCAGCACGGTCGGCACGAGCAGCGACACCTACTCCGCCCGCCACCTCCAGGTCCTGGAGGGCCTCGAGGCCGTCCGCAAGCGGCCGGGCATGTACATCGGGTCGACGGACAGCCGCGGCCTGACGCACTGCCTGTGGGAGATCATCGACAACGCCGTGGACGAGGCGTTGGGCGGCCACTGCGACCACATCGAGGTCGTCCTCGGGCGCGACGGCTCGGTCGTGGTGCGCGACAACGGACGCGGCATGCCCGTCGACAAGGAGCCCCGCACCGGCCTGTCCGGCGTCGAGGTGATCTTCACCAAGCTGCACGCGGGCGGCAAGTTCGGTGGCGGGTCGTATGCCGCCTCGGGCGGTTTGCACGGCGTGGGCGCCAGCGTGGTCAACGCCCTGTCCAGTCGGCTGGACGTGCAGGTGGACCGCGGCGGCAAGACCTACCAGATGAGCTTCCGGCGGGGCGAGCCCGGCACCTTCGACGACGCTGGTGCGCCGGGTCCGGACAACACCTTCACGCCGTTCGAGCAGACCTCGGAGCTGCAGGTCGTCGGCAAGGCCAAGCGGGGCGTGACGGGCAGCCGGGTCCGCTACTGGGCGGACCACCAGATCTTCCTCAAGAACGCCGGCCTGGACCGCGCCGACCTCGTCTCGCGGGCTCGGCAGACGGCCTTCCTCGTCCCAGGGCTCGCCATCGCGGTGCGCGACGAGCGCGACCTCGACGGCGAGGGTGTCTACGAGGAGACCTTCCAGAACGAGGGCGGCATCAGCGAGTTCGCGGAGTTCCTCGCCTCGGACCCGGCGCTGACCGACGTCTGGCGGCTGCAGGGCAGCGGCGAGTTCACCGAGACGGTGCCGCAGCTCGACGCCCGCGGCCACATGGTCAGCACGGAGATGACCCGCGAGTGCACCGTCGACGTGGCGGTGCGCTGGGGGACCGGCTACGAGACGCGCGCCGAGTCCTTCGTCAACATCATCCACACGCACAAGGGCGGCACCCACGTCAGCGGCTTCGAGCAGGCCCTGATGAAGGTGTTCCGCAAGCAGCTCGAGGTCAACGCCCGGCGGCTCAAGGTCGGCACCGACAAGGTCGACAAGGACGACATCCTCGCCGGCCTCACGGCCGTCGTGACGGTGCGCCTCGCCGAGCCGCAGTTCGAGGGGCAGACCAAGGAGGTCCTGGGGACCAGCGCGGTGCGCGCCATCGTCGCCCGGGTCGTCGAGCGCGAGCTGACCGCCCTGCTGACCTCGTCCAAGCGGGGGGAGAAGGCCCAGGCCAGCCTTCTGCTGGAGAAGGTCGTCTCCGAGATGAAGTCCCGCATCTCGGCCCGTCAGCACAAGGAGACGCAGCGCCGCAAGAACGCCCTCGAGACCAGCACCCTGCCGAGCAAGCTGGCGGACTGCCGCAGCAGCGACGTGGAGCGCTCGGAGCTGTTCATCGTCGAGGGTGACAGCGCCCTGGGCACGGCCAAGCTCGCGCGCGACTCCGACCACCAGGCCCTGCTCCCGATCCGCGGCAAGATCCTCAACGTCCAGAAGGCCTCGGTCGGCGACATGCTCAAGAACGCCGAGTGCGCGGCCATCATCCAGGTCATCGGCGCCGGCAGCGGCCGCAGCTTCGACCTCGACGCGGCGCGCTACGGCAAGGTCATCGTGATGACCGACGCCGACGTCGACGGCGCCCACATCCGGACGCTGCTGCTGACGCTCTTCTTCCGCTACATGCGTCCGCTGGTCGAGGCAGGCCGGGTGTATGCCGCGGTCCCGCCGCTGCACCGCATCGAGGTCGTCGGGGCGGGCTCGCGCAAGAACGAGCTGATCTACACCTACAACGAGCAGCAGATGCGCACCACGGTGCGTCAGCTCGAGCGCAAGGGACGCCGGATCAAGCAGCCGATGCAGCGCTACAAGGGCCTCGGCGAGATGGACGCCGACCAGCTGGCCGAGACCACGATGGACCCACGCCAGCGCACCCTGCGCCGCGTGACCCTCGCGGACGCCGAGGCGGCCGAGCGCGTCTTCGAGCTCCTCATGGGCAACGAGGTCGCGCCGCGCAAGGACTTCATCGTGGACTCCGCGCACTCCCTCGACGCCGAGCGCATCGACGCCTGAGCCGTCATACGGTCACGATCTGGGCATCCGGGGCGATCCTGGCTGGACGAAACCTGTTTCGTCAGTGATCGTGTCCGCCATGAGTGACAACGACACGTCGCCGATGACCGGCACGGCCGAACCCAGCGCCGGCGAGGGCAAGCCCGAGCTGAACCGCGCGATCGGACCCGGTCTGCTGCTGCTCTTCATCGTGGGCGACATCCTCGGCACCGGCGTCTACGCGCTGACCGGCAAGGTGGCCAAGGAGGTCGGCGGGGCGGTCTGGCTTCCATTCCTGTGCGCCTTCATCGTCGCGATGCTGACCGCCTTCAGCTATCTCGAGCTCGTTACGAAGTACCCCCGCGCCGGTGGAGCCGCGGTCTACGCCCACAAGGCCTTCGGGGTGCACTTCCTGACCTTCCTGGTCTGCTTCACCGTCATGTGCTCGGGTCTCACCTCGGCCTCCAGCGCAGCCCAGGCCTTCGCCGGCAACCTCAACAAGGCGGCCCACTTCGGCTGGGAGTCCGGGGGCACCATGCTCCTGCTCGCCGCCCTCGGCTTCATGGCCCTCGTCGCGATCATCAACCTGCGGGGCGTGGGGGAGAGCGTCAAGGTCAACGTCGTCCTGACCATCGTCGAGCTGTCGGGCCTGCTCATCATCATCGCCATCGGCGTGTGGGCGATCATGCAGGGCAAGGGCGACGCCGCGACCCTCACCCAGTTCAACGTCAAGGAGGGCTCGAACCTCTTCACGGCGGTCGCCTCCGCCACGGCCCTCGCGTTCTTCGCCATGGTGGGCTTCGAGGACTCGGTCAACATGGCCGAGGAGACCAAGGACCCCGTCAAGACTTTCCCCAAGATGATGCTCATCGGCCTGTCGATCACGGGCGTGATCTACGTGCTGGTGGCCATCGCCTCGGTCACGCTGGTCAAGCCCGCCGAGCTCGGCGAGGGCGAGACCCCGCTCCTCAAGGTCGTCCAGGCGGGAGCGCCGGCCTTCCCGATCGCGATCTTCGCCGTCATCACGATGTTCGCCGTCGCCAACTCCGCGCTGATCAACATGCTGATGGCCTCGCGCCTCCTCTACGGCATGGCGCACGAGGGCGTGCTGCCCGTCACCCTCGGGCGGATCCTGCCCAAGCGGCGCACGCCGTGGGTGGCCATCCTGTTCACCACGGTGCTGGCCTTCGGCCTGGTCTGGTTCGCCGACCTCAAGGCGCTCGGCGGCACGACGTCCTTCCTGCTGCTGATCGTGTTCACCATCACCAACATCGCCGTGCTCGTGCTGCGGCGCGACAAGGTCGAGCACCGGCACTTCAAGGCGCCGACGGTCATCCCCGTCATCGGCGCGGTCCTGTGCGGCTTCCTCGCCTCCCCGCTGTCCAAGCGCGACCCCAAGGATTACCAGGTCGCGGCGGTGCTGCTGGTCGTCGGTGTCGTGCTCTGGCTGCTGCACTGGCTGTCGACGCGGTTCATCGGCACCGGTCGCACCAACAAGCCCGAGCACATCGAGGAGCTCGGCATCCATCACGACGAGCTCAACCGCCAGCGCGAGGGCCGTCCCTGGACCTGATCGCCTCGTCCACCACGACGAAGCGACCACGCCCGCCCGACCGAGACATGTCTCGCGGGCGGGCGCGGTCGTCGCTAGATTGCGGTCATGGACGCACCGCAGCACCGGATCACCCTCGCCGAGTCCGAGATGCCGACGAGGTGGTACAACATCGTCGCCGACCTCCCGGAGCCGCTGCCACCGATGCTGCACCCCGGCACCCACGAACCGGTCGGCCCCGAGGACCTCGCGCCGCTCTTCCCGCCGGCCCTGATCGAGCAGGAGCTCGGCACCGAGCGCTACTACGACATCCCGGAGGAGGTCCAGGAGGTCTATCGCCTGTGGCGGCCGAGCCCGCTGATCCGGGCGACCCGTCTCGAGCGCGAGCTCGGCACCCCTGCCCGGCTCTACGTCAAGTACGAAGGCGTCTCGCCCGCCGGCTCCCACAAGCCCAACTCCGCCGTGCCTCAGGCCTACTACAACCACCAGGCAGGCATCACCCGGCTCACCACCGAGACCGGCGCGGGCCAGTGGGGCGCCAGCCTGGCGTTCGCCTGCGCGCAGTACGCCATGGAGTGCGAGGTCTGGCAGGTCGCGGGCAGCTTCGACTCCAAGCCCTACCGGCGGCTGATGATGGAGACCTTCGGGGCGCAGGTCCACCGCAGCCCGAGCGACCTGACCGAGGCGGGGCGCGTCATACAGGCCTCGCACCCGGGCACGACCGGATCGTTGGGCATCGCGATCTCCGAGGCCGTGGAGGCCGCGGTCCAGAGCCCCACGACCAGCTATGCCCTGGGGTCCGTGCTCAACCACGTGCTGCTGCACCAGACGATCATCGGCGAGGAGACCCTCCTGCAGCTGGCCAAGGTCGGGGAGACCCCCGACCTGCTGATCGGCTGCACCGGGGGCGGGTCCAACTTCGCCGGTCTGGCCTTCCCCTTCCTGCGGGAGACCTGGGCCGGCCGTATGACGCCCGCGCTGCGGGCCGTGGAGCCCGCGGCGTGCCCGAGCCTCACGCGCGGGACCTACGCCTACGACTTCGGCGACGTCGCGGGGATGACGCCGCTGATGAAGATGCACACGCTCGGGTCCGGCTTCATGCCGAGCGCGATCCACGCGGGCGGGCTCCGCTACCACGGGATGGCGCCGCTGGTCAGCCACCTCTACCACCACGGGCACCTCGAGGCGGTGGCCAAGGAGCAGGCCGAGTGCTTCGACGCCGGCGCGTTGTTCGCGCGCTGCGAGGGGATCATCCCGGCGCCGGAGTCGACCCACGCGATCGCGGAGCTCGTCGCCGAGGGGCGTCGCTGTGCGGAGTCGGGCGAGGAGAAGGTCGTGGTCGTGGGGCTCTCGGGCCACGGGCACCTGGAGCTGCCGGCCTACGGCGACCACACGGCGGGACGCCTGCGCTCGTCGGCGGCCGACGACCCCGACCTCGACGCCCACCTGCGGGGGTCGATGGCCGCCCTGCCCGAGGTACGCGCGTCGTGACGGCGGCCGACGACCGTGCCCTCCGTCATAGGGTGGGCGGGTGACCTCAGAGCGCCCTGACCCGACCTCCAAACTGCCGGAGACGGCCTGCTCGCTGTCCTGGGAGGGGGCCGGGAGCCCGGTGGGCGGGACCGCCGCGATGGCGGACTTCTGGATCGCCCTCGAGCAGCCCGGCCCGTGGGGCAGGGACGCGTTCACCGAGTCCTGGCTCGACCCCGCCCTGGGGGACCGGCTGGAGGGTGCCTGTGCCCGGGCCGGTGGGCGCCTGGTGCTCATCCGCTCGGTGTCCGACCGCCGGTCCCAGGCCGACGGGGCACCGCGCGAGGTCTTCGTCGCCGGTGACCTGCAGGGCGCGTCCGGTGGCCCCTGGCTGCTGGCCGGGGCGATCGTCGACCCCGCCGAGCTGCTCGGCCTGGACCTCGGTGGCCTGGTCGACCAGGGACCGGACGCGGTGCTGCAGGCCCTGCCCGGGCTGCACCGCACCGACGCTGGGATCCTCCTGGTCTGCACCAACGGCAAGCGGGACGTGTGCTGCGCCGTGCGGGGCAGGCCGGTGGTGCTCGAGGGTGCGCGGCACCGCCCCGGCCAGGTGTGGG
This sequence comes from Arsenicicoccus bolidensis DSM 15745, assembly GCF_000426385.1. Classification (GTDB taxonomy): domain Bacteria; phylum Actinomycetota; class Actinomycetes; order Actinomycetales; family Dermatophilaceae; genus Arsenicicoccus; species Arsenicicoccus bolidensis. Next base: position 144,148 of record NZ_AUFG01000001.1, read on the forward strand.
AGTGCACCCACACCGGCGGCCACCGGTTCGCCGCCACCGGCATCGCGCTGCCCAGCGGGCACACGATCGCCCGGCTGACCGGCGAGCTCGCCGTCCAGGTCGTCGACGCCGAGGCGCGGCGCGAGCTGTGCCTCGCCGCCCTCGACGCCGCGCACGACCGAGGCCGCAGCCACCTCGAGCTGCCCGTCCAGGCCGCCGAGGCCTGGGTCCGGGCGCGCACCCAGGAGACGTCGCTGAGGGCCCTGACGAGCCGGATCGAGCGCGGCGACGAGTGGGACGCGCAGGTCAGGGTCGCGCACGAGGACGGTCGCGCGTGGCGGCTGCGGGTCCACAAGGAGCCCACGGGCGAGCGCCTCTACGACTCCTGCGGCAACGACCCCGCCCCGGCGCACCGGTTCTACGTCGACGAGCAGGTGTGACCAGCGCGCTAGGGTCGTGAGCCATGAGCGCGCCGTCCCGACCCGCCCGCCTGTCCTCGGACACCACCCGCAGCCTGATCGCGATGGGCGCGTTCGCACCCTTCGTGGTGGTCGGCCCGTTGGCGAGAGGCCGGCTGGGGATCGAGGTGGACGAGTTCGTGATCATGATGCCGCTGAGCGCCATGATCGCCTTCATCCTCGTCTACACCTGGCTCACCTGGCGGGCCTTCCACGGGCTGGGCGGCGCCGACCTGCGGCGGGAGGTCCTGGCCTCGGTGCACGCGGAGCGACGCGAGGGGTGGCGCGTCGACTGATGCGTCGGTCCTTCGGGGTGGGGTCCGCTCCGTCGTGGTCGATCCAGCTCTCGGTGTTCGCGCTCGGGGTGTGCCTCGTCCTCGCGACCAACCCGCACGCGCGCGCGATCCCCTGGGCCCTCGTGGGGTGCATCGTGGCGGTGGTCGTGTCCTGGTGCAACGTCGTGCTCTCCTACGCCCTGCACTACGCGCGGCTGGACCTCACGGAGGGCGGCCTGGAGTTCCCGGGCACCGAGGAGCGAGCCTTCAGCGACTACCTCTACCACTCGCTCAACGGGCAGGTGACCTTCGGGACGACCGACGTCTCGGTCACGACGAGGCAGATGCGCCGCGCCATGATGGTCCACGCGCTCATGGCCTTCGCGTTCAACACCGTGATCATCGCGATCCTGGTGTCGCTGCTCCTCGCCGGCCGCGCGTGATCCATACGGCTGACCGCTGCGCGCGTCGCGGCGTTGCAAGGTCGCAGAGTCGCAAGGTCGCAAGGTCGGATCGATGACCACCGGCGAGCCGGCGGGTCACTCCGTGGAGGTCTGCACCACGTCGTCGAGGCTGTCGGGGTCGTAGTCGTCCCGGTCCACGACGACCCGCTCGCGGGTCGGCCCGGTGTTGGGCGGCAGGTCGAAGAGCCCCTCGCCACCCTCGGCCGTGCCGGCGGCGTCCGAGCTCGTCGGCGACGACGCGGCGGCGGCCCCGGCGCTCACGGGCGACTCGGTCGGCAGCGGCCCGCCGATCCCGGCGATGGGCCCCTTGGCCGAGAGCCCGGAGCCGTCCCGCTTGCCGGTCGCCTCGGGGAGCGGCACCGCCACGCCGTTGGGCCCGGAGGCCCGCGCGGGCAGGGCGCCGACCCAGGCGAGGACCAGCTGATCCTGGCCGTGCAGGAAGCGCTGGCAGCGGACCCCGCCGGTGGCGCGGCCCTTGGCGGGGTACTCGCCGAGAGGGGTGACCTTGATCGATGGGGTCTCCGTGCCCGGAAGGGCTCCGGCGGATCCCGCCCCGGTCACGACGACCGTCTCGGCGGACGGGTCGATGGCGCCGAACCATAGCGCGGACGCCTTGGGGGACAGGCGGATTCCCGCCATACCGCCTGCGGTGCGGCCCTGGGGCCGGACCACCGAGGCCGGGAAGTGCAGCAGCTGCGCGTCCGTCGTCACGAAGCACAGGTGCTCGTCCCCGGTGCGCAGCTCGACCGCGCCGACGACGCGGTCGCCCGGCTTGAGCGAGACGGCCTCCCACTCCTTGCGGTTGCCGGGGTAGTCCGTCGTCACCCGCTTGACCACGCCCTGGGCGGTGCCAAGGGCCAGGCCGCGGGACTCCGGGGCGAGCGACATGATCGTGAGGGGAACCTCGTCCTTGCCCAGCTCGACGTAGGCCGCGAGGGGCGCACCGCCCGACAGCGACGGGGCGCCGTTGGTCGGTGGCAGGGTCGGCAGCTCGAGGGCGGACAGTCGGACCACCCGACCGGTCGAGGTGACCAGGCCCACCTCGCCGCGCGCGGTCGTCGCCACGGCCGCCACCACGGCGTCGTGCTTGGACCGACCGCCCTCGTTGGACAGGCCACCGGCGTCCGACGTCCGGGCCAGCAGCCCGGTGGACGACATCAGGACGTAGCAGGGGTCGTCGGCGACCTCGAGCGGCGTGGCCGAGGTCGCCGGGGTGCCGGCGGACTCGAGCAGGACCGTGCGGCGCGGCGTGCCGTGCTGCTTGGCGACGTCGGCCAGCTCGGTGGACACCAGCCGGAGCAGCAGCGCCTCGTCGCCGAGGAGCTCGCGCAGCTCGGCGATCTCGCGCAGGAGCTCGTCGCGCTCGTTCTCCAGCTCGATGCGGGAGAACTTGGTGAGGCGGCGCAGCTGCAGGTCGAGGATGTAGGTCGCCTGAGGCTCGGAGAGCTCGAAGACGTCCATGAGCCGCGCCCGCGCGATGCCCGCGTCGTCGGAGGTGCGGATGACCTGGATGACCTCGTCGATGTCGAGGATCGCGATGAGCAGCCCCTCGACGAGGTGCAGGCGGTCCTCCTTCTTGCCGAGGCGGAACTGCGAGCGGCGACGCACCACGTCGGTGCGGAAGTCGACGTAGACCCGCAGCAGGTCCTTGAGCCCGAGGGTCTGGGGCTGCCCGTTGACGAGGGCGACGTTGTTGATGCCGAAGGAGTCCTCCATCGGCGTCAGCTTGTAGAGCTGCTCCAGGACCGCGTCGGGGTTGAAGCCGTTCTTGATCTCGATGACCAGCCGCAGCCCGTGCTTGCGGTCGGTGAGGTCCTTGAAGTCGCTGATGCCCTGCAGCTTCTTGGACTGGACGAGGTCCTTGATCTTGTCGCGCACCTTCTCCGGGCCGACGAGATAGGGCAGCTCGGTGACGACGATGCCCTTCTTGCGGGCGGTGACGCTCTCGACGCGGCAGGTGGCGCGCGTTTTGAAGCTGCCGCGTCCGGTCAGGTAGGCGTCGCGGATGCCCTCGAGGCCGATGATCCGGCCCCCGCAGGGCAGGTCCGGCCCCGGCACGAACTTCATCAGGTCGTCGAGCGAGCAGTCCGGGTGGGCGATGAGGTGGCGGGCCGCGCCGATGACCTCGACGAGGTTGTGGGGCGGCATCTGGGTCGCCATACCGACCGCGATGCCCGAGGCGCCGTTGACGAGGAGGTTGGGGAAGGCCGCGGGCAGCACCCCGGGCTGGGTGAGCTGCTCGTCGTAGTTGGGGACGAAGTCGACCGTGTCCTCGTCCAGGCTGCCCAGCATCGCCAGCGCGGACGGGGCCATGCGCGCCTCGGTGTAGCGGCTGGCCGCCGGACCGTCGTCGAGGGAGCCGAAGTTGCCGTGCCCGTCGACCAGGGGCAGCCGCATCGTGAACGGCTGGGCCTGGCGCACGAGGGCGTCGTAGATCGCGGTGTCCCCGTGGGGGTGGTACTTGCCCATGACCTCGCCGACGATGCGGGAGGACTTGACGTGGCCGCGGTCGGGACGCAGCCCCAGCTCGTGCATGCCGTAGAGGATGCGTCGCTGCACGGGCTTGAGGCCGTCGCGCGCGTCGGGCAGCGCCCGGCTGAAGATGACCGAGTAGGAGTACTCGAGGAACGCCTGCTGCATCTCGTCGGAGACGTCGATGTCGATGATGTTCTCGACGAAGTCGTCGTCCAGGGTCGGTGCGGTCGTGCGACGCGCCATCAGGTGCATTCTCCTTCGCGAGCGGATCCGCCCCATCCTGCCCCGGGGGTCGGGTGACGGGCCGTATGGCGCGCCGGGCCCGCCGGATCGGGCGCCGAGGAAAGGTGGTTGTGCGGCCTCGGGCCGCGGCGCAGGATCGACGCATGACTGCCATCCCTGCCGAGCAGACCGCCCTGGCGGACCTGGACGCCCTGCCGGGCATCACGTGGCGTCGTGGTGATCGCGCCGACGTGCCGGCGATCGCGCGGCTGTATGCCGAGGCCGAGGCCCACGACCGCAATCCCGAGCGTACGGCCCGAAGCGACATCGAGGAGTACTGGGACTCCCCGCGGTCGGTCCCGGGAGAGGACCTGATCCTCGGGCACGACGACCGCGGTGCCCTCGTGGCCGTCGGATGGTCCGGGTGCAACCGGTCGATCACGCAGGTCCGCCGGGTGCACCTCGGGGGAGTGGTGGGGCCGAGCCGGCGCGGCGAGGGCATCGGCACGGCCCTGCTCCGGTGGGAGCTGGCGCACGGCGTGGCCTGGGGCCGCGCCGGACGCAGGGAGGGGCACGGACCGCTCGAGATGCGGTTGTCGGCCCCCGTCCACCAGACCGAGCTGCGCGACTTGGCGGAGCGCGCGGGGCTGGAGGCGGTGCGGTACTTCTTCGGCATGGGGCGGTGGCTGGACGCTCCCGTGCCGGTCGTGCCGGTTGTGCCGGTCGTGCCGGTCGGGTCGGCCCGAGGAGTGCGCCTGCTCGACTGGGACCCGTCTCGCTCGGACGAGGCGCTGGCGGTGCTGGACGAGGGCTTCCGCGACCACTGGGCCTATGCCGGCACGACTCCCGACATGTGGCAGGAGCAGCTGACGTCGGCGAGCTTCCGCCCGGACTGGTCGGTGCTGGCGGTGGACGACGCCACGGGGGCCATGGTGGGCCTGGCGATGAGCTCGGCCTACGAGCAGGACTGGGCCGCCCAGGGCTACACCGAGGGGTGGACCGAGCAGCTGACGGTGCTGCGCAGCCACCGGGGGAGAGGCGTGGCGTCCGCGCTGCTGCAGGAATCGATGCGCAGGTTCGCAGGCTCCGGCATGGCGTCCGCCGGGCTCGGGGTCGACGCCGAGAACCCCACGGGGGCGCTGCGCCTCTACGAGAGCCTGGGCTACCACCGCACCGACAGCCTGGCGGTCTACCGATACCCGACGGACGCCGCGGACGTTGTGCAGCAGGTGGACCCGGCCGACACGATGGACGAGGGGGACGCCGGCAGCACGAGGCCCGGTGCGCCAAGGGGGTAGCGCACCGGGCCTCGCACCGGCAGGGCCGGCTGATCAGACCGTCAGAGCAGGTCGATCATGATCGGGTCGGCCAGGTCGAGGACGGCCTGGCGGGCCTTGCGCGCCGAGCGAGCCTTGAGGGCCGCCGTCGCCATCCGCTGGCAGGTCCCGAGCTCGTGGAGGCTGAGCGCGGTGCGCACGGCCGCCAGCTTGGGCGTGGCCATGGACAGGGACGAGACCCCGAGACCGACGAGCACGAGCGCCAGCAGCGGGTCGCCGCCGGCCTCGCCGCACACGCCGATCGGCTTGCCGGTCGCGCGGCCACCCTCGCAGGCCATCTTGACCAGGTCGAGCAGCGGGGGCTGCCACGGGCTCAGCAGGGGAGCCAGGGCGCCCTGCATGCGGTCGGCGGCCATGGTGTACTGCGACAGGTCGTTGGTCCCGAGGGACGCGAAGTCGCAGACCTCGAGGATGTCCTTGGCGCGGATCGCCGCACCCGGGACCTCGATCATCGTGCCGCCCTTGGGCAGCCCGACGGCCTTGACCTGCTGGGCGAACCAGCGGGCCTCTTCGCGGGTGGCCACCATCGGGGCCATGACGCGCACGTCCGCCCCGGTGGCCTGGTAGGCCGCGGCGAGAGCCTGGAGCTGGGTGTCCAGCAGGTCCTGGCGCTCGCGCTGCAGCCGGAGGCCGCGCACGCCGAGGGCGGGGTTCTCCTCCTCGCCGAGGTCGGCGAAGGCCAGCGGCTTGTCGGCCCCCGCGTCGAGCGTGCGCACGACGACGCGGCGCTCGGGGAAGGCCTCGAAGACGCGGGTGTAGGTCGCGGTCTGCTCCTCCAGCGTGGGCGCGTCGTCGCGGTCCAGGAAGAGGAACTCGGTGCGGAACAGGCCCACACCCTCGCAGTCCATCGTGCCGGCCTTCTCGGCGTCCTCGGCGGTGCCGATGTTGGCGAGGAGCGCGACCTTGGTGCCGTCGCGCGTGACCCCGACGCCGCTCACGTTGGACAGGGCGGCCGCCCGGCGGCGGGACCGCTCGGCGAGCTGCTCCTGCTCGTCGTCGGTGGGGTTGACGATGACCTCGCCCACCCCGCCGTCCAGTGCCACGACGGTGCCGGCCGGGATCTGCAGGGCGCCCTGCACCCGGACGACGGCGGGGATGCCCAGCTGGGCCGCGAGGATCGCGGTGTGGCTGGTCGGCCCGCCGGCCTCGGTGACGATCCCGCGCACCTTGTCGATGTCGAGGGTCGCGGTCTCGGCGGGAGCCAGGTCGTGGGCGACCAGCACGCTCGGCTCGTCGAACTGGGGGACTCCCGGCTCCGGCTCGCCCAGCAGGCGGGCGACCGTGCGGTCACGGACGTCGCGCAGGTCGGTGACGCGCTCGGCCATGTAGCCGCCGAGCGACTCGAACATCGTGCAGAACTCCTCGACGGCCGCGGTCACGGCGGTCGCAGGGCCCTTGCCGGCGTCGAGCTGGGTGTCGATCCCGCCGGCGAGGCCGGGGTCGCGCGCCATCATCACGGTGGCCTGCAGGATCGTGGCGGCCTTGGGGTCGGCCTTGGCGGCGCGGGCCTCGAGCCCGGACGCGACCTGCTCCATGGTCTCGCGGACCTGGGCCTTGGCGGCGGCGGGGTCGGCCGCGGCCGGCTCGTTGGCGGGGGCCGTGGGCGCCGGCCGGACCTGGACGACAGGTCCGGCCGACGTGCCCACGCTCACGCCGATGCCGCTCAGCTGGCGGTGGGGGGCGTCGGTCATCGCGAGATCACTCGTTGTCGAGGTCGCGCTCGAGCAGGGCGACGAGCTCGCCGAGCTTGTCCTCCGCGCCGTCGCCCTCGGCGGACAAGGTGACCACGTCGCCGTGCTTGGCGCCCAGGGCCATGACGGCCAGGATGCTGCGGGCGTCGACCGGGGTCTGGCCCTCCTTGGCGATCGTGACGGGCAGGCCCGTGGCCGTGGCGGCCTGGACGAACATCGAGGCCGGGCGGGCGTGCAGGCCGACGGAGGAGGCGATGGTGACGTTGCGAGATGCCATGAGGATCAATCCTTCTGAGTTGTGCGGGGGTCAGGTCGTGGGACTCACGGTATGTCGGGAACGTGGTCCCCGTCATACCGGGCTCGTGCAGCTCGTGCAGCTGGTGGAGCTGGTGCAGCCAGTGAGGGTGGTGCAGCGGTGCGGTGTGCGGGTGGATCAGGCGGCGACGGCGTCCCGCGCCGCGGGAGTGTCCGCAACGGCTCGGCGACTCTTGTCGGCGCCCTTGAGCGCGACGACGAGCAGCCCGGTGACGAGGGATCCGACGATGACCGCGAGGAGGAACATCAGCGGGTTGGTGATCAGCGGGGTGACCCACAGACCGCCGTGCGGCGCACGGCTGCCCGAGCCGAAGGCCATGATCAGCGCGCCGGTGATGCTCGACCCCACCATGGACGACAGGATGACGCGCCACGGGTCGGCGGCCGCGAACGGGATCGCGCCCTCGGAGATGAAGGACGCGCCGAGCAGCCACGAGGCCTTGCCGTTCTCCTGCTCCGCCTTGGTGAACAGCCTGGGTCGCAGGGCGGTCGCCAGGGCCATGCCCCACGGTGCGACCATGCCCGCGCCCATGACCGCAGCCATGATCTTGAGCTGCGGGGCGTCCGTCGCCCCGGCCGCCACGGCGGACAGGCCGGTCGTGCCGAAGGTGTAGGCCACCTTGTTGACGGGACCGCCTAGGTCGAAGCCCATCATCAGGCCGAGGATGAGACCGAGCAGGATCGCGTTGGAGCCGGACATGCCGGTCAGCGCGCTGCTCAGGGAGTCCATGAGGCCCTTGATCGGGCGGCCGAGGATCAGGATCATCGCGCCGGCGGTGATCAGGGTCGACAGCAGCGGGATGACGACGACCGGCATGACGCCGCGGATGCCCTTGTGGACCTTCCACCCGGCGATCCAGCGCGCCGCGAAGCCGGCGATGAAGCCGGTGACGATGCCGCCGAGGAAGCCGGCGCCCATGGTGTTGGCGATGAAGCCGCCGACGATGCCCGGGACCAGGCCCGGCCGGTCGGCGATGCCGTAGGCGATGAAGCCCGACAGGATCGGCACCAGGAAGTTGAAGGCCGCCCCGCCGATCAGGAACAGCAGCGCCGCCCAGTGCATCCCGTTGCCGGGGTTGAAGGCGTTCTGCAGGACCGTGACCTTGTCGGTGGCGCCGGCCGGGTTGAGGGTGTACATCGACGTGACGTCGATGGCGCCCTGCTTGCCGCCGAACACCTGGGCCAGCATGAAGCCCAGGGCGATGAGGATGCCGCCGGCCGCGACGAACGGGATCATGTAGGACACACCGGTCATCAGCCACTGACGGATCTTCGTGCCGGTGCCGACGCGCTCGGTCTCGCGGGCGGACGTGGCCCCTGTCGTCGCGGCGGTGCTCGCAGCGGACACCGGTGTGGCGGACGCCGTCGAGCTCCCACGCTCGGCGACCAGCCGCTCGACCTCGGCGATGAGGGCGGGGGAGTCGGACACGGCCTTCTTGACGCCCACGTCGACGGTCGGCTTGCCGGCGAACCGGCCGGCGTCCTTGACCTCGAGGTCGTGGGCGAAGATCACCCCGTCGGCGGCGTCGATGACCGACTGGTCCAGCGGCTCCGAGCCGGCCGAGCCCTGGGTCTCGACCACCATGGTGTGGCCGGCCTCCTTGGCCGCCTGCTCCAGGCCCTCGGCGGCCATGTAGGTGTGGGCGATGCCGGTGGGGCAGCTGGTCACGCCGACCAGGGAGAGCGAGCGGGCGCCACCCGACGTGACGCCGGACGCGGTCCCACCCGAGGCGGCGGGCGCCGCCGTACGAGCCTGCTCCGCGGCCTCGACCGCCTGCGCGACCAGGGCCGGTGCCCCGGACACAGCCTTCTTGACGCCCACGTCGATGGTCGGCTTGCCGGCGAACCGGCCGGCGTCCTTGACCTCGAGGTCGTGGGCGAAGATGACGGCGTCGGCGGCGTCGATGACCGACTGGTCGAGCGGCTCGGAGCCGGCCGAGCCCTGGGTCTCGACGACCATCTCGTGGCCTGCCTCCCGAGCAGCCTGCTCGAGGGCCTCGGCGGCCATGTAGGTGTGCGCGATGCCCGTCGGGCAGCTGGTGACGCCGACCAGCCTCACTGCTCGACCTCGGACCGGACGATCTGGACGACCTCGGCCGGGGTCACGGCGTTGCGCAGGGACTCCTTGAACTCGGCACGCATGAGCTTGCGGGCGAGCATGGCCAGGATCTTGAGGTGGTCCTCGCCGCCGCCCTCGGGCGCCGCGATGAGGAAGATCAAGGTGGCGGGCCCGTCCTCGGACCCCCAGTCGATGCCCTCGCGGGAGCGCCCGAAGACGAGCGAGGGCTCGGTCACGTGCGTGGAGCGGCAGTGCGGGATGCCGATGCCGCCGGGCAGCCCGGTCGCCATCTGCTCCTCGCGCTTGCGCACGTCGTCGAGGAAGCCCTCGAGGTCGGTCACCCGCCCCTCCGCGACCAGGGTCTCGCCCAGGGTCCGGGTGGCGTCGGTGCGGTCGGTGGCGCGGAGGTCCAGCACGACCTGCTTCTCGGTGATGAGGGACATGATCTCTCCTTGATGGGGTGGGGTCTGGTGAGCGGCGTCTCAGAGAGACAGGGTGAGGTCGACCGGGTCGCTGACCCTGACGTCGATCCTCGCAACATCCTCGGGAGTCGGCACCTCGGTGCCCGGCAGGCAGACCGCGGCCGACCCGAACGCGACGGCGGTGCGCAGCGCCGCCGACGGCGTGTCGCCACGGCTCAGCGCGTGCAGGTAGCCCGCGAGCAGGGAGTCCCCGGCGCCCACGGTGGACAGCGGGTTGGTGATGGTGGCGGCGGCGTGCGCGACCTCGTCGGGGGTGACCAGGAGGGCGCCCTTGCTGCCCAGGCTGACCACGACGCTGCCGACGCCGCCGGCGATCAGGGTGCGGCACGCGTCGACGACGTCGCCCACGGTCGCCAGCGGGCGGCCGACGAGCTCCTCGAGCTCCTCGTCGTTGGGCTTGATCAGGTCGGGGGAGGCGGCGACGGCCGCGGCCATCGGTGCGCCGCTGGAGTCGATGGCCACCTTGGCGCCCGCCTCGTGGCCGCGGCGGACCAGGTCGACGTAGAAGGCGGGGTCCAGGCCCTGGGGGAGCGAGCCGCAGCCCACGAGCCAGGTGAGGCCCCGGCCCGCGGCGCGGTCGACGGCGGCCAGGAGCGCCGCCACCTCGTTCTCGGACAGTGCCGGCCCGAGCTCGTTGACCTTGGTGGTGGTGCCGTCCGGCTCGACGATGCCGACGTTGGCGCGGATGCTCCCCGCGATCTCGACGGCCTCGACGGGCAGGGCGATCTCGCGCAGCAGGGTCTGCATGATCTGGCCCTGGGGGCCGCCGACCGGCAGCACGGCGACCGTGTCGGTCCCGTTGACCGCGAGGGCCCGGGACACGTTGATGCCCTTGCCTCCCGGGTCGAGCCGCGAGTCGGTGGCGCGCTGCACCGCGCCACGCTGCAGCGTCGTCACCGCGATGGTGCGGTCGACGCTGGGGTTGGGTGTCAGGGTCAGGATCACGCGCGGACCACCTCCGGGCCGTGGGCTTCGAGCTCTGCGGCGGTCTCGGGGTCGAGACCGCTGTCGGTGACGATGGTGTCGACGTCGCTCAGCCGCCCGAACCGCGAGAAGTGGGCGACGCCGATCTTGCTGTGGTCGGCCAGGACGACGACACGCTGGGCGACGGTGACCATGGCGCGCTTGACGGTGGCCTCGGACGGGTCGGGCGTGGTGAGCCCCTCGTCCGGCGTGAGGCCGTTGGTGCCGATGAAGGCGACGTCCACGTGGATGTCGCGCAGCGCGTCGACCGACCAGGAGCCGACAGAGGCGAGCGTCTTGGCACGCACGCGACCTCCGAGGAGATAGAGCGAGATGTCCTCCCGCGTGCTGACCGCCTGCGCGATCGACAGGGAGTTGGTGACGACGGTCAGCTCGCCGCCGGTGGGCAGCAGGTGCGCGAGCGCCAGGGTGGACGTGCCGGCGTCCAGGAGGATGCTGCCGTCGACGGGGACCAGCTCGCGGGCGCGCTGGGCGATGGCGGACTTCTCGGCGGTCCGCTGCTCCGAGCGCATCTGGGTGGTGGGCTCGAACGCGAGCTTCTCGATGGCGATCGCCCCGCCGTGGACACGACGCACCAGGCCGTGGCGCTCCAGGACGGTCAGGTCGCGGCGGATGGTCTCGGGCGTGACGTCGAGCTCGGCCGCCAGCACGGCGACCTCGACGCGGGACTGCGAGCGGGATCGCTCCACGATCAGCTGGTGACGCTCGTGCTGGTGCACAGGCGGCCTCTCCTTCGTCGGGCCAGGCCCGCTCGTCGTCGACGACGAGCGGAGCACCGCGGACCCGGCCAGACGGCCATGGCTCGCGGATGCCGCAACCGTATACCCGGTTGTGTTTGTTCTGCCAGAGATGTGGCGAACAAACAGAGGAAGTTGGCGCGCTTTGCCGCGGTCGAGCACAAGAGTTGTGTCCGACCGGGCGCTAGCGATGTCCGATCAGGGGCAACCGGACTCCGTGGTGGGTGGTCAGCTCGGCTCGGCATACCCGGTCGACGTGGGCCGCTCGGCGAGGAACGGCCGCCCGAAGGTGCCCTCGTGGGCCACCTCGGACACGGGCCGACGCGCCCGGGACGCGCTGCCCCTCGTCCCGCGGTCGCCGTCGGGGTGGGGATGTCCCAGGGCCAGCGTCGCCACCAGGCGCCGGTCGGCCGGTATGCCGAACGCCTCCCGCACGGCGTCATGGCGGTCGCCGGGCACGCCGAAGAGCAGTCCGCCGAGCCCCTCGTCGTGGACCGCCAGCAGGGCCAGCAGGGCCGCCATCCCGGCGTCGACGTCCCAGTAGCGGATCGGCCACCGGTCGACGGACCGGTCCTGCCACCCCTTGTCCGGCTCGGCGTAGCGGTCGAGGTATCTCTCGGGGTCGCTGCACACCAGGACCAGGCAGGGCGCCGTGAGCAGGCCGCGCAGCCACGCGTCGGGCGGTCCGGGTCGACGGGTCGCCTCCCAGTAGCGGTCGACGTCTGGCCGCCGCGCCAGGACCACGAAGTCCCAGCCCTGGGCCCAGCCGGCGCTCGGCGCGTGCGTCGCCTCGGTCAGCGCGCGGACGAGCACCTCGCGCGGGACGGGCCGGTCGGGGTCGAAGCGGCGGCGCATGCGACGCGTGGTGACGAGGGTGCCGTGGTCCATCACCAGAGCGTGACATAGTGACCGCGTTGGATCAGCACCCAACCCATGAGGGGACAGGGACGTCGAAGGGGCATGACCACAGCAACGATCGCCCTCGACGTCCCCCGGGTGTGGGGAGGGAGGATCGTGGCGCGTCCGCAGACGGCCACCGAGGACGCCGTGCGTGAGATCTACCGCGCGCACTACGGCATGCTCGCAGGCTGGGCGACCAAGCTCGCCGGGGACCCCGACCTCGGGCACGACTTCGCCACGGAGGCGTTCGTCAAGCTGCTGCGGCACGTCGACTCGGTCAACGAGCCGCGCGCGTGGCTCTACACCGCCACCGGTAATCTCGTGCGGGACCACTGGCGCAAGCGCGGTCGTGAGGCGATCGCCTACGGCAAGGTCGGCGACGAGACCACCACCGTCGCCACCGACCACTCGACGACGCTCACCGTCCGTGACGCCGTCCAGTCGCTGCCCGACCGGCTGCGGATGGCGGTCATGATGCACTACTTCGCCGACCGGCCGGTGGCCACGGACGCCGAACAGCTCGGCAAGTCCCAGGGCGCGGTCAAGCGCGACCTGTACGACGCGCGGGCCCGCCTCGCCCCGATCCTGGAGGGAGTCCGATGAGCCCGTCGACCCGGGACCCCGCGGTCGCGATCCCTTCGGCGAGTCCTTCGGCGAGCGCGGCGAGCCCTACCGCGACGACCTCTACCGTGACGAGCCCTACCGTGACGAGCCCTACCGTGACGAGCCCTACCGTGACGAGGACGGCCGGCTCGACCAGCACGATCCCGTCGCCGACTTCTTCCGCGCCCAGCGCGAGGGCATCACCCCGCTGCCGGCCGACGACCTGCGCTGGCAGCGCATCGCCCGCGAGGGTCGGGGGGCTCGCCGCCCTCGTGGGCGGTGGCAGACCATCGCCGCGACCGCCGCCGTCGCGGCCGTCGGCGGCGGTGTGGTGGTCGCCCAGCAGGGCGGCCTCCTTCCTGACCGGTCCTCCTCGGTGGCCCCGGCCACCGACGCCTCGACCGCCCAGGTGGGTCAGCGGGTCCCGGCGGGCTTCGACGTCGGGGCCGTGACCCAGGCGCGCAAGCCGGGCACGACCGCTCCCGGACCGCTGCACGCCCTGGGCAGCGGCAGCTGCGCCGGCGCGACCACCTGCCCGGTCCGCGCGACCAGCACCGACGGCGGGCGCAGCTGGCGCGTGACGGCCGTCTTCCCCCAGCACACCGTGCTCGACCGGGCCGACGCCTCCGCGCGGCCGACCCCCCGCACGCTCTCCGAGGTCGTCTTCGCCGACGACCTCAACGGCTGGGTCTACGGCGGGGCGCTGCTGCGCACCACCGACGGCGGGCGCACCTGGAGCCCCGCCGCCCACCCGGGGGCGATCGTGCTCGCCGTCGAGGCCACCGACGACGAGGTCGCGGTGGCCGCCGTCGACGAGTGCGGGGCCCGGGCCTGTGGCCAGGCCGTGCTCGTGCGCCGCGCCGAGCTCGACGGCACCGTGCCGGTGGACGTCCGGGTGCCGACGACGCGGGGGGATGCCCCGGTGCAGCGCGTCGACCTCGGCTGGCACGACGGCAACGTCCTCGTCTCGGGGATCGTCGGGACCGACCGCGGCCCGCAGGGCATGCAGGCCGCGTCCGTGTCCGCGACCGGCGTGGCCACGCCGCTCACGGCGATCGACGAGGGGTGCCCCAACTCGATGGGCCTGCAGATCTCGCGGCCGGCCGGCGAGTACCTCTACGCCCGCTGCTCCATCGGGTCTGCCGCCGGCTCGGCCGATCTCAGCCTCGTGATGAGTGCCGACGGCGGCCGGACCTGGGACTTCACCGCGATGGACCCGGCCAAGGGCGTGCCGGCCAACGCGTTGGTCGCCCCCTCCGACGACCAGCACGTCGTCGCGGCGTCCCCCACGTCATACGTGCTGCAGGCGAGCCGCGACGGGGGCGCCACCTTCGCGGCGCCCACGAAGCCTCCGGCCGCCCGCAACGGCTGGGTGGCCCTGCGCCACGAGGCCGGCGGCTTCCTGGCCGTGCCGCGCGGCGAGCGGGGCGCCTACTACCTCGGCAGCCACGACGGCCTGACGTGGCGCAAGGTCCAGGTCGCCGGAGCGCCCTGACGCGCGACGTGGGATCCTGACCGCATGAGCGTGCAGCGTGGCAGCCACGGACCCGGTCGGCTCGGGGTCTCGGACCCCAGCTCGTGGGAGGCGGACGTCGTCCTGCGGGACGGGTCGGTGTGCCACCTGCGCCCGATCCGCCCCGACGACCGGGACCGCGTCCAGGCCTTCCACTCGCGCCAGTCGGCCGAGTCGATCTACCTGCGGTTCTTCGCGCCCATCAAGGAGATCAGCGCCAAGGACCTGACCCGCTTCACCGAGGTCGACCAGGTCGACCGGGTGGCGCTGGTGGCCACGGTGCGCGACGACATCATCGGGATCGGTCGCTACGACACGATCCGCCCGGGGGTCGCCGAGGTGGCGTTCAACATCTCCGACCACTACCAGGGCAAGGGCATCGGCTCGGTGCTGCTCGAGCACCTCGCGGCCATCGGCCAGGAGCTGGGCGTCGAGGAGTTCGTGGCCGACGTCCTGCCGCAGAACCGCAAGATGATGAAGGTCTTCACCGACGCCGGCTACGAGGTCAAGCACCACTTCGACGACGGCGTAATCGCCGTCACCTTCCAGATCAGGCCCACCGTGCGCTCCGAGCTCGTGCGGCTCTCGCGCGAGCACCGCTCGGAGGCGGCCAGCATCCGCACCGTCGTCGAGCCGGCCTCGGTGGTCGTCGTGGGCGCCAGTCCCCGCGTCGAGGCGCTCGGCCACCTGATCCTCGACAACCTCTTGCGTGGCGGCTACACCGGGGTGCTGCACGCCGTCCACCCGACGGCGTCCGAGGTGCTCGGCGTCCCGTGCCACCCCTCGGTGAGCGCGATCGGAGAGCCCGTCGACCTCGCGGTGGTGGCCGTCCCGGCGTCCGAGGTGCTGGGCGTCGTCGACGACTGCGCCGCCGCGGGCGTCAAGTCCCTCGTCGTGGCGTCCTCCGGCTTCGCGGAGTCCGGTCCCGAGGGGCAGGAGCGCCAGCGCGCGCTGCTGCAGCACGCCCACGCCAACGGGCTGCGCGTCGTCGGGCCCAACACCATCGGCGTCGCCAACAACGCGCTGCACCTCAATGCCACGGTTGCACCCCGGCTCCCCAAGCCGGGCACGCTGGGGCTGTTCGCCCAGAGCGGTGCCCTGGGCGTGGCGGTCCTGGACGCCGCGCAGAGGCGCAACCTCGGCGTCTCGGTGTTCGCGTCCGCGGGCAACCGCGCCGACGTCTCCGGCAACGACCTCATGCAGTACTTCATCGACGACCCGGGCACCGAGGCCGTGGGCATGCACCTGGAGTCGGTGGGCAACCCCCGCAAGTTCTCCCGCATCGCCCGTCAGCTCGCGGCCTCCAAGCCCGTCATCGTGGTCAAGTCGGGCTACTCCGGCTACTCGGTCCCGCCCGGCCACCCGGTCCGCCCCACCCGGGTGCCCCGCGAGGCCTTCGACGCGATGATGACCCAGGCCGGGGTCATGCGCGTCGAGAACGTCCACCAGCTCTTCGACGTGGCCGCGCTCGTGACCTCCCAGCCGCTGCCCCGGGGGCGTCGGGTCGCGATCGTCGGCAACGCGCACGCGCTGGGCGCCCTCACCGGGGACGCCTGCCTGGACCGCGGGCTCGAGGTCACCCACGGGCCGGTGTCGCTGGCTCCCGAGGCGACGGCCGAGGCCTTCGCCCAGGCGCTGCGCTCCGCGCTCGAGGACCCCGCCGTCGACGCCGTGCTGACCTGCTTCATCCCCCCGCTGGTCACCGCCGACGAGTCGATCGTCAGCACCGTCGCGCAGGTGGCCGCCGGCAGCGACAAGCCGGTCCTCGGCACCTTCCTCGGCATGCGGGGCGTCGCGGACCCCCGGACCGGTGAGGGTCCTGGTCACGTGGGGTCGGTCCCGGCATACCCCATGCCCGAGGACGCCGTCCTCGCCCTCGACCAGGCCGTCCGGTACGCCGCCTGGCGCGAGGCCGACAAGGGCGAGCGGGTGAGCTATGACGACATCGACCGGCACGCCGCCTTCGCCGTGATCGACGGCGTCCTGCAGGACGCGCCGCAAGGCCGGGCGCTCACCGACGACGAGGCCCACGACCTCCTCGCGGCCTACGGCGTGCCCGTATGGCGCCGCGTGCGGGTCTTGTCGCCGGACGAGGCGGTCGCGGCCGCCGCCGTCGTGGGCTATCCCGTCATGATCAAGTCCGTCTCCCAGGTGCTGCGGCACTCGCCGGGGCTCGGCGCGCTCCGGCTGGACCTCGACGACGAGGAGGAGGTGCGCGAGGCCTACGGCCACCTGGTCACGCGCTTCGGCTCCCTCGGCGACCTCGCCCTCGTCGTCCAGGCGATGGCCGGGCCCGGGGTGGCCTGCGTGGTCCGTTCCACCGAGGACGCGCTCTTCGGACCCGTCGTGAGCTTCTCCGTCGCCGGCGCGCCCACCGAGCTCCTCGGGGACGTCAGCCACCGCATCCCCCCGCTGACCGACCGCGACGCCAGGGAGCTCGTCACCACGGTCAAGGCCTTCCCGATGCTCGACGGGCACCGCGGCGCCGAGCCGGTCGACCTGGCGGCGCTGCAGGACGTCGTCGGACGCGTCTCCGTGCTCGCCGACGACTTCCCCGAGGTCGCCGCCCTCGAGCTCAACCCCCTCAACGCCCGCCCCGGCGGCGTCGACGTGCTGGGCGCCGAGATCACGCTGGCCCGGCCCGGGCTGCGCACGGACTCCGACCGTCGAGCCATGACGGGTTGACGGCTCGCAGGTGCCACAATGGCGGCCATGCCTCGCGCCTCGCAGACCCCGGCCGACCTGCTCCCGCACTCCTTGCGGCGTGACATCGAGCGGGCCGGCTACTACCCGGCCCTCGTGGCCGACGTCGTCGCCGAGGCCGCCTGCGGCGAGGAGGTCGTCGAGCACCTGGTCCACCAGGAGACGACCTTCGACCACGACGGGATCCTGCGCCACGTCACGGTCCTCGTGCTGACGCCCTCGCGGCTCGTGGTGGGGCACGTGGACGACCACGTCGACGCCGCCTCGTCCGCCGGGGTGCCCCGCACCGGACGCGCGGCCGACCGCCCCGTCGACACCGTCGTGACGGCGACCTCCGAGTCGGTGCCGCTGTCCTCGGTCCGCGGGGTCATGCTCACGCACGTCGTGGCGTCGGCGACGTCATACCGGCCCGGCAGCCTCGGGGGAGAGGTGACCGTCTCGCTCGGGTGGGGCGCGGTCAACCGCGTGGACCTCATGCCCGCCGACTGCGACAACCCGGAGTGCGACGCCGACCACGGCTACGAGGGCACGATCTCCAGCGACGACATCTCGTTCCGCGTGAGCTCGGACGCCGACGGCCCCGAGGCCGTGGCGCAGGCCCGGGCGTTCGCGCGCGCGCTGTCCCTCGCCACGGGTCGCTGACGTGCGGCGGGAGGTCGTGGCCCGGCTGGCGGACGCCTACACCGGCCTGGGGCTCGCCGACGTGCTGCCCGGGGTGGCACGGTCCCTCGGGGTGGACCTGGGTCCCCGCGAGGTGGGGCGACTGACGCTCCCGCGCTCGCGGCGCGCCGTGGTGGTGCTCGTCGACGGGCTCGGCCGCCACCTGCTCGAGGCGCGCCGCGGGCACGCGCCGTTCCTGCGCGGCGCCATGACCGGCTCGCCGGGGCTGCAGGCGGGATTCCCCTCCACCACGGCCACGAGCATGGGGACCTTCGGCACCGGCCTGCCGCCGGGCGCCCACGGCCTCGTCGGCTACCAGGTGCTCGTGCCGGGCGAGGACCGCACGTTCAACGAGCTGGCCTGGGACGAGGGCGTCGACCCCTTCGTGTGGCAGCCGCACGACACCGTCCTGCAGCGCTGCGAGCGCGCCGGCGTCGCGGTGACCCGCATCGGGCCGCACTACTTCGACGGGTCCGGGCTGACCAACGCGGCGCTGCGCGGCGGAGCCTTCCTCGGTGCCAAGGACCTGGACGCGCGGGTCGAGGTCGCGGCGCGCACCGCGGCGGCGGCGCCTCGCACCCTCGTCTACCTCTACTGGGGCGAGCTCGACAAGACCGGCCACGTCCACGGCTGGGAGTCGCCCGAGTGGACCGCCGAGCTCGAGCACGTCGACGACCAGCTCGCCCGCCTGCGCCGGCTGCTGCCCGAGGACTGCGCCCTGCATGTCACCGCCGACCACGGCATGGTCGACGTGCCCCTCGACCGTCGCCTCGACGTCGCGGCCGAGCCGGACCTGGCCGCCGGCGTGCGCCACGTCGGGGGCGAGCCGCGCTCCCTCCAGCTGTATGCCGAGGACCCCGGCGCCTCGTCCGTCGCCGCCATGGTCGAGCGCTGGGCGGCCCGGCTCGGTGACGACGCGCTCGTCAGGACGCGTGAGCAGGTCGTCGACGAGGGCTGGTTCGGCGTGGTCGGCCCGGCGGTCGTGCCGCGCATCGGTGACGTGGTCGTCGCCATGACGGGGTCGATGGCGGTGGTCGACTCGCGCATCATGCGTCCCGAGCTGATGGGTCTGCTCGGCGTGCACGGGTCCGTGACCGAGCAGGAGACCGCCATACCCCTGCTGACCTGGCCCGCGAGGAAGAGCTGATGATCGACGGTGACGACGGTGACGACATGGACGACGAGGATGCGGTCCGCCCGAGCCCGGACCAGAACCCGCTCTTCGGCATCTGCCACCTGGCGCCCGCCGTCGGTCGCCTGCGCTTCCACGCGGGGCTGATGGGCGCGGGCAAGTCGGCGCTCGCGATCCAGGTCGGCTTCCACCGACGGCAGGCGGGCCGCCCCGGCCTCATCTTCACCTCCGCCGACCGCGCGGGGTCCGGCACCCTCTCGTCCCGGCTCGGCCTGTCGGTGTCCGCGCGGGAGTTCACCGAGGAGACCGACTTCGTCGCGACCGTCGGCGAGGCCCTCCCTGCTCGCGGCTTCGTCATCGTCGACGAGGCCCAGTTCCTCACCCCGGGCCAGGTCGACGAGCTCGCCCTGCTCGTGGACCAGATGGCCGTCGACGTCGACTGCTTCGGGCTGCTGACGGCCTTCGACTCGCACACCTTCCCCGGCTCGCAGCGGCTCGTGGAGCTCGCCGACGACATCCTCGACCTCGTCGAGGTGCTGTGCTGGTGCGGCCAGGCGGGCCGCGTCAACGCCCGCATCGAGGGCGGCGAGGTCATCCGGTCGGGCTCGCAGGTGGCCGTGGGCGACCTGGGCGGGGGCGCGGGCGCGACCTACCGCGTGCTCTGCCGACGGCACTGGCGCGAGGGCGAGCCCGGTCCCGGCGTCCTCTGACGCGATGTGACCTGCACCACCGACCCCCGGCTCGGGTGCCTGCGAGGACCGGGCTAGGTTGGGGCCACCAGGGCGAGCACCGACGGCTCGTGACCAGAAGGTTGTCAAAGGGGACGATCGATGACGACGTACGTATACGACTTCGAGCACGGTGACAAGGACCAGAAGGACCTGCTCGGGGGCAAGGGTGCCAACCTCGCCGAGATGACCAAGCTCGGCCTCCCGGTGCCACCCGGCTTCACCATCACCACCGAGGCCTGCCGGGCCTACCTGGAGCAGGGCCAGGCCCCCGCGGAGCTCGGGGTCCAGGTCACCAAGGAGCTCCGCCTCCTGGAGCAGAAGATGGGTCGTCGGCTGGGCAACGCCGACGACCCTCTCCTCGTGTCCGTGCGGTCCGGAGCCAAGTTCTCCATGCCCGGGATGATGGAGACGGTCCTCAACATCGGTCTCAACGACGACTCCGTCGAGGGGCTCGGCCGCATCGGCGGCGACGAGCGGTTCGCCTGGGACTCCTACCGCCGGCTCATCCAGATGTTCGGCGCCACGGTCATGCACATCGAGTCGAGCCGGTTCGCCGACGCCCTGGACGCCAAGAAGGACGAGCACGGCGCCAAGACCGACCCCGAGCTCAGCGTCGACGCGCTCCGTGAGCTGGTCGACGAGTACAAGCAGATCGTCCGCGACGAGACCGGCCGGGACTTCCCCCAGTGGCCGCGCGAGCAGCTCGACATGGCGATCATCGCGGTGTTCAAGTCGTGGAACACCGAGCGCGCCCGGCTCTACCGCCGCCGCGAGCGCATCCCGCACGACCTCGGCACCGCCGTCAACGTCTGCACCATGGTGTTCGGCAACATGGGCGACACGTCCGGCACCGGCGTGGCGTTCACCCGCGACCCCTCCACCGGTCACTCGGGCCACTACGGCGACTACCTGATCAACGCCCAGGGCGAGGACGTCGTCGCCGGCATCCGCAACACCATGTCCCTGGCCGACATGGGCACCCACCACCCCGAGCCGTTCAAGCAGCTCGAGCAGAACCTCCACCTGCTCGAGACGCACTACCGCGACCTGTGCGACGTCGAGTTCACGGTCGAGCGGGGCAAGCTCTGGATGCTGCAGACCCGCGTGGGCAAGCGCACCGCCAACGCGGCCTTCCGCATCGCGGGTCAGCTGGTCGACGAGCAGCTCATCACGATGAACGAGGCCCTCGAGCGGGTCACCGGAGAGCAGCTCGTCCAGCTGATGTTCCCGCAGCTGGACCCCGACGGGGATCGCACGCTGCTCACCAGGGGCATGGCAGCCTCCCCGGGCGCAGCGGTCGGCACGATCGTCTTCGACTCGGCGGCCGCCGTGGCCAAGGCCGAGGCGGGGGAGAAGGTCCTGCTCGTCCGCCGTGAGACCAACCCCGACGACCTGTCGGGCATGATCGCCTCCGTCGGCATCCTCACCGCCCGCGGCGGCAAGACCTCCCACGCCGCCGTCGTCGCGCGCGGCATGGGCCGCACCTGCGTGTGCGGGGCCGAAGAGCTCCAGATCGACGCCAACGCCAAGACCATGGTGGTCGGCGACCGGACCTTCGGCGAGGGCGACTGGCTCTCCATCGACGGCGCCACCGGCGAGGTCTTCGAGGGCGAGCTCGAGGTCGTCCCCAGCCCGGTCATGCGCTACCTCGAGGAGGGGATCGAGCGGGGTGTCGAGGGTCTCGACGACGAGACCACGGAGCTCGTCAAGGCGGTCGACCGGCTGCTCACCCACGCCGACAAGGTCCGCCGCCTCGACGTCCGGACCAACGCCGACACCGCCGACGACTCCCGCCGCGCCCGGCAGCTCGGCGCCCAGGGCATCGGCCTGTGCCGGACCGAGCACATGTTCCTCGGGGACCGCCGCGTGCTGATCGAGCGGATGATCCTCGCCACGTCCGACGAGGACAAGCAGTCGGCGCTCGACGCGCTGCTGCCGCTGCAGCGCCAGGACTTCGTCGAGATGCTGGAGGCGATGGACGGGCTGCCCATGACGGTGCGCCTGCTCGACCCGCCGCTGCACGAGTTCCTGCCCGACCTGACCGAGCTGTCCGTCAAGGTCGCGGTCGCCGAGGCCAAGGGCGAGCCCGACGCGCGCGACGTCGAGCTGCTGACGGCCGTGCGCAAGCAACACGAGTCCAACCCGATGCTCGGTCTGCGCGGCGTCCGCCTCGGCCTGACCGTCAAGGGTCTGTTCGCGCTGCAGGTGCGGGCGCTGGCCGAGGCCGCCGCCATCCGCAAGCAGGCGGGGGGCGACCCCCGGCCCGAGGTCATGGTGCCGCTCGTGGGCTCCATCAACGAGCTGGACCTGATCCGGGACGAGGCCGAGCGCATCATCGCCGAGGTCGCCGAGCAGCAGGGCGTCGAGCTGCAGATGCCGATCGGCACCATGATCGAGCTGCCGCGCGCCGCCCTCACGGCCGAGCGCATCGCCGAGTCCGCCGACTTCTTCTCGTTCGGGACCAACGACCTGACCCAGACGACCTGGGGCTTCTCGCGCGACGACGTGGAGGCGGCGTTCTTCACCAACTACATGGACAAGGGCGTCTTCACGGTGTCGCCGTTCGAGACGATCGACCGCACCGGCGTGGGTCGGCTGGTCCAGCTCGGCGCCGAGGGCGGCCGCGCGGGCAACCCCGGCATCCACCTCGGCGTCTGCGGCGAGCACGGTGGAGACCCCGCGTCGATCCACTTCTTCGACTCCGTGGGGCTGGACTACGTGTCCTGCTCGCCGTTCCGCGTGCCGGTCGCCCGGCTCGAGGCGGGCCGCGCCACGGTCGGGGACAGCGACGCCACCGCCTGACCTGCCGTATGCCGTGCGCGCCGGCCCTGGACCTCCAGGGCCGGCGCGCACGGTCGTCCCAGAGCAGGACGCAGATCGTCCGCATCCGCTGGGAGGCTGGGGGCATGAACCTGCGTTGGTACACCATCGTCATCGACTGCCACGACATCGCCGCCCAGGCCCGCTGGTGGGTCGAGGTGCTCGACTGGCACATCGTCTACGAGGACGAGCACGAGGTCGCCGTCGTCCCACGGGACCTGTCGGAGGATCCGATCGCGGCCGACCGCTGGGCCTCCACCCCGCCCGGGCTGGTGTTCGTCCCGGTGCCCGAGGGCAAAGAGGTCAAGAACCGTCTCCACATCGACCTCGCCCCGCACGTCAGCGACGACCGCCAGGCGCAGATCGACCGCCTGGTCGCCCTCGGGGCCCGTCGGGTCGACGTGGGTCAGGACCGTGCGGACGTCACCTGGGAGGTGCTCGCCGACCCGGAGGGCAACGAGTTCTGCGTGCTGTCCTCGCGGGACCGCTGAGCCGGAGGCGCTAGGGGCCACCGCGTCAGACGGTCACTCCGGCTTGGCGCCGAACATGATGTCGTCCCAGCTGGGCACCGACGGCCGACCGGCCTTGCGTCGGGCCTGCGCCCGCCGCTGCGAACGGTTGGTCGCCGGCTGCTCTGCCTCCGGCTGCTCTGCGTCGGGCTGCGCGGCTGCCGGCGGCGCGGGCTCCGCCCGACCAGGCTGCGCGCCGACCGACGGATCGGCCTGCGGCAGCTTGTTGGACGACTTCTCGGACTCCACGTCTGCCGCCCTGGAGCTGGTGCCGCTCGTGCGGTCCGCCAGCGACGTGGCCTCGTCGATCGGGGCAGCGCTGTCGTCGGGCATGTGGGGCACCTCGGTGGCGCGGCTCGGCGAGGCCACCTCAGCGCCCTCGCTCGCGTCGTCGTCCCGGTGGTCCAGCTCGGGCAGGGCGACCTGGCCGGGCACGCGTGGGTGAGGTCGAGGCGCGGGGTTCGCCGCGTCCTCGGTGCCGTCGTCCGGCCGCAGCGACTCCCGGCTCACCGGGCCCCCCTGGGGCAGCGCCGGCTCGTCGGGTGCGGGAGGCGTGGAGGCACTCGCGGACTCGAGCTCCCGGTCGGCGATGACCTCGTCCACGACGGCGTCCAGCTCGCCGACCGACCCCTGCGACAGGGCGGCCGCGATCTCCTCACGCGCCAGGGGCACCGTGGGCGCGGCCCGTGACCCGGCGCCCCTCGCTGCTGCCGGCGCGTCCGACGGGTCTGGTGCGTGCTGCGCGGGCTCTGCGTCCCCTGTGTCCTGTGCGCCCTGTGCGTCTGTGTGGCTCGACGTCGGACTGGTAGCCGTCTCATTCGGGGCGGGGGGCGGGGGCTGCTGCGCGCCGCGCTTGCGCGACCGTCCGCGTCGCGCTGGGGCCGGTTCGACCGGAG
Source organism: Arsenicicoccus bolidensis DSM 15745 (assembly GCF_000426385.1). Lineage (GTDB taxonomy): Bacteria > Actinomycetota > Actinomycetes > Actinomycetales > Dermatophilaceae > Arsenicicoccus > Arsenicicoccus bolidensis. The sequence goes on from NZ_AUFG01000001.1 coordinate 168,093, forward strand.
CAGACTCGACCGGGGCCGACGCGGGCTCGACCGGCGAGGTGACGCGCGCCGGGTCGTCGCCGGACACGGGGATCAGTGACTCCTGGGACGCCACCGGACGGGCCGGGCGTGACGGGGCGCGCCGACGGCGCGCCCTGCTGCGCTCGCGCATCGAGTCGACGAGGTCGCTGTCCTCGTCCTCGTCGTGCTGGCGGCGGGCCCGGGCGGGCTCGGTGGCCGTGATGGGGCGCAGGTCGTCGCCGGGGTCGTCGTCCTGCTGCGCGGAGTGGATGCCGCCCTCGGACTCGACGTCGTAGACGCGGGGGGTGGCGTTGAGCGGCACGAGGGGAGCGGGGCCCGGCGTGGCAGGGGCGTCGTCGCCGCTGAGCCAGCGCGCCTCGTCGTCCACCGGGTCGACGGCCCGGGTGCTGAGGTCGAAGTGCCAGCGGGCCTCGCGCAGCCGGCCGCCCGCGGCGAAGGTCAGAGCAAGGGTCCACGGCGAGTCCGCGGCGCGCCACGCGTCCCAGGACGCGCTCGTCGGGTCCACGCCGCGCTCGGTGAGACGGTCGGCGACGCGGGCACCCAGCAAGGGGGCGGTCTGCCCACCGCCGGTCCGCAGACGCACGGTGGTGGCGAGACCGGCCACGTGCTCCCGCTCGGCGATGATCGGCCCCTCGTAGCGGGCGATCTTGTCGAGCGACCATCCCGTCAGCTCGGCGACCTCGTCGGCGGACGCGCCGGCGCGGATCAGGGCCTGCACCTGTCGCGGGCCGGCGGACGGCGAGGCGGGGCCGTCGCCGGGGCGCGGACGCTCGTGCCGGATGGCGGACCGCAGCGCCGCGTCCAGCGGGACGCGGTAGCGGGTGCCGTCGTCGGTCGCGAGCAGCAGGTGCACGCCGTCGTCCGAGATCCCGACCAACCGCAGGTCCTGCACGCTCATGAAGTCTCCGTCCTACCGCTCGCAGGCGCGGCGCGGGCGATGCCCAGCACCTGCCCAGTACACGTCGACCCTAGGTTTTCACGGAACGGGACGTCCACCAACCGACCACGCCGACCGCCGCAGCACCGGCCCACTAGGCTTGGCCGAGACATGCTGAACTCCTACCCCCAAGCCCTGCTCGGCCTCGATCTCGTCGGCGTCTTCGCGTTCGCCCTGTCCGGAGGCCTGGTCGGCGTCCGCAAGGGGCTCGACATCTTCGGCGTGCTCGTGCTGGCCTGCGTGACGGCGCTCGGCGGCGGGGTGATGCGCGACGTCGTCCTCGACGTCCCACCCGTCGGTCTGACCGACTGGCGGCTCGTCCTCGCGGCCGTCCTGGCCGGGCTCGTGGCCTTCGGCTACGCCCACGTGGTGCAGCGGCTGTCCAAGCTGGTCCTGACCTTCGACGCCGTCGGTCTCGCGACGTTCGCGATCGCCGGCACCGTCAAGGCGCTGAGCCTCGACGCGCCGGCCCTCGAGGCCGTGCTCGTCGGGCTCATGACGGCCGTGGGCGGTGGCATGATCCGCGACGTCCTGGCCGGCGTCGTCCCGGAGGTGCTCCGCACCCAGCTGTATGCCGTGCCCGCCCTGGCCGGCAGCGCCCTGCTCGTGGTCCTCACGTCGCTCGAGGTGACCGGGCCCCTGCCCAGCGTGGCGTGCGCCGCGTTCGTCTTCACCGTCCGGATGGCCGCCCTGCGGTGGCGCTGGTCGGCCCCCCGACCCCCGAGGAGCATCCCGTGACCAGCCATCCCTGCGACCCCTATGACGCCGTGCTCGTCCTGTCCTTCGGAGGTCCGGAGCGCCCCGAGGACGTGCTGCCCTTCCTGCGTCAGGTGACCGCCGGACGCGGGATCCCCGACGAGCGGCTCGCCGTGGTCGGCCAGCACTACTACGACCGCGGTGGCCGCAGCCCGGTCAACGACCTGGGCCGCGCCCTGGTGGCGGCGCTGCACGACGAGCTCGGTCGCCGGGGCGTGGACACGCCCGTCGCCCTGGGCAACCGCAACTGGTCGCCGTGGCTCGTCGACACCCTGCGGACGCTCCACGACGCGGGGGCTCGCCGGGTCGTGACGGTGGTGACGAGTGCCTTCTCGTCATACTCCTCCTGCCGTCAGTATCGCGAGAACCTGGCCGACGCCGTCAGCGAGCTGGCGGCCGAGGGGCGCGTCCTGGACGTCGACAAGGTGCGCGTCTATGCCACGCACCCGGGGTTCGCCCGCACGATGGCGTCGCTCACCGCCGACACCGCCGCCGCGCTGCCGCGCGAGGTCCTGCCGTCGACCCGCCTCGTCCACGTCACGCACTCGATCCCGCGGTGGATGCAGGACTCCTCCGGCCCGGCGGACGCCCCGGACGTGTCCTACCGCCACCAGCACGAGCAGCTGGCCGCGCTCGTGGACGCCACCGTCGAGGAGCGGATCGGTGTCCCCGTGCCCAGCTCCCTGGCCTACTGCTCCCGCTCCGGCCCGCCCTCGCAGCCGTGGCTCGAGCCCGACATCAACGACCAGCTCGAGGTGCTCGCTGCGGAGGGTGTCTCCGACGTGCTGGTCGCCCCGATCGGCTTCGTGTCGGACCACATGGAGGTCGTCTACGACCTCGACACCGAGGCCATGGCCACGGCAGAACGGCTCGGCCTGCGGCTGCACCGCGTGCCCACCGTGGGCACGCACCCGGACTTCGTGGCCGGGCTGGCCGACCTGGTGCTCGAGCGGGCGGCGCAGGCCCGCGGCGAGGAGGTCGAGCGTCCTGCGGTCGCCCCCGGCCCGCTGTGGTCCACCTGCCCTCCTGGCTGCTGCCGGGGCCGCTCGGGGCGACCGGCCCTCTGCGGCGGCTGACGGCGCCGGGCCCCGGCGCGGACGCACCCCGGGCGGGGCCCGGTGACAGACTGGGCGCCATGTCGCAGACCCCGCAGCCACCCGCCGACCTCGACCTGGCCGCCCTGGAGTCCCTCGCCCTCGACGTGGCCCGCACCTGCGCGCGGCTGATCGTCGACGAGCGCCCTCGCGACCTCGGCGTCGCGGCCACCAAGTCGAGCCGCACCGACGTCGTCACGGTCATGGACCAGCGCTCCGAGGCGCTGGCGCGCGAGCTGCTCGGCCGAGCCCGCCCCGACGACGGGTTCCACGGCGAGGAGAGCGGGCGGGTGACCGCCACGTCCGGCATCACCTGGGTCGTGGACCCGATCGACGGGACGGTCAACTACCTCTACGACATACCGGCGTATGCCGTCTCCGTCGCCGCAGTGGTGGGAGACCCGTCGGTGCCGGGCGCGTGGGCACCGGTCGCCACCGCGGTGGTCGACGCGGCCCGGGGCGACGCCTATGTCGCCCGGCGTGGGGGAGGCGCCCGGCTCCTGCGCAGCGACCCTCGCGACCCAGGGTCGGGTCCGCAGGAGCAGACCCTCGTCTGCGTGGAGTCGGACGACCTGGGCGCGGCGCTGTGCGGCACGGGGTTCGGTTATGACGCCGACGTGCGCGCCGATCAGGGCCGGGTCGTGGCCGAGGTGCTGCCACGGGTCCGCGACATCCGCCGGGGCGGCAGCGCTGCGCTGGACCTGTGCTGGGTGGCGGAGGGGCGCCTCGACGTCTACTACGAGCGTGGCCTGCACGAGTGGGACCTTGCCGGCGCCTGGCTCGTCGTCACCGAGGCCGGCGGCGTGGTGCGGGGGCTGCACGACACCGCCCCGGCCGACCCCGTCACGGTCGCCGGGCCGGCCGGTCTGGTGGGTGCGCTGGTGCCCCTGCTGGAGGGCCTCGTCGAGCCGTCCTGAGTCTCGATCCGGGCGCGGGCCCGAGCTGATCGCGACCCGAGGTGCAGCCGATCTCGATTTGCGGCACAATGCGCCGCGAGACCGGGCACAAAACCGACCAGCGATGCGTTGGACCCGGCGCACCGTCGGGGGAGGTCCCCGGCGAGAGCTGCATGGAGAGGCCCCACATGGCAACTGACTACGACGCACCGCGCAAGACCGACGACGACCTCTCCGAGGACTCCATCGAGGAGCTCAAGGCACGTCGGGGCGACACCGCCTCGTCGAGCGTCGACGTCGACGAGACCGAGCAGGCCGAGGGCTTCGAGCTGCCCGGCGCAGACCTGTCCGGCGAGGAGCTCTCCGTCCGGGTGCTCCCGCGCCAGGCCGACGAGTTCACCTGCAGCCGCTGCTTCCTCGTGCACCACCGCAGCCAGCTCGCCAAGGAGGTCGGCGGCCAGCCGGTCTGCCGTGAGTGCGCCTGACCAGATCGAGGTGCTCCTGCTCCGGCTCGACCCGGAGCTGGAGCCCCCGGCATACGCGCACCACGACGACGCCGGTGCCGACCTGCGCGCCCGCGAGGACCTCGTCCTCGCCCCGGGGGAGCGCTCCCTGGTCCCGACCGGGATCGCCGTCGCGATCCCCGAGGGGTATGCCGGCTTCGTCCACCCCAGGTCGGGGCTGGCGGCACGGCACGGCGTGACGATCGTCAACGCCCCTGGCACGGTCGACGCGGGCTACCGGGGCGAGATCCTGGTCAACCTGCTCAACACCGACCGTGAGCGCGAGGTGCGGATCAGCCGCGGCGACCGCATCGCCCAGCTGGTCCTCCAACGCGTGTCCCACGCGAGCTTCCGGACAGTAGACTCGCTGCCGGAGTCCGTCCGCGGAGTCACCGGGCACGGGGCCAGCGGACGCGCCTGACGACCCACTGCACCCGACCACCGAAGGACACCGATCCCGTGGCTCTCTTCCGCCGAGGCAAGGCCGACAAGGCCGACGTCGACAGCATCCCCGCCGACCCGACGTCGGAGGCGACCGCGGACGACGCGGCCACGGAGGACGGTCCCTACGACCGCGCCCAGGTCACCGAGCTCGGCGAGAGGCTGGACCTCGGGTCCTTGTGGGTCCCCGGCATCACCGGCATGGAGCTGCGGCTCGAGCTCGACCAGCAGACCGGCGAGGTCGTGGCCGTGAGCTGCCACCTGGGGGGATCGGCCCTGCAGCTGCAGGCCTTCGCGGCACCGCGGACCCTCGGCATCTGGGACGACATCCGCGACGAGATCGCCGCCGGCATCGAGGGCCAGGGCGGGGCGGCCGAGACGCGCGACGGCAGGTTCGGCACCGAGCTGGCCGTGCAGATGCCCACCGGCCCCGGTACCTTCGCCCCGGCCCGCTTCCTCGGCGTCGACGGATCGCGCTGGTTCCTGCGGGGCTTCCTCTCGGGCCCGGCCGCCGAGGACGACCAACAGGCCGCCGATCTGCTGCACGTCTTCGCCAACGTCGTCGTCGTGCGCGGCGAGCACGCGATGGCGCCGCGCGAGCTGCTGCCCCTGGCCCTGCCCGAGGGAGCCCAGCCGGGCTTCGACGAGGTCGGTCAGGACGGTGTCGACGCCGGCGTCGGCCCCGGGGACGGCGACCCTGCCGCGGACCGGGGCGACCGGCCCGCGCGCGGCACCGACGACCTCCAGCCCTTCGAGCGCGGGCCCGAGATCACCGAGATCCGTTGATGGCCACCCGCGCCGACCGCCGAGGGGGTTTCCTGCGCCGGGCGCTGCACCGGATGGTCCAGCCGGCCGAGGAGATCGAGGACGACGAGCTGCGCTCGGACTCCGACAGGCTCGGCGTGACCTGCATCGCCGAGCTCGTCGACCGCGAGGTCGCGACGGTCTCCGGGGCGGTCCGCTCCACGACCCTGAGCCCCGAGGGCACGGTCCCTGCCCTCAAGGCCGAGATCTATGACGGCACCCAGCGGCTCCAGCTCATCTGGCTCGGCCGGCGCCGCATCGCGGGCATCCGCCCCGGCACCTACCTCACGGCCCAGGGCCGCGTCTGCCGGGTCGACGGCGTCCCCACCATCTACAACCCGCGCTACGAGCTGCTGCCCGGGCGCGGCACGCCGACCGCCGGGGGGCACTGACCGTGGCCGGCGACGTCGAGACCGTCGAGCACCTGATCCGCACCCGGCTGGCCACCGCCGTCGGAGGCCTGCGCGGGTCGTTCGAGGCTGCGCTGCCCACCATCGCCTTCGTCGTGGTGTGGCTCGTCACGAGCGACGTGCGCACCGCGGTGATCGCCTCGCTCGTTCCCGTGGCGATCCTGCTCCTGCTGCGTCTCGCCCAGCGCCAGACGCCGCAGTACGTCCTGTCCAGCCTGGTCGCGACCGCCCTGGCGGCCTTCTTCGCCCTGCGGTCGGGGCGGGCCGAGGATGCCTTCCTACCCGGTATGGCGGTCAGCGCCGCGTATCTCGCCGGCACCCTCCTGTCGATCCTCGGGCGCGTCCCGGCCGTCGGCTTCCTGGTGGCCATCGGTGACCCCGGCTACCGAGAGGACCCGCTCGGGTGGCGCCGCAACGCCCCCCTCGTGCGGGTGAGCGCGCGCCTGACCTGGGTGCTCGTCGGGTTGTTCGCGCTACGCCTGATCGTGATGGTCCCGCTCTACCTCGCCGGGCAGGTGGCCGCGCTCGGCATCGCCAAGATCGCGCTGGGGTGGCCGGCCTATCTCGCCGCCATCGCGGTGATGGGCCTGATCCTGGTCAGGGGCGCGACGCCGGTGGAGCGCCACGAGCTGGAGCACGAGGCCGACCGCCAGCTCTGACGGTCAGGAGCGACCGCGGTTCGTCGACCCCGCGCTGCGAGCGCGATGCGTGACCGGACGTGCTCGCGGGCCGGCGTTGTCGGCGCGGTGCGAGGCGGCGGCGGTCGTCATACGGCCAGAAAAGGGCTCGGAGGCCACCCAGGCTCAAGACCCGCCCCCGGTAGGTCCATCAGCCTGGGGAACGAAGGCCGGTCGATGTGACGGCCGGGGGTAGGTGTGTCGGCGAGGCGGGGCGGGAGTGCGAACCCGGGCGGATGTGCCTACCTCAGGCGGGCACATCGACCTGGCGTGCGAAGCCGGGCGGATGTGACGACCTGAGGTAGGTCAGTCGTCGTCGTCCTCGGCGTGGTCCACCTCGGTGCGCGGCTTGCGGTGCCCGGGGGAGAGCAGGTCCTCGAGGTGGTCCTCGACCTCCTGCACGGTCAGGAACAGCAGCTCGTCGCCGGCCTCCACCGAGTCGTCCCGCGTGGGCGCGATCGGCAGGCCGTCGCGGATGATCCCCACCAGCGCCGTGTCGCGGGGGAGGTCCACGTCACCGACGCGGCTCCCGGCATACGGGCTGTCCGAGGGGAGGGTGATCTCCACCATCGTGGCCCCGCCCTTCTGGAAGGTGAAGATCTGGACCAGGTCGCCGATGCTCACGGCCTCCTCGACCAGCGCCGTCATGAGTCGCGGGGTGGAGACGGCCACGTCCACGCCCCAGGACTCGTCGAACATCCACTCGTTGCGGGGGTTGTTGACGCGGGCGACGGTGCGGGGCACGCCGAACTCGGTCTTGGCGAGCAGGGACACGACGAGGTTGGCCTTGTCGTCGCCGGTGGCCGCGACCACGACGTCGCAGTCGGCGAGCCCCGCCTCGGTCAGCGAGGTGATCTCGCAGGCGTCGGCCAGCAGCCAGGAGGCCTCAGGGACGCGGCTGGCCTGCACGTCGTCGGCGTCCTTGTCGACGAGCAGGACCTGGTGACCGTTGTGGAGCAGCTCGCGGGCGATGGAGCGACCCACGGACCCGGCTCCGGCGATGACGACGCGCATGGGACTGGCTGACCTCACTCCGTGGGCGGCGCGGCGGCGAGCGCGCGCTCGATGGCTGGGATGTCCTCGGTGGTCGACAGGACCCGGACGATGTCGCCCTCCTGCAGCACGGTGTCCGGGCCGGGGAGCATCCCGACGCCGAGGCGGCTGAGGTAGGCGACCCGGGCGCCCGTGGCGGTCTCGACGGTGGACAGGCGCAGCCCGACCCAGCTGCGGTCGATCGCGACCTCGCTGAGGGCGACCTGGCCGCTGGGGTCGATGAACTCGGGGACGGAGCCCTGGGGCATGAGTCGTCGGACCACGCGGTCGACGGTCCACTGCACGGTCGCGACCGTGGGGATGCCGAGGCGCTGGTAGATCTCGGCGCGCCGCGGGTCGTAGATGCGGGCGACGACGTGCTCGACGCCGAAGGTCTCGCGGGCCACGCGGGCGGCGAGGATGTTGGAGTTGTCGCCGTTGCTGACGGCGGCGAAGGCGTAGGCCGACTCGATGCCGGCCTCCTTGAGCGTGTCGCGGTCGAAGCCGATGCCCTTGACCCGGCGACCCTCGAACCCGCGCCCCAGCCGACGGAACGCCGCGGCGTTCTGGTCCACGACGGCCACGTCGTGGCCGCGCTCCTCCAGGCTCAGCGCCAGGGTCGATCCGACTCGGCCGCAGCCCATGATCACGAAGTGCACGTGAGAACGCTACACCGGGCGCGCCCACCGTCCGGGGCCGCGCCACCGTCACCGCCCGGCGGGCCTACAGTTGTCGTCGTGTCAGATCTAGGTCGTGCGCTCAAGCGCGTCGTCGTCGGCCCCGCCATGAGGTCGGACAAGCTGGGCGAGACGCTCCTGCCGAAGAAGCTGGCCCTCCCCATCTTCGCCAGCGACGCTCTGTCGTCCGTGGCCTACGCCCCCGACGAGATCTTCCTGACCCTGGCCCTGGCGGGCGGGGCGTTCGCGACCACCCACTCCTGGCAGATCGGGCTCGGCGTCGTCTTCGTGATGGTCGTCGTGGTCATGTCCTACCGGCAGAACGTCCACGCCTATCCCAGCGGCGGCGGCGACTACGAGGTCGCCAACGAGAACCTCGGGCCCTGGGCCGGCCTGGGCGTCGCGAGCGCGCTGCTCGTGGACTACGTCCTCACGGTGGCCGTCTCGATCTCGTCCGGCGTCCAGAACGCCACCGCCGCCATACCCGGTCTGGACGGGCACGAGATGCCGGTCGCGGTGGCCCTCATCGTCCTGCTGACCGCGATGAACCTGCGGGGGGTCCGCGAGTCCGGCAAGGCCTTCGCCATCCCGGTCTACGCCTTCATGCTCGCCATCATCGGGATGGCGGTGTGGGGCATGGTGCGCTCGGCGAGCGGGTCGCTGCCCCAGGCCGAGAGCGCCAGGTTCGAGCTGCTGCCGGAACACGGTTACGAGGGGCTGACCGGCGTGGCGCTGGTGTTCCTGCTGCTGCGTGCGTTCAGCTCGGGCTGCGCGGCGCTCACGGGCGTCGAGGCGATCTCCAACGGCGTCCCGGCGTTCGAGAAGCCCAAGTCCCGCAACGCGGCGACCACCCTGCTGCTCATGGGCACCCTGTCCGTGACCATGCTCATGTCGATCGTCTACCTCGCGATCCAGACCGGGGTCAAGTATGCCGAGAACCCCCAGGAGCAGCTGCTCCTGAACGGCCAGCACGTCGGCCCGGACTACGTCCAGCACACGATCATCGGGCAGCTCGCCCTGGCGGTGTTCGACAACTTCCCGCTCGGCGTCGTGCTCGTGTCGACCGTCACCGGCCTCATCCTCATCTTGGCCGCCAACACGGCCTTCAACGGCTTCCCGGTCCTCGGCTCGATCCTCGCCAAGGACGGCTATCTGCCGCGCCAGCTGCACAACCGCGGCGACCGTCTCGCCTACTCCAACGGCATCATGATCCTGGCGGCCGCCGCGATCGTCCTGGTGGTGATCTTCAACGCGGAGGTCACCAAGCTCATCCAGCTCTACATCGTCGGGGTGTTCGTGTCGTTCACCCTGAGCCAGATCGGCATGATCCGGCACTGGAACCGCCTGCTGCGCGGCGACACCGACGCCAAGCAGCGGCGGCAGTACCGCACGAGCCGCGTCGTCAACTACGTCGGTGCCTTCATGTCCGGGTCGGTGCTGCTCGTCGTCCTCGTCACCAAGTTCGCCGCCGGTGCCAAGTACGCCATCCTCGCCATGGTCGTGCTGTTCGTGATGATGAAGGCCATCCGCCGTCACTACTCGCACGTCAGCCGTGAGCTGGCCGTCCCCGAGGACGACACGCTCGAGGGTCGTCTGCCGTCACGCGTCCACGCCGTCGTCCTGGTCTCGAAGGTGCACAAGCCGACCCTGCGCGCCCTGGCCTACGCCCGCGCCTCGCGCCCCTCGACCCTCGAGGCGATCACCGTGGCCGTCGACCCCGAGGAGGGCGAGCGCCTCCAGGAGGAGTGGCTGCGTCGCGGGATCCCCGTCCCCCTCAAGGTCCTCGACTCGCCCTACCGCGAGATCACCCGCCCGGTCCTCGGCTACATCGCGTCGATCCGGCGCACCTCGCCCCGCGACCTGGTGATGGTCTTCGTCCCGGAGTACGTCCTGGGCCGGTGGTGGGAGTCGATCCTGCACAACCAGAGCGCGTTCCGCATCAAGAGCCGGCTGCTGTTCATGCCCGGCGTGATGATGACCAGCGTCCCCTACCAGCTCCGCTCGTCCGACGACCTGCGCGACGAGATCGACGCGGCGACCGCCGCCCAGGACCGCGGCCGCGGCCTGGTCCACGCCGAGGAAGGCCCCACCCCGTGAGCGGACCCCACCGCACCCCCAAGAGCTCGTCCGGCCGCCCTGGAGCGTCCTCCGGCAGGAGGCACGGCACGAGGGCCGGCAAGGACGCGGGTCGCGGGCAGCGGACCTCGCCCGCGCGCGAGCGTCGCGTCAAGGGGGAGTCGCTGGTCGGCACCGAGGCCGAGCTCGAGATCGGCAACGTCGGGCACGGCGGGTTCTGCGTCGGGCGCCTCGACGGCCGCGTCGTCTTCGTCCGGCACTCGCTGCCGGGCGAGCGGGTGCGCGTCCGCATCACCGAGGGCGGCACGGGCGACCGGTTCCTGCGGGCGGACGCGGTCGAGGTCCTCGAGCCCTCGCCGCACCGGGTGACCCCGCCCTGCCCGTATGCCGGTCCCGGCCGCTGCGGGGGCTGCGACTGGCAGCACGCCTCGCTGGAGCACCAGCGCGAGCTCAAGGCCGCGGTGGTGCACGAGCAGCTGGACCGTCTCGCCGGGCTCGACGTCGAGGGCATCGTCGTCGAGCCCCTCGACGGCACCGGACCCGACGACGGGCTCGACTGGCGCACGCGCGTCGAGTTCGCCGTCACCGAGGACGGCCACGCGGGGCTGCGCCGGCACCGCTCGCACGAGGTCGAGGTCATCGACGACTGCCTCATCGCCACCCGCCCCGTGATCGCCAGCGGCGTGCTGACCACCTCCTGGGAGGGGTGCACCGGCGTCGACGTCGTCGACGCCTCGGGACTCGAGGAGGCCGTGCTCGTCCCGCTGCACGCCGACGGCACGGCCGGCGCCGACCCCACGGTCCTGGAGCTGGTCGCGTTCGAGGACTGGGAGCACGGCTTCGAGGTGGCGGCGCGCGGCTTCTGGCAGGTCCACCCGGGCGCCGCCACGACCTTCCTGTCCGAGGTGGTCGAGATGCTCGACCCCGTCGAGGGGGAGCACGCGCTCGACCTCTACTGCGGCGTGGGGCTGTTCGCCGCCGGGCTCGGCGACGCCGTGGGGGAGTCCGGGCACGTGCTGGCCATCGAGGCCGACGCCAAGGCCGTGGACCATGCCCTCGACAACCTCGCCGAGCACGCCAACGTCGAGGTGCGGCAGGGCCGCGTCGACGCGGTGCTGGGGCAGGCGGCGCGCGGCGGCATAGGAGCCGACCTGGTCGTCCTCGACCCGCCACGCTCCGGAGCCGGTCGGAGGGTGATGGAGCAGATCGCCCAGCTCGGGCCGCGGGCCGTGGCGTACGTCGCGTGCGACCCGTCCGCGCTGGCGCGCGACCTGGCCATCGCCGAGGAGCTCGGCTACCGGCTCACCGACCTGCGGGCCTTCGACGCGTTCCCGATGACCAGCCACGTCGAGTGCATCGCGCTGCTCGAGCCGGCCGGCGACGAGGAGCTGGAGGACGACGAGGACGACGAGGACGACGAGGTGCTCGACAGCGACGCGCGAGCCGAGGCCGACGGCGACGGGACGAGCAGGAGCGTCCTCTGACCGGCGCCCAGGACCACCCTGCCCTCGCCCCGACGGCGCTGGTGGGGGACAATCGGCGGGAGCACCATCCCGCGTACGACAGGTGTCTTGACGTCAAGACATCACCGTGAGATCGTTGTCTCGACGTCGAGACAACGACCCTTCGTGGAAGGAACAGGCGTGAGCCAAGAGAGTGTGAACAGCTTCGGAGCCAAGGACACCCTGGAGGTCGGTGACGCGTCCTACGAGATCTTCCGGCTCGACAAGGTCGAGGGCAGCCAGACCCTCCCGTACTCCCTGAAGGTCCTGCTGGAGAACCTCCTGCGCACCGAGGACGGGGCCAACATCACCGCCGACCACATCCGGGCGCTGGGCGGCTGGGACGAGAAGGCCGACCCCGACACCGAGATCCAGTTCACGCCCGCGCGCGTGATCATGCAGGACTTCACCGGTGTGCCGTGCGTCGTCGACCTCGCCACGATGCGCGAGGCCGTCGCCGACCTGGGTGGCGACCCCACCCGCATCAACCCGCTGGCCCCCGCCGAGCTCGTCATCGACCACTCGGTGCAGATCGACTCCGCGGGCAACCCCAAGTCCTTCCAGATCAACCAGGACTTCGAGTACCAGCGCAACAACGAGCGCTACCAGTTCCTGCGCTGGGGCCAGACGGCCTTCGACGACTTCGTGGTCGTCCCCCCGGGCACCGGCATCGTCCACCAGGTCAACATCGAGCGCCTCGCCCGCGTCACCATGTCGCGGGGCGGCCAGGCCTACCCCGACACCTGCGTCGGCACCGACTCGCACACGACCATGGTCAACGGTCTCGGCGTCCTCGGCTGGGGCGTCGGCGGCATCGAGGCCGAGGCGGCCATGCTCGGCCAGCCCGTGTCGATGCTCATCCCGCGCGTCGTCGGCTTCAAGCTCACCGGCTCCATGAACGCCGGCGTCACCGCCACCGACGTCGTCCTCACCATCACCGAGATCCTGCGCAAGCACGGGGTCGTCGGCAAGTTCGTCGAGTTCTACGGCGAGGGCGTCGGCGAGCTCCCGCTGGCCAACCGCGCCACCATCGGCAACATGAGCCCCGAGTTCGGCTCCACCTGCGCGATCTTCCCGATCGACGACGTGACGCTGGACTACCTGCGCCTCACGGGGCGCGACGACGAGCAGGTCGCCCTCGTCGAGGCCTACGCCAAGCAGCAGGGCATGTGGCTCGACCCCAGCGCCGAGGCCCGCTACAGCGAGCTGGTGGAGCTGGACCTGAGCACCGTGGTGCCCTCGATCGCCGGGCCCAAGCGTCCCCAGGACCGCATCGTCCTCACCGACGCCAAGGCCGCGTTCCGCAAGGTCCTGCCGACCTATGTCAAGCACGAGGAGGGTAACGGGTCCTCGGGCGGGTCGTTCCCGGCCTCCGACGCCCCGTCCCAGACCAGCGACACCGAGAGCGGCGGCACCCAGCCGGCCAACGAGGGCAACGGGTCCTCGCGCCCCTCGCACAAGGTCTCGGTCACGACCGACAAGGGCACCTTCGACATCGACCACGGCCACGTCGCGATCGCCTCGATCACGTCCTGCACCAACACCTCCAACCCGTCGGTCATGATGGCCGCGGCCATGCTGGCCAAGAACGCCAACGAGCGCGGTCTCAAGGCCAAGCCGTGGGTCAAGACCTCCATGGCGCCGGGCTCGCAGGTCGTCACCGGCTACTACGACAAGGCCGGCATGTGGCCGCACCTCGAGGCGCTGGGCTACCACCTCGTCGGCTACGGCTGCGCCACCTGCATCGGCAACTCCGGGCCCCTCGACGACGAGATCAGCAAGGCCATCAACGACAACGACCTGTCGGTGTCGGCCGTGCTCTCGGGCAACCGCAACTTCGAGGGCCGGATCAGCCCGGACGTCAAGATGAACTACCTGGCGTCCCCGCCGCTGGTCATCGCCTACGCCCTGGCCGGGACGATGGACTTCGACTTCGAGGCCGAGGCGCTCGGTCAGGACACCGACGGCAAGGACGTCTACCTCAAGGACATCTGGCCCTCGCCGGAGGACGTCGAGCGCACGATCGCCGAGTCGATCAGCCGCGACCTGTTCGTCGACGACTACAAGGACGTCTTTGCCGGGGACGAGCGCTGGCAGGGCCTGGAGACGCCCGAGGGCAAGACCTTCGCGTGGGACCAGGACTCGACCTACGTCCGCAAGCCGAGCTACTTCGACGGCATGACCATGGAGCTCACGCCGGCCGAGGACATCTCGGGCGCGCGGGTGCTCGCCAAGCTGGGCGACTCGGTCACCACCGACCACATCAGCCCGGCCGGGTCGATCAAGGCCGACAGCCCTGCGGGCACGTACCTCGCCGAGCACGGCGTGGAGCGCAAGGACTTCAACTCCTACGGCTCGCGCCGCGGCAACCACGAGGTCATGGTGCGCGGCACCTTCGCCAACATCCGTCTCAAGAACCTCCTGCTGGACGGCGTCGAGGGCGGCTACACCCGCAACTTCCTCGACGGTGGCGAGCAGACGACGATCTACGAGGCGTCCGAGGCCTACCAGGAGGCCGGCGTCCCGCTGGTGATCCTCGGCGGCAAGGAGTACGGCTCGGGCTCGTCGCGCGACTGGGCGGCCAAGGGCACGCGCCTGCTGGGCGTCAAGGCGGTCATCACCGAGTCCTACGAGCGCATCCACCGCTCCAACCTGATCGGCATGGGCGTGCTGCCGCTGCAGTTCCCCGAGGGCGAGTCGGCCGACTCGCTGGGCCTGGACGGCACGGAGACCTTCGACATCACCGGGGTCACCGAGCTCAACGAGGGCAAGACCCCCAAGACCGTGCACGTCACGGCGTCCAAGGACGGCGGCGACACGGTCGAGTTCGACGCGGTCGTCCGGATCGACACCCCCGGCGAGCGTGAGTACTACCTCAACGACGGCATCCTGCAGTACGTCCTGCGGTCGCTCGTCACCGCCTGACGACCCAGCGTCGTCCGGCTGGTCGTGGCCCGGTTCCTCCTCGAGGGGGACCGGGCCACGGCCGTATGCCGTCCCGCGCCGTCACGCTGGGGGTCGGCAGGCGAGCCGCAGCTGCCCGAGCCCGGTGCGGGTGGCGGCGACCGCGATCCGGTCGCCGGGGCCGAACGCCTCGTCCGGCTCGTGCCAGACCCACGCGCCGCCCTCGCGCCGCACGGCGAGCAGCCGCACGTCGCCGCCCTGCGACAGCTGGGACGGCAGCACCCCCACCAGCCCGGCGTCCTCCTCGACCTGCAGCTCGGTGAGCAGGACCACCCGGCGCCCCACAGGGACGATCGTGGAGCGGGGACGCCCGAGGGCCGCCGCCACGAATGCCGGCGCGGTCAGCATGGACACCGACCGGGTCGCGCCGAGCTGCAGCCGACGCTCGACGCGGGTCGCGAGGTCGTCGTCGTAGAGCCGGGTCACGATACGCAGGTCCTCGCGGGCGGCCCTGGCCACCAGGGAGATCCCGAGGTTGACGGCGTCGTCGTCGGTCAGGGCCATGGCGGCGTCGCAGCGGTGGATGCCGGCCTCCTCGAGGGTGGAGGGGTCGCTCGCCTCGCCGATCACGACCGGCACCTTGAGGCGGCGGATCCGGTTGACGCCGTAGGCCTCCTCGTTGCGCTCGACCGCGACCACCGGGATCCCGCGCTCGCGCAGGCCCACGACCACGGCGGTGCCGATCCGGCCGAGCCCGCACACCACCACGTGGTGCCGGGGCCGCCCGCGGACGCTGCCCGTGAGGGTGGCGAGGCGCGAGCTGGTCAGGGCGTCGGTCATGACGGCCGTCAGGCCGGAGGCGAGCAGCAGGCCCATGACCTGGATGACGATCGCCGTGAACCGCACCGTCAGCTCGGCGTCGTCCGGGTCGCCGTAGCCCGTCCCCGTCGCCGTGGTGAACGCGAGGTAGAGCGAGGTGAGCCAGTCCTTGCCGGCGGTGCTGTGGAAGTAGGCCGTGCTCGCGAGGATGACGCCGAGCAGGAGCAGGAGCACGATCCGCTGGCGCCGGTCCAGCAGTCGTGCGGCGCCGCCCAGGATCCCGCGGGTGCGGACCTGCCGGCCGTGGTGGCGGTGCTGCGTGCCGATGACCACGGCCGTCGCGTCGTCCGGGCGCACGTCTGCGCTCGCGCCGTGGGCGTCCGGGAGCGGCCCGCGCACGGGGTCCCCGAGGTCGGCCAGCACCTGCCCGGCGACCGATGTGCTGGGACCCACCACCACGTCACGACCGCCGAGCCGCAGGGCCTGCACCTCGCCGTCGCCGATCGCGGCCCCGATGAAGGCCGGCGCCGCCAGCTGGGCGGGGGACAGGACGGTGCAGTCGCCGAGCAGCGGGGCGAGCCGCGAGCCGAACGCCGGGTTGACGACCTCGAGCACGATGGGGACGCGCCCGTCGGCATCCTCGACCGCCAGGGCCGTCCTCGTGGAGGCCACCTCGTCCCGGCCGAGGACGATGACGGCCCGCGCCCGGTGGACGCCGGCCTCGCGCAGGACCCGCTCGTCCGTGCGGGCCGCCTCGACGACCGTGACGTCCCGGGCCCGCAGCTCCGCCACGACCATCGGGTCGGCCGTGGGCGGGACCACGACCACGGCGGCCGTGCGCGAGCGGGCCGGCTCCTCGACCACGCGGACGGTCGTGGTCTCGACCCCGACGACGATGACGTGCTGCTCCATGGTCCGCATCGTAGGGGGCGCCACCGACAGACGGCCGGCCCCGCGAGCCGTCGCCGGGACGGTCCCTCGCTGGGAACGAGCCGGGCGTTTCGCCCATTCGGGTGCTGACGTGAGGGGCGGGTCCGGCATACGGTCACGCAACCCCCAACGAAAGGCTCTGCCATGTCCCGCAGGCTCGCTCTCCCCGGTGCCCTCGCGATCGCTGCCGCCGCGGCGATCACCGCCGGTCCCGCCGCCGTCGCCACCTCCACCGTCGCCACCTCCACCGTCGCCGCCCCCACCGCGGCGAGCACCGCCGTCCAGCCGTCCGCCGCCGTGCAGGACTGCCTCGAGCTGTTCTCGGCCGCCCGCAAGAAGGACACCTCCGCGGCCGAGGAGCCGGACGTCACCCGCGGCAGCGGCGCCAAGGCCTACGGCGTGCTCAAGAGCTTCCCGCAGCTGGCCCCCGGAAGCGTGACGGTCCCCGTCGTCTTCCACGTCACGTCGGACCACGTGCTGACCGCCGCCGAGCGGGCGCGCTACGAGCGGATGATCGCGGCGCAGATGGACGTCATGAACGCGTCCTACAGCGGGCAGACCGGCGGCGCCGACACACCCTTCCGCTGGCGCCTGGCGGGCATCGACCACACCGTGAACCCGGCGTGGTACACGGTCGTCCCGGGCAAGACCGAGAAGGCCATGAAGGCCGCCCTGCACACGGGCGACTCCCGGACCCTCAACGTCTACACCGGCGACATCGGGGGCGGCCTGCTGGGCTGGGCCTACTTCCCCAAGGACTACAACAACGGGCGCGACTACCTCGACGGCGTGGTGATGCTCGACGAGTCGATGCCGGGCGGCACCGCCGGCAAGTACGCGCTCGGCGACACCCTGGTCCACGAGGCCGGGCACTGGCTCTCGCTCTACCACACCTTCCAGGGCGGCTGCACGTGGTCCAACGACTTCGTCGCCGACACCCCTGCCGAGGCGCACCCGCAGTTCGACTGCCCCGTCGGCGCCGACTCCTGCGACGCTCCCGGTCTGGACCCGATCCACAACTTCATGGATTACACGCAGGACTCGTGCATGGACAGCTTCACCGCCGGTCAGGCCAAGCGCATGAGCGACGCCTGGCAGTACTTCCGCGACCCGTCCAAGGCCTGATCACGCGTCCTGCCCCGCCGACGCGGCCGGCGGGGCCGTCGAGGCCGTTGAGGGTTGCCTCAGCCCTTGACGGCCCCGCCGTTGGCGCCCCGGACGAGGTGCCGCTGGAAGACGAAGAACAGGACGGCGACCGGGATGGTCGTGATCAGGGCCGTCGCCATCTTGAGCGGGAACTGCGTCCCGGACCCCAGCCCGCCCGCGGTCAGGTCCGCCAGGCCGGTCACGAGCGTCTTGTGCTCGGGGCTGCCCGTCACCACCAGGAAGTGGCTGAACTCGTTCCACGAACCCTGGAAGGACAGGATCGTCAAGGTGATCAGCGCGGGTCGCGCCATGGGCAGGATCACCGACCAGAAGGTCCGGAAGACCGACGCGCCGTCCAGGCGGGCGGCCTCCTCGATGGTGACGGGGACGCTGTCGAAGAACTGCTTCATGATGAAGACGCCGGCCGCGTCGACCAGCAGCGGCAGGATCATCGCGGCGTAGGTGTCGTAGATGCCGAGGTACTTGACCATGAGGAACTTGGGGATGAGCAGGGCGACGCCGGGGACCGACATGACGGCCAGGACCAGGGCGAAGACCGCGCCGCGCCCGCGGAAGTGCAACCGCGACAGGGCGTAGCCGGCGAGGGAGTCGAAGAACACCCGGCCGGCCGTCACGGCCACGGTCACGACCACCGAGTTGGTCAGCCACCGCAGGACGGGCAGCTGGCTGTCGCCGCTGCCGAGCACCGCGCCCCACGCCTGGGTCGAGAGGGGGTGGGGGAGCAGCGACAGGGGGTTGGTCGAGGCGTCCGGGTCGGTCTTGAGGGACGTGGCCACCTGGATGACGAAGGGGTAGAGGTAGACCACGGCCGCCGCCACCAGCACGGCGTACGCCAGGGTGCGTCGCAGGCTCATCGCCCCACCTCGTCGCGCTCGGTCATGACCCGGCGCTGCACCCAGGTGAGCAGCACGATGATCACGAAGATGATGAAGGCCATCGCGGCCCCGGTCCCGAACCGGCCCTGCTTGAAGGACTGCTCGTAGGACAGGTAGGCCGGGGTGAGCAGGGTCTTGCCGGGGGAGCCGCCGCCGGTCGCGTAGACCTGGTCGAAGACCTGCCAGGTGCCGATCAGGCCCAGCGTGACCACGAGGAAGAGCACGGACCGCAGCTGCGGGACCGTGACGTACCACAGCTTCTGCCAGCCCGTGGCGCCGTCGAGCGCGGCCGCCTCGTCGACGTCCTCGGGCAGGTCCTGCAGGGCGGCGAGGAACATCAGCATGAAGGTCCCGGTCGTGGTCCACACGGCCAGCAGGATCAGGACGAGCATCGCGACCGACGGGCTGCCGACCGAGGTCATGAAGTCGCGCCCGGTCAGGCCCTGGCCGGACAGCAGCGTCGCGTAGTTGTCCAGGCCGACCAACGGGGCGTTGGCCTGGACGAACGGGTCGCCGTTGCCGCTCCAGCGCGTGAAGGAGACGTAGAGCGCCATACCGATCGGCACGATCATGAAGGTGCCGAGGACCACGATCATCGGCAGGGTGAAGGCCCAACCCGCGGCGGTCTGCCCGGCGTGGATGCCGGGCCCGGACCGTCGCGAACGTCGCTCCGTCGTGGGGCTTGTCATGGCGTCCTCTCGCTGCCGACGGCCCGGTCAGCCCTTGATCGCTGCCTCAGCGTTGAGCTGCATCGTCGTGAGGATGGCCTTGGGGTCACCGGTCGCCAGGGACTCGATCTGGGGCGTTGGCGTCCGCGAGCACCGCGTCGAAGCCAGGCGTGGTGGGCATTCCCTTGCCGTACTACGCCCCGGCGACGAAGGCGGCGTCCGCCGGGGTGGCCGCCTTGTACTTGGCCATCGCGGAGGTGGTCGACGGCATGACCCCGAAGGCCTTGGCGGCGCTCAGCTGCTGGGCGTCCTCGCCGAGGAACTTCACGAGGTCCACCGCGGCGGCCTGGTTCTTGCTCTTGGCGGCGATGCCCCAGCAGTTGGTGAACATCAGGGTGCCCTTGCCCTTGGGGCCGGCGGGCAGCTCGACGACCTTGACCTTGAGGTCGGGGGCGTCCTTGGCGAGCGCGCCACGGATCCAGTTGCCCTCGATCGTCATGGCGGCCTTGCCCTTGACCAGGGCCTCGCCGCCCCAGCCCGCGTCGACCTGCTTGGAGAGCTTCATGGCACCGCTGCGCAGGAGCTTCTGCGCCTCGGTGAGGCCGGCGAGGTTCTCGGGGGAGTCGGCCGTCGCCGTCTTGCCGTCCTCGGACAGCACCCAGCCCCCGGCCTGGGTCATGAAGGCACCCACGCGCTGGAACTCGGGGGAGATCACCAGCCCCGTCTGGGATCCGGTGGTCAGGCGGGTGGCGACCCGCTCGAGGCCGGCCCAGTCCTTGGGGACGTCGGCGTCCGTGAGGCCGGCCTTGGTCCAGAGCTCCTCGTTGATCACGAGGGCGAGGGTGGAGAAGTCCTTGGGCGCGCACTGGAGCTTGCCGTCGATGGTGAAGGTCTGCCGCAGCGAGGGGACGTAGTCCAGGCCCGTCAGCTGGTCGCCGTAGGCGTAGAGGTTGCCGGCCTTGGTGAAGGTGCCCACCTGGGCGGGCTCGAGGTAGAACAGGTCGACGGGGGAGCCCCCGGCGAAGCCCTTGGCCAGCTCCTCGGGCAGCTTGGCGGTGCCGGTGACCTGCACGGAGCTGCCGGTCTTGGCCGCCCACGCCTCGGTGGCCTTGCGGACGGCCCCGAGCTCGACGTCGTTGGAGACGCCGACCAGCATCCGCAGGGAGGCCGGTCCGGACTGCGCCGCGGGGGCGCTGCTGCTCGGGGCGGCGTCGAACCCCCCTCCGCCGCACGCCCCGAGGGCGAGGGCGGTCGTGGCCGCGAGGCTGACGAGGACGACGGTGCGGGTGGGGAGAGTCATCGTTGGCTCCTGGTGGTCCGGGACGGTGGGTGCGCTTGGTTGGTGCTCGGGGTTGGATCGTTCAAATCTGGGGATCGACGGGTATGCCGCCCACCCGCCGCGGGGCGGGGTCGGGCTCGTGGTGAGGTCGCCCTCTCGTCAGGGACGTCTCGTGCTGCCGGCCAGGCGCAGGGTCGGCGCCAGCAGGGCTCCCTGCGCCGGCTCGTCGCCGTCGGCGAGGAGGACGTCGATCTGGGTGAGCAGGTGCTCGACGATCTCGGCCAGCGGCTGCACCACGGTGGTCAGGTCGAACATGCCGGCCGTGCTGGTCCCGTCGAAGCCGACGAGGCCGATGTCCCGGCCGGGGACGAGGCCGGCGTCGACGACGGCATGCCGGGCGCCGAGGGCGACCATGTCCGAGACGCAGACGATCGCGTCACCCGGTTGGAGCGACCCCAGCAGGTCGGCCGCGGCGGCCTTGGCCTGCGGGAGGTCCTGCTCGGTGCGAGCCACCAGCGACTCGTCGAGGACGCCGAGATCCGCCGCGGTGTCGCGCCACCCGCTCAGGCGGTCGTCCCCGACGGCCGAGCCCTCGGGCCAGCCGAGGAAGGCCACCCGCCGGTAGCCCTGGTCGACGAGGTGACGCACCGCGGCGGTCGTGCCGGCGCGGCCGTCGACGTCGCCCCAGGCGGTGAACTCGGGGTCGTCCCAGACCCGCCCGAAGGTCGCGAAGGGGATGCCGTGCTCGTTGAGCCACTCGGGGCGCGGGTCGCCGTGGTGGGTGCCGTAGAGCACGAAGGCGTCGACCAGGTGGGCCCGCACCATGGACTCGTAGCCCGAGGTGGTGGGCGTGGGGGAGTCCGTCCCGAAGGTGACGACGTGGCAGCGGTGGCTGCGGGCGGCCAGGGAGAGCTGGGTGAGGAAGGGATAGGCCACCTCGGCGCTGGCGGCGTCGCCGCGGGCGTCGAGCTCGAGGCCGATCGCGCCCGCCCGCTGCTCGCGCAGGGACTTGGCGGCCGAGCTGGGGCGGTAGGAGAGACGGTCGATCTCGATCTGCACCCGCTGCAGCGTCTGGGGTGCGACGCGATCCGGCCGGTTGACGGCGTTGCTCACGGTCTGCCGTGACACGTTGGCCGCCCGGGCGACGTCGTTGATCGTCGCGCGGCGGTGCCCCATGCTGCTGCTCATCGTCACCATCGACTCCTTGGACAGGCTGTGCGATCGCTGCGAGGTATCATCATCTTTGAACGATCAGAATCATCGTCACCCCGGGCAATCAGCCTGTCAACAGCGGCGCTCGGGTCTCCACGAGAGGTCGTCCCGTGCCGGAGCAGAGCCGCTTGACACCAGACGCCAGCCGCCGGCGGCCATGGCTGCACGAGCTGGAGCTGGCAGTTCACGGTAATGCCACGGCGCTGTCCGCGCGCGACGGGACGATGACCGCGCCTGGCACGGGGGTCTTCGTCGACGACCGTCGTGTCGTCTCCCACCTCAGGGTGCTGGCCGACGACCACGCCGGCGACCTGGTGATGTCCTCGAGCGTCGGGCCCGAGACCCATGTCCTCACCTCTCTGCGCCACCTCGGCACCCCCGGCCCGGACCCCACGGTCGAGCTGCGGCGCGTCCGGGCGGTGCACGACGCGGGGATGACCGAGACCATCCGCCTGACCTCACGCGCGGCCGAGACCGTCCGCACCCGCCTGGTGGTGGAGATCGGCGGGGACGTGGCCTCCCTGGGCGCGGTCAAGTCCGGCGAGCCCGCGGGCCCGCTGCTGCCCACGATGACCGCGGGGGCCCGCACCCCCGACGTGGTCCTCACCTGGTCGGACGACCGGCACCTCACGCACGTCGTGACCGAGCCGCGACCCTCCGCCGTCGAGGCGGGGGAGCCGGACCGGCCCTCGCGCATCCGCTTCGACCTCGAGGTGCCCCCGGGCCAGACCAGGTCGGTGCGGGTGTCGGTGGTCACCCAGCGCCTCGCCGCCACGGCGTTCGACGCCGACCCCGGCGCGGACCTGGTGGACTGGTCCTCGGTGCTGGTCGAGGCCGCCGACACCCGCCTCGACGTCGTGGTCAGCAGCGCGCTCGAGGACCTGCGCCAGCTGACGATGCGGGACCCCGACGCCCCGGACGACGTCTTCGCGGGTGCCGGGTCCCCGTGGTACCTCACGTTGTTCGGTCGCGACTCGATCTGGGCCGCCCGGCTGTCCCTGCCCTTCGGGACCACCCTCGCGGGGGGCACCCTGCGCACCCTGGCCCGACGCCAGGGCCGCGTGGACGACCCCACGACCGCGGAGGAGCCCGGCAAGATCCTGCACGAGGTGCGCCGCGAGCGGTACGTCGACGACGTCACCGGCCTGGCCCTGCCGTCCACCTACTACGGCACGGTGGACGCCACGTCGCTGTGGGTGTGCCTGCTGCACGACGCGTGGCGCCACGGCCTCCCCGAGGACGAGGTGCGTGACCTGCTCCCGCCCCTGCGGGCGGCCCTCGGGTGGATCGCCCGACAGGTGCAGGACAGCCCCGACGGGCTGCTCCGCTACGTCGACCGCAGCGGGACGGGGCTGGCCAACCAGGGCTGGAAGGACAGCGGCGACTCGATGCGCCGCTCCGACGGCTCCATCGCCCCCGCGCCGATCGCCCTGCTCGAGGCGCAGACCTACGCGGTCGAGGCGGCTCGCGAGGCCCGAGCGCTGCTGGAGGCCCTGGACGCCGGCACGCCGCAGGAGCTCGCGGACCTGGACCGGCTGGCCGACGCGCTGGCGACCCGGGTCCGCGAGGCCTACTGGGTGCGCGGGCCGCGGGGTCCGCACCTGGCCATGGCCCTGGACGCAGACGGGCGCCCGGTGGACGGGATCGGGTCCAACATGGGCCACGCCCTCGGCTCGGGTGCCCTCACTGCGGACGAGGCCGCCCTCGTCGCCGACACCCTGACGGGGCCTGACCTGCTCGGCCCCTACGGCATCGCCACGCTCTCGCGCAGCAACCCCGCCTACAACCCCATCGGCTACCACACGGGCTCGGTGTGGGTCCACGACACGGCTATCGGGCTCCTCGGCCTGGTGGCCGAGGGCCGCACCGAGCGGGCCGGGGACGTGGCCCGCAGCCTGGTCGCCTCGTCGGTCGCCTTCGGCTACCGATGGCCCGAGCTGTATGCCGGGGACCCGGTCCTCGGTCGCCCGGCGCCGTACCCCGCGTCCTGCCGCCCGCAGGCCTGGTCCGCAGCGTCGGCCGCCGCCGTCGTGACCGCCGTCCTCGGCCTGCGCGTCGACGTGCCCGGGCGGCAGGTCGAGGTGCGGCCGCTGCCGTCGCTGCCCTTCGGCCCGCTCACCGTGCGGGGCCTGCGCTTCGGCCCGACGGCGTTCTCGGTCACGGTGGCGGCGGACGGGACGGCCACGGTGGAGGGCCTGCCCGACGACGTCACGGTGGCGACCGCCTGACGGCACAGGGCGTGGGCACAGGGAGCACGGCGTCCGGCATACGGGGTCCGGCATCCGGTATCCGGCATCCGGCATACGGCATCCGTCACGATCGGCGGGGACGACCACGTCCCGGGCGTCCCGCCGCCGAGGGTCTGTCAGAGGCCCGCGGCACACTGGTCCCATGACCGCGCACGTCCCACCCGGCTGGCCCGGGGAGATCCCGCCGCCCGAGAGCCAGGGCTGGCGCGAGCACGCCGTCCCGTGGCTGCTCGACCAGTGCCCGGCCGACTTCCGCGGCTACGCGTCGTGGCGCCGGCACCCGCAGGCGCTCGCCTGGGTGGCGGTGCAGCACGTGGACGCCCAGCTCGCCGCGATGCGGCAGGCCTACCGCCAGGTGCGGGTGGCGCTGGGCGAGGAGCTGCCCCCCGAGGCGCTCCGCGACGTCATGGCCGACCTCGAGGCGGAGGGGGTGCGCCTGCGAGCCACGGCGCGCAGCGTCCACCTCGTGCACGAGGCCATGCAGGGGCGCCGGTTCGTGCCCCGGCTCTGAGCCCGCCCCGCCCGTCCGGGACCATCCGCTGGTCTAGACTCGCAAGTCGCGTCCTCTTCCGAAGGAGTCGGATCCACTCGTGGCTCAAGGTGTGCTCTCGACCATCACCAGCCCGACGGCACTGCGTCGGCTGCCCGCCTCTCGCCTCCCCGCCCTGGCGGCGGAGATCAGGGAGTTCCTGGTCAACCAGGTGGCCAGGACGGGCGGGCACCTCGGCCCCAACCTCGGCGTCGTCGAGCTGACCATCGCGCTGCACCGCGTCTTCGAGTCGCCGCACGACACGATCGTCTACGACACCGGACACATCAGCTATGTCCACAAGCTGCTGACCGGGCGGCAGGACTTCTCGGCCCTGCGCGCCCAGGGCGGGCTCTCCGGCTACCCGTCCCGCGCCGAGTCCGAGCACGACGTGGTCGAGAACTCCCACGCGTCGACCTCCCTGTCCTGGGCCGAGGGGATCGCCATCGCCCACCAGCTCACGGGTGACCGCCAGCGGCACACGGTCGCCGTCATCGGCGACGGGGCCCTGACCGGCGGCATGGCCTGGGAGGCGCTCAACAACATCGCCGCCCGCAAGGACCTGCCCCTCGTCGTGGTCGTCAACGACAACGAGCGGTCCTACGCCCCCACCACGGGCGGGCTCGCCGAGCACCTGTCGACGCTGCGCACCACCCAGGGCTACGAGCGGATGCTGAGCATCGGCAAGCGCGCCATCTCGGGGGCTCCCGTGGTCGGGCGCCCCGCCTTCGAGACCCTGCACGGGATCAAGAAGGGTCTCAAGGACATCGTCGCGCCGCAGGGGCTCTTCGAGGACCTCGGCATCAAGTATGTCGGTCCGGTCGACGGGCACGACGAGCACGCCCTCGAGGTGGCGCTGCGCCAGGCCAAGGGCTACGGCTCGCCGGTGCTGGTCCACGTCCTGACCAAGAAGGGCAAGGGCTACCGCCCCGCCCGCCAGCACGCGGACGACCAGTTCCACGCGGTGGGCGTCATCAACCCCGAGACCGGCCTGCCCCTCGAGGTGTCGGGCCGCTCCTGGACCGACGACTTTTCCGACTCGTTGGTCGCCCTCGGCCAGGAGCGCGACGACGTGGTGGCCCTGACCGCCGCCATGCTCATCCCCGTCGGGCTGCGCGACTTCTCCCTCAAGTTCCCCGAGCGGGTCATCGACGTCGGCATCGCCGAGCAGCACGCCGTGACCATGGCCGCGGGTCTGGCCTACGCCGGGCTGCACCCGGTCGTGGCGATCTACTCGACTTTCCTCAACCGCGCCTTCGACCAGCTGCTCATGGACTGTGCGCTGCACCGGGCGGGCGTGACCTTCGTGCTGGATCGGGCCGGCGTGACCGGGTCGGACGGCGCGTCGCACAACGGCATGTGGGACATGACCCTGGCCAACGTCGTGCCGGGGCTGCACCTCGCGGCCCCCCGCGACGGCGAGCAGATCGACCTCGCGCTGCGCCGCGCGGTCGACATCACCGACGCCCCCTCGATCATCCGCTTCGCCAAGGGCAACCCGCCCGCGCCGATCCCCGCCCTCGAGCAGCGCGGCACCGTCGACGTCCTGCACGGCCCGGGGGAGGAGCACGTCGACACCCTCGTGGTCGCGGTGGGCTCCATGGTGCCGACCGCCCTGGGCGTGGCCACCCGGCTCGAGGACGCCGGCCGGTCCGTCCGGGTCGTCGACCCAGTGTGGGCGCTCCCGGTCAGCGACGACGTGGTGGACGAGGCTCGCCGCGCCGACCAGGTCGTCGTCATCGAGGACAACCTCGTCTCCGGCGGCGTGGGCTCCGCGATCACGCTCGCGCTGCAGCAGGCCGGCGTCACGGCGCCGGTGCGACCCTTCGGGATCCCCAAGGAGTTCCTCGACCACGCCTCCCGCGGGCAGGTGCTCGCGGCCATCGGGCTCACCCCCGACGCGATCGCCGAGACGCTGCTCGCCTGAGGACCAGCCGAGGTCTACCGACCCGGCACCCACGGGTATGCCTGTCCCATGACCCGATTCGGCTACACCCTGATGACCGAGCAGGCCGGTCCCAAGGACCTGGTCCGCTTCGCCCGCAAGGCCGAGGACGTCGGCTTCGACCTCGAGGTCGCCAGCGACCACTACTTCCCCTGGCTGAGCGCCCAGGGTCACGCGCCGTTCGTCTGGAGCGTCCTCGGTGCCGTCGCGCACGTCACCGAGCGCGTCGAGCTCATGACCTATGTGACCTGCCCGATCCTGCGCTACCACCCGGCGGTCGTGGCGCAGCAGGCGGCCACCGTCCAGATCATGGCCGACGGCCGGTTCACGCTCGGGCTGGGCTCCGGGGAGAACCTCAACGAGCACGTCGTCGGTGCGGGCTGGCCCGCGGTCTCCGCCCGCCAGGACATGCTGGCCGAGGCCATGGAGATCATCCACGAGCTGCACTCCGGCGAGCTGGTCACGTACGACGGCGAGTACTACCGCGTCGACTCGGCTCGTATCTGGGACCTGCCAGAGGAGGGCGTCGACATCGCGCTCGCCGCGGGCGGCCCCAAGGCGCTGGAGCGCTGCGCGGCCTTCGCCGACCACCTCGTCGCGACAGAGCCGGACCCCGACCTGATCGCGGCGTGGGACGACCTGCCGGGCAAGCCGAGCATCGGCGCCGGCGCCCGGGCCATCGGGCAGATCCCCATCAGCTGGGACCCCAGCAAGGACGCCGCCGTCGAGCGCGCCCACGAGCAGTTCCGGTGGTTCGCGGGCGGGTGGGACGTCAATGCCGACCTGCCGACCACGGCGGGCTTCGCCGGCGCCACGCAGTTCGTGAGGCCCGAGGACGTCGCCGAGAGCATCCCCTGCGGACCTGACCTCGACGCCATCGTCGAGAGCGTGCGCCCCTACTGGGAGGCGGGGTTCACCGACGTCGCGCTCGTCCAGATCGGTGGCGACACCCAGGACGCGTTCCTGGAGCAGGCCGCCGGACCGCTGCTGGAGCGGCTGCGGGAGGCCTCCCGTGGCTGACCTGCGACCTGGCGTCCTCTTCGACGTCGACGGCACCCTGCTCGACACCAACTACCTGCACACCCTCGCCTGGTGGCGGGCGCTGCGCGCGACCGGCCACGACGAGATCACCATGCAGCAGTGCCACTCGGCCATCGGCATCGCCAGCGCGGGGCTGGTCCGCCACCTCACCGGCGGCGAGGACGAGGAGGCCGTGGACCGGCACAGCGAGGAGTACGAGCCCCTCAAGGCCGACCTCACCGCCTTCCCCCGCGCCGCGGACCTGCTGCGCGCCTGCCACGACGCCGGGCTCTTGGTCGTGCTCGCGACGAGCGGCCAGGAGGGTGACCTCGACTGGATGGTCCCGGCGATCGGCGTCTCGGAGGACGTCCTCGCGGGTGCCACGACCAGCGGCGACGTCGAGGAGGCGAAGCCCGAGCCGGACCTCCTGACGGTGGCGGTCGAGCGCTACGGCCTCGACCCGGAGCAGACGGTCGTCGTCGGGGACACCGTGTGGGACGTCGCGGCGGCCGAGCGCGCCGGCCTGCGGTCGATCATGGTCACCTGCGGCGGGATCGGCCGGGCCGAGCTGCTCGAGGCCGGGGCCGACGAGGTGTATGACGACCCCGCCGACCTGCTGGCCCACCTCGACTCGTCCCTGCTGGGGCAGGTGGCGCGGGCGGTGCCCGACGACGTGGCCGGACGCTCCTAGCGCCAGGCCTCCGACCGTTGCGGTCAGACCTGAGGTCAGTCGAGGCCGTGCCGGTCCAGCAGGTGCTGCACGTCGGGGTCCTGCCCGCGGAACCTGCGGTAGACCTCGGTGACGTCCAGCGACCCGCCGCGGGCCAGCAGCTCGCGCCGGAAGCGCTCGCCGGTCTCGCGCGAGAGGCCGCCGTTCGCCTCGAACCACGCCACGGTGTCCGCGTCGTAGACCTCGGACCACATGTAGGAGTAGTAGCTGGCGGCGTACCCGCTCGCGAAGACGTGCGAGAAGTAGGTGGACCGGTAGCGCGGCGGGACCAGGTCGAAGGCCATGCCGGCCTGCTCGAGCGCCGCCCGCTCGAAGGCCTCCACCTCGTCGACGGACGACGGGAGCCGGTCCAGCGGGGTCTGGTGCCAGGCCTGGTCGAGCAGCATCGCGGCATACGACTCGGTCATCTCGTAGCCCTGGTCGAAGTGCCGGGCGTCGAGCAGGGTCGTGATCCACGCCGCGGGCATCGGCTCGCCGGTCTCGTGGTGCACGGCGTAGCGCGCGAGCAGCTGAGGGTCCCAGGCCCAGATCTCGTTGACCTGGCTCGGGAACTCGACGAAGTCCTGCGGGGTCGCGGTGCCCGACCGCGACGGGTAGCGCACGTCGGACAGGAGCCCGTGCAGGTCGTGCCCGAACTCGTGGAACAGCGTGATCACCTCGTCCCAGGACATCAGCGTGGGACGGCCGGGGGCGGGCCGGGACAGGTTGCACGTGTTGGTGACCACCGGGCGGTGCCCGAGCAGGGTGCTCTGGTCCAGCAGCGAGGTCATCCAGGCGCCACCCTGCTTGCCGGGCCGGGTCCACGGGTCCAGGACCACGGCACCCAGCACCGCGCCGTCCGGCTCGCGCACCTCGTAGACCCGGGCGTCCGCCGTGTAGCCCACGAGCTCCGGCTGCTCGTGGAAGGTGATGCCGTAGAGCGCGGTGGCCGCCGCGAAGACGCCCTCGTGGAGGACGCGCTCGAGCTCGAGGTAGGGGCGCAGGAGGCTCTCGTCCAGCGAGTAGCGTTCGCCGCGGACGAGGTTCGCGACATACGCCCAGTCCCAGGGCTCGAGCACGGCGCCCGGCTCGATCTCCTGCAGCCGCTCCTGCAGGACCTCGGCCTCGGCGCGGGCGTTGCGGACCGCGGCCGGCCCCACCCGGGTGAGGATCTGCATGACCGCCTCGGTCGACCCCGCGCAGCCGTCGGAGGCGACGTAGGCCGCGTAGTGCTCGTGGCCGAGCAGGGCGGCCTTCTCCGCCCGCAGCCGCGCCGTCCGCACGACGAGCTCCCGCGTGTCGTGCTCGCCCTCGAGCCCCCTGCCCACCGAGGCGTGGTGCAGCTCCTCGCGCAGCGACCGGTCGGCGAGCACGGCGAGCCGGGGCTGCCCGGTGGTGTTGACGAGCTCGACCAGCCAGCCGTCGAGACCCCGCGCCTCGGCGGCGGCGCGGGCACCCTCGAGGTCGGCCTCGTCGAGGCCCGCCAGCCGGTCCTGGTCGGTCACGTGCACGGCGGCGGCGTTGCGTCCGGCCACGGCGCGCTCGTTGAACTCGGCCGCCAGCGTGGCGAGCTCGGCGTTGATCGCCCGCAGCCGGGACTGCCCCGCCTCGTCGAGGGCGATGCCGCCCCGCTCGTAGCCCCGGACGGCCTCGTGGAGCAGCCACGCCGTCTCCTCGTCCAGCGTCATGTCGCCGGCGTCCACCCGCGCCCGCAGGGCGAGGAGCCGGTCGTAGAGCCGGCGGTCGAGCATGATCGCGTCCCCGTGGGCCGCCAGGAGCGGGGCCAGCTCGGCGCGGATGGCGTCCCGGCGCGCATTGGTGTCGGCCGCCGCCACGGGCCAGAAGGCGTCCATCGATCGGCGCAGGGTCTGTCCGGAGCGTTCCCAGGCCTCGACGACGTTCTCGACGGTCGGCGCCGACGGGTCGGTGGCGACGGCGTCCAGCTCGCGCAGCTGCTCGGCCATGCCCTCGAGGATCGCCTCGCGGTAGTCCTCGTCCTGGAGGTCCGGGTAGGGCGGCAGGTGGTGGGGGAGGGCCGAGGGCGAGAGCAGGGGGTTGGTGCGCGTCATGCCTCGTAGTCAATCCCATCCCCGGGGTCCGTGTCGCCGGGCCCGCGCACTAGCGTGGTGGGTGCGCCCGCATTGACGGCGCCTATGCACCACATGCACACAAACGATCGACTCTGACTTTCGTTTCCGGGTCGATTCATATAGGTTGTATATCGGCAGTTCCCACCAGCACCGTAGCCAAGGAGCACGCATGAACCTCATGAACACCAAGATCCTCCCGTTCTCCACGACCGCCTTCAAGAGCGGCGAGTTCGTCGACGTGAGCGAGAAGGACGTCCTCGGCAAGTGGGCCATCTTCTTCTTCTACCCGGCGGACTTCACCTTCGTGTGCCCGACCGAGCTCGGTGACGTCGCGGACCACTACGAGGAGCTGCAGAAGCTCGGCGTCGAGGTCTTCTCCGTGTCCACCGACACGCACTTCGTGCACAAGGCCTGGCACGACACGTCCGACACGATCGGCAAGATCGACTACTACATGCTCGGCGACGCCAACGGCGTGATCACCAACAACTTCCAGAACATGCGCGAGGGCGCCGGCCTCGCCGACCGCGCCACCTTCCTGGTGGACCCGGAGGGCACCATCCAGTTCATGGAGGTCACGGCCGAGGGCATCGGTCGCAACGCGACCGAGCTGCTGCGCAAGGTCAAGGCCGCCCAGTACGTCGCCGCCCACCCGGGCGAGGTCTGCCCCGCCAAGTGGGAAGAGGGCGAGGCCATCCTCACCCCCGGCCTGGACCTCGTCGGCAAGATCTGACCTCACCTCGGGAGTCTCCCGAG
The DNA here is from genome assembly GCF_000426385.1 of Arsenicicoccus bolidensis DSM 15745. Taxonomy (GTDB): domain Bacteria; phylum Actinomycetota; class Actinomycetes; order Actinomycetales; family Dermatophilaceae; genus Arsenicicoccus; species Arsenicicoccus bolidensis. The sequence continues at coordinate 199,071 of NZ_AUFG01000001.1, forward strand.
CAGGTCGTATGGCGAGCCCACCCGCTCGCCGACGCACCACCACGTGCCGCGGCGGGTGGCCGGACCCCGGTCACCCGCCGCCGCCGTCCGGCCCACCCCAACCCCGCGCATCTACCCCACCTGACCTCACCTCGGCGCCGCGCAGCACCTGCGTCGCGCGCCCACCCCGCCGCCGTCTCGTCATACGCGATCCAAGGAGTGTCCCGTGCCCGTGCTCGACGCCGCCATGACCACCCAGGTCAAGTCCCTGCTCGTCAACGTCAAGGAGCCGATCGAGCTGGTCGCGTCCCTCGACGACCGACCCAAGGCCGGCGACATGCGTCAGCTCCTCGAGGAGATCGCGGCGCTGTCGGACCTGGTCAGCCTGCGCACGGACGGCACCTCGAGCCGTCGTCCGTCCTTCCGCATCGAGCGCGCGGGCACCGACGTGGGCGTCGAGTTCGCGGGCATCCCGCTCGGCCACGAGTTCACGTCGCTCGTCCTGGCGCTGCTGCAGGTGGGCGGGCACCCGATCAAGGAGGACGCCGAGACCATCGAGCAGGTCGCGGCGATCGACGGCGACTTCGAGTTCGTGACCTACATGTCGCTGTCCTGCCAGAACTGCCCCACGGTGGTCCAGGCCCTCAACGCCATGTCCGTCATCAACCCCCGGATCAAGCACACCGCCGTCGAGGGCTCGCTCTTCCAGGACGAGATCGAGGAGCACGGCATCAAGGCCGTCCCCACCGTCTACGTCAACGGCGAGCTGTTCGACTCCGGCCGCATGACGATGGCCGACATCCTCGGCCGGATCGACGCGGGCGCGGTGGACCGGGCGACCGAGAAGCTCAACGGCAAGGAGCCCTACGAGGTCCTCGTCGTCGGCTCCGGCCCGGCCGGCGCCGCCGCCTCCATCTACACCGCCCGCAAGGGGATCCGCACCGGCCTGGTCGGCGAGCGGTTCGGCGGGCAGGTGCTCGACACGATGGCGATCGAGAACTTCGTGTCCGTGTCCTACACCGAGGGTCCGCGCTTCGCGGACGCGCTCAAGGAGCACGTCGGCCAGTACGACGTCGACGTGGTCTCCGGCCCGGCGGCCACCGAGCTCGTGCCTGCCGACACCGAGGGTGGCTACCACACGGTGAAGTTCGGCGACGCCTCCCTGCAGGCCCGCTCCGTCGTGCTCGCCACCGGGGCGCGCTGGCGCCACATGGGCGTGCCCGGCGAGGAGGAGTACCGCAACAAGGGCGTGACCTTCTGCCCGCACTGCGACGGCCCGCTGTTCAAGGGCAAGCGCATCGCCGTCATCGGCGGCGGCAACTCCGGCGTGGAGGCCGCGATCGACCTGGCCGGCGTCGTCGGCCACGTCACCCTGATCGAGTTCCTCGACGAGATGCGCGCCGACCAGGTCCTGCAGGACAAGCTGCACAGCCTGCCCAACGTCGACGTCATCCTGTCCGCCCGGACCACCGAGGTCGTCGGCGACGGCAAGCAGGTCACGGGTCTGCGCTACGAGGACCGCGCGTCCGGCGAGGCCAAGGAGCTGCAGCTCGAGGGGATCTTCGTCCAGATCGGCCTGCTGCCCAACACCGAGTGGCTCAAGGGCGCGGTCGAGCTGACCGAGCGCGGCGAGCTGGTCGTGGACGCGATGGGCCGCACGTCGGTCCCGGGCGTCCTCGGCGCCGGGGACTGCACCAACGTCCCCTACAAGCAGATCGTCGTGGCGCAGGGCGCCGGAGCGACGGCCGCGCTGTCCGCCTTCGACCACCTGATCCGCACCTCGGCCCCGTCCCCGGCGATGGCCTGACGGGTCCCCCGTGAACCTCAGAGACCTGGAGTACCTCGTCGCCCTGGCGGACCACCGGCACTTCGGCCGGGCGGCCGCTGCGGCATACGTCAGCCAACCCACCCTGTCCACCCAGCTCAAGAAGCTCGAGACCGAGCTCGGCGTGGACCTCGTCGAGCGCGGCACCCGCCAGGTGCTGCTGACGGGCGCGGGGGAGCGCGTGGTCGAGCGGGCCAGGTCGATCCTGGGGCAGGCCCAGGACATCCGCGACATCGCCCGCTCCGCCCGGGACCCCCGGGCGGGGCGGCTGCGGCTGGGGTTCTTCCCCACGCTGGGGCCCTACCTGCTGCCCCACGTGGTGCCGGCGCTCCGCGAGCGGCTGCCGGACGCCGAGCTGCTGCTCACCGAGGCCAAGACCGGTGAGCTGCGCGAGCAGCTGCTGGCGGGCACGCTGGACGCCGCTCTCATCGCTTTGCCGGTCGTGGACGACGCCCTGCACGTGCGGCCGTTGTTCCGTGAGGACTTCCTGCTCGCGGTGCCCGCCGACCACGAGCTGGCGGGCGAGACCGGGAGGCTGCCCGCCGAGCGGCTCGCCGGCGAGGACCTCCTCCTGCTGGCGGAGGGTCACTGCCTGCGGGACCAGGCGCTGGACGTCTGCCAGACCGCCGGGGCCCGGGAGCAGTCCGGCTTCCAGGCCACCAGCCTGGAGACACTGCGCCACATGGTCGCCGCAGGCGTCGGCACCACCCTGCTGCCGCGCCTGGCCGTGTCGCCGCCGAGCCGCAACCCGGACGGGGTCGTGCTGCGCGAGTTCGTGGGGGCGGCGCCGCACCGCGACATCGCGATGGTCTGGCGGCGCAGCAGCGTGCAGGCGCCCCTCCTCGACGAGGTGGCCGAGGTGCTGGGCCGCCTGCCGGCCGGGCTCGTCACCCCGCTCTGACGCGCGGCTGCGGGTCGGTCCAGCCGTCCGCGCTGCCTCGTCGGTCAGTGTGCGGCGTGGCCCTCGGCCGGCTCGCCCTTGCCGCGCTTGACGAGGTGCAGGATCGTCACGATCACCGCCCCGACCGCCAGCCCCACGATCGCCGAGCAGATGGTGTTGGTCAGCCAGCCCAGGACCCCGCCGAGCGGTCCGGTCGCGTGCTTGACGGCCTCCTCCAGGTGGTGGACGAAGGCGTACGGCGGGTGCCAGCCCAGCGTGTCGACCCCCATGAGCAGGATGTGGCCACCGACCCACAGCATTGCCACGGTGCCGATGATCGCCAGCCAGCGCAGGAGCACGGGCATCGCCTTGACCAGGCCGTTGCCGATCGACTGCGACGCGCCGTTGCTCTGCTTGGCCAGGTGCAGGCCGATGTCGTCCATCTTGACGATCAGGGCGACGAAGCCGTAGACGCCGAGCGTGATGAAGATGGCCACGATCACCAGCGTGATGGCCCGGGTCCAGAAGGCCTCCTTGGCGACCTCGTTGAGGGCGATGACCATGATCTCGGAGGACAGGATGAAGTCCGTGCGGATGGCGCCGGACGTCATGGTCCCCTCGGCCTCCTCCCCGCTCATGGTCGCCGTCGCCTCGTCGGCGTCGTGCCCGTGGCCCGAGACCTTCTCCCAGATCTTCTCCGCGCCCTCGAAGCACAGGTAGGTGCCACCGAGCATCAGCAGGGGGGTGAGTGCCCACGACGCGAACTGGCTCAGCAGCAGGGCCGCCGGCAGGATGAAGAGCAGCTTGTTGCGCAGCGAGCCGATCGCGATGTTCTTGATCATCGGCAGCTCGCGGTCGGGCGTGAACCCGGTGACGTAGCGCGGCGTCACCGCGGTGTCGTCGACCACCACGCCGGCGGCCTTGGCGCTGGCCCGCCCGGCGGCGGCGCCGACGTCGTCGACGGAGGCGGCGGCCAGCTTGGCCATGGTGGCGATGTCGTCGAGCAGGGCAGCGAGTCCGCCGGCCATGGAGGTCCTCCGAGGGTCGGGATGGGTGCGAGGGGAGTCTAGAGCGAGCACAGCACGGGAGGGGCGTTGGGAGTGCGCAGGGAGTGCGCGGGGCACGAGGGCGCGCAGGGCGTCGAGAAGGGCCCGCCCCACGATACGTGGCGCGGACCCTCGCCGGGCGCGATGCTGCGGACCGGACGACGGGCCGGCGACGCGGTGCCGCCGCCGGCCCGTCGCCCGGCGGATCAGATGTCGCGGAAGGTGCTGACGCCCGCACCGAGGGCGGTGAGCCGCTCGGCGAGGTCCTCGTAGCCGCGGTTGATGACGTAGACGTTGCGCAGCACCGACGTGCCCGGGGCCGCCAGCATCGCCAGGAGCACGACCACGGCGGGACGCAGCGCGGGCGGGCACACCACCTCGGCCGGACGCCAGCGGGTCGGCCCGCTGATCATCACCCGGTGCGGGTCGAGGAGCTGCACGTTGCCGCCCACGCGGGTCAGCTCGGTGAGGTAGATCGCGCGGTTCTCGTAGACCCAGTCGTGGATCATCGTGGTGCCCTCGGCCGTCGCCGCGATGAGGGCGAAGAACGGGAGGTTGTCGATGTTGAGCCCTGGGAAGGGCAGCGGGTGGATCTTGTCCCGCGGCGCCGTCAGCGGCCCAGGCACGTGCGTCAGGTCGACCAGGCGGGTCTTGCCGTTGCCCGAGAGGTACTCCTCGGACAGGGTGTAGCGCATCCCCATGGTCTCGAGGGTCGCGAGCTCGATCTCCATGAACTCGATGGGGACCCGCTTGATGGTGATCTCGGACTTGGTCACCACACCGGCGGCGAGCAGGGACATGGCCTCGATCGGGTCCTCCGAGGGGGAGTACTCGACGTCGCGGTCGATCTCGCGGACGCCCCGCACCGTCAGCGTGGTGGTCCCGATGCCGTCGACCTCGACCCCGAGCTCCTGGAGGAAGAAGCAGAGGTCCTGGACCATGTAGTTGGGCGAGGCGTTGCGGATGACGGTCTCGCCCTCGTAGCGGGCAGCGGCCATCAGGACGTTCTCGGTCACGGTGTCGCCGCGCTCCGTCAGCACGATCGCCCGGCGCGGCCAGGTGTCGGGGGAGACCTCGGCCTGGTAGGCCCCCTGGGTCGCCTCGACGGCGAGCCCGAAGTGGCGCAGGGCGATGAGGTGGGGCTCGACCGTGCGGGTGCCGAGGTCGCAGCCTCCGGCATACGGCAGGGAGAAGTCGTCGAACTCGTGCAGGAGGGGGCCGAGGAACATGATGATCGTGCGGGTGCGCTTGGCCGCGGCCTCATCCATCGAGGCAAGGTCGATGGTGGCGGGGGGCGTGATGCGCAGGTCGTTGCCGCCGTCGACCCACTCGGTGCGGACGCCGATGCTGCTCAGGACCTCGAGGATCCGATTGACCTCCTCGATCTTGGCGAGGTTGCGCAGGGTGGTCGTGCCCTTGTTGAGCAGGGAGGCGCACAGGGTCGCGACGGCGGCGTTCTTGGAGGTGCGCACCTCGATCGACCCGGCGAGGCGACGCCCGCCCTCGATGCGTAGGTGCTGGGGCCCGGAGTGGCCCATGGAGACGAATTCGGCCTCCAGCTCCTTGCCCAGGGCGGCCAGCACGTCGAGGCTCAGGTCGTGGTCGCCCGCCTCGATCTGCTCGATGTCGGTGCCGGTCATCCCGACCCGCTCGGCGAGGTCCTGGGTGGTGAACCCGCGTCGGACGCGCGCCTCGCGGACGAGCGTGCCGATGCGGCGGAGGTAGCCATCAGTCATGCCTTCCATCGTAGGTCAGCGAGAGCCGCTCGCCCGGATTCGTCCGCCTCCTCGGAGTGGCACCAGGGCAGACGGCGAGGAGCGCGGTGACGTCCCCCGACGACGGTCGTTGCTCGTGCGCAGGCCGCCCGGACGGTGCGCCGGCGTCGATGGACCGGTCCGACCATGCTGCCACGCAGCCTGGCCGGACCGGTGAACCCGTCGCTCGGTCAGCGGGTTGCGTCGGCGGCCCCCGCGGGCAGGAAGCGACGCCCCGTGACGCGCTCCGACGTGCCGGTCCGGTCGAGCAGCGGCGTGAGCCCGCCGTTCCAGAACTGGAAGCCGGCACCGGTGATCATGGCCAGGTCTAGGTCCATGGGGGCGCTGACGACGCCGCCGTCCAGCATGATCCGGGCCTCCTCGGCCAGGCCCGCCAGCACGCGCTCGCGCACCTGCTCCGCGGTCAGGACCTCAGGGTCCGCCGGCGTCTCGTGCAGGGCCAGGACCTCCGGGTCCAGCACCGTGCGCCCGTCGACCTTGGTGTAGTAGCCACGCTTGCCCGCCTCGACCACGCGACGCAGGTTGGGCGAGACGTAGAACCGGTCGGGGAAGGCCGCGGCGAGCGTCTCGTTGTTGTGCAGCGCGATGGCCGGACCGACCAGGCCCATGAGGACGAACGGCGGCATGGGGGCGACCCCTGCGAAGCCCTGGTCCGCCACGTCGACCGGCGTCCCGACGTCGACGATGCGCGCCATGTCGGACATGAACCGACCGAGTAGCCGGTTGACGATGAAGGACGGTGAGTCCGCGCACAGCACGGTGGTCTTCTTGAGCGTCCTGCCGACGGCGAAGGCCGTGGCCAGCGTCGCGTCGTCGGTGCGCTCGCCCGAGATGATCTCGAGCAGCGGCATGACGGCGACCGGGTTGAAGAAGTGGAAGCCCACCACGCGCTCGGGGTGCTGCAGCCGCGAGGCCATCTCGGTGATGGACAGCGACGAGGTGTTGGTGGCGAGCACGCACTCGGGCGAGACCACGGCCTCGACCTCGGCCCACACCTGCTGCTTGACCGACATCTCCTCGAAGACCGCCTCGACGACGAAGCCGGCGTCGGCCATGCCGTCCTTGGACGTGTCCCCGGTGATGAGGGCCTTGTAGCGGTTGACCTGGTCGGCGCTCAGCCGACCCTTGGCCGCGAGCGTGTCGATCTCGGTGTGGACGTAGCCAACTCCCTTGGCGACCCGCTCCTCGTCGAGGTCGGTCATGACGACCGGCATCTCGAGGCGCCGGACGAAGAGCAGCGCCAGCTGGCTTGCCATCAGGCCGGCCCCGACGATCCCCACCTTGGTCACCGGGCGCGCGAGCGCCTTGTCGGGGGCACCGGCGGGTCGCTTGGCCCGCTTCTGCACCAGGTCGAAGGCGTAGAGCCCGGCGCGCAGCTCGTCGCTCATGAGCAGGTCGCCGAGGGCCTCGTCCTCGGCCGCGAAGCCCTCCTCGCGGCTCGTCGTGCGAGCCGCCGCCAGCAGGTCCAGGGCGCGGTATGCCGCCCGCGACCGGCCACCCGTGCGCTGCGTCACGGTGCGCCGGGCCGCCGCGACGGCGGCGTCCCAGCGGGACTCGTCGCGGTCGACCTCGGGGCGCTCGACGGTGACGGCGCCGGTGAGGACGTCCGCCGCCCAGGCGACGGAGCGAGCGAGGAAGTCCGCGGGCTCGAGCACCTCGTCGTACATCCCCAGGCGGGCCGCCTGGACACCGCTCAGCATGCGGTTGTTGGACAGCGGGTTGTCGACCACGACCGTGAGGGCGCCCTCGACGCCGACGAGGTTGGGCAGCATCCAGCAGCCGCCCCAGCCGGGCACGAGGCCCAGGAAGACCTCGGGGAGCGCGACGGCGGGGACCGAGGAGCTGACGGTGCGGTAGTCGCAGGCGAGGGCGATCTCGACGCCGCCGCCCATGGACGCGCCGTTGACGAAGGCGAAGGACGGGACGCCCAGCGAGGACAGCCGGGAGAATACCTCGTGCCCGAGCAGGCCCATGGCGACGGCCTGCTCGCGGTCGGTCACGCGCGGGACGCCCGTCAGGTCGGCCCCCACGGCGAACACGAAGGGCTTGCCGGTCACGCCGACGGCGGCGATCTCGCCGGCGGCGGCGCGCTCGGCGCAGCGGTCGAGGACGTCGCGCAGCTCCAGCAGGCCGCGCGGGCCGAAGGTGCTGGGGCGGGTGTGGTCGTGGCCGTTGTCGAGGGTGATCAGCGCCATGGTCCCGACGCCGCCGGGGAGCTGGACGTCGCGCTCGAGCGCGTGGGTGACGACCTCGTCGTCGAAGGCTGCCAGCAGGTCGGTGTCGGTCATCGCTGCTGCTCCTGCGGGTCGGTGGACGGGCGGTAGTCGGCGTGGTGCGGGTTCTCCCAGATGACGGCGCCGCCCATGCCGATGCCGATGCACATCGCGGTCATGCCGTAGCGCACCTCGGGGTGCTCGGCGAAGTGGGCGGCCAGCTGGGTCATGAGGCGGACGCCGGACGAGGCGAGCGGGTGGCCGGTGGCGATCGCGCCACCCCAGGGGTTGACCCGGGCGTCGTCGTCGGCGATGCCGAAATGCTCGAGGAAGGCCAGCACCTGCACGGCGAACGCCTCGTTGAGCTCGAACAGCCCGATGTCCTCGATGCTCAGGCCGGCCTGGGCGAGGGCCTTCTCGGCGGCCGGGACCGGGCCGTAGCCCATGACCTCGGGCTCGACCCCGACGAAGGAGTAGGTGACCATCCGCATCTTGACGGGCAGCCCCAGCTCGGTCGCGGCCTCCTCGGACGCGAGCAGGCAGGCGGTGGCGCCGTCGTTGAGCCCGGCGGCGTTGCCGGGGGTGACCCGCCCGTGAGGACGGAACGGCGTCTTGAGCGTGGCCAGGTCCGCCATGGTCACCCCGGGGCGGGGCGGCTCGTCGGCCGTGGCCAGGCCCCAGCCCTGCTCCGCGGAGCGGACCGCGACCGGGACCAGGTCGGGCTGGACCTTGCCGGCGGCGTAGGCCTCGGCCAGCTTGCGCTGCGAGCCCACGGCGAAGGCGTCGCTGCGCTCCTTGGTCAGGCTCGGGTAGCGGTCGTGGAGGTTCTCGGCGGTCTTGCCCATGACCAGCGCGGACTCGTCGACGAGCCGCTCGGACACGATCCGCGGGTTGGGGTCGACGCCCTCACCCATCGGGTGCCGTCCCATGTGCTCGACTCCTCCGGCCACGACGACATCGGTGGCGCCCATCGCGATGGACCCGGCGGACGTGGTGACGGCCGTCATGGCACCGGCGCACATGCGGTCGATCGAGTAGCCCGGGACGGTGCTGGGCAGTCCGGACAGCAGCGCTGCCATCCGGCCGAGGGTGAGCCCCTGGTCGCCGATCTGGGTGGTGGCCGCGACGGCGACCTCCCCGATGCGCTCGGGTGGCAGGGACGGGTTGCGGCGGACGAGCTCGCGGATGCAGGCGATGACCAGGTCGTCGGCGCGGGTCTGGGCATAGATGCCCTTGTCCCCGGCTCGGCCGAACGGCGTGCGGACGCCGTCGACGAAGACGACCTCGTGCAGGGTGCGGGGCACGGTGGCCTCCCAGGTCGAGGTGATCGGTACCCGTCGGATGCTACTTGCGGGTAATCCCGATGTCAGCACCAGCGCGCCGGGACGTGACGGGACCCACGTGCCGAGCCCCACGTGACGGGACCCACGCGCCGAACCCCGTCCTCCGGCCTAGGCCCGCGGGGGATAGGGGTTGTCCGACGCGGCCTCGGCCAGCAGCGGGGAGACGAGGGCCGCCTGCCACGGTCGGGCTCCGAGGTCGAGGAGGATCTCGCTGAAGCCGTGGGCCGACTCGTCCTCCGGGGGCGCCCAGATGACGCGCCGCAGCGTGTCGGGGGTGAGGAGGTTCTCCGCAGGGATGCTCACGCTGGCGCTCAGCCCGGTGACGAGCTCCTTGACGGCGCCGAGCCGGGCCGCGGCGACCGGGTCCTTGTCGGCCCAGGCACGTTGCGGGGGTGGTCCCTCGCTGGGGAGGTGGTATGCCGGCAGCTCGTCCTCCGGCAGGAGCATCGCGCGGTCCACGGCGGCGAGCCACACCTGCGGGTTGCGCTGCACGGCGCGGGGGGTGCGGCGGGGGCCGTCCGCGCCGGACGGCAGGGCCAGCTCGACGATCGCGGCGTCGCCGAGCACACGTCCGGGGCTGCAGTCCCGGTCCTGGGCCAGGCGGTCCCGGGTCTCCCACAGCTCGCGCACGACCGCCAGGCCGCGCCGCGTGCGGACCTTGTGCAGGCCGGAGGTCTTGCGCCACGGGTCGACCTTGGGCGCCGGTCCGCGGAAGTGGGTGAGGGCCTCGAACTCCTCGGCGGCCCAGCCAGACTTGCCCTGGGAGCGCAGGTCCTCGTCGACGGCGTCGCGCAGGTCCACGAGCACCTCGACGTCGAGCGCGGCATAGACGAGCCACGGCTCGGGCAGGGGCCGGGTGGACCAGTCCTGGGCGCTGTGCTCCTTGGCGAGGGTGATGCCGAGGTAGTGCTCCATCGCGGCGGCCAGTCCCACGCGGGGCCGGCCGGCGAGCCGGGAGCCGAGCTCGGTGTCGAACAACCGGGTGGGGTGCAGCCCCAGGTCCGCGAGGCACGGCAGGTCCTGGGTGGCGGCGTGCAGCACCCACTCAACGTCGGCGATCACGTCCTGCAGCTCGGACAGGTCGGGGCACATGACGGGGTCGATCAGCCAGGTGCCGGACCCGGCCCGGCGCAGCTGCACGAGGTAGGCCTTCTGCCCGTAGCGGAAGCCGGAGGCGCGCTCGGCGTCGATGGCGATCGGGCCGTGCCCGTCGGCGACGGAGGCGACCAGCTCCCGCAACCGGCGCTCGTCCTCGACCACGGGCCGCAGCGGCTCGGCGGGCGCCGAGACCAGGCGGGGCTCGGGGGTCTCCGCAGGAGCGTCCGCGGTGGGGTCGTCGGTCGAGGTCAGGTCCGTCACGCCCTCCAACCTAACGCCCCGCGAGAGGTGTCCCGCGGCGACGTCCCGGCGGTCAGGTGATGAGGCCGCGGCGGAGCGCGGTGTAGGTCATCGCGGCCCGGTCGCCGGTGCCGAGCTTGCGGGCGATGCGCGCCAGGTGGCTCTTGACCGTCAGGGCCGAGAGGCCGAGGGAGGCCCCGACCTCCTTGTTGGTCTTGCCCTGCGACACCAGCTGCAGGACCTCGACCTCGCGGGCGGAGAACTGCTCGTTGCCGGCTCCCCGGGTCCCCGGACCGGCCGGCGGTTGTCCGCCGGTGCGGATGTAGGCCCGGACACCGGTCTTGAGCGCACCCCGGACGTAGATCGGGTCCTCGGAGTCCGACAGCACGATCGTGCGACGCCACCCCCGGGCGCGCAGCTCGTGCAGGAGCGGGATGCCGGAGCCGTCCGGCAGGGTCAGGTCGGCGATGCAGAACTCGCCGGCCGGCACCTCGCGCGCCACGATGCGGGCGCGCTCGATGGTCTGCGCCTCGATGATGTGCCCCTCGGTGATGCGGCCGAGCGCGCGGCGCACCATGGCCCCCGTGTGCGGCCCCGCCGAGATGACCATGGCGCTGATGGGCTGCGGGCGTGCCATCCGGGCGTTCTTGGTGATGACGCTCACGGTGCCCCCTCCGTCTCTCCTGCACGACAGTGCTGATGTTGAAGACTGTAGAACAGGACTAGTGCCGAACGGGTGAGATTGGCCGAACTGTCGTGACTGCCCGTGGTCACCGACGCGAGGTGAGCAGGGCGACGCCCTCCGGCAGCGGGGGCAGTCCCCCCAACGTGCACAGCAGCTGGGTCCAGGCCTCGAAGTGTGCCGCCAGGTCGTCGTCGACCGGCGTCCACGAGGCGCGGACCTCCATCTCGACCGTCGTCGCCTCGCCCTCGAGCTCACCGAACCGCTCGCTCACCACGTGGGTGACGGTGCCGGCCAGGGCGATCGCGCTCGCCCCGGCGTCCGCGATGGCGTCCTCGAGCCAGGTCCAGCCCACCGCCCCGAGGGCGGGGTCGCCGGCGAGCTCGGTCTCCAGCGCGGCCTTGGCGAAGGTCACGACCCGCCACTGCCCCTCCCACTGCTCGGGGGAGGACGGGTCGTACAGCACGACGAACCGGCCGGAGGCGACGTCCTCGTCGGTGCGCCGGTCGGGCACGACGTCGGCGGCCAGGGCCACGGAGAAGGGTGCCAGCCGCCCGGGCGCAGGCACCTCCTCGACGAGCACCTCGGGCCGACGCCGGGCGTCGCGCAGCCGGGCGAGCACCGCGTCGAACCGGCGCGCGCTGTCGTCCGTGAGGGGTCGATCGGCCACCTCACGAGGCTATGCGGACGACCACGCGAGGCCCGGGCGGCGCGCCGACCGCCCGGTCGGTCGTGCGAGGATCGTGCGCGTGGACACCCCTGCAGCCAGCCCGGCTCCCTCGACCCCGGCCGACAGCCTCCTCGTGCGCGCCGCCCGCCGTCAGCCCGTGCCCCACCCCCCGGTGTGGTTCATGCGCCAGGCCGGTCGCTCCCTCCCGGAGTACCGCGCGGTGCGTGAGGGCACCACGATGTTCGAGGCCTGCCGCAACCCCGAGCTCACCACCGAGATCACCCTGCAGCCCGTGCGCCGTCACCACGTCGACGCCGCGATCTTCTTCAGCGACATCGTGGTGCCGCTGGCCGCCGTGGGGGTCGACGTCGACCTCGTGGCCGGCGTCGGACCGGTCATGGCCGAGCCGTTCCGCACCCGGGCCGACCTGGACCGGGTCCCGGAGCTGAGCCCGGACATGGTCCCGTACGTCACCGAGGCGGTCCGCCAGACCGTCGCCGCGCTCGGTGGGACGCCCCTCATCGGGTTCGCCGGAGCGCCGTTCACCCTGGCGTCATACCTGGTCGAGGGTGGGCCGTCCAAGAACCACGAGCGCACCAAGGCCCTCATGCACGGGGACCCGCAGCTGTGGCACGACCTGTGCGCCCGGCTCGCCCAGATCTCCGGCACCTTCCTGCGGGTGCAGGCCGAGGCCGGGGCCTCCGCCGTCCAGCTGTTCGACTCCTGGGTCGGGGCCCTTCCCCGCCGCACCTACGAGGCGCAGGTGCAGGAGCACTCCGCCGCCGTCCTGCGCACGGTGGCCGAGGCGACCGACGTGCCGCGCATCCACTTCGGGGTCGGTACGGGGGAGCTGCTCCCGGCGATGGGAGCGGCCGGGGCCGACGTCGTGGGCGTCGACTACCGCGTGTACCTCCTCGACGCCGTCGAGCGCCTCGGACCGGGGTATGCCGTCCAGGGCAACCTCGACCCGGCGCTGCTCTTCGCGCCCTGGGACGCCCTGGAGCGCGAGGTCCGACGCATCGTGGACGAGGGCCGCGAGGCTCCGGGCCACATCTTCAACCTCGGTCACGGGGTCCTGCCCAGCACGGATCCGACGGTGATCACCCGCGTCGTCGAGCTCGTCCACGAGCTGGGCCGGTAGCATGGGTGCTCGCGCCCGGTCCCGCCGGACGTCGCTCACGACCCGTCCCGCCCGACGGCCCACCACCGGGCCGTCCCGACAGATGGTTGCCGCATGACCGTAGTCAAGATCGTCCTCGAGGTGCTGCTCGTCCTGGGCGGGCTCTTCCTGACCCTGCTGATCCTGCTCCACAAGGGCAAGGGCGGCGGCATGTCCGACATGTTCGGCGGCGGGGTGTCCAACACCCTGGGCGGGTCCAGCGTGGCCGAGCGCAACCTCGACCGCTTCACCATCGCCGTCGCGATCGTCTGGTTCGCGTGCGTCGTCGCGCTCGGGCTGATCCAGCGGTTCAGCGGCTGACGGCAGCCGCTCACCGGAGCCGGCGGCTCCCTGCGGAGCCGCCCTCCCACGCACTTGCGGGCACCTGGGCCCGCCCCGGTCCTGCAGCCAGTCGGGACCGGTAGCTCGAGGAGAAACCCATGTCGGGTGGTAACGCCATCAGGGGCAGCCGCATCGGAGCAGGCCCCATGGGCGAGGTGGAGCGCGGCGAGTCCGCGCCGCGGCTCGTCATCAGCTACTACTGCGCCCGCGGTCACGAGACCCGCCCGGCCTTCTCGCAGGAGGCCGGCGACGACGTCCCGGCCGAGTGGGACTGCCAGCGGTGCGGGCTGCCCGCCGGGCTCGACCCGGACGACCCACCCAACCCGCCGCGCACCGAACCCTACAAGACCCACCTGGCGTACGTGAAGGAACGACGCAGCGACGCCGACGGCCAGGCGCTGCTCGACGAGGCGCTCGCCGGTCTGCGGCGCCGCGGCCTGATCACGTAGCAGCGCGGCCGGATCACGTAGCAGAGGTCCCGCCCCGGTCGCCGACCACCATCGTCGGGCGGCCCGGGGCGGGTCGGCCGGTCAGGCAAGCTCGAACAGGGCAGGTCGATCAGGGCAGGTCGATCAGGGCAGGTCGGCGGCAGCGGCCTCGTCGACCAGCCAGAGCGTCCGGCGCCGACCGGTGACGCCGGCGGCGGGCGCCTCGTTCACGTCGGCCCCTCCGGTCGCAGCCGCGACGGCCTGGGCCTTGTCGCCGCCCGCGACCAGCAGCCACACCTCGTCGGCCGAGCACAGCACCGGCAGCGTCAGCGACAGCCGGGCCGGCGGAGGCTTGGGCGAGTCCTCCTCGGGCACCACGGTGCGGTCGGTGAGGCCGAGCGTGTCCTTGCCGGGGAAGAGGCTGGCGACGTGCGCGTCGGGGCCGACGCCGAGCATCACCACGTCGAAGGTCGGTGCGCCCTCGCCCCCGCGGTCCGACGTCCCCGCCACCCGCGCGAGCTCGGCGGCGTAGCGCTCGGCCGCCGCACCGATGTCGTCGCCCTCGGGATCGTCGATCGCGGGCATCTCGTGGACGTGCTCGGGGTCCAGCCCCAACGCGTCCATGCGGCCGAGCCCCGCCTCGCGCGCCTGGGTGGCGTTGCGGTCTGCGGACTCGCGGTCGACATACCGCTCGTCGCCCCACCACAGGTGCACGAGCTCCCACGAGACTGCAGGGGCGGCGGGGGAGTCGACGAGCGCCTCGATCAAGGCGTTGCCCATCGAGCCGCCGGTGAGGACGACGTGCGCCTCGCCGTGCTGGGCCTGCGCGTCCGTGATCGCCGTGACGAGGCGGGCGGCGATGGCGGCGGCGAGGGTCGCCTTGTCGGGGTGAACGATCACCTGCGAGGTCATGAGGATGCCTTCTTGCCGGTGGACTTCTTCGTGGACGACTTCGTGGTGGTGGACCTGGAGCCGGACGACTTCGTCGCGGCCGGCTTCTTGGTCGCGGATGCCTCCGCGGCCGGCGCGCTGCCCTGGCCGACCGTCGGCCCGTCGGAGACGCGGCTGCCGATGCGCTTCTGCCCCTCGGCACGGTGCCCGACCTCGGAGTCCGTCGCCTTGTCGGTCGCCACCACCTGGTCGCGCTCGGTGTCGACGGTCACCATGTCGCTGGACGTCTGCCGCGACCTCTCGCCGGCACGGCGGGCCATCAGGCGCGCCTCGTCCGGCGACGGCGCCTTGCCGGCCCGCACGAGGGCGCTCGCCAGCGAGGACCGGTCGGTCACGCGCCGCAGCCCCTCGACCAGGGCGAGCTCGTAGACCTCGTCGGGGTCGAGCCGGCGCAGCTCGTCGGTCAGGCAGTCCGCGTCGGACCGGCGCGTGAGCCCCACCCGGCGGACGGGCTGATCGGGGTGCGAGAGGGTGGCGATGGTGGTGCCCTCGGGCCGGACCAGGTCCAGGGGGCCGGAGGGTCGGTCGAGGCGGACGCTGATCAGGCCCGAGCCCTGGGGGCTGCGGCCTCGCGTCACCGGCACGTCCAGGGCCTCGGCGAGCCAGCCCGCGAGCAGGTCGGTGGCGGAGGAGTCGATGCCGCCGACCACGACCGCGCCTGTGACCGGCTCGTAGGGCTGCTGGTCGAGCGCCGCCGCGAGCAGGGCCCGCCACAAGGTGATGCGGGACCAGGCGAGGTCGGTGTCGCCCGGGGCGTAGTTCTTGGCCCGGCGCTTGAGCTCGGCGTGCGGGTTCTTGGCGACGGCCGAGTCGTTGATGCGACGCTGGCACATCGCGCCGACGGGGTCGCTCGCCAGGTCGGTGGGCGCATCGCAGGGCCACCACCCGACGACGGGGGAGTCCGGCAGCAGCAGCGGCAGCACGAGCGCCTCGCCGTGGCCGTTGACCTCGCCGTACAGACGCATCACGACGACCTCGGAGGCCCCGGCGTCCCCGCCGATACGGATCTGCCCGTCGACGCGGCTGGAGCCCCGGCGGTTGCCGTGGACCAGCGCGACCACGCGGCACGGATGCATGTGCGAGGCCTCGATGGCCGACTCGATGGCCTCCTCGGCCCGGTCCTCGTCCACGACGATGATGAGCGTGAGCACCCGGCCGAGGGCCATGGCTCCGCTGTCGTTGCGGATCTGGACGAGCTTCTTGGTGAGGGCGGAGGTCGAGGTGTTGGGCAGGTCGATGATCACGGCATCCTCCACTCGCGGCCGTCACGGGCCATCATCTCGTCGGCACTGGCGGGTCCCCACGTGCCGCTCGGGTAGGGCTCGGGCCGGCCGTTCGCCGCCCAGTACTCCTCGACCGGGTCGAGGATGCCCCAGGACAGCTCGACCTCCTCGTTGCGCGGGAACATCGACGGCGCTCCGAGCAGGACGTCGAGGATGAGCCGCTCATAGGCCTCGGGGGACTTCTCGGTGAACGAGTTGCCGTAGGTGAAGTCCATGGTCACGTCGCGGACCTCCATCTGCGCGCCCGGCACCTTGGAGCCGAAGCGGAGCGTGATGCCCTCGTCCGGCTGGACCCGGATGACGATGGCGTTCTGCCCCAGCTCCTCGGTCTCCGTGTCGTTGAACGGCAGGTGGGGGGCCCGCTTGAAGACCACGGCGATCTCGGTGACCCGCTTGCCGAGCCGCTTGCCGGTCCGCAGGTAGAAGGGGACGCCGGCCCAGCGGCGGGTGTCGACCTCGACCTTCATGGCGGCGTAGGTCTCGGTCGTCGAGCCGGGCTTCATGCCCTCCTCGTCGAGGAAGCCGACGACCTTCTCGCTGCCCTGCCAGCCCTCGGCGTACTGACCCCGGGCGGTCGAGGCGCCGAGGTCGTCGGGCAGCCGCACCGAGGCGAGCACCTTCTCCTTCTCGGCCCGCAGGTGCTGGGCGGTGAAGGCGGTCGGCTCCTCCATCGCCGTCAGCGCGAGCAGCTGGAGCAGGTGGTTCTGGATGACGTCGCGGGCCGCGCCGATGCCGTCGTAGTAGCTGGCCCGACCGGCCACGCCGATGTCCTCGGCCATGGTGATCTGCACGTGGTCGATGTGGTGGGAGTTCCAGACCGGCTCGAACAGCTCGTTGGCGAAGCGCAGGGCCAGGAGGTTCTGGACCGTCTCCTTGCCGAGGTAGTGGTCGATGCGGAAGACCGAGTCCGGGGCGAAGACGCTCTCGACGATGTCGTTGAGCTCGCGCGCCGACTCGAGGTCGTGGCCGAAGGGCTTCTCGATGACGACACGGCGCCACTGGCCCTGCTCGGCCTCGGCCAGGCCGCTGCGCTCGAGCTGCTGGCACACCTGCCCGAAGAAGCCCGGCGGGATCGACAGGTAGAACGCGGTGTTGCCACCGGTGCCGCGATCGCGCTCCAGCTGCTGCACCGTCTCGGCGAGCAGGTCGAAGGCCTCCTCGTCGTCGAACGTGCCGGGCACGAAGCGGATGCCCTCGGCGAGGGCCTTCCACGTCGACTCGCGGAACGGCGTGCGCGCGTGCTCCTTGACGGCGTCGTGGACGATCTGGCCGAAGTCCTGGTCCGCCCAGTCGCGCCGGGCGAAGCCCACGAGCGAGAAGCCCGGCGGCAGCAGGCCCCGGTTGGCGAGGTCGTAGATCGCCGGCATGACCTTCTTGCGGGACAGGTCGCCGGTCACGCCGAACAGCACCAGGGCGCACGGGCCCGCGATGTTGGGGAGGCGCTTGTCCCGGACGTCCCGTAGGGGGTTGTGGTCGGCGGTGACTGCGGTGGGGCTCACGTGTGGTCTCCCGTCAGCGGTGGGTGCTCCCGCGGCCGCTCAGCGGCCGGGCGGGTGCGGTGCAACGTTATCGGAGTCGCACCGCGAGAGGGTCGTATGCCGCCGCGGCCCGCCGCACGAGTCGCGAGGGTCCCCGCCGTGGTGGCGGGGACCCTCGCACGTCGCTGTGGTGGGGCCGGTCGGCAGCGGTGAGGCTGCTCGAGGTTCAGTGCTTGTCGAGCTCGCCCTGCACGGTCTCGAGGAGCTCGGTCCAGGACTTCTCGAACTTGTCGACGCCCTCGCGCTCGAGCTGCTCGACGACCTCGACGTACGAGATGCCCTGTCGCTCGAGGGCGTCCATGACGGCGTCCGACTCGTCGTAGGTGCCGGTGATGGTGTCGCCGGTGATCTCGCCGTGGTCGGCCGCGGCATCGAGGGTCTTCTCCGGCATGGTGTTGACCGTCTGGGGGGCGACCAGCTCGTCGACATACATCGTGTCCTTGTAGGCCGGGTCCTTGACGCCGGTCGAGGCCCACAGGGGACGCTGCACGTGCGCGCCGTCGTCGGCGAGGTTGGCCCAGCGCGGCGTGCCGAACTGCTCCTGCCAGGCCTGGTAGGCCAGGCGCGCGTTGGCCAGGCCGGCCTTGCCCTTGAGCGCGGCGGCCTCGTCGGTGCCGACCTCGTCGAGGCGCTTGTCGACCTCGGAGTCCACGCGGGACACGAAGAAGGACGCGACCGAGTGGATCTGCGACAGGTCCCGACCCGCCTCGCGAGCCTGCTCCACCCCGGTCATGAAGGCGTTCATGACGGCGCGGTAGCGGTCCAGGCTGAAGATGAGCGTCACGTTGACCGAGATGCCCTCCGCCAGGACCCGGCTGATCGCCGGCAGACCCTCGACCGTGGCCGGGATCTTGATCATGACGTTGGGCCGGTCGACCGCGGCATACAGCTCCTGGGCCACCTGCACGGTCCGCTCGGTGTCGTGCGCCAGCCGCGGGTCGACCTCGATGGACACGCGGCCGTCCACGCCGTCGGTGCGGTCGTAGACGGGACGCATGATGTCGCAGGCGTCCCGGACGTCGGTGGTGGTCAGGGCGAACACCGACCGCTCCACGTCCGCGCCCTCGGCGATGAGCTCCTTGACCTGGGGCGTGTACTTCTCGCCCTTGGCCAGGGCCGACGCGAAGATCGAGGGGTTGGTGGTGACCCCCACGACGCCCTTGGTGTCGACGACCTCCTGCAGGTTGCCGGTGGAGATGCGCTCTCGGGACAGGTCGTCCAGCCAGATGGAGACGCCTGCGGCCGCGAGGGCCTCGAGGTTCTTGCTCGTCATACGATCACTTGCCTTCCTGGCGCTCGGCCGGGGCGGAGGACTCGAAGCCCGGGTCCTTGGAGGCGTAGCCGGGCGCCGTGTCGCCGGGGGTGGGGTCGCCGGACTCAGCGATCGAGGCCTTGGCGGCGTCGACGACGGCCTCCGGCGTGAAGCCGAACTCCGTGAACAGCGTCTTGGCGTCGGCCGACGCACCGAAGTGGTCGATGCCGATGACGCGGCCGGCGTCGCCGACGTAGTCGCGCCAGCCCATGGTGGAGCCGGCCTCGATGCTGACGCGGGCCTTGACGGCCTTGGGGAGCACCTGCTCGCGGTAGGACTCGTCCTGCTGGGCGAACCACTCCTGGCAGGGCATGGACACGACGCGGGTCGCGACGCCCTGGGCCTCGAGCTGCTCGGCGCCGGCGATGGCGACCGACACCTCGGAGCCCGTGGCCATGACGATCACGTCGGGGGTCGGCTTGCTGCCCTCGACGAGCACGTAGGCCCCCTTGGCGACCTGCTCGACCGAGGTCGAGGACGGGTCCAGGATCGGGAGCGCCTGGCGGGACAGGGCGATGCCGGTCGGGTTGCCGTGGCGGGTCAGGATGGTCTGCCACACGTGGGCGGTCTCGTTGGCGTCGGCCGGGCGGACGACGTCCAGGCCCGGGATCGCGCGCAGCGAGGCGAGCTGCTCGATCGGCTGGTGGGTGGGGCCGTCCTCGCCCAGGCCGATCGAGTCGTGCGTCCACACGAAGATCGAGTCCGCCTCCTGGATCGCCGCCAGGCGCACGGCGGGACGCATGTAGTCGGAGAAGACGAGGAAGGTGCCGCCGTAGGGCCGGGTGAGGCCCTCGAGCGCGATGCCGTTGACGATCATGCCCATGGCGTTCTCGCGGACGCCGAAGTGGAGCGTGCGGCCGTAGGGGCCGCCCTGCCACTCGGAGGTCTGCCGGTCCTCGGGCACGAAGGAGGGCTGACCACCCATCGTCGTGTTGTTGGACTCGGCGAGGTCGGCGGAGCCACCCCACAGCTCGGGCAGCACGTCGGCGAGGGCGCCGAGGACCTTGCCGGACGCCGCGCGCGTCGCCAGGCCCTTGTCGTCGGGCTCGAAGGTCGGGAACGCCTCGGCGTAGCCCTCGGGGACCTCGTGGGCCCGGACGCGGTCGAGCAGGGCGGCAGCCTCGGCGTGGGACGAGCGCCACGCCTCGTAGCGCTGGTCCCAGCCCTTGCGCAGCTCGGCGCCGCGGTCGCGGACCTTGCGCACGTGGGCGAGGACCTCGTCGGAGACGTCGAAGGTCTGGTCCGGGTCGAAGCCGAGGAGCGACTTCATGGCCTTGATCTCGTCGTCGCCGAGAGCCGAGCCGTGGGACTTGCCGGTGCCCTGCTTGGTGGGGGCGGGCCAGGCGATCACGGTGCGCAGCACGATGAAGGTCGGCTTGTCGAGGACCTTGCGGCCCTCCTCGATCGCGGCGTGGAGCGCGTCCACGTCCTCGACGTAGTCCTCGTCGCGGACCCCGTGCTTGGTGCGCCACTCGACCACGCGCACGTCCCAGCCGTAGGCCTCGTAGCGCGCCGCCACGTCCTCGGAGAAGGACACGTCCGTGTCGTCCTCGATGGAGATCTGGTTCTGGTCGTAGATCAGGGTGAGGTTGCCGAGGCGCTGCGTGGCCGCCAGGGAGCTGGCCTCGCTCGCCACGCCCTCCATCATGCAGCCGTCACCGGCGATGCAGTAGACGTCGTGGTCGAAGATGCTCTCGCCGGGGGCGGCCTCAGGGTCGAAGAGCCCGCGCTGGCGGCGCTGCGCCATGGCCATGCCGACGGCGGTCGCGACGCCCGACCCGAGCGGACCGGTCGTCAGGTCCACGCCGGCGGTGTGGTGCACCTCGGGGTGGCCCGGGGTCTTGGAGCCCCAGGTGCGCAGGGCCTCGATGTCGCCGAGCTCGAGGAGGCCGGCGTAGTACAGCTGGATGTACTGCGTCAGGCTCGAGTGCCCGGCCGAGAGGACGAAGCGGTCGCGGCCCAGCCAGTGCGGGTCAGCGGGGTCGTGGCGCATGACCTTCTGGTAGAGGAGGTAGGCGGCGGGAGCGAGGCTGATCGCGGTCCCGGGGTGACCGTTGCCGGTCTTCTGCACGGCGTCCGCCGCCAGGGTGCGCACGGTGTCGACGGCGCGGACGTCCACGTCGCTCCAGCCGACCTGCTCGGCGACGGGGTCGGACACCTGGCGGCCGTTGGCGTGGGGGGTGATGCTCACGTGGTCACACTTCCTTCGTGGTCGGAGTCACATCGAGCCTATCCATTCCTACCCACCGCGCGTGACGTTGATCCGGCGTGGGCGAGGTCATAGCGGCCGGTGCCGCGCGGCGCGTCGCGCGCCTTCGCTCCCGCTCCCCGGAAGGGATAGGATCGGGAGGCCTATCCGCGACCCCCTGCTGTCGGCGCGAGCGCTCGCCCGGCCCCGACGGCACACGGTCTGGTTCGCGCCCGACGACCGAAGGACACCGTGACAGCTTCGCAGCCGCGCACCGCGCCGCGTGACCGGACCGGTGCCTCGTCGTCGCGCTTCTCCTACACCGTCAAGAACTACATGGCGCTGACGAAGCCCCGCATCATCGAGCTGCTCCTCGTGACGACCTTCCCGGTGATGTTCCTCGCGCAGCGCGGGTTCCCGGACTTCTGGCTGGTCGTCAACACCCTGGTCGGTGGTTCGCTGTCCGCGGGTGCGGCCAACACGCTCAACTGCTACCTGGACCGTGACATCGACCGGCTCATGGCGCGGACGCAGAACCGCCCGCTGGTGACCGGCGAGATCTCCCCGTCGAACGCGATGCGCTTCGGGATCGTCCTCACCGTGGTGTCGACGCTGTGGCTGGGCTTCCTGGTCAACTGGCTGTCGGCGGTCCTGTCGGTCAGCGCGATCCTGCTCTACGTCATCTTCTACACGCTCGTCCTCAAGCGCCGGACCTCGCAGAACATCGTGTGGGGCGGCGTCGCGGGCTGCATGCCCGTCCTCATCGGGTGGGCGGCGGTCACCGAGTCGATCTCGTGGACGCCGATCGTGCTGTTCCTGTGGATCTTCTTCTGGACGCCGCCGCACTACTGGCCGCTGTCGATGCGGTTCAAGGACCAGTACGCCGCCGCCGGCATCCCGATGCTGCCCGTTCTCAAGCAGGACACCTCGGTCGCGCGCCAGATCGTGGCGTACGCCTGGGCGACGGCGCTCATCTCCCTGGTGCTGGTCCCGGTGGCCGGCATGGGCTGGATCTACCTCGTCACGGCGATCCTGTCCGGCGGTCTGTTCCTGCTCGAGTCCTACAAGCTGCTGGGCCGCGCCAAGGACCCCGCCAACGCCACGATGGCCTCGCTCAAGCCCATGCGGCTGTTCCACTACTCGATCACCTACGTGACGCTGCTGTTCATGGCCGTGGCGATCGACCCCCTCGTGCACCTCCCCCTCCCGACCTCCCTCGGCTAGCACAGACCTACCTCAGGTAGTCACATCCGCCCGCCTTCGCACGGCAGGCCGATGTGCCCGAGGCCGGCTGATGTGACCAACCCCGGCTGACGTGACCAACCCGGGCTGACGTGACGTGGGCGGGCTGACGTGACCAACCCGGGCTGATCGTGCTGATCGTGGTGCCGGGCCGCCAGCTCGTATGCCGAGCGCCCGCCGCCAGGACCAAACGTTCACCCCGCTCACCCCGCTCACCCCACAACAACGTGAGGGTTTCGTCCGACATTCTTGGACGAAACCCTCACGATCGTGGGGAGCGGTCAGCGGCGACGCGCGGTGAGGACGCCCTGGGTCAGCAGGACCGTGAAGACGGCGGACAGCAGCAGGTGCACCGCGACGACGGCGATCGGGCGGCCCGTGAAGTACTGCACGTAGCCGACCAGGCCCTGCAGCAGCGACAGCGCGAGCGTCCAGTCCCAGGCCCGGCGGAACGGCGCGGGCACGTCCACGAGACGCGACGCGACGACCAGCGCCACCGTCAGCCCGAGGAAGAGCATGACCGCGTCCGCGTGCAGCCAGCTGGTGGCGTGCGGGTCGAAGCCGAAGCGGACGTTCTCGTACTTGTCACCGCTGTGCGGGCCCGAGCCGGTGACGGCGGTGCCGAGCACGCACACGACGCCGCCCACGGCGGCCGCTGCCCAGGCGAGGCGCTGCACGACGGTCGGCACGACACGCTCCGGCGCCGAGTCGCCCTCGCGGTAGCGGTAGAGCAGGTAGGTCGCGTTGGCGACGAGGAACAACGAGATCAGGAAGTGGGGGGACACGGTGCGGGGGTCGAGCCTGGCCAGCACGATGATGCCGCCGACCACGGCCTGGACGAGCACGAAGAACAAGGGGATCGCGCAGGCGTAGACGAAGCGCCGACGGGACCTCCAGAACCGCCGGACGGCGAGGACCAGCACCCAGAGCGCGACGACGACGAGCACGGGTGACATCAGCCGGTTGCCGAACTCGATGAACTTGTGGAACCCCTCGGTCTGGTCGCCCGTCGGGACCAGCGACCCGGGGGTGCACTCGGGCCAGGTGGGGCACCCCAGGCCCGATCCCGTCAGCCGGACCAGACCTCCGGTCAGGATGATCGCGATGTTGCCGACGAGATTGGCGATCAGCGCGATCCACATCCAGTCGCGCGCCCCGCGGGGTGGTGCCACGACGTCCGTGGGGGAGTGGGTCGGTGCGCCGGGGGTGGTCGAGGTGCTCACCCGCCCAGCCTAGTGCGCGCGTGCACAAGCGCTGACGAGGGGCCCGGGTGCGTCCCCGTCGAGCGGCGACCGGGTCAGTCGGACCAGCGGAAGAACCGGGCCGCGGCGGTGCAGAGGATCGCACCCCAGACCAGCAGGACCACCAGGGCCTGCAGCGGCAGCCCGTGGTGCTCGAACGCGGAGCGGAAGCCGTCACCGAGGGCGGCGGACGGCAGGTAGGACACGACCCGGGACCACGGCTCGGGCAGGCTCGACCCGGGGATCAGCACCCCACCGAGCCCCAGCATGAGGACCCACACGAGGTTGGACAGCGCCAGGGTCGCCTCGGCCCGCAGCGTGCCGGCGAACAGCAGCGCGAACCCCACGAAGGTCGCCGTCCCGAGCAGCCAGAACGCGACGAAGGGGAGCACGCCCACGACGTCGGGTCGCCAGCCCATCGCCAGGCCCACGGCCGACAGCACGACGAACTGGATCACCTGGACCGCCATCACCGCGAGGACGCGGGCGAGGACCAGGCCCCCCTTGCCGAGCGGCGACGCCCCGAGCAGCCTCAGCACGCCATACCTCCGGTCGAAACCGGTCTGGATGGCCTGGCCGGTGAACGCGCTCGACAGCACGGCCAGGGCGAGGACGCCGGGCACGACCACGTCCGCGCGGCGGCCGGGTCCGAGGTCGGGCCAGGGCGCCAGCACCCCGCCCACCAGCGCCAGGGCGGGCAGCACGATGGACACGAGCGTCTGCTCGCCGTTGCGCAGGAAGGTGAGGGTGTCGAAGGTCGCCTGGGCGCGCACGCGCGCGGCGGTGGGTGCGGGGCGGCTCATCGGGCCTTCCTCGTCAGCTCGAAGTAGACGTCCTCGAGGGACCGGCCCGCGCACAGGTCGTCGGGGGAGCCGTCCCCGACGACGCGCCCGTCGCTGATGACGACGAGATGGTCGGCGAGGCGCTCGGCCTCCTCGAAGGAGTGGGTCGTGACGACGACGCCGACCCCGCGGTCCCGGGTCTCGCGGACGAGGTCCCAGACGTCGAGGCGCGCGTGCGGGTCGAGTCCGGCGGTCGGCTCGTCGAGGAACACCACCTCGGGGTTGCCCACGAGCGCCGCGGCCAGGGCCACGCGCTGCCGCTGCCCCCCGGACAGACGGCGGACCGTCGTGCCGGCGAAGCAATCGATCCCCAGCCGCGAGACCAGGTCGTCGAGGTGCACCGGGTCGGCATACAGGCTGGACAGGTGGCGCAGGAGACCGACCGGCCTGGCGCCGTTGGGCAGCCCGCCGTCCTGGAGCATCACCCCGACGCGGGCCCGGTGCTCGGCCGACGCGTTCCACGGGTCCGTGCCGAGCACGCGCGCGATGCCCTCTTCGGGTCGCTGCAGGCCCTCAAGGATCTCCATCGTCGTGGTCTTGCCGGCACCGTTGGGCCCGAGGACCGCGGTCACCCGACCGAGCTCGGCGCTCCAGGTCATGTCGTCGACGGCCCGCACCGAGCCGAAGCTCCTGCGCAGCCGCTCGGTGGTCACCGCTACCGTCACGGTCGGCGAGTGTACGCGGGATCCCCGGATCGCCCTGCGGCGGACCGGGTCACGCGCGTGATGATGGAAGGGTCGGCCTGGGCGAGGGCGGCCCGGACCGGGCACCACCCGAGGATAGGCAAGCCTTGGTAGATGCCTCCCAGGGAATTAGGTAACACTGGTGTTGTGTTTATCGGACGTGAGGCAGACGCGATGGGTGACCTGACCCCGCAGCGCGCCCGGACCGTCGAGGCGGTGCGGGAGTCCGGCACGCGCGGACGCGTCCAGCAGTTCGTCTCCGAGCACGGCCCCATCACCGCGACCGCCATCGCCGAGCGGCTCGGCGTCACCACCACCGCCGTCCGCCGGCACCTCGACGCGCTCACCGCCGCCGGGCTGATCGAGGAGCACGCCAGCGCGCCCGCGACCCGTGGTCGTGGCCGTCCGGCCCGCGCCTTCGTCCTCACCTCGGCCGGTCACCAGGCCCTGGACAGCTCGTACGACGACGTCGCCACCTCCGCCCTGCGCTACCTGTCCGAGCAGGTGGGGGAGCACGCCGTCGAGGCCTTCGCCCACCAGCACGTCGCGTCCTTCGAGGACCGCTACCGTTCCCTGGTCGAGTCGGCCGGCGAGACTCCCGAGGCCCGTTCCCGGGTGCTCGCCGAGGTGCTCACCAGGGACGGGTATGCCGCGTCCAGCCGCCCGCTCACGCTGGCGGACGGCTCGACGACGCTGGGCGTCCAGCTGTGCCAGGGTCACTGCCCCGTCCAGCAGGTCGCGTCCGCCTTCCCGCAGTTCTGCGAGGCCGAGCAGCAGGCCTTCTCCCGGCTGCTCGGCGTGCACGTCCAGCGCCTCGCGACGCTGGCGCACGGCGAGCACGTCTGCACCACCTTCGTGCCGGTGAGCGCGCTGAGCGCCCCGCCGGACACCCACACCGACGACCTCATCCACCCCCACCCCACCGACCCCGACGAAAGGTCCGAGCGATGACCACCAACATCGAGGAGCTGAACCCTGGACTGCAGGGTCTCGGCCGATACGAGTACGGCTGGGCCGACAGCGACGTCGCGGGCTCGACCGCCAAGCGCGGCCTGAACCCCGACGTGGTGCAGGACATCTCGTCGCGCAAGAACGAGCCGCAGTGGATGCTCGACCTGCGGATGAAGTCCCTGCGGCTGTTCGACAAGAAGCCCATGCCGAGCTGGGGCAGCGACCTCACGGGCATCGACTTCCAGAACATCAAGTACTTCGTGAAGTCCACCGAGAAGCAGGCCACCTCCTGGGAGGAGCTGCCCGAGGAGATCAAGGCGACCTACGACCGCCTCGGCATCCCCGAGGCGGAGAAGCAGCGCCTCATCGCCGGTGTGGCCGCGCAGTACGAGTCCGAGGTCGTCTACCACCAGATCCGCGAGGACCTGGAGGAGAAGGGCGTCATCTTCGTTGACACCGACACCGGGCTGCGCGAGCACGAGGACATCTTCAAGGAGTACTTCGCCAGCGTGATCCCTGCGGGCGACAACAAGTTCTCCGCCCTCAACACCGCGGTCTGGTCCGGCGGCTCCTTCATCTACGTCCCGCCGGGCGTCCACGTCGACATCCCGCTGCAGGCCTACTTCCGGATCAACACCGAGAACATGGGCCAGTTCGAGCGGACGCTGATCATCGCCGACGAGGGCTCCTACGTGCACTACGTCGAGGGCTGCACGGCGCCGATCTACAAGTCCGACTCGCTGCACAGCGCGGTCGTGGAGATCGTCGTCAAGAAGGGCGCCCGCGTGCGCTACACGACCATCCAGAACTGGTCCAACAACGTCTACAACCTCGTCACCAAGCGAGCCACCTGCGAGGCCGGCGCCACCATGGAGTGGGTCGACGGCAACATCGGCTCCAAGGTCACGATGAAGTACCCCGCGGTCTTCCTGCTCGGCGAGCACGCCCGTGGCGAGACGCTGTCCATCGCCTTCGCGGGCGAGGGCCAGCACCAGGACGCCGGCGCCAAGATGGTCCACGCCGCGCCCCACACCTCGAGCTCCATCGTGTCCAAGTCGGTGGCCCGCGGTGGCGGCCGGACGTCATACCGCGGTCTGGTCCAGATCGCCGAGGGCGCGCACGGCTCCAGGAGCAACGTGCGCTGCGACGCCCTGCTCGTCGACGACATCTCCCGCTCGGACACCTACCCGTACGTCGACGTCCGCGAGGACGACGTGCAGATGGGCCACGAGGCGACGGTGTCCAAGGTGAGCGACGACCAGCTGTTCTACCTCATGTCCCGCGGGATGTCCGAGGAGGAGGCCATGGCCATGATCGTGCGCGGGTTCGTCGAGCCCATCGCGCGCGAGCTGCCCATGGAGTACGCCCTCGAGCTGAACCGCCTGATCGAGCTTCAGATGGAAGGAGCCGTCGGCTGATGCCAGTCGAGCTCAAGTCACCCCCCACCCTCGCCGGGGTCCCCGAGGCCTACGTCCCGGACCAGTCGCGCGGCGAGCGCCGCACCTCCTACGACCTGGCGGACTTCCCGGTCCCCAACGGTCGCGAGGAGGACTGGCGCTTCACGCCGGTCGACCGCCTGCAGGAGCTGTTCCAGCAGGCGCCGTCCGACGTGGCCGGCATCAAGACCGACATCCAGGTGCCCGCGGGCATCAAGGTGTCGGAGGTCCCCGCCGGCGACCCGCGGCTCGGCACGGTCCTCACGCCGGCCGACCGCGCCTCGGCCGCGGCCTGGACGTCCTTCGCGGACGGCCACGTCGTGCAGATCCCGCAGGGCCGCGAGTTCGGCGAGGCCGCCCGCCTCACCGTGCGTGGGTCCGACCAGGCGCGCATCAACGGCCACCTGGTCATCGACGCCGGCGCGCACTCCTCGGCGACCGTGCTGCTGTCGCACCAGGGCTCGGCCCAGTGCACCGCCAACGTCGAGATCCGCGTCGGTGACGGCGCGCACCTGACGGTGGTCACCGTGCAGGAGTGGGACGACGACGCGATCCACCTGGCTCAGCACGACGTGCTCGTCGGCCGCGACGCGACCGTCAAGCACATCGCGGTCACCCTCGGCGGCTCGATCGTGCGGCTGTCGACCAACGTGCGGTATGCCGGCCCCGGCGGCTCGGCCGAGTGCCTCGGCGTCTACTTCACCGACGAGGCGCAGCACCAGGAGCACCGGCTGTTCGTCGACCACGAGGCGCAGCACTGCACCTCGAACGTCGAGTACCGCGGCGCCCTGCGCGGCGACACCGCCCACTCGGTGTGGGTCGGCGACGTCCTCATCCGCGCCGCGGCCGAGGGCACCGACACCTACGAGCTCAACCGCAACCTGGTCCTGTCGGACGGCGCGCGCGCGGACTCGGTCCCCAACCTCGAGATCGAGACCGGCAACATCGTCGGCGCCGGTCACGCGGCGGCGACGGGCCGGTTCGACGACGAGCAGCTGTTCTACCTCCAGGCCCGGGGCATCCCCGAGCGCGAGGCCCGCCGCCTGGTGGTGCACGGCTTCTTCGCCGACATCATCAACCGTATCGGCGTGACCGACACCCAGGCCCGCCTGATGGAGGTCATCGACCGCGAGCTCGCCGACTCCGTCGACGCGGCCTTCGCGGCAGCGCCTGTCGCCACCGGGTCCGGGTCGCCGAAGGAGGCCACCGCGTGAGCTACGAGGTCGTCTGCCAGGTCGAGGACATCCCGGTGGGCCGCGTCGCGGCCGCCGAGGTGGACGGCGTGACCATCGCCCTCGCCCGCACGGGCCAGCGCGAGTTCCACGCCGTCAACGACACCTGCACGCACGCCAACGTGTCGCTCTCGGAGGGCGAGCTCGACGGATGCCAGCTCGAGTGCTGGCTGCACGGCAGCTCCTTCGACGTGCGCTCCGGCGAGCCCAACACCCCACCCGCGACCGTGCCCGTCGCGGTCTATCCCGTCATGCTCGAGGGAGACGACGTCCTGGTGGACGTCCACGGGACCCTCGACCAGCGCGTCAGCGCCCAGTCCGCCAGCAAGGAGAACTGAACCAATGGCCACTCTGCAGATCAACGACCTGCACGTCTCGGTCGACACCGAGCAGGGCTCCAAGGAGATCCTCAAGGGCGTCGACCTCACGGTCCGCTCGGGGGAGACCCACGCGATCATGGGCCCCAACGGCTCCGGCAAGTCCACGCTCGCCTACGCCATCGCCGGTCACCCGAAGTACCAGGTGACCAGCGGCACCGTCACCCTCGACGGCGAGGACGTCCTCTCGATGAGCGTCGACGAGCGCGCCCGCTCGGGCCTGTTCCTCGCGATGCAGTACCCCGTCGAGGTGCCCGGCGTCACGGTGTCCAACTTCCTGCGCACCGCCAAGACCGCGGTCGCCGGTGAGGCCCCCAAGCTGCGTACCTGGGTCAAGGACGTCAAGAACGCGATGGCCGACCTCAAGATGGACCCGGCCTTCGCCGAGCGCAACGTCAACGAGGGCTTCTCCGGCGGCGAGAAGAAGCGCCACGAGATCCTCCAGATGGAGCTGCTCAAGCCGTCCTTCGCGATCCTCGACGAGACCGACTCCGGCCTCGACGTCGACGCCCTCAAGATCGTGTCCGAGGGCGTCAACCGGGTGAAGTCCGGTGGCGACGTGGGCGTCCTGCTCATCACGCACTACACGCGGATCCTGCGCTACATCAAGCCGGACTTCGTCCACGTCTTCGTCGACGGCAAGGTCGTCGAGGAGGGCGGGCCCGAGCTCGCGG
The DNA here is from genome assembly GCF_000426385.1 of Arsenicicoccus bolidensis DSM 15745. GTDB lineage: Bacteria > Actinomycetota > Actinomycetes > Actinomycetales > Dermatophilaceae > Arsenicicoccus > Arsenicicoccus bolidensis. Next base: position 228,701 of record NZ_AUFG01000001.1, read on the forward strand.
ACCGGCTCGAGGACGAGGGCTACGACCGCTTCGTCAACGCGCCGGCGCCGGCGGCCGCGCCCGCGACGGTCTGATGACCGACGTCTTCACCCCGGAGGAGTCGGCCCGCATCCGGGCCGACTTCCCGATCCTCGCGCGCACCGTGCGCGGCGGGAACCCGCTCGTCTACCTCGACAGCGGGGCCACCTCGCACAAGCCGTCCCAGGTGATCGACGCCGAGCGCCACTACTACGAGACCGTCAACGCGGGCGCCCACCGCGGCGCGCACCTGCTCTCGGAGGAGGCGACCGACGCCTACGAGGGCGCCCGCGCCACCGTCGCGCGGTTCGTCGGTGCGCCGACGCCGGACGAGATCGTCTTCACCAAGAACGCCACCGAGTCGCTCAACCTCGTGGCCTACGCCTTCAGCAACGCCGGCTTCGACGGCGCGATGGACGGCGCGGACCCCGCTGTGGCGCAGCGGTTCTCGATGGGTCCCGGTGACGAGATCTGCATCACCGAGATGGAGCACCACGCCAACCTCGTGCCCTGGCAGGAGCTGGCCCGACGAACCGGCGCCACCCTGCGCTGGCTCGGCGTGACGGACGACGGCCGGCTCGACCTGAGCAACCTCGACGAGGTCGTCAACGAGCGCACCAAGGTGCTGGCCTTCACCCACGTGTCCAACGTCCTCGGCACCATCAACCCGGTGCACACCCTCGTGGCCCGCGCCCGCGAGGTCGGCGCGATCACCGTGCTCGACGCCTGCCAGAGCGTGCCGCACCTGGGCGTCGACGTGCAGGAGCTCGGGGTCGACCTCGCCGCGTTCAGCGGTCACAAGATGCTCGGCCCCACCGGGGTCGGTGTCCTGTGGGGACGCACCGAGCTGCTCGCCGCGATGCCGCCGTTCATCACCGGTGGCTCGATGATCGCCGTGGTGCGCATGGAGCAGACCACGTATGCCGCTCCGCCGCTGCGCTTCGAGGCCGGCTCGATGAACGTCGCGCAGGCCGTCGGCCTGGCCGCGGCGTGCGACTACCTCGACGAGCTCGGCATCGACCGCGTCCACGCCCACGAGACGATGCTCGCCGAGCGGCTCCTCGCCGGTCTCGCGCAGCGTCCGTGGGTGCGGGTCGTCGGCCCCACGACCCTGGAGGACCGCGGCTCCACCGTGGCCTTCGTCGTCGACGGCGCCCACGCCCACGACGTCGGTCAGGTCCTGGACGACCAGGGCGTCGAGGTGCGGGTCGGTCACCACTGTGCCTGGCCGCTGCACCGGCGGATGCGCGTGGCGGCGACCACGCGGGCGAGCTTCGCGCCATACAACACCGTGGACGAGGTCGACGCGCTGCTGTCGGCCCTCGACAGGGTCCCCGCGATCTTCGGGCTCGACGTCGCGCAGGAGCAGGAGGCGAGCTGATGGACCTGTACCAGGAGCTCATCCTCGACCACTCCAAGCGCCCCCGGCACCCGGGGCTGCGCGAGCCCTACGAGGCCGAGGTGCACCACGTCAACCCGACCTGCGGCGACGAGGTGACGCTGCGCGTCCACGTCGACCGCACCGCGGGCTCGCCGGACCAGATCACCCTCGAGGACGTGTCCTACGACGCGCTCGGGTGCTCGATCTCGATGGCGTCGACGTCGGTCCTTGCCGAGGAGTGCATCGGCCGCCCGCTGTCCGAGGTCTTCGAGACCTTCGGGGCGATGCGGCACATGCTCACCAGCAAGGGTGCCGACCACGGGGACGAGGAGGTCATCGGCGACGGCGTGGCCTTCGCCGGCGTCGCGCAGTACCCCGCCCGCGTCAAGTGCGCCCTCCTCGGATGGACCGCCATGGTCGACGCCCTCGCCCAGGCCGGCGTCGACATCTCCAGCACCAGCCAGACCAGCAAGGAGTCACGAGCATGAGCGACCAGACCACCACCCTGCCGCCCAACGTCGCGGACGTCGAGGAGGCCATGCGCGACGTCGTCGACCCCGAGCTCGGCATCAACGTCGTCGACCTCGGCCTCGTCTACGGCATCACCGTCGACCCGCAGTCCAACGCGGTCATCGACATGACGCTGACGTCGGCGGCCTGCCCACTGACGGACGTCATCGAGGACCAGACCGCGCAGGCCCTCGAGGGCCTCGTCGCCGACCACCGCATCAACTGGGTGTGGATGCCGCCGTGGGGCCCGGACAAGATCACCCCCGACGGCCGCGAGCAGCTGCGCGCCCTCGGCTTCAACGTCTGACCGTCGACGCACCGCACGAGGCCCCCTCGCTCGACTCGGAGCGAGGGGGCCTCGTGCGGTTCAATGGGCCGTATGACGACGCCCCCCGCCGACCGCGAGATCCTCACCTACGCCGACTTCGGGCGGTCCATGCGCGAGCTGGCGCAGGCGATCGTCGACGACGGCTACGAGGTCGACGTGGTCCTGTCGATCGCCCGGGGCGGCCTGCTGATCGGTGGGGCGCTCGGCTACGCCCTCGGGGTCAAGAACTGCTCGGTCATGAACGTCGAGTTCTACACCGGGGTCGACGAGCGGCTCGAGATGCCGGTCATGCTGCCGCCGACCCCCAAGGCCATCGACCTGTCCGGCATGAAGGTCCTCATCGCCGACGACGTCGCCGACACCGGCCGCACGCTCGAGCTGGTGCACGAGTTCTGCCGCGACCACGTCGCCGAGTCGCGCACCGCCGTGATCTACGAGAAGCCGCACTCGATCATCAAGCCCGACTACGCGTGGAAGCGCACCGACGCCTGGATCGACTTCCCCTGGTCGGTCGAGCCGCCCGTCACCCGCAGCGCCTGAGCTGGGTGTCGTGCCCACCGGCGGTGTCGTGCCTCGCAACGCTGCCGGGGCGTCCCGTGCGCTCCCTCAGGACGGCGCCGACCACCACCTCCACCACGTTCACGGCCCCCACGACGTCCACGTCGACCCGGCGCGCCTGACCTCGTGGGTCGGCGGCTTCCTCGACCGGCACGGCCCCGCCCGCTGGGGCCACGACCGGGGCAGCGTCGTCGTGCGGGCGGCGGACGGTGCGGTCGCCCGCCTCGACGCGCTGGACCCCACGGGCAGCGAGGCGGTCTCGTCCCTGCGCACCCTGGTCGGCTGGCCGGGCCCGCAGCCGCGCCTCGCCCTGGTCCTGCTGCGACGAGGCCGATATGCCGTGGGCCTCGCGGACGCCACCGACCTCGTGGCGCACACGGCGGGGAGCCGCTATGTCCAGTCCCGCACGGCGGCAGGAGGGTGGTCGCAGCAGCGCTACCAGAGGCGGCGTCGCAATCAGGCGGAGGCCCTGGTGCGGCACGTGGCCGATGAGGTCGTCCGCATCTGCTCGGGGGCTGGACCCGCAGGGGATCGGGGCGGTGGGGGAGGAGCGCGCGGTGGGCGAGGAGCACCGAGCGGGGTAGGAGCGCCTGGTGGATCGGTCTCGCTCGGTGGCGCCGAGGCGCTCGTGCTCGGCGGTGACCGCGGGCTGGTCGAGCGGGTGCTCGAGGACCCTCGGCTCGCCGCCTGGCGGGGGCTGCCGAGGCGGGAGGCGTTCGGCATACCGGACCCGACCCACGCGATCCTGCGCGAGGAGCTGAGACGGGCCCGGGCCGTCCGCGTGACCATCCACGAGCCGACCTCCACGGGAGCGCGCCGCGGTGGCATGGTGGAGGGCATGACCGGAGAGACGATGTCCGATGCCCGCGAGCTGATCCCCGCCGCTGCCGCTGCGGTGACCGACCTCGTCGAGCGCATCCCCGCCGACGCGTGGGGCCGCCAGAGCCCCTGCGAGGACTGGACGGTCCGCGACGTCCTCAACCACCTGACCAGCGAGCACCTCTGGGCGCCACGGCTGCTCGGCGGCGAGACGGTCGAGCAGGTGGGCGACGACTACGACGGCGACGTGCTCGGTGACGATCCCGTGGAGGCGTGGCGACCGGCGCAGACGCGGTCGGTGCTGGCCTTCGGGGCGGTGGGGGACGACGACCAGGAGGTGTCGGTGAGCTCGGGGAGGATCCCGGTGCGGGAGTACGCCGCGCAGATGCTCGTCGACCTCACGGTGCACGCCTGGGACCTCGCGCGGGGTGCCGGGGTGCCGGTGACGCTCGTGCCCGAGGCGGTCGACGCGTGCCTCGGCTATGCCAACCGCGTGACCTCGGGCGGCGGCGTGGAGGGGATCTTCGGCGCGCCGGTGTCGACGAGCTCCCGCGATCGTGTCGACCAGCTCGTGGCGCTGCTGGGCCGCGACCCCGCCTGGCGGGACTGAGCTCGACGGACCTCGACGGACCTCGACGGACTGGGTCGTCAGGTGGTCTGCCGGCGACCCTGCGGAGCGAGCTCGCGCAGCGTATTCGCCGTCGCGACGGCCGCCGTCGCCGCCTCGTGACCCTTGTCCTCACGGGACCCGGGCAGCCCGGCGCGGTCCAGCGCCTGCGCGTCGTCGTCGCACGTGAGCAGCCCGAACCCGATCGGCACCCCGGTCGTCACGGCGACCCGGGTGATGCCGTCGGTGGCGGCGCTGCACACGTAGTCGAAGTGCGGTGTGCCCCCGCGGATCACGACGCCGAGGACGACCAGGGCGTCATACGAGGGTGCCAGGCGCGCGCAGGCCACCGGCAGCTCGAAGGACCCGGGCACGCGCACGAGGTCCACGTCGGTGACACCGGCCTGCTCGAGGGCTCGATGGGCGCCGTCGACCAGTCCGTCCATGACGGTGTCGTGCCAGGACGACGCGATGATCGCGACGCGCAGGCCGCTGCCGTCGACGGTGAGGGTGGGGGAGCCGTGGCCGGCCATGTCATGCCTCCTGGGCGAGGGTCGGGTGGGCGAGGGGGTTGGCGTCGAGGGGGTCGGCGTCGAGGGGGAGCGTGTGGCCGAGGCGGTCGCGCTTGGTGCGCAGGTAGGCCGCGTTGGCGGGGTTGGGAGGGACGTGCGAGGGCTCGATCGCGGCGACCTCGATGCCTGCGTCGGTGAGGGCGTCGACCTTGCGAGGGTTGTTGGTGATCAGGCGGACTCGCGTCAGACCCAGGTCGTGGAGGATGGCCGCCGCGCCGGCGTACTCGCGGGCGTCCACGGGCAGGCCGAGCAGCTCCTGCGCCTCGACGGTGTCGGCGCCGGCGTCCTGCTCGTGATAGGCGGCGAGCTTGGCCAGCAGCCCCACGCCGCGGCCCTCGTGCCCGCGGACGTAGACCACGGCCCCGCCCTCGGCCGCTACCCGCGCGAGGGCGTGCTCGAGCTGCGGCCCGCAGTCGCACCGCAGCGACCCGAACGCGTCGCCCGTCAGGCACTCGGAGTGGACGCGCACCAGCGGCGCGGCATCGACGTCGGTCCCGCGGGGGCTGACCAGGGCCACGTGCTCGGCCCCGGTGACCAGGTCGTGATAGCCGTATGCCGAGAACAGCCCGTGCCGCGTGGGCACCGTGGTCCCGGCCGCGAGGCTCACGCGGTCGTGCACCTGGCGGTGACGGACCAGCGCGGCGATGGTGATGACCGGCAGGTCGTGCTGGGCGCCGAGGGCCACGACGTCGGGCGTCCGCATCATCTCCCCGGTGTCGTGGACGAGCTCGCCGATGGCGCCGACGGGGGAGAGGCCGGCGAGGCGGCACAGGTCGACGGCGGCCTCCGTGTGTCCGGCGCGGGTGAGGACGCCGCCGTCACGAGCGCGCAGCGGCACCACGTGGCCGGGCCGGATCAGGTCGGCGGGTCGCGCGTCGGGCTCCGCGAGCGTGCGCAGCGTCGTGGCCCGGTCGGCGGCGCTGATGCCGGTCGTGACCCCGGCCGCGGCGTCGACGGTCACGGTGTAGGCCGTCCGCAGGCTGTCCTCGTTTCGCTCCACCATGAGCGGCAGGGCCAGCCGATCGGCCCAGGCGTCGGGCATGGGCGCGCAGACGTAGCCGGACGAGTGCCGGATCGTCCACGCCAGCCACTCGGTGGTCATGGTCTGCGCGGCGAGGACGACGTCGCCCTCGTTCTCCCGGTCCACGTCGTCGAGGACGAGGACCGGCCGGCCCTCCCGCAGCGCCTGCAGGGCGTCCTGGATGGGTGGCTCGACGAACATCACTGTCCTCCTGGGTGATCGACGCGATGGTGCACCGGCTGGGGCCGGAGGGTGATCCTGACGTCGCCGTCGAGGACGGCCACGTCGGTGGTCGTGAGGCGGTGCGCGTCGGCGATGGTGGCGACCCCGAGATCCCCCACCGCGGCCGCGCCGGCGCCGAGCAGCGCGGGTGCGACATACGCCACGACCCGGTCGACCACCCCGGCCCGCAGCCAGGCGGCGGCCGTCGTGGGGCCGCCCTCGAGCCACACGTGACGGACGTCCAGCTCGTGCAGGGTGGCGAGGACCAGGTGCGGGTCGCGCTCGCGGACGAGCAGGCTCGGGGCGCCGTCGTCGAGCACCCGGGCCGTGGGCGGTATGTCGCGACGGCCCACCACCACGCGCACCGGCTGCCGCTCGTGGTGGGACCCGTCGGCGTCGCGCACCGTCAGGCGGGGATCGTCGGCGAGCACGGTGCCGGTGCCGACCACGACCGCTCCGGCGGTGGCTCGCAGCCGGTGCACGTCGGCGCGGGCCGCAGGGCCGGTGATCCACTGGCTGCTGCCGTCGCTCGCCGCCGAGCGGCCGTCGATCGTGGCGGCGAGCTTCCAGGTGACGAAGGGCCGGCCGTGGGTCACGGCGTGCACGAAGGCCTCGACCATCGTGGCGGCCCCCTCCACCGGCACCAGGTCGCACCGGACACCGGCCGCGCGGAGGGTGTCGGCACCCCCGACGGCCACGGGGTTGGGGTCGGGAAGGGCATAGGCGACTCGTCGGACCCCCGCCTCGACCAGGGCCTCGGCGCACGGGCCCGTGCGTCCGGTGTGGTTGCAGGGCTCCAGCGAGACGTAGGCGGTGCCGCCGCGGACGTCGTGGCCTCCGGCCCTGGCCTGAGCGAGCGCGGCCAGCTCGGCGTGCGGCGTGCCGGCGCCGCGGTGCCAGCCCTCGCCGACGACCTCGCCGTCGCTGCCCAGCAGGACGCAACCGACACGCGGGTTGGCGTCAGCCGCGGGGCCGTTGGCGGCCAGGGCTACGGCGCGGTGCAGGAGCACGAGGTCGCGCTCGCGCTGCTCACGGTCCCCGTGGCCGTGCTGCTCGAGGTGCTCTTCGTGCTGGCCGTGCTCGGGGTGCTCGCCGTGCTCGCCGTGCTCGCCCCGGTCGTCGGCGGCGGTCTGGCCGGTCATCTCGTCCCTCTCGCTCGCTGCTGGTGCGCGAGCCCCGGGGAATGACGGCGACGGACACCCTGGCTGGCCGGGCCGGCATACGGCCTGCCGCAGGGTGCCCTGCGTCGAGGCACCCTCTCGGGCACCTCTCGTGCTGCCTCCCATCCGGACTTTCACCGTCGGTCCTGGAGTTCCGCCAGGTCAACCGCCCACCTCGAGAGGTGGTCGGGTCGCGGACTGTCACCGCCGGCTCGGAATTGCACCGACCCCGGAGCACGTGCCGTCGACTATGCCACAACGGCCTGTGGACCCACCTCGACGTCCGTCGCGGCCATCGGAGGGGCGGATGACTGTGCGCCTCGGTTTCGCCGCACTCCCGGGGCCTGCACGGCAGGCGGCATCGGCCGGGTTGCACCGGCTCTGACCTGCGGAAATATCCCTCTAGGCCCTTGCCTGGACCGGCCTGACGCGGTATCTTGGGACCAGGTCCCACGGTGGGGCGTTGCGGTCGGGGAAGGGGGCGGTTCACATGATCATCGACACCCGCTCCCTCGGTCTGCCCGACGTGATCGTCGAGGCGTTGGAGACGATCCTGGCCGCCACCACCGACACACCCCCTGGGGCCGAGCCGCGCTCGGACTCAGAGGTGCTGGAGCAGGTCGCCCTGGCCCGCGTGGTGGCGGTCCAACGCCTGACCGGATATCTACAGGCCCTGGCCATCTCCGCCCACGCGGAGCTGCAGGACAGCATCGCCACCGAGCTGGGCGCGCTCGCGGGTCCCGACCCGTCCCCGAGCCGGGCTGCCAAGGCCGTCGCGGAGGGCCATCGGGTGGCCGACGCCGAGATCGTCACCGCCACGGGCCTGGCCTTGCACGAGGTGCAGCGGCGCTCGCGCCTGGCCGCCTCGCCACGCGAGTTCCTGGGGGCGCTGCTGAGCGCGCTGACCCATGGCCGCACCACCCTCGAACGCGCCACCGCCGTGCGCGACGACACGGCCGCCCTGCCCGACGAGGCGGCGGAGCGCGTCCTCGACCGAGTCCTCGCGCCCAAGCACGGGCACGCCCCCGACGACCTCTCGCCCGAGGCGACGCTGAGCCACGCGCGCTTCCTGCGCCGGCTGCGCGAGCGGGTGGTCCACGAGACGGCACGGGTGCGCACCGCCGAGGAGGAGCGCACCCGGCGCCTCGAGGAGCGTGACGTGTGGAGCCGGGTCGACGACCACGGCGTGGCCCAGCTCGGCCTCTCCGGGCACCCGGATCAGGTGGCGGCGGCCAAGGGCCGGATCGACCAGCTCGCCCGGGCCGCCAAGCAGGGCGGCGACTCACGTCGGCTGGCGCAGCTGCGTGCTGACATCGCTCTGGCCCTGCTCACGCACGGGACGACCACGGCCCGGCCAGGGACCGGAGACGTGATCCAGCCGGAGACCAGGGATCTCCTCCCACCGACGTCCGGCGCAGCCGCGCCGCAGGGAGCCGATCGGCCGTGGGCACCGGGACCCGGGGGTGGCGATCTCGGCACCCTGGCGGCCAGGTCGGCCCCCGATGTGGTTGCCGCAGCGGGCAGCTCGGGTGCCGACGTCACCCCTGCGGCTCCGGACCCGTGGGTGCACCCAGACCCCGGATCTCCGTTCGCCGACCTCATCCTCCGCGACCACGAGGAGCAGGTCGCCTCCGAGCTGCATCAGCAGAAGGAGCTGGCCGCCGCGGACAGCGAGCGCGCGCGTGCCGCACAGGCTGCGGCCGCGCAGATCGCCCGCACCGCCGCGGCGCTGGCTGACCTGCGTGCCCCTGCCCACGTCGACGTGCGGGTCGACCTGCTGACCCTGCTCGGCCTGCGCGACGACCCGGGATACCTGGATGGCATCGGTCCGATCCCTGCCAAGACCGCGCGCGAGATCGCCCTGCGCACCGACAGCAGGTGGCACCGGCTTGTCCACGACCCCGTGACGGGCATCCTCTACGACCGCCGCACGGTCTCCTACCACCCCACACCGACGATGCGCGACGACGTCGTGGCCCGTGACCTCACCTGCCGCGCACCCGGCTGCACCCGCCCCGCCCAGGTGTGCGACCTCGACCACGTGACCCCCTACCCCACGGGTCCGACGAGCCCGGCCAACCTCGTGGCCCTGTGCCGCCACCACCACCAGCTCAAGACCCGAGGCCACTGGGACTACCGGCTCGACGGCGAGGGCCGGCTCCACGTGACGACCCGCACGGGACAGCGCGTCGAGGGCGGCGCGCACGAGCACCGGGACGCCGACCGTGCTGCCGCTGAGGTGCGTCCAGCACCCGGGCTGGACGAGTGGTCCGGCGGCGAGGGGCCGCGAGGGAGTCTGCCCGGACTGCTCGTTCCTGATCTGGCGACATGGCGACACCTCGACCTCGACAAGGTGCGCGCGCTCCGCGCTCGCGGCTTCATCGTCGTCCTGACGCTGGCAGCCTGAAGCGGGGTCCGGATTCACAGGTGACGTCCACCAACCATGGAGATAGGTGCGGCGTCGGAGGGGGTGCAACCGCGTTCCACGCACCACTCAGCCCCGAAAGGCCCCTGCCATGTCGTCGTCCGACACCCCCGCGTCGCGTCGCTCCACCTCGACGCGATCGATCGCGTCCTCCGCCCTGGTGTCCTCGTCCGTCGTCGCGACCCTGCTCGCGGGCACGTTCGCTGCCGCACCCGTGGCCCAGGCCTCGTCCCAGGTCGAGCAGGCCCGCCTCCCGCGCGCAGCCGCCGCACCGGTCGTCGACGGCGAGAACGACGGCCCGCACTCGCCCGTCAACCGCAAGCGCGCCGCCACCACCACCGTCCGGCGGGCCGGTGCGGTCATCCGGGACGTCGACCTGGGTGACGTGGAGCTGGGCAAGCGCAAGGGACAGTTCCGGTCCCCGGTCCGCGGCGTCCTGGTGACCCCGGACCGTCCGCGCGCCAACGCACCCCTGGTGATCATGTCCCACCTCCGCTCGCCCGGCTGCGCCGATGACGTCAGCGCCTTCCCGTGCCCAGGCAAGGACGTGCGATACGACCGCGGCATGACCTACCTGGGGGAGTCGCTCGCCAAGCAGGGCTACAGCGTGCTCATCCCTGACCTGGCACCGCTGTTCATCGGCATCGGCATGGCCCAGCCCTACGACCAGCAGGCCGGCTACCGCACGATCGTGGGGCGGCTGCGCGACGAGACGGTGGCCGCCAGCGCGGGGCGCGCGACCGCTTTCGGCAAGGGGCTGAACGGCGCCATCGATGCCCGTCGCACCGCCTTGATCGTCCACTCCCGCTCGGCCTACGTTGCCGGCCCGCTGGTGCAGGCCTGGTCGCGCAGCAGCTCCCCGATCGTCTCGGTCATGGCCTACGGCGGCGCGTTCGACGCCCCCGACGACCACGGGCGGTTCACACCGATGATCCCGGACGTCCCGTTCCTCGGGATCGTGGGTGACCGGGACAAGGACACGAAGTTCACGGGCCAGCTCTGGCTCACGCAGCACGCCGGCGCGAGCCGTCGCACCCCGGCCCTGATGAGCGTGGTGCCCGGTCTCGGCCACAACTACGTCAACCGCGCCCTGTCCTCCACGCGACTCGACGACCGTGCCGGGTGCGACGCCACCTGCCCGGGACCGGCGGCGCACGAGCGCTTCCTCAGCTCGGCCGCCCGCCAGTGGCTCGACGCCACCGTGCGCCGCACGCGCACGACGCTACCCATGACGGCCGCCGCCCCCCTCCCCACCACCCTCGGTGGCCTGCCCGCTCGCTGGCTGGCGGTCACCAACGCTCCCCGCGTCAACGCCTACCTCGGCGGGATGCGCGGCTCGATGCGCCCGATCGGCCGCGGCGGCTCGGTGCGGCCCTGCCTGTACGTCGACCCGATGAATCCTGCCAAGCCCGCCAACGCCTGCCCCGAGCCGCAGCGCGGAGACGTCCAGAACGCGAGCCGCGTCGCTCGCGTCACCGTCACCCCCTCCGGTGGCGTGCGGGTGGCCGCCAGGACCAGGGGTGTGCGCGAGCTCGTCCTGCAGCTGAGCCCCAACGACGATCGGGCCGACCGACGCGCCGGCTCCCCGCTGCGGGTGACCGTCCGCACCGCGTCCGGGCGCCCCACCGTCATCGACGTCCCGGCCACCCACCCGGCGCTGCGCAACCGCGCCGGCGCGGACGCCAACGGCACCTACGCGATCGGCACGGTCCGCCTGATGATGCCGCGCTCCGTGACTGCGTCGACCGTCACTGGCATCGACCTCACCGGTGGGAGGGCCTCGAGCAGCCTCGACATCCGGGCGGTGGACCTGGTCACCGGCTGACCTGTCAGTGGCTGAACCGTCACTGGCTGAGTCCGCCACGCCCCCTCACCGGCCGCAGCCCTGACCCGCTGACCCCAGCAGGGGGGAGCCAGCGGGTCAGTCCAGCAGGCGCTCGATGGTGGCGGGCAGGGCGGCGAGGCTCGGTATGACGCTCGCCGCTCCCGCCTCCCGCAGCGCTCGGGTGTCGTGGGCCCCGGACACGACGGCGATGCCCAGGACCCCCGCGAGCGACGCGGCGTGCATGTCGGCCACGTGGTCGCCGACGTAGAACGCCGCGTCCTCCTCGCGCAGCGGGATGGCCTTCTGCTCCCCGAAGTGGTCGCCGTAGTACGCGTCCACCAGCTCGCGCAGGCCCGCGTCGACCAGCGCCACGTCGACGACGGGGTGGTGCTTGGCGGACACGACCACCGTCCGGAAACCGTTGTCGCGCAACCATTCCAGGGCGTCGCGCGCCCCGGGCATCGGCCCGGCCTCGCCCGGCCGCTCCTCGTCGTACGCGCGCCGGTAGAGCGGCACGAACTCGGCGGGGTCGGTGCCGGGGGCCACGCGCTGCAGGATCTCCTCCAGGGGGTAGCCGAACCACGGTGTGAACGCGGTGGGCTGGACGTCGGCGATCCGCATGGTGCGGAAGGCCGAGCGGAAGGACTCCACGATGCGTTCGGTGGAGTCCACCAGGGTCTGGTCGAGGTCGAAGCCGACGGTGCGGGTCGTCATACCCTGATCCTCTCGCACCCGACCGACGGAGGACGCATGCTGCAGACCGACCTGCCCCGCGACTGGTGGGCCTCGGCCGTGGTCTACCAGATCTATCCCCGCAGCTTCGCCGACAGCGACGGCGACGGCGTGGGCGACCTGCGCGGCATCATCGGCCGGCTCGACCACCTGCAGCGCCTGGGCGTCGACGTCCTGTGGCTCAGCCCCGTCTATCGCTCGCCCATGGACGACAACGGCTACGACATCAGCGACTACCAGGACGTCGACCCGGTGTTCGGGACGTTGGCGGACCTGGACGAGCTGATCGCGGCGGCCCACGAGCGCGGCATACGGCTGCTCATGGACCTGGTGGTCAACCACACGAGCGACGAGCACCCGTGGTTCCAGGAGGCACGCTCGAGCCGCCACTCGGACAAGCGCGACTGGTACGTCTGGCGCGACGAGCCCAACAACTGGGAGTCCTTCTTCTCCGGGTCGGCCTGGGAGCTGGACGAGGCGACGGGTCAGTACTACCTGCACCTGTTCAGCCGCAAGCAGCCGGACCTCAACTGGGAGAACCCGCAGGTCCGCGAGGCGGTCTACGCGATGATGCGGTGGTGGCTCGCCCGAGGCGTCGACGGCTTCCGGATGGACGTCATCAACCTGATCTCCAAGGTGCCCGGCCTGCCGGACGGCGAGCAGGCGCCGGGCGAGCCCTTCGGCAACGGATTCCCGCTCGTCGCGTGCGGCCCCCGCCTGGAGGAGTTCCTGCGGGAGATGAACCGGGAGGTCTTCGCATGCCACCCGGACGCCTACCTGACGGTGGGGGAGATGCCGGGGGTGACCGTCGAGCAGGCCCGGTCCTACACCGATCCCGCCAACGCCGAGGTCGACATGGTCTTCCAGTTCGAGCACGTCGACCTCGACGGTGGGCCGGGCGGCAAGTTCGACGTGCAGCCGCTCGACATGGCGCGGCTGCGCGAGTCGCTCATGCGCTGGCAGGTGGGCCTCGCCGAGACCGGCTGGAACTCGCTCTACTGGGACAATCACGACCAGCCCCGCGCCGTCTCCCGGTTCGGGGACGACGATCCCGTATGGCGGGAGCGGTCCGCCAAGACGCTGGCCACCGTCCTGCACCTGCTCCGGGGCACGCCGTACATCTACCAGGGCGAGGAGCTGGGCATGACCAACAGCCCCTTCGCGACCATCGCCGACTTCCGCGACATCGAGTCGCTCAACTACTTCGAGGCGACCCAGCACGGGCACGCCGACCCCGAGGCGCTCCTCGAGGGGCTGCGCTACAAGGGCCGCGACAACGCCCGCACCCCGATGCAGTGGGACGACTCGCCGCACGCCGGCTTCACGACCGGGACGCCGTGGATCGAGGCCAACCCCGGCTACACCGAGATCAACGCGGCGGCGCAGGTCGACGACCCCACCTCGGTCTTCGCGCACTACCAGCGCCTGATCGCCCTGCGCCACGCCGACCCCCTGGTCGCGCACGGGTCGATCGAGCCGCTGGCCATGGATCACCCTGACCTGTGGACCTACTCGCGGTCGTATGACGGCGCGCAGCTGCTCGTCCTGGCGTCGTTCACGCGCGCGCCGCTGCGCGTCCCGGCCGAGCTGCTCGAGGGGTGGGGCGACCTCGAGGACCTGGACCCGGTGCTGGCCACGAGCGCCGAGGCCCTCGTGCGTGACCCCGACGGGTCCGCCACCCTCGCGGGGTGGGAGTCAGTCGTCCTGCGCCGCGAGGTGCGCTGAGGCTCCCCGGGTCACTCCACCCGGTCGACCGCGAAGGTGTTGCAGGCCTGCAGGCTGCCCTTGGTGTAGCCGGTCATGAACCAGCGCTGGCGCGCCTCGGACGAGCCGTGCGTCCAGGACTCGGGGTTGACCTGGCCGGAGCCCATCTTGGACTGGATGTTGTCGTCACCGACCGACTTGGCCGCGGACAGGGCCGAGTCGATGTCGTCCTGCGTCAGCGGCTTCAGGAAGGGCTGACCGTTGGCACCGGGCACGGTCGAGGCGTCCTTGGCCCACATCCCCGCGAGGCAGTCGGCCATGAGCTCGACGCGGACGCCGCCGGACTGCGGACCCTGGGGGTCCTGCTGGGCCTTCTGCAGCAGGCCGAGCTGGTTCTGGATGTGGTGGCCGTACTCGTGCGCCACGACGTACTCCTGCGCCAGGGCTCCGCTGTCGGCGCCGAAGTCGCGGGTGAGCGTGTTGAAGAAGGACGCGTCGATGTAGACCTTGCGGTCCGACGGGCAGTAGAAGGGCCCGACCTGGTTGGACGCCGTGCCGCACGCCGACTGGGTGCGACCGTTGTAGAGGCTCATGTTGGCGGTCGTGTAGTTGCGGCCGGCCTGCTCGGGCAGGACCTTCTTCCAGTACGCCTCGACGGAGTTCTTGGTGCCGATGACGCGGCACTGCACGTCGTTGTTGGCGTCGGCGCCGGTCTTGCACTTGGCGAAGGCGTCGTCGCTGCCGGACGCCTGGGTCTGCTGGGGGCCGGGCTGGGCACCCATCGAGCCGGGATCGATGTTGGCGCCGCCGCACATGTTGAGCAGCAGCACGACGATCAGACCCAGCAGACCGAGGCCACCGCCACCGCCGATGATCATGCCGCCCGGGCTCATGCCCCCGCCGCCGCTGCCCGAGTCGACGCCGGAGGTGTCGAGCTGGGATCCCTCGTTGAAGCTCATCCTTGCTCCTGACTCGTGATCGTCCGCCGCCCTGACGTGGGGGATCGCGTTGGGGGCGGGCCGAAACCTGCCCGTAGACTAACCCGGTTGCCCCGCGGAGACGGGGCGTTCGGGGGCGGTTCACCGCCGACCTGATACCCACCACCGCACCACCTATCCCGAGGGGCCCTGCCACGTGATCGCCGCGACCGACATCGAGCTGCGGGCCGGTGCCCGCATCCTCATCGAGAGCGCCTCGTTCCGCGTGGGTGCCGGGGACCGGATCGGCCTGGTCGGTCGCAACGGCGCCGGCAAGACCACGCTCACCAAGGTGCTGGCAGGGGAGGGGCAGCCGGCGGCCGGATCCGTGACCCGCTCCGGCACGGTGGGCTACCTCCCGCAGGACCCCCGCACCGGCGACCTCACCGTCCTGGCTCGCGACCGCATCCTCTCCGCGCGGGGGCTCGACGAGCTCGTGCGCAAGCTCCGCGAGACGGAGGGGGCGATGGCCAGCGCCGACGTCGAGACGCACGAGGCCGCGATGGAGCGCTATCCCAAGCTGCAGGCGCGCTTCGAGGCCGCGGGTGGGTATGCCGCGGAGTCCGAGGCCGCCACCATCGCGTCGGCCCTCGGCCTGGACCAGCGCATCCTCGGGCAGCCCCTGTCGACTCTCTCCGGTGGCCAGCGCCGCCGCGTGGAGCTGTCGCGGATCCTGTTCTCCGGCAACGAGACCCTGCTGCTCGACGAGCCGACCAACCACCTCGACGCCGACTCGATCATCTGGCTGCGCGACTACCTCAAGGGCTACAAGGGCGGGCTGATCGTGATCAGCCACGACGTCGACCTGCTCGACCAGGTGGTCAACAAGGTGTTCCACCTCGACGCCAACCGCGCCGCGATCGACCAGTACTCCCTCGGCTGGAAGGCCTACCTCGCCCAGCGCGAGACCGACGAGAAGCGCCGCAAGCGCGAGCGCGCCAACGTCGAGAAGAAGGCCTCGACCCTCCTGACCCAGGCCGCCAAGATGGGCGCCAAGGCGACCAAGGCGACCGCCGCCCACAACATGGCCCGCCGCGCGGAGCGGATGCTGAGCGGGCTGGAGGGGGAGCGGCAGCAGGACAAGGTCGCTCACCTGCGCTTCCCCGACCCCTCGCCCTGCGGCAAGACGCCGCTGATGGCCCGGGGCCTGTCCCGCAGCTACGGCTCGCTCGAGGTGTTCACCGACGTCGACCTGGCCATCGACCGCGGGTCCAAGGTCGTCGTCCTCGGCCTCAACGGCGCCGGCAAGACCACCCTGCTGCGCATGCTCGCGGGGGTCGACGAGGCGGACACGGGGGAGATCCTGCCCGGGCACGGCCTCAAGATCGGCTACTACGCCCAGGAGCACGAGAACCTCGACACCTCCCGCACCGTCCTGGAGAACATGAAGTCCGCCGCCCCCGACCTCGGCGAGACCGACGTCCGCAAGGTCCTCGGGTCCTTCCTGTTCAGCGGCGAGGACGTCGACAAGCCCGCGGGCGTCCTGTCCGGTGGCGAGAAGACCCGCCTGTCCCTGGCACTCCTCGTCGTCTCCAGCGCCAACGTCCTGCTCCTCGACGAGCCCACCAACAACCTCGACCCGGCCTCCCGCGAGGAGATCCTGGGCGCGTTGCGGACCTTCACCGGCGCCGTGGTGCTCGTGTCCCATGACGAGGGCGCCGTCGAGGCGCTCGAGCCCGAGCGGGTGCTCGTCCTGCCGGACGGGGTCGAGGACCTCTGGGGCCCGGAGTACCTCGAGCTCATCTCCCTCGCCTGAGCCGAGGGCGGCTCGCGCGCGTCGGCCCGGTCCGTGCGGTCGACCGCCGGGCCTGCGACCATCGGGGACATGCGTTCCTACTGCGCCCTGTATGTCGACGCCGGCTACCTGCTCTCCTCCAGCGCGACGCGCGTCACCGGCACCTCGCTGCGGGGAGGCGTCCGCGTCGACCACCAGGCGCTCATCGAGCGGTTGCTGGCGCAGGTCGAGGACGACAGCGGGCTCCCGCTCCTGCGCGTCAACTGGTACGACTCCGGCGGGAACGTCAACGGCGCCCCCAGCTCGTCGCAGCTCGCCATCGGCATGCTGCCGCGGGTCAAGCTGCGGCTCGGGCGGCTGTCGCCGGCGGGAGAGCAGAAGGGCGTCGACCTGCGCCTCGGCCTGGACCTGGTGACGCACGCCCGCAACCGGATCGTCGACGTGATGTATCTCCTCTGCGGTGACGACGACCTGACCGAGGCCGTCGAGGAGGCCCAGGGGCACGGGGTGCAGGTCATCCTCGTCGGGGTGCCGGACGCGGAGGGTCGCCCGCACGCGGTGGCCCGGCACCTGCAGCGCGAGGCCGACGGCCTGATCCTCGTGGACACCGCCGCGATCGACGACACCGTCCATCGGGCCCCGCCGTTCGAGCCCCGACCGGCGGCCGCGGGGCCGGTCCCTGATCCGGCCCTTGATCCGATCCCTGATCCGATCCATGATCCGACCCCCGGCCCGATCCCCGGCCCTGGTCACGTCCCCGACCAGGTCGCCGCCTCGACGGAGGCCCCCTGCCCCTCGCCGGCCGACCTCGCCGCGCGCCCCCGGCCCGCCGGCGGGACAGCTCCGAGCCACACCTCCACGTCCTCGAGCTCCTCGACGTCCACGGCCTCTCCGATGTCTTCGACGTCTCCGACGTCCCCCACGTCCCCGACGCCTTCGCGAGCGGCGTCCCCCGACGTGGCCCGCTCGTCCCTCGTCTACTCCTCGACCACGGGGCGGTCCTCCGAGCCGCACCTCCCCGCGCCCCTGGAGGCGACCCCGGAGCAGATCGAGGAGGTATGCCGCAGCGTCATCCGCACCTGGCGCGCCTCCGCCACCGAGGCCCAGCACCAGGCGTTGTTCGCGGGGCGGCCGACCATCCCCTCCGACGTCGACCGGGCGCTGCTCATGGACCTGTCCGCCCGGCTCGGCGTCTACGAGATCATCGAGTCCGACCGGCTCACCCTGAGGCACCGCTTCTGGGACGTCGCCGAGGAGCTGGTCGGGAGGACGACCTCATGACCGAGCTGCCCACCCTCGACGCCCTGGACCAGCGCATCCTCGGCAGCCTGCTCGAGAAGCAGGTCACCGTCCCCGCCGGCTACCCGCTGACCCTCAACGCGCTGCGCGGCGCCTGCAACCAGTCGAGCAGCCGCGACCCCGTGACCGACTACGACGACCCGACCCTCGAGGAGCGGATCCGCGAGCTCAAGGGCCGCGGGCTGGTGCGGGTCGTCTGGGCCGGCAAGGGCTCCCGCACCCTGAAGCACCACGAGCTGCTGAGCGAGGTGCACGGGCTCGCCCCGGACGAGCGCGCCCTCGTCACGGTCCTGCTGCTGCGCGGGCCGCAGGCGGCGGGCGAGCTGCGGACCCGCACCGAGCGCCTGCACCCCTTCGCCGACCGCACGGAGGTGGAGGAGTGCCTCGCGCGACTGTCCCGCCGGCCCGAGCCGCTCGTCGCCCAGCTGGAGCGTCGGCCGGGGCAGCACGACCCGCGGTGGACGCACCTGCTGGGCCCGGCCCCCACCGCTGTAGCCACGCCCCCGAGCTCGTCCGGGGACGACGCCATACGGGGGAGCGGTCGCGGGACCGCGGGCCCGGCCCAGGCCGCGGTCGACCTGGAGGTGGTCCTGCGGGACGGCCGCGAGGCGCGGGACGCACGCGTGCTCGCCGCCTACGACGACGTCGCGGAGGACTACGCGCGCGAGCTCTCCGACGAGCTCGCCCACAAGCCGTTCGACCGCTGGCTGCTGGCGCGCATCGGCGAGGAGGCCGACGGCGGACCGGTGCTCGACGTCGGCTGCGGCCCGGGGCACGTCACCGCGGCCCTCGCCGTGGCCGGCGCGCAGGCCCACGGGCTGGACGTCTCGCCGCGCATGGTCGAGCTGGCCCGGGACGCGCACCCCGACCTGACCTTCGACGTCGGCGACCTCAGGCGCGTCCTGCGCCCGCCGGCCGCCGACGGCTGGGCCGCCGTCGTGGCGTGGTACTCCCTCGTCCACCTCGCGCCCTCCGAGCTGCCGGACGCCCTCGGCGGCCTGGCCCGGACCCTGCGTCCCGGCGGGCTGCTCGCCCTCGCGACCCACGTGGGCGTCGAGGTGCGCCACCACGACGAGTGGTGGGGCCACCCGGTCGACCTGGACTTCGCGCTCCACGACCCGGGCCGTGTCCTCGCGGCGGTGCAGGCCGCCGGGCTGCGCGTCGAGGAGCGCTATGTGCGAGGCCCGCTGGCCGACGTGGAGGTCGGCACCGACCGCCTCTACGTCCTCGCCCGCCGCACCTGACCCTCTGACCCTCTGACCCACCTCCTGGCGCCGCAGCTGCTCGTGATCGAGGTCCTGTCCGTCCTGCGCGGATGGTCGGCGAGTGGCCAGCTGCCCGCGGCCCGAGCCGGCGCGGCCGTCGATCGGCTGCGTGCCCTCCCCATCACCTACGTCGACCTGCCGCCCCTGGCTTCGGCCGTGTGGCCGCTCCGTCACGACGTGACCCCGTACGCCGCGGCGTTCGTCGTCGTTGCGGCGGGGGCGGCGGCCGCCCCGCCGGTGACGGCCGACCGACGGGTGGCCCGGGCCGTCGGCTCGCAGGTCGACGTGATCGTCGTCGAGTGACCGACGGCCGGCTGAGATCCCACCGAGGTGGCCAGGTGCCAGCGCTAGGGTCTGGGCATGACTGATCACCCGCACCTACGCGTCACCGTCGACGACAGCCGGCAGGTCCTCACCGTCACCCTGGCCAACGCCGAGGAGCGCAACGCGCAGACACCGTCCCTGTGGCGCGCCCTGGCGGCGGCGGGGGAGGCGGTGGGCGACGACATACGGGTCGTCGTGCTGCGGGCCGAGGGCACCAGCTTCTCCGCGGGGCTGCACCGGGGCATGCTCTCCCCGGCCGGTATGCCGGGCGAGCCGCACCTCGTGGCCACCGCCACGAGCGCTCCCGCCGACACGGCGGAGATGATCGCGGGCTTCCAGCGGGCGTTCCGGGTGTGGCAGGAGATGCCGCAGGTCGTCGTCGCGGCGGTGCACGGGCACGCCATCGGGGCGGGCTTCCAGCTGGCCCTGGCCGCCGACCTGAGGGTGCTCGCCGACGACGCCCAGCTGGCCATGCGGGAGACGAGCCTCGGCCTGGTGCCGGACCTCGCCGGCACGCGACCGCTGGTGGCCTGCGTCGGCTACGCTCGGGCGCTGGAGATCTGCGCCACCGGGCGGTTCGTGGGGGCGGCCGAGGCGACCGCGATCGGCCTGGCCACCGTGGCCGTGCCGCGCGCCGAGCTCGACGCCACCACCGACGACCTCGTCCAGGCCCTGCTCGAGGCCCCGGCCGGCGCCCTGCGCGAGCTCAAGCCGCTGCTGCGGTCCGCGACCGAGGGGTCGGCGCAGGACCAGCTGCGGCACGAGCGCGAGGCGCAGGTGCGCCGGCTCGGCGCCCTGGCGCAGGGGCAGCCGTGAGGACACCTGGTACGACTGCTGTGACGATTGCTGCGAGCACGACGGACCTGGCAGCCGCCAGACCTGACCGGCGGGCGCCGGCCTGACCGACCACCGACACGAGAGGACCGGCGCATGAGCGGACCCGGCATGGGCAACTGGCAGATGATGCGGTCCCTCACCAAGGACTCCTCGGTCAAGGACCGCCGCCTCGCGCCCGGCACCGCCCGTCGCGTCGTCGGCTACGCCGACCGCTACCGCGGCCAGATCGCTGTCTTCCTCGTCCTCATCCTCATCGACGCGGCCCTCGTGGTCGCGACCCCGTTGCTGCTCGGCAAGGTCGTCGACGACGGCGTCATCCCGGGCAACCGCTCGGTCGTGATCACCATCGCGATCGTCCTCGCCGGCCTCGCCCTCGTCGACGCCGCGCTGGCCCTGGTGCAGCGGTGGTTCTCGGCCCGCATCGGCGAGGGCCTCATTTACGACCTGCGCACCCAGGTGTTCGGGCACGTCCTGGACCAGCCGATCGCGTTCTTCACCCGCGCCCAGACCGGCGCCCTCGTCACCCGGCTCAACTCCGACGTCATCGGCGCGCAGTCGGCGTTCACCTCGATCCTGTCGACGACCGTGAGCAACCTCGTGTCGGTCGTCTTCATCGTCGCCGCCATGGCCTCGAAGTCCTGGGTCCTCACCCTCGCCGCCCTCGCCCTGCTCCCGGTCTTCATGCTGCCCGCGCGGGTGATGGGGCGCCGGCTGGCCGGGCTGCAGCACGAGTCGATGGGGCTCAACGCCGAGCTGGGCACACGCATGACCGAGCGGTTCAACGTCGCCGGGGCCCTGCTGGTCAAGCTGTTCGGCCGCCCGCGGGACGAGTCGCAGCAGTATGCCGACCGCGCCGCCCAGGTCCGCGACATCGGCATCCGCATCGCGCTCAACCGCACGTTCTTCTTCACCGGGCTGACCTTCGTCGCGGCCCTGGCCACGGCCGTCGTCTACGGCATCGGCGGGCTCATGGCCATCGACGGCTCGCTGTCCGTGGGCGCCCTGCTCGCCCTCGCGGCGCTGCTGAGCCGGCTCTACGGCCCCCTCACCCAGCTGTCCAACGTCCGCGTCGACGTCATGACCGCCCTGGTCAGCTTCGAGCGCGTCTTCGAGGTCCTCGACCTGCAGCCCCTCGTGCGCGAGGTCGAGCACCCGCGGGCCATCCCCGACGAGGCGGTGTCGGTGGAGCTCGACGACGTCGTCTTCCGCTACCCCTCGGCCGACGAGATCTCCCTGGAGTCGCTCGAGCAGGGCGGCGCGACGGGCGACCGGGCCTCGGGCGGGCCTGTCCTGCAAGGCGTCTCGTTCCGGGTCGAGCCCGGCCAGCTGGTCGCCCTCGTCGGGCCCAGCGGCGCCGGCAAGACGACGATCACGTCGCTGGTCGCCCGTCTCTACGACCCCACGACGGGCACCGTGCGGATCGGGGGCATCGACCTGCGCGAGGCGTCCTTCGACTCCCTGCACGACGTCGTCGGCATGGTCACCCAGGAGGCCCACCTCTTCCACGACACCATCCGCGCCAACCTCGACTACGCCCGCCCCGGCGTGACCGACGACGACGTATGGCGCGCCCTGCGGGCGGCCCAGGTCGCCTCGCTGGTGGAGTCCCTGCCGGAGGGTCTGGACACGGTGGTCGGCGACCGCGGCCACCGCCTCTCCGGTGGGGAGAAGCAGCGCCTCGCCATCGCCCGCCTGCTGCTCAAGGGCCCCGGCCTCGTGATCCTGGACGAGGCCACCGCCCACCTGGACAGCGAGTCCGAGGCCGCCGTGCAGCGAGCCCTCGACAGCGCGCTGCACGGCCGCACCGCCATGGTCATCGCGCACCGCCTCTCGACCGTGCGCGGCGCCGACCTGATCCTCGTCGTCGACGGCGGCCGCATCGTCCAGCAGGGCACCCACGCCGAGCTCCTCGCGCGCGGTGGGCTCTACGCCGAGCTCTATCGCACCCAGTTCACCGACTGACGCCGCCGGCACCGATCGCGACGGCGTCCGGTCAGAGGCGCGGGAAGCGGTAGACGTCGCACACGTGCGGCACCGTGACCGGCCGCTCGTCGAGCCCGCCGCAGTGCGCCTCGACGTACTCCGCCACGCGCCTCGCCAGCTCCGCGCGGCGGTCGGCGTCCAGCGCCAGGTAGTACGACCGCGTCGTGACCTGCCCGGCCAGGCCGCGCGCCGTCGTCTCGAAGCCCCAGGGATGGTCGTGGTGCTCACCCTCGCCGAAGGCCGCACGTGATACGAGCGCCGCCGACTCCGACCGCGGCTCGTAGCCGCCCTCCATCGAGTGCATCGTCTGGTTGAGCCCCGCCACCCAGGGCACCCGCAGGTCCATGACGTTCCACACGAGCATCAGCCGTCCACCGGGTCGCAGCAGGCGCGCGGCCTCGCGCGACGCCGCCTCCGGATCCACCCAGTGCCACGCCGCGGCATACGTGACCACGTCGGCGCACGCGTCCGGCAGACCGGTCGCCTCTCCCGTGCCCACCCTGGCCTCGACCTGCCCGTGTGCCACCCGCAGCGGCCCCAGCATGTCCTCGCTGGGGTCGACGGCCACCACGTGGTGCCCGAGCCCGAGCATGACCTCGGTCAGCTTGCCGGTGCCGGCGCCCACGTCGACGACGTCGCACGGGGTCGTCCCCACGCCCCAGGCCACCGCCTCGCGGGGATACGCCGGCCGCAGCGAGGCATAGCGCGCCCCGCCCTCGGCAAAGGTCGCCTCCAGCCGCTCCCGGTGCGCCCTCGCCTCGGCGGCAGAGCCGTCGTTGCCGTCGGCACCATCGACAGCAGGCTCGGCACCAGGCTCGTCAGCAGCCGCGCGCCCGTCGTTCATTCGTCCTCCTCGTCCCAGATCCGGACCTTCTTGGGCTTCGGCGGCCTCGTCTGCCGCGCGCGTCCGGACCGGTTGACCTGGGACGATCCTGACGTCACGACCGCGTCATCGACCGCGTCGACCTTCCCCGTCCTGTCGCCGGTCCCGCCGGCGGTCCCACCGTCTGCCCCGGTGCCGCGCGCTGCCTGCTCCTCCAAGTGCTCGCGGCGGGCGGCATACAGCACCATCCCGATCGCCACGAGGCCGAAGAGCCACCACTGGCCGAAGTAGGAGACGTTGTTCCAGCCCTCGTCGCGGTCCGGGCCGTTGGGCGCGGCGAGCCCGGTCGAGGGGTCGCCCGCCTTGACCGAGCCCTCGGACCCGAGCACCAGGTAGGCGTGGTTGACCGTCCCGCCGATCTCGCGCTGCGCCACCGTGTAGTTGATGGACGCGAGCTGCCCCTTGGCCGGGGACTTGTCGAGGTCCTGCTCGCCCCACCGCAACCACCCGGTCACGGCGACCTGACCCTTGGGCGCCGGCGGGATCGTCGGCAGGTCCGCCGCCGCGCCGCTGCCGGCCGAGAGCCAGCCGCGGTCCACGAGCAGCGTCGACCCGTCCGGCAGCCGCAACGGCCAGACGACCTCGTAGCCGCGGTCCCCGGCGCGGGGACGGTTCCGCACGAGGAGGGGGGCCGCGCCGTCATACGTGCCGGTCATCGTCACCGACCGCCACAGGGTGTCCTCGGTGACGCCGCTGGTGGGCGTCGGGAGGATGGTCCGCAGCGGCACCGGGTCCGCCGCGTAGTTGCGGTCGATCGCCGCGACCGTCGCCTGCTTGTGCTCGTAGCGCCCGAGCTGCCACTGCCCGAGCCAGATGCAGGCGAGCATGAAGACGAAGGCTCCGGCCAGGGCCTTGAGCCACCGGGGCTTGCGGAGGGTCTGGATCACTGAATACTTCCCGTGGTAATTCGGTGGCGGCACGTCGGACGCCTACTGTGGAGCCTATGACGACTCTGCCGGATCCCCGCGTGCGCCCGGCGCTCGCCGACGGATTCGGCCGCGTCGCACAGGATCTGCGGGTCTCGGTCACCGACCGGTGCAACCTGCGCTGCACCTACTGCATGCCCGCCGAGGGCCTGCCGTGGATGCCCAAGCCCGAGATGCTGACGGACGACGAGCTGGTCCGACTGGTGCGCGTCTTCGTCGAGCTGGGGGTCACCAAGGTCCGGCTGACCGGGGGAGAGCCGCTGCTGCGCCGGTCGATCGTGGACGTGGTGCGCCGCATCGCAGCCCTCGAGCCGCGCCCCCAGATCGCCATGACCACCAACGGGGTCGGCCTCGCCCGCGTCGCCGCGGACCTCGCGGAGGCCGGCCTGGACCGCGTCAACGTCAGCCTCGACACGATCGACGAGCAGGTCTTTCGCGACCTCACCCGCCGCGACCGGCTGGCCGACGTCGAGGGCGGTATGACGGCCGCTGCCGCGGCGGGGCTGACCCCCGTCAAGGTCAACGCCGTCGCCATGCGGGGCATCAACGACGAGGGCGTCGCCGACGTGCTGGGCTGGTGCCTGGACCGGGGCTACGGGCTGCGGTTCATCGAGCAGATGCCCCTGGACGCCCAGCACGGCTGGGAGCGAGCGCAGATGGTGACCGCGGAGGAGCTGATCGCGCGGTTGTCGGAGCGGTTCGAGCTGCGGGCCCGCCCGGAGACGGCGCGGGGGAGCGCCCCGGCCGAGCTCTACGACGTGGTCGGCTACGAGGACCTCGAGGGGCAGCAGGCCACCGTCGGGATCATCGCCAGCGTCACGCGGCCGTTCTGCGGCGACTGCGACCGCACCCGGCTCACCGCCGACGGTCAGGTCCGCAACTGCCTGTTCTCCCGCACCGAGACCGACCTGCGCGGCCCGATGCGCGACGGCGCCTCCGACGACGACCTCGCGGCGCTGATCACGGGGGAGATGCGGGTCAAGCGGCGCGGCCACGGCATCGGCGACCCCGACTTCGAGCAGCCCGACCGGCCCATGTCCGCCATCGGCGGCTGAACCCCCACCCCGCCGACCGGTCAGTTCCCACCCCGCCGACTGGTCAGTTCCCGAGCGGCTCGTGCGGCTCGACCTCGCGCAGGAAGCCCCGCATCGACAGGAACTCCGACAGCGACACCTTGTGCTCGTCGCAGGCCAGCCACACCTTGCGGCGGTCCGGGGCGTGCAGCGACGGGTTGTTCCAGCGCAGCTGCCAGGTCCCGTCGGCCCTGCATCCCTTGGCCGAGCAGCGGTCACCCGTCATACGGCACCGTCCTGCGACCGGTCGCGGCGCTCGTCCGACTGGCCCTCTGCCGGGCGTGCCGATCCGCCCTCTGCCGAGCCCTTGTCAGAGCCCTTGTCAGCGCCCTCGACCGAGCCCTCGATCGCGCCCTCCGACCAGGTGCCCGGCGGCAGCATCCGCTGCTGGTGGTCCACGGCCTCCAGCTGGCCCTCGCCGCTGCGGTCGACGGCGTTGGCCAGGACGACCGCGATGTAGGGCAGGAACACCGCCCCGATCACGAACACCCACCGCATCGGGTGGTCGACCACCACGAACAGCACGAAGCAGACGGTGCGGATCGACATCGAGATCAGGTAGCGGCGGGTGCGCTCGGCCCGGTCCTGCGCGAGGGACTTCTGCACCGACGTGACGGTGTGCACCGTCGGGTGAGAGGGGGATGAGCTGGCCACCGACCAAGCCTACGCTCGTTCGCCGAGCCTCCGGCCGATGTGCAGCGTTCGATGAGCGCTACCGCGGGGTAGTCCGCTAGCGTCGGCGGGAACCCGCAGGCCCCACTGGTGAGGAGCACCATGACCACCGACCGTCCCGAGCCACGCACCGTCCTCGTCACCGGAGGCAACCGCGGCATCGGCCTCGCGATCGCGCGGGCCTTCGCGGCCCAGGGGGACAAGGTCGTCGTCACGAGCCGGTCCGGCGAGGCGCCCGAGGGTCTGCAGGCCGTCCAGGGCGACGTGACGAGCACCGAGTCCGTGGACGCGGCGTTCACGGCGGCCGAGGAGCTGCTGGGCGGGCCGATCGAGGTGGTCGTCGCCAACGCCGGCGTCACCAAGGACACGCTGTTGATGCGCATGTCGGACGAGGACTTCGACCAGGTCATCGACACCAACCTCGCCGGCGCCTTCCGCTGCGCCCGCCGCGCCTCCAAGGGCATGATCCGGCTGCGCCGCGGGCGCCTGATCTTCGTCTCCAGCGTCGTGGGGCTCTACGGCAGCCCGGGCCAGGCCAACTACGCCGCCTCCAAGTCCGGCCTCGTCGGCCTGGCGCGCTCCATCACCCGTGAGCTCGGCGGCCGCGGCATCACCGCCAACGTCGTCGCCCCCGGCTTCGTCGAGACCGACATGACCGCGGTCCTGCCCGAGGACACCGTCGCCGGCTACAAGAAGGCCATCCCCGCCGGCCGCCTCGGCTCCACCGACGAGATCGCCTCCGTCGTCACCTTCCTCGCCTCGCCCGGCGCGTCCTACATCTCCGGCGCCGTGATCCCGGTCGACGGTGGCCTGGGCATGGGCCACTGACCACGCCTGCGGCGACCACCACGGCCGGCCCCGACACCCGGCAACCCCTCATCCGTCATACGAAAGGACCTGTCCCATGGGCATGCTCGACGGCAAGAAGCTCCTCGTCACCGGCGTCCTGATGGACTCCTCCATCGCCTTCCACGTGGCGCGCATCGCGCAGGAGGAGGGCGCCGAGGTCATCCTCACGAGCTTCGGCCGCACGATGAAGATCACCCAGACGATCGCCAAGCGTCTCCCGCAGACCCCGCCGGTGATCGAGCTCGACGTGTCCGACCAGGAGCACCTCGACACCTTGGCCGAGCGCCTCGGCGAGCACACCGACCGGCTCGACGGCGTGCTGCACTCCATCGGCTTCGCGCCGCAGGGGGCCTTCAGCTTTCTCGACGCCACGTGGGAGGACGTGTCCACGGCGCTGCAGATCTCGGCCTACTCGCTGAAGTCGCTCGCCGTCGCCTGCGAGCCGCTGATGGCCGAGGGCGGCTCGGTCGTGGGCCTCACCTTCGACGCGAAGTTCGCCTGGCCCGTCTACGACTGGATGGGCGTCGCCAAGGCCGCGTTCGAGTCCACCAACCGCTACCTCGCCCGCGACCTGGGCCCCAAGGGCATCCGCTGCAACCTGGTGGCGGCCGGCCCGATCCGCACCACCGCGGCCAAGTCGATCCCGGGCTTCGAGCAGTTCGAGCGAGTGTGGGACGACCGTGCGCCCCTCGGCTGGGACGTCAAGGACGCCGAGCCCGCGGCCAAGGCCTGCGCGGTCCTGCTGTCCGACTGGTTCCCGGCCACGACGGGCGAGATCGTGCACGTCGACGGCGGCGTCCACGCGATGGGGCAGTGACCACCTGACCGCCTGACCGCTGGCGCGTCGGCGAGGTGACGTGATGAGGGCTGGTGCCCGGGGACTGCTGGTCCCCGGGCATCAGTCGTATGCCGGACCGCCCGCCTCGTCTTCGAGCCGCAGACGCTCGCCGGACCATCCCGCGCTCAGCCACCGGTCGTGGCTGGCGATCACGACGGCGCCCGGGTAGTCGAGAAGCGCCCGCTCGAGCTCGGTCACCAGCAGCAGCGACAGGTGGTTGGTGGGCTCGTCGAGCAGGAGCACGTCCGGCGGGTCCGCGAGCACGGTGGCGAGGTCCAGGCGTCGGCGCTGACCGACGCTGAGCGCCCCCACGGGACGGTCGGCGTCGCGCCCCGCCACCAGACCGTGGGTCGACAGGGGCACGCGCTCCGCCAGCGCCTCGCCCACCGCGGCGGCGTAGGCCGCCCGGACGCTCAGGCCCGGGTCCACGACGGGTGGCTCCTGGGCGAGCAGTCCGATGCGCAGCCGTGAGTCGCGCGTGAGGGCGCCGGCGTCCGGGGCGAGGACGTCGGCGAGGACCGCCAGCAGCGTGGACTTGCCCGAGCCGTTGGGACCCGTCACGAGGAGGCGGGAGCGCGCGCCCAGCGACAGGCTGGTCGGCGCGAGGCGGCCCGTCACGGCGACCCCGGTGGCCGTGAGGACCGGCCCGCTGCCCTGAGGCCCGCTGCGCTGCGGCCCACCGACCCGCCCCCCGGACGAGGCCGGATCCCGAAATCCCCTGAAGCGCAGCCGCGCCGGGGGCCGGCGCACCTGCTCGGCCTCCAGCCGCTCCAGGGCGGTCGAGGCGTCGTTGACGCGGCGCGAGACGACCTTGGCGTTGCGGTCGGAGTAGAACTTCTTGGACCCGCGGGCCTCGGTGCGGGGGCCGCGGGACGGGTTGCCGACCGTGTGGTCCTCGCGGACGCGCGCCCGCAGCCGGTTCAGCTCGTCCTGCTCGTCGCGGTAGCGGCGCGCCCAGCGCTCCAGCTCCTCGCGCCGCGACGCCAGGTAGTCGGTGTAGCTGCCACCGAACCGCGTCACCCCGAATCCCGAGCCGGGGGAACCCTGGTCGTGGGCCACCGCGGCGTGAGCCACCGGGGCCGGGTCGAGGTCCAGCAGCGTGGTCGCGGCCTCGTCGATGAACGCCCGGTCGTGGCTCGCCACCAGGACGGGCCCCGACCACGTCCGCAGCAGCTCCACCAGCAGCTCGGTCGCCGCCGCGTCCAGGTGGTTGGTCGGCTCGTCGAGCAGCAGCGTGTCGGGGGAGCGCAGCAGCAGCCAGGCCAGGCTCAGGCGCGACACCTGCCCGCCCGACAGCTCGCTCGCGCGACGGTCCCGCGGCAGGTGCCCGATCCCCAGGCCGGCCACGACCCGGTCGACGCGGTGGTCGAGGTCCCAGGCGTGGTGGCGGTGCGCGTCCTCGATCGCGGCGTCGAGTCGCGCGGCGGCGCCCTGGTCGCCGTCCGCCAGGGCCAGGCCCTCGCGCTCCACCCGGGCGGCCATCGCGCGCACCGGTGCCGTGGCGTCCCGCAGCACCTGGTCGACGGTGAGGTCCAGCGGATAGGGCGGCTCCTGGTGGTAGAGGCCGACGGTGCCCGGTGCCTGGACGGACCCGGCGTCCGGCTGGTCGAGCCCCGCGAGGATCCGCAGCAGGGTGGACTTGCCCGAGCCGTTCTCGCCGATGACGCAGGCGATCTCGCCCGAGCTCACGACGAACGAGACGTCCGTCAGGACGCGGCGGTCGGGATAGGAGCGGGAGACGCCGTCGACGCGCAGGTGGTCGGCGCCGGACGCGGCAGCGCTCTGGAGAGGGTGCAGGGGTTGTGACAAGGAGTGCTCCTGGACGGTCTGGTGCGCCACGCGGGGCCGAGCCTCGGCGCGTGGCAGGGCGACGTCGTCAGGAGATGTCCACGTCGCCCAGGCTAGAGGGATCCGCCGTCCGGCTCAACCACGTTCCGCTCGGTGATGGCCTGCGACGATGGCCTGCGACGCCGGCGGCGAGGCCGTCGACGCCGCTCCTGAGACGGGTGCGCCCACCCCTGCGGCACCGGCAGGACCGGGCCGTGACCTGCCCTTAGGATCGGCCCCATGACTGACGCCGCCGTGACGCCCATCACCGTGACCGAGGTGCGGGTCCTCGAGGGACCCAACCTCTACTTCACGCGTCCGGCCATGAAGGTCGTGCTCGAGGTGCCTGGCATCCTCGAGCTCCGCCGACCCCAGGCCCGGCGCCTCGCGGCGCGGCTGGGGCTGCGGCAGGCCGACCCTGGCGGGGCCCACACCCTGGAGCGTCAGGCGATGGCGTTGCGCCTCGCGCGACGGCTGGTCCGGCGCCTGGGGGCGGGCGCCGGCATACGAGGCCTGTCGACCAAGACGCGGGCGGGCAACCGTCCGCAGGAGATCGTCGTCGCGTTCCCGTGGAGCCGCCGTGGCCGCGGCGTCGCGATGGCCGAGGCCCTCGGCCCGGTCCTGTCGGCCCTGCTGACCGGCGACGACGACGAGGCCCGGCAGGCCATGGACGAGGCGACCCGCCAGATCGCCACGGCCCCGGCCGGCGCCCGACCGACCACGATCACCCCCAAGATCCCCGTCGCCTCCATCACCGGCACCAACGGCAAGACCACCACCACCCGCCTCGTCGCCCACATCGCCATGACCGCCGGCCTGCGGACAGGGTGGTCGAGCACGTCCGGGGTCTACGCCCAGGGCGAGGAGATCGAGGAGGGCGACTACTCCGGGCCGGCCGGCGCGTCGGCCGTGCTGCACCAGCCCGGCGTCGAGATCGGCATCCTCGAGACCGCCCGCGGCGGCATGCTGCTCAAGGGCATCGGCGTCACCCACAACGACGTCTCCGTCGTCACCAACGTCACCGCGGACCACCTCGGGATGCAGGGCGTGGACACGGTCGACCAGCTCGCCGAGGTCAAGGCCATCGTCACCAAGGTCACCCGCCCCGACGGGTGGGCCGTCCTCAACGGCGACGACCCCCGCGTGTGGGCCATGCGCGCCGGCACCGAGGCACGCCCGTGGGCGTTCAGCACCGACCCGTCCTCGCCCGCGCTGCGCGAGGCGGTCGACGACGGCGGGCGGGGCATCACGGTGCTCGACGACGCCATCGCCGTGCTGGAGCGCAACGGCGAGGTCGACCGGCTGCTGCCGCTGACCGACGTGCCGATGACCATGGCCGGGCTGTCCCGCCACAACACCGCCAACGCCCTCGCCGCCGCCGCGACCGCCCTCGGTCTCGGTCTCCCGCGGGAGGCCGTGGTCGAGGGGCTGCGCACCTTCGCCCCCGACGGGGAGCACAACCCGGGCCGCCTCAACACCTACACCGTGCGGGTGCCGTCCGGCGGCGCCGCGACCGTCATCCTCGACATGGCGCACAACGAGGACGGCCTCCAGGCCCTCATCGAGGTCGCGCGCGGGCTCACGCGGCCAGGTGCCCGCTTCCACCTCGGGGTGGGCACCGGCGGCGACCGCACCGACGAGATCCTCGAGTCCATGGGCGCCATGGCCGGGTCGAGCGCCGACGTCGTGCACGTCGTCCACAAGGAGCGCTACCTGCGCAACCGCACCCGCGAGGACCTCGAGGCCCACCTGCGGATCGGGCTGTCCCGCGTCGGCGTGGCCGAGGTCGACTCCTATCCCTCCGAGCTCGAGGGACTGCAGGGCATCCTCGGCCAGGCCGGCAACGGCGACGTCGTCGCGGTCATGGTGCACGCCGACTGGCCGGAGCTCAACGCCTGGCTGCTCGAGCAGGGCGCCCGCCCCGACACCGCCTCCTCGATCCGGGCCAAGGTCAAGCGTGCTCGTGGCGAGCACGAGCACGAGGAGACCCTCCGCGCGCTCCGCGCCGACACCGCGGCCACCATCGCCGAGCGGGTGGCGACCATCGAGGGTCTGCTGGCCGAGTCGCCGTCCGACGGCCGGCTGCTCTTCGAGCTCGCGGCCTATCGCAACCGGGGCGACGAGGAGTCGGCCGCCATCGAGCTCTTCCGGCAGGCCCGCGAGGCCGGGCTCGACGAGCCGTGGCGCACCCGCTCCCTGATCAGCGAGGCGTCGGCCGTGCGCCGCCAGGGGCAACCCGCCGAGGCGCTCGCGATGCTCGAGTCCGTGGACGTCCGGCGCCAGGACAGCGGCGCGTACGTCGCCTTCCGCGCCCTCGCCCAGATCGACGCCGGGCACGCCCAGGAAGCGGTGGCCTCGCTCATCGACGCGCTGCTGCGGCGTGCGGCGACGCCGGACGACGACTACTACCGCGACGGGCTGCACCGCCGCGTGGAGATCATGCGCGAGCAGGACGCCGCTGCCTCGAGGGACGCCTCCGTCAGCGCGTCCTGAGCTCCGAGCTCACCACGTGTCGCCCACGCGCCTCCCCGACGCCTCCAGACGACCCGAACTGAGCTCCCAGCTCACGACGTGCCGCCCACGCGACTCCCCGACGCCTCCAGACGACCCGAACTGAGCTCCCAGCTCACGACGTGCCGCCCACGCGACTCCCCGACGCCTCCGGACGACCCGAACTGAGCTCCCAGCTCACGACGTGCCGCCCACGCCCCTCCCGCACGCCTCCAGGCGACCCAAACTGAGCTCCCAGCTCACCATGTGTCGCCCACGCGCCTTCCTGGCACCTCCGGACGACCCGAACTGAGCTCCGAGCTCACAAAGTGCTGACGTGGACGCCTCCAGCCGATCCTTCGTGGGCTCCCAGCTCACAAAGTGCTGACGTGGACGCCTCCAGCCACTCCTTCATGGGCTCCCAGCTCACAAAATGCGGCCCGCCGTTGCCACCGCACGCAGCGAGCGCGCCGCCCCACGATCGGGGTGGCGCGCTCGCTGCGAATGACGTGGGTGCTCAGGCGGTCTCGGCCTCCGCGGCGTCCTTGTCGAGCACGAAGTCGGGGTCGTACGCCCGACCGTCCTGCTCGTTGTCGCCACGCGGGGTCGCGACCTTGGTCCGCTGCTCGAGGCGCTCCATGACCTGCGCGTGCTTGTCGACGCAGAGCACGACGAGGTCGCCGGGCTCGGCGATCTCCAGCGCCCGGTCGGTGGCGTCGAGCTCGTTGAGCACGACCTCCACCTCGGTGCACCGGGCCCGCCCGGCCTCCTGCGACTGCCGTATGCCGCGCGCCACGTGCTCGGCCTGCTCGCCCGGGGCGCGCCCGCGCAGGTGGGCGTCGTCGCGCACGATGATGCTGTCGAAGTACTCGGCGGCGACGGCGCCGAGCTCGGCCATGTCGTCGTCCCGGCGGTCGCCGGCGGTCGCGACCAGGCCGATGCGGCGCACCGTGCCGCCGGCCCCGCGTTCCTCCTGGCGGTCGGCATACCGCTGGGCGAAGTCACCCAGCATCCGCATCCCGGCCGCGTTGTGGCAGTAGTCGACGATGATCTGGCGGCCGGTGACGGTGAGGAGGTTCATGCGGCCGGGGGAGAGGTAGTAGCTCGTGGTGAAGGTGCGCAGCCCCTGGCGGATGTCCTGCAGCGGCGCGCCGAGGGCGAAGGCCGCACCGGCGGCGGCGAGGGCGTTGGCGACGTTCATGCGCGCGGTGCCCTCGAAGGTCGACGGCAGCAGGTGGGTGAACGCCAGCTGCATGGTGCGCCGACCCTGCCGGATGACGATCATCTCGCCGCGCTCGGTCTCCTCGAGCACCACGGCGCGACCACCGCGGCGGCAGTGCTCGTCGATCATGGTGCGCTCGTCGGACCCGGGTGCCTTGAGCGAGAACCACACGACCGAGCCGGAGCAGCGGCGGCGCATGGCGCGGACGTTGGGGTCGTCCGCGTTGAGGACGGCGTAGCCGCTGCGGGGGACCGCCTCGACCACCACGCGCTTGACGGCCGCGAGCTGCTCGAGGGTGTCGATCCCCTTGAGCCCCAGGTGGTCTGCCGCGACGTTGGTGACGACGGCGACGTCGTTGCGGTCGTAGCCGAGGCCCTCGCGGATGATGCCTCCGCGGGCGACCTCCATGACGGCGAGGTCGACGCGGGGGTTCTGCAGGACCATGCGCGCCGAGCGCGGGCCGGACGCGTCCGCCTTGATGACGAGGCGCTCGTCGATGACGACGCCGTCGGTGGAGGTCATGCCGACCTTGCGCCCGAGCCCCTTGAAGATGTGGGAGATCATGCGGCTGGTGGTCGTCTTGCCGTTGGTGCCGGTGACGGCGATGATCGGCACCCGCGAGGGGGAGCCGGGCGGGAACAGCAGGTCGACGACCGGCTTGGCGATGAACTGCGGCTCGCCGACCGTCGGGTGCGTGTGCATGCGGAAGCCGGGCGCCGCGTTGACCTCGCAGATCGCGCCGCCGGTCTCGCGCACCGGCTCGGTGATGTCCGGGCAGATGAAGTCGATGCCCGCGACGTCGAGCCCGATGAGCCGGGCGGCCTCCTCGGCCACGTCGACGTTGTCGGGGTGCGCGTCCCAGGTGCGGTCGATCGAGATCCCGCCGGTGGACATGTTGGCGGTCAGGGCGAGCTTGACCATCTCGCCGCTCGGCACCACCGCGTCCATCGCATAGCCCTGCGACTGGACGAGCTCGACGGCGGCCTCGTCGACCTTGATCTTGGTGAGGACCTTCTCGTGGCCGACGCCGCGACGCGGGTCCTCGTTGGTGATGTCGACGAGCTCGGCGACGGTGTGCTCGCCGTCCCCGACGACGTGCGCGGGCACCCGCTCGGCGATGGCCTGCATGCGGCCGCCGATGATCAGGCAGCGGTAGTCCTTGCCGGTCACGAAGGACTCGACCATGACCGACCCGCGCCGGGACTGGTCCTGGGCGATGGGGAAGGACTCGCGCACGTCCTGCTCGTCGCGCAGGTCGAGGCAGACGCCGCGGCCGTGGTTGCCGTCGAGAGGCTTGACGACCACGGGGTAGCCGATGCGGCGGGCTGCTGCCACCGCGGCGACGACGTCTCGCACCAGCTCGCTCTTGGGCACCGGCAGGCCGGCGGAGGCCAGCAGCTGCGCGGTCAGGTCCTTGTCCGAGGCGATGTCGACGGCCAGCGCACCGGTGAGCGAGGTCATCGTGGCCCGGAACCGCTTGGCGTGGACGCCCTGGCCGAGCTGGACGAGCGAGCCGCGGTTGAGGCGCTGCCACGGGATGTCGCGGCTGACGGCCTCCTCGAGGATGGCCATCGTGGACGGGCCGTAGGCCTGACGCTGCGCGAGCCGGAGGAAGGCGTCCAGCTCGGCCTCGAAGTCGAAGGCCTCGTCGTGCTCGACCAGGTCGTTGACGAGGCGGACGGCCAGCTCGCAGGCGGCCAGGGCGACGGTCTCGTCGATGTAGCCCAGGATCACGTTGTACTGGCCGGCCTTGCCGCGCACGGAGCGCGTCTTGCCGCGGCGCAGGTCGTGCCCGGCCTCCTGCTGCAGCTGGAGCGCGACGTGCTCGGCCACGTGACCCAGCCAGGTGCCGTCCTGCATCCGCTGGACGAAGCCCCCCGGTGTGCCGATCGAGCAGGTGTGCCGCTGCAGCCCCGGCAGCAGCTCGACCAGGCGCTCGGTGAAGCCCGGGAGCAGGTCGGTCGGGTACTCCTCCAGGATGCCGAGGTCCACGACGAGGTGGATCGCCTGCTCGTAGGACCAGACGTTGGGCCCGCGGTAGACCCGCTGGGACAGGACCCGCAGGTCGGGTCGGGCCGGCCCGGAGGGGCTGGGACGTGCGCTATCCATGGAGACCTCCTGGCTGGGGATGCGGCCCCCACGTTAGCGGCACCCGACCTCCCTGTCCCTTTCGTCCGTGCTGGGAGGGGGTGAGACGGGGTGAGCAGGCTGCGCCCGAGGTCGAGCAGGTGAGACCAGCGGCCGTATGCCGGGACCGCCGCCTCGACGGGCCGCCCTCTCGCTCGGAGACGGCTCAGGCGACGGGCGAGGACCCGTCCGGGTGCTCGCGCTCGGAGCGGCGCACGTCGACGTCCGGGTGCATCTCGGAGAAGCTCATCAGGGTGGCCGTCTGCAGGTCGAAGGTCGACCCGGCGGGCAGCGTGTGGACCACGGCGCCGCTGACGAGCAGCGGTGCGTCCTCGGCGGCCTCGTAGGCGTCGGTGACGGCCCGTCGGGCGTCGGCGATGAAGACGCCGCCGTCGCCGATGACGGTGAGGACGCGGCCGTCGGTGATCTCGGCGGCGGTGTCCTCGTCGATGCCCATGCCGAGCAGCGCGGGGGACCCGGCCACGAGGGACAGCAGCCGTCCGTAGCGCGTGCGCTGCGCGAAGTGCTGGTCGACGATGACGTCGGGCAGCAGGTCGAGCCCGGCCGTGAGCTGGCTGGAGCGCTGCCGCGGGGTGATGCCCTCGTCGCCCATGGAGATCATGAACCGGCTCATGATCGAGGCGCCGGCCGACGTGCCGGCGATGACGGCGCCCCGCTCGTAGGCCCGGTGGATCGCCCGGCCGACCTCGGTGCCGCCGATGAGCTGGGCGAGCTTGAGCTGGTTGCCGCCGGTCATGAAGAT
The DNA here is from genome assembly GCF_000426385.1 of Arsenicicoccus bolidensis DSM 15745. Taxonomy (GTDB): domain Bacteria; phylum Actinomycetota; class Actinomycetes; order Actinomycetales; family Dermatophilaceae; genus Arsenicicoccus; species Arsenicicoccus bolidensis. The sequence goes on from NZ_AUFG01000001.1 coordinate 264,673, forward strand.
GCCGGTGGCCTCGTCGATGGCAGCGGCCCCGCAGCCCTCGTCGGTGCGGTCGGCCTCGGCGCGGCTCTGGATGTCGACGGTGACCGTGCGCTCCGCCCCCAGCCGGGCGAAGACGTCGGCGTAGACCTCGGCGGCCTCGTCGGCGAACGCGGAGGCGGAGGGGATCACGACCATGCGGGCCCGCTCGCCGCCGGCCAGCCGCACGAAGCGCCGCAGCACCGTCGCCCGGCCCATCTTGTCCTCGGCGCCGCCGATGATGAGCAGCGAACGATGGATGGTCGGCTCCGGCTGGGCGGACATGTGCGGATCAACTCCCGGTGTCATGGCAGCGCACGGACCACGGCGCGCTCGGGCCACCCTAGGCCGCTGCTGCGGGAGCCCGGGGTCGCCGCGCCGCAGAGCGAGACGATCCCGTCCACCGTGCGACGGGTGCGGGCCGGTCCGTCCAGGGTGGTCGCGAGGTCCTCGTCCGGCTGCCTCATCTCAGCCGCCGGTCAGGCGCGGGGGAGTCCCAGGAGCTCGACCAGGTCGTCGAGGCGGGGCCCGGGCAGGCACACGTCGGCGCGGTCGGCCAGCGCGGGCTTGGCGGCGAAGGCCACGCCGAGCCCGGCAGCCTCCAGCATGTCCAGGTCGTTGGCGCCGTCGCCCACCGCGATCGTCCGCTCCATCGGGATGCCGTGCCGCTCGGCCAGCTCCCGCAGCACCCGGGCCTTGACGGCGCGGTCCACCACCTCGCCGGTCACGCGCCCGGTCAGGCGTCCGTCGCTCACCTCGAGGGTGTTGGCGACCGCGTGGTGGATCCGCATCGTCTCCGCGAGCGGGCCGACGACCTCGACGAACCCGCCCGACACGACGCCCACCACGCCGCCCGCGGCCGTCACGGCGTCGACGAGCTCCTGCGCGCCGGGCGTCACCCGCACCGCGGCCCGCACCGCCTCGACGACCGTGACGGGCAGCCCCTCGAGGACCGCCACGCGGGCGTGCAGGCTCTGCGCGAAGTCGAGCTCGCCCCGCATGGCGCCCTCGGTCACCGCGCGCACCTCGGGCTCCTTGCCCGCGTGCGCGGCGAGCAGCTCGATGACCTCGTCCCCGATGAGGGTGGAGTCGACGTCGGTGAGCAGCAGCGGCGGCCCCTCGGTCAGCGCGACCCGCGTGCGCTCGAGCACCTCGGGGCGGCGGACCAGAGGAGCGGCGGGGGTGTCGTCGGGCACGGTGCCCAGCCTAGAGACGGCGACGTCGTATGCCGGTGGGCTGTCCGGCATACGACGTCGTGGTCATGGCTCCTTGCTCAAGGAACGATCTGGACTCCCTTGCCCACCACCGTGATCCCGGACTCCGTCACGTAGTATCCGCGGGCCCGGTCGTGCTCCTTGTCCACGCCGACCATCGCGCCCTCGGGGACGTCGACGCCCTTGTCGAGGACGGCCTTGTGGACTGTGGCGTTGCGGTGGACCACCACGTCGTCGAAGAGCACCGAGCCCTCGACGGTGGAGTAGGAGTTGAGCTTGACGCCGGGCGACAGCACGGAGGTCGTGACCTCGGAGCCGGACACCACCACGCCGGGGCAGACGGTGGAGTTGGTGACCTTGGCGGCGCGCGACGCCATCCCGGTGACGAACTTGGCCGGGGGCAGCGACTCCATCTGCGTGAAGATCGGCCACTCCATGTTGTAGAGGTTGAAGACCGGGTTGAGCGACACGAGCTCCATGTGGGCGTCGTAGTAGGAGTCCATCGTGCCGACGTCGCGCCAGTAGCCGTGGTCGCGCTCGGTCTCGCCCGGGACGATGTTGTCCTTGAAGTCGTAGACATAGGCGTCACCGGCGTCGACGAAGGCCGGGACGATGTCGCCTCCCATGTCGTGCTTGGTGTCGTCGCGCGCGTTGTCGCTCTCGAGCGCCTCGACCAGGGCGTCCTTGGTGAAGACGTAGTTGCCCATGGACGCGAGGATCTCGTCGGGGGAGTCCGGCAGGCCGGCCGGGTCGGTGGGCTTCTCGAGGAACTCGCGGATCTTGGAGGGGTTGCTCGGCTCGACGTCGATGACGCCGAACTGGTCGGCCATCGACCGCGGCTGACGGATCGCGGCGACGGTGCACGCGGCGTCGGTGTCGATGTGCTGGGCGACCATCTGCGAGAAGTCCATGCGATAGACGTGGTCGGCACCCACGACGACGATGATGTCGGGGTCCTCGTCACGGATGAGGTTCATGGACTGATAGATCGCGTCGGCGGACCCGCGGTACCACTCCTTGCCGATGCGCTGCTGCGCCGGCACGTTGGTGACGTAGTTGCCGAGCATCTGCGACATGCGCCAGGTGCGGGACACGTGCCGGTCGAGGCTGTGCGACTTGTACTGCGTCAGCACGACGACCTTGAGGAAGCCGCTGTTGACGACGTTGGACAGCGCGAAGTCGATGAGCCGGTAGTTGCCGCCGAACGGGACGGCCGGCTTGGCGCGGTCGGCGGTGAGGGGCATGAGTCGCTTGCCCTCTCCACCTGCGAGGACGATGGCGAGGACCTTCTTGTGGCCGCGGCGGTTGTACATGCCCTCACCCTAAGGTCGTCGGGATCGGCCTGCCACGGGAGGGATCGGCCGTGGCGGGGAATCGTGGCGGGCCCGGAATTCGACTCCGCCGCCGGTGTCGTCGGCGCTGGACGAGCGGCCCGCCCCGTCGCCGGATAGGTTCGTCCCGTGCGAGTCGACATCGTGAGCAAGGAATACCCGCCCCAGGTCTACGGCGGCGCTGGTGTGCACGTCACCGAGCTCGTCCGGGCCCTGCGGGCCCGCGGCGACATCGACGTCCAGGTGCGCTGCTTCGGCGGCCCCCGGGACGAGGAGGGGACGACCGGGTATGCCGACCTGCCCGAGCTCTCCGGGGCCAACGCGGCCCTCGTGACGATGGGCACGGACCTGCGCATCGCGGCCGACGTGGCCGGCGCCGACCTGGTGCACTCGCACACGTGGTACGCCAACTTCGGCGGGCACGTCGCGTCGCTGCTCAACGGCATCCCGCACGTCATCTCGGCCCACTCGCTCGAGCCGCTGCGGCCGTGGAAGGCCGAGCAGCTCGGCGGCGGCTATGCGCTGTCATCCTTCGTGGAGCGGTCGGCCTACGAGGCCGCCGCGGGCGTCATCGCCGTCTCGGCGGGCATGCGCGAGGACATCCTGCGCTGCTACCCCGCGCTCGACCCGGCGCGGGTCCACGTGGTGCACAACGGGATCGACTCCGAGGACTGGAGGCCCGGCCCCGACCCGGAGGTGCTCGACAAGTACGGCATCGACCCCGACCGGCCGTTCGTGTGCTTCGTCGGGCGGATCACCCGGCAGAAGGGGCTGCCCTATCTCATCAAGGCCGCCGCCCGGCTGCCCGAGGGCGTGCAGCTCGTGTTGGCCGCCGGGGCGCCCGACACTCCCGAGATCAAGGCCGAGGTCAAGGCGCTGATCGACGACCTCAAGACGCGCCGCGACGGCGTCGTCTGGATCGCCGAGCACCTGCCCCGCAACGAGATCGTGGCGCTGGAGTCGGCGTGCACGGTGTTCGCGTGCCCCTCGATCTACGAGCCGCTCGGCATCGTCAACCTCGAGGCGATGGCCTGCGAGGCGGCCGTGGTCGCCACGGCCACCGGCGGCATCCCGGAGGTCGTCGTCGACGGCGAGACGGGCTGGCTCGTCCCCATCGAGCAGGTGCAGGACGGCTCCGGCACCCCGCTGGACGAGGAGACGTTCGTCGCCGACCTGGCCGCCGCTCTCACCGACGCGGTGTCCGACGTCGAGCGGGCGCGCGAGATGGGCCGCGCCGGTCGACGCCGCGCGGTCGAGCACTTCTCGTGGGCGGCGATCGGCGACAAGACCCTCGAGGTCTATCGCGCCGTCCTCGACGCCTGACGGCAGCGGTCGCAGTCGCAGAGCCGTATGGCGTGCATGGTGCCCGCGTTGCGGAGGGCGCCCGGCTCCCACAGGGGCTCGGGCTCGGAGCGCCAGGTCCTCGTCTCCCGCAGCGTCGGCTCCGGGTCGCGGTCGGGACGCCCGGCCCGGCAGCACCCGCACCTGGTGTAGCCCGCCTCCCGCGGCTCGTGCCACACCACGTCGTGCCCGCACGTGCGGCACCGGTGGACGAGGACGCTCACGCTCCCTCGCGGTCCGGGTCGGAGGAGATGGTGTCGTCACGGATCGGCATGAGCAGCGTCCAGGTGCTGCCGTCATGCGGGTCGCGCAGGGCGATCGGGGCGAGCGGCCCGTCGAGCTCGAGCATGAGCTGATCTCCCGGCAACGCCTCGACCGCCTCCCGGAGCAGCTCGCCGTCCAGCAGGAGGTGCTCGAGCCGCACCCGACCGGGCTCGGCGTCGACCAGCAGCTCCGGGAGGGCGGCTCGGTCCACCACGCGGTGTCGCCCCTGCCCGAGGTAGGTCCGCATCCGCTCCACGTCCGGATAGTCCCCGTCGACGGTCGGCAGGTCGGGCCGGAGCCGCACCTCGCCGTCCGCCTGGTCCTCGAGCGCCTGCCGGAGCAGCGCCGGCGCCAGGGTGGCCCCCCAGTCCGCCTGAGACACAGGGCAGGTCGTGGTGGCCAGGCGATAGCGGTCGGTCGCCACCCACGTGCAGACCCCGCCTGCGGCGCGCAGGTGTATGCCGCCCAGCGCCCCCGCCTCGTCGTGGGTCGCCACGGCGAACTCCACCCGACGCAGGGCGTGCTCGAACCCGCTGGCCGGGAAACGTAGCTCGGGCTGCGGCGGGAGCACAGGCACTCCTGGGACGTCGTCGTCAGAGCCGAGCAGGCGCAGCAGCCGTGCCACCTCGAGGCGGGCGCCGGCCACGCCCGCCTCGAGGTGGGTGAGGTGCGCGTGGAGGATGCCGGCGACCTGCTCGGCGTCGTCGAGCCGCTCCAGCACCGTGGGCATCTCGGCGACGGGCAGGCCGATACGCCGCAGCCCGGCGATGACGCGGGCCGCGACGACCTGGTCGACGGCATACCGCCGGTAGCCCGTCCGCTCGTCGACCACCGCCGGCACCAGGACGGCATGGGTGTCGTAGAAGCGCAGCGCGGACACGGTCAGCCCGCTTGCCTGGGCGAGCTCACCGATCCCGAGGAGGTCTGTCATGCGCCGAGCCTGGACCCTCGACCTGGTGGAGGGTCAATCCCCAGGGCTGACCCCAGCCCCGAGATCGTGAGTGTTCGGTCCAAGGATGTTGGAGGAAACACTCACGATCGTGGGAGGGGGCGGGGGAGCGCGAACAACGGGACGTGGAGGCGGGGTCAGGGGAGGCGGTCGGCGGGGAGGTAGCCCGCGATCGCCAGCGCCGCCACGTTGGTGGCCGTCTCCAGCGCCTCGTCCGCCGCCCGCTGGAGCCGGCGCAGCGCCTGGAGCCGGCGTCCGGCCTCGCCCGCGACGAGCGACGGGTCGGCCGCCTCGAGCCCCAGGTCGGCGATGCGCCCGACCGTCGCGGCCAGGGTGATCACCGACACCGCGCGGACGGGCAGGTCGGGCGGCAGGCCCCAGCGCTGCGAGCCCAGCGCCTCGTCGGCCACGTCCCGCGCGGCAGCGCCCCACACCGCGCCCAGCGACGCGAGATCCTCCGTCGCCGAGGCGATCTCGGCCCGCAGGGCCCGTTCCGCCTCGCGGACCGACAGCATCTCCAGCCGGTGGGTCGGCACCGGGTCGCAGTCGTATGCCGTGAACCGCGCCGCCCACCCGACGTCCCCCGCAGGCCCGAACGGCTCGACGGTCGGGACCAGCGCCACGCCCAGCGCGGGGGAGTAGCAGCACTCGCCCGCCCCGGCCGCCGCCCCCGCCAGCTCCGGGTTGCCGCGCGGCACCGAGGCGGTGGCTCCGGCGCGGGGCAGGGCCACCGCCACGACGCGCTCGCCGAGGGCGCTCCAGTCCTGCACGCGCTCGGCTCCGGAGACGTGGTCCAGCTCGGCCGCCGCGGCCACCAGGGCGCGATCGAGGGGCAGGCGGCCGGCATACGCGCTCGTCACCCACAGGGACAGCCGACACGACAGGGGCAGCTCGGACATCCCGTCCATCGTAGGCGCGCGAGGTGCCATAGGGTCGGAGCATGAGCGACGTCCTCGAGTTCGACGATGTCACGGTCCGCCGTGGCGACACCACGCTGGTCGAGGGGATCGACTGGGAGATCGAGGAGGGGCAGCGCTGGGTCGTGCTGGGCCCCAACGGTGCTGGCAAGTCGACGCTGCTGCAGCTGGCCGCCGCGCGCATGCACCCGACGAGCGGATCGGCGAGCATCCTCGGCGAGACCCTGGGCGCGGTCGACGTCTTCGAGCTGCGTCCCCGCATCGGCATCGCCAGCGCCGCCACGGCCGAGCGCGTCCCCCTCTCGGAGCGGGTGCGCGACGTGGTGCTGACGGCGACCTACGCAGTGATCGGGCGCTGGCGCGAGAGCTATGACGAGCTGGACGAGGAGCGCGCCGACGAACTGCTCGGCACCCTCGGCGTGGCGCACCTGGCGGACCGGACCTTCGGGACCCTGAGCGAGGGGGAGCGCAAGCGCGTCCAGATCGCCCGCGCCCTCATGGCCGACCCCGAGCTGATGCTCCTCGACGAGCCCGCCGCCGGCCTCGACCTCGGGGGCCGCGAGGACCTGGTGCGTCGCCTCGGCGAGCTGGCCCAGGACGTCATGTCACCGGCCCTGGTCCTGGTCACCCACCACGTCGAGGAGATCCCGCCGGGCTTCACCGACGTGCTGCTCCTGCGCGACGGCATGGTCGTGGCCGCCGGGCCGCTCGAGCTCACTCTCACCGAGGACAACCTGTCCGAGACCTTCGGCCTGCCCCTGGTCCTCGAGCAGCACGGCGAGCGGTATGCCGCCCGCGCCCGCCCCGACGGGGAGTGACCCGGCCGCGCGCGGATCACCCCACGCCGGGAACCGCAGGGGCGCGGGGGGCGTCATACAGGTGTCCGCGCCGCAGGCGCACCCCGTGGTGCCCGGCGTGCTGGAGACGAGGAGAGTAGGACGACATGGAGTGGTTCGCTGACAACGGCTGGCTGGCCTGGGTGGGACTGGCCCTGATCCTGGGGGCCATCGAGGCAGCCAGCGTCGACTTCTTCTGGCTGATGCTGGCGGGGGGCTCCCTGGCGGGCGCCGTCACGGCCGCGCTGGGCGGCGGGTTCGCGGTGCAGGTCGTCGTCGCCGTGGTGGTCGCCCTGCTGCTCGTCCTCCTGGTGCGGCCCATGGTCAAGCGGCGGTTCACCGTCGCGCCGGACACCAGCATCGGTGCTGGTGCCAACATCGGGCGCGCAGCCCTGGTCACCGAGACGGTGACCACCACGAGCGGGCTGATCAAGCTCGCGGGGGAGACGTGGACGGCGCGCACCCAGGCGGGGCAACCCGCCATACCCCCGGGCCAGGAGGTCCGGGTGGTGTCCATCGAGGGGGCTACCGCCGTCGTTGCCGACGCTGCGGACAGCCGGGAAGGCATCTGACCCATGGAGACCCTGATCGTCCTCGGCATCCTGGTTCTCTTCGCGGTGATCGTCATCGCCAAGACCATCAAGATCGTGCCGCAGCAGACCGCCCTGATCATCGAACGGCTGGGCGGCTACTCGCGGACGCTGACGGCAGGCCTGCACCTGCTCGTCCCGTTCTTCGACAAGGTGCGCGCCAACATCGACCTGCGCGAGCAGGTGGTGTCCTTCCCGCCGCAGCCCGTGATCACGAGCGACAACCTGGTCGTCTCCATCGACACGGTCATCTACTACTCGGTGATCGACGCCAAGTCCGCCGTCTACGAGATCGCCAACTTCATCCAGGGCATCGAGCAGCTGACGGTCACCACGCTCCGCAACGTCATCGGATCCCTCGACCTCGAGCAGACGTTGACCTCGCGCGACCAGATCAACGCCCAGCTGCGCGGCGTCCTCGACGAGGCCACCGGCAAGTGGGGCATCCGCGTCAACCGCGTCGAGCTCAAGGCCATCGACCCGCCGCACTCCGTGCAGGACTCGATGGAGAAGCAGATGCGCGCCGAGCGTGACCGTCGCGCCGCGATCCTCACGGCCGAGGGCGTCAAGCAGTCCCAGATCCTGACCGCCGAGGGCGAGAAGCAGTCCTCGATCCTGCGCGCCGAGGGCTCGGCCCAGGCCCGCATCCTCGAGGCGCAGGGTCAGTCCCGCGCCATCACCCAGGTCTTCGACGCCATCCACCGCGGCAAGCCCGACCAGAAGCTCCTCGCCTACCAGTACCTCCAGGTCCTGCCGCAGCTCGCCCGCGGCGACGCCAACAAGCTGTGGGTCATCCCGTCCGAGCTCACCGAGGCGCTCAAGGGCATCGGCTCCGCGCTCGGCGGCACCGACACCAAGGGCGGCGGCTGGGGCAGCGACGCGTCCGACCCCTACACCCCGGCGGACGCCGAGCTGTCCCGCGCGGCCTTCGACGACGTGCAGCTGCAGGACCCGGCCGAGGCCCTGCGTGAGGCCCGCAGCCAGGCGCAGGCCACCGAGCGGGAGGCCGAGGACCACGCCCAGGACCGCCGTCGTGGCGGCGCCTCCGCGTCCATGCCGTCGGCCGCGGCTCCCGCGGCGGACCCGGTCACCACGCCCGGCCAGCCCGACCTGGCCCCGGACGTGACCACGGACCCCGCCGGTATGCCGACGGCGCCGACCCAGGCGATGCCCGCCGCCGAGCCGCCGGCCGCGCCCCACGTCGAGCCGCCCGCCGGCCCGACCCCGCCGCCTGGCAGCGAGCCGCGCTGACGGCGGGCGCACGGCATACGGCCTGATCAACATGTGCCCCGTCGGGGCACGGACACCCGGTCACCACCTATGGTGGCCGGGTGTCGCTGTGGGAAGCCCTGGTCATCGTCCTCGCCGGTCTCGGCGCCGGGACCATCAACACCGTCGTCGGGTCAGGCACGCTGATCACCTTCCCGACGCTGCTGCTGCTCGGGATCCCGCCGGTCTCGGCCAACATCTCCAACAGCCTCGGGCTGTGCGCCGCCGCCATCACGAGCATCCCGGGCTTCCGCTCGCTGCTGTCCGGCCTCGGCGACCTGCTGCGGCGCTTCCTGCCCGCCGCGTGCGTCGGCGCCGTGACCGGGGCCGTCCTGCTGCTGGTCCTGCCGGCCGAGGCGTTCCGGGTGATCGTGCCCGTGCTCATCGCGCTGGCCCTGGTGCTCGTCGTGCTCGGGCCGCGCATCAACCGCTGGACCAAGGCCGTGCACCAGGACGTGGTCAGCCCCCAGCGGATGCGGCTGGCGGTGGCGGCCGTGGGGGCGACGAGCGTCTACGGCGGCTACTTCGGGGCCGCCCAGGGGATCATCCTCATCTCGCTGCTGAGCCTGCTCCTGCCCCACCCGCTGCAGCAGGTCAATGCCGTCAAGGTCGTGCTGTCCAACCTGACCAACCTCGTCGCGGCGATCGTCTTCATCGTCGTCGCCCGCGACCAGATGCGCTGGGACGTGGCGGCGCTCATCGCCCTCGGTGCCCTCGGCGGCGGCTGGCTCGGCGCCCGGATCGGGACCCGCATCTCGGCCGCGGCGCTGCGCGCGGTGATCGTCGTCGTGGGCGTCGCCGCGATCGTCAAGCTCGTCGTCTTTCCCTGACTAGGCTTGCTCGGTGCCCATCGCGATCACCGACCCCGCCGACCCCCGACTGCTCGACTACGTGGGGCTGACCGACGTCGCGCTGCGGCGCCGGACCGAGCCGGAGCGCGGGCTCTACATCGCCGAGAGCGACAAGGTCATCCGCCGCGCGCTGGCCGCCGGGCACCGGCCGCGCTCCTTCCTGATGGCCGAGCGTTGGCTCACCGACCTCGCCGACCTCGTCACCTGGGCCGAGTCCTGCGACATCCCGGTGTATGTCGGCACCCACCCCATCATCGAGGACCTCACGGGCTTCCACCTGCACCGTGGTGCGCTGGCGTCGATGCAGCGGCCCGAGCTGCCCGCGGTGGGCCCTGTGCTGGAGGCTGCGCGGCGCGTGGTCGTCCTGGAGGACATCGTCGACCACACCAACGTGTGTGGTCCCAAACTAGCCCATCCGGAACCCGCCGCCGAGCCTCGCAGACGCAGTCGGATCGCGGTGCTGGAGGGGCTCGTTGACCATACCAACGTCGGCAGCGCCTTCCGTAATGCAGCCGCCTTGGGCCTCGATGCGGTGCTGGTGTCTCCGACCTGCGCTGACCCGCTGTACCGGCGCTCGGTACGGGTCTCGATGGGCACGGTCTTCCAAGTGCCGTGGACACGGATCCCCGATTGGACAAAGGGCATTGCGGAGCTCAAGGCGGCTGGCTATGTCCTGGCCGGCATGACGTTGGGGGAAGGCGCGATCACCCTCGACGAGCTGGTGGCCGAGGATCACGAGAAGCTCGCTCTCGTGTTCGGCACCGAAGGCCACGGCATCACGCGGGAAACTGATGCTCTACTCGATCGCCGGGTCACGATCCCGATGATGGGCGGAGTCGACTCGTTGAACGTGACGGCAGCCGCCGCCGTGGCGTTCTACGCGACGAGGTGATGATGGCTGGAATCCCGAGAGTTAGTCGTGCCCGATATCGTGAGAGCAAACCACCCAACACCGTGATTGCGCAGTGGCGCGGAGGAGACAGACCTATGGCACCGACCACCAAAGAGGCGCAGCGAGCAGAGTTGCACAAGACGATCTGGCGTATCGCGAACGACCTGCGCGGCAGCGTCGATGGGTGGGACTTCAAGTCCTACGTGCTGGGCATGCTGTTCTATCGCTTCATCTCCGAGAACCTCACGGCGTACCTCAACAAGAACGAGCACGATGCGGGTGACGTGTCGTTCGACTACCGGCTGGCGGCGGATTCTGACGCGGAGTTCGCGCGCGACGAGGTCGTCGCGGAGAAGGGGTTCTATATCCTGCCGTCCGACCTGTTCGCCAACGTCCGCGATCGTGCCGCGGGCGACGAGAACCTCAACGAGACGCTCGAGCGGGTCTTTAAGAACATCGAAGCGTCGGCGCTGGGGACGGATAGTGAGGATGACATCAAGGGTCTGTTCGATGATCTGGATGTCAACAGCAACAAGTTGGGCTCGACGGTTGCCAAGCGCAACCAGAAGCTGGTGAAGCTGCTCGACGCGATCGGTGACTTGCCTCTGGGGCGGTGGGAAGACAACTCGATCGACCTGTTCGGTGACGCCTACGAGTACCTGATGCAGATGTACGCCGCCAACGCCGGCAAGTCCGGTGGCGAGTACTACACGCCGCAGGAAGTCTCCGAACTGCTGGCCCGCATCACGGTGGTCGGCAAGAAGCAGGTCAACAAGGTCTACGATCCGGCCGTCGGATCGGGTTCGCTACTGCTGAAATTCGACAAGGTGCTCGGCAAGAACAACGTCCGCCAGGGGTTCTACGGCCAGGAGATCAACCTGACCACGTACAACCTCGCGCGGATCAACATGTTCCTGCACGACGTCAACTACGCCGATTTCAACCTCGCCCACGGCGACACCCTGACCGATCCACAGCACTGGGATGACGAGCCGTTCGAGGCGATCGTCTCCAACCCGCCTTACTCGATCAAGTGGGACGGCGACGCTAACCCACTGCTCATCAACGATGAACGGTTCGCACCGGCAGGAGTCCTCGCGCCGAAGTCGAAGGCCGACCTCGCGTTCACGATGCACATGCTCAGCTGGCTGGCCGTCAACGGCACGGCAGCGATCGTCGAGTTCCCCGGCGTGCTGTACCGCGGGGGAGCGGAGAGGAAGATTCGGCAGTACCTCGTTGACAACAACTACATCGATACCGTGATCCAGTTGCCGCCCGACCTGTTCTTCGGCACGACGATCGCGACCTGCATCCTCGTGCTGAAGAAGTCGAAGAAGACCGGCGACGTGCTGTTCATCGATGCTTCGGCGGAGTTCAAGCGGGTCGGCAACAAGAACAAGCTGCTCGAGGAGCACCAGGCGAGGATCCTCGAGGCGTTCACGACGCGCGAGCCCGAGGACTACTTCACCACCGTCGTGAGCAACGAGGACATTGCCGCCAACGACTACAACATCGCGGTGTCGTCGTATGTAGAGGCCGAGGACACTCGCGAGGAAGTCGACATCACGGAGCTGAATGCCGATATCGCGCGCATTGTTGCCCGTCAGGCGGAGCTTCGTACAGCGATTGACGAGATCGTGGCGGATCTGGAGGGCTCCAAGTGAGCCGCATCGATGACCTGATCCAGGAACTTTGCCCGGACGGGGTGGAGCATACTGGCGTTCTCGATATCGCCGACTATGTGCGTGGCATCACTTACAGCAAGAACGACGAGGATTCGGCAGGGGAGATTCAGGTGCTCCGCGCCAACAACATCACGCTCGCCTCCAACACGCTCAACTTTGAGGACGTGAAGCGTGTTTCAAGTCATGTTCGTGTTCGCGACGCACAGCGCCTGCGAGCTGGCGACACACTCATCTGTGCTGGCAGCGGTAGCCGCGATCACATAGGCAAGGTCGCATACATTCGCGAGGACATCGGGCAGACGTTTGGTGGCTTCATGGCGGTCCTTCGCACGACTGATGCGCGTGTGGAAAGTCGATTTCTGTTCCATCTTCTCACGGGTGAGCGATTCAAAACTCACCTCGATCGCTCGCTCTCGACCTCGACGATCAATAACTTGAACGCCAGCGTCATGCGTGGGTTCCGCGTCCCCTTGCCGCCTCTCGAGGTGCAGCGCGAGATCGTGCGAGTATTGGATAAGTTCACTCAGCTGGAAGCGGAGCTGGAAGCGGAGCTGGAAGCCCGGCGCACCCAATACGATTACTTCTTCAGGAACTTGCTTTCATTTCGCGCAGGTGAAGCGAAGGAGCTCACGCTTGGCGACATTGGCCGAGTCGCGATGTGTAAACGTGTATTCAAGAGCGAGACAAGTGACAGCGGAGATGTGCCGTTCTTTAAGATCGGCACATTTGGTGGTACACCTGATGCATATATTTCACGAGAACTGTTCGACTCTTATCGTGAGAAATTCTCATTCCCGAGACGTGGTGATGTTCTAATCTCTGCAGCCGGAACGATCGGTCGCACTGTTGTCTATGACGGAGAGGCAGCCTACTTTCAGGATTCGAATATCGTGTGGCTTGACCATGACGAGTCGATCGTAACGAACGCCTATTTGAGACATTGGTACAAAGTGATCGAGTGGGTTACTGATGGCGGCACCATTAGGCGGTTGTACAATTCAAATCTACTACGGGCGCGAATCTTGGTGCCTCCGCGTGCAGAGCAGGATCGGATCACGAAGACACTCGATAGGTTCGACGCGCTCGTCAACGACATCCGCATTGGTCTCCCGGCTGAACTCGACGCGCGTCGCAAGCAGTACGAGTACTACCGCGACCGCCTGCTGACGTTCAAGGAGGCTGTCTAGATGAAAAGATTTCATGAGACGGTCGCGAGCTTGGCTGAGGAGGTATTACAGGGCCTTGCCGATTCGCGTACCGCTCTAATTTACGCACCGAATACGGTCGGCAAGACTCGGCTGGCGCAGCGCCTCAAGGAGCACAATCCAGAGGGTGTGGTCGTCTACAACTCCTTTGTCGAGGACGTATTCAGCTGGGATAACGAGCGTGTCGTATTCAAGATGAATCCGGAGGCCGAGCTGTTTGAAACTATCGTGACGCAGGGTCTTGATAGTGTGATTAGTGATAACTTTCAAAGCTTCACAAGCGGAAAAATTGAACCAAGGCTTGACTTCGAAAGTGGCGAGATTAGCTTTGGCATACACAAGGGGGATGATAGTTCGACGGACGGCATCAAAATATCACGAGCAGAGGAGAGCATATTTGTTTGGAGTGTATATCACTCTGTCTTGAACGACGTGATTGAGACGCTAAGCGATAGCCCCGACCTGCGTTCAACGACTGATTATGACCAGTTAACGCTCGCTGTCATAGATGACCCGGTGTCGTCAATGGATGATGTGCGTATCGTATCAGTGGCTCTCACACTGGCGGCGCTTATTAAGCGAGCATCAGAGTTGGACTTGAAGTTTGTGATCGCCACCCACCACGCTCTCTTCTTTAATGTTCTGTTCAACTCGCTCCGGCGGAAGACTGACCGAGCGTATATTCTTGCGCGAGACACCATTGCCGGGTGGACGCTTGCTGGGCAATCAAAGGACTCGCCTTTCAGTTACCACCTCGGGATTATTAAAGATATTCAAGAGGCCATCTCCGCGAATGCGATTGAGCGAGCCCATTTCAACCAGTTCCGAGCATTGCTCGAGAAGACGGCCAACTTCCTCGGCCACACAGCAGGTTGGGGCGACCTGCTGGTCGGGCCGGACGCCGCCCTGGTGACTAAGGTTCTCAATCTGTACAGTCACGACCGATTCGCTGATATCGACACCTTCGACGTGGCCGAAGATTTCAAAGAAGCTTTTAGGAGTGAGTTTCAGGAGTTTCTGAAGACTTTCAGATGGGCGGCTGCCTCATGAGCGAGTTAGCGGCACGGAAGTTCGACCTGATCGCGATCTCTTCGGAGAGCACGGTCGTCGCTGAGTATGTTCATGATCCGTCGCAGGCTGATGCGTATCAGTCGGAGTCTGCGCTCGAGAAGGAGATGATTCGACTCCTCGAGGGGCAAGCCTACGACTACCTGCCGATCACATCGGAGACAGATCTGGTCGCGAACCTCCGCATGCAGCTCGAGAAGGTCAACAAGATCTCCTTCTCAAATGCTGAGTGGGCGCAGTTCTACACGACGAAGATCGCGGGTGCCAACGACGGCATCGTGGAAAAAACCGTGCGTGTCCAGGAGGATCACGTCCAGATCCTCAGGCGTGACGACGGGTCGACGAAGAACATCGCGCTGGTTGACAAGACGAATATCCACAACAATCGGCTGCAGGTCATCAACCAGTACGAGATCGGGCGCGGCGAGGGTGACACTGGCGAGGGCGGGGCGAAGTACGCCAACCGGTACGACGTGACCGTGCTCGTCAACGGGCTGCCGATGGTGCACATCGAGCTGAAGCGTCGCGGCGTGGACATCCGCGAGGCCTTCAACCAGATCAATCGCTACCAGCGCGAAAGCTTCTGGTCGGGCTCGGGCCTGTTCGAGTATGTGCAGCTGTTCGTGATCAGCAACGGCACGCTCACGAAGTACTACTCCAACAGCACTCGCAACAGGCACCTGGCCGAGCAGAAGAAGACTGGCAGTACCAGCAAGGGCAGGAAGACGAGCAACTCGTTCGAGTTCACCAGCTGGTGGGCCGATGCGAACAACAAGCCGATCACGGAGCTGACGGCTTTCGTGAAGACGTTCTTCGCGAAGCACTCGCTGTTGAACATCCTGACGAAGTACTGCGTGCTCACCGCAGATCGGGACCTGCTGGTGATGCGCCCGTACCAGATCGTCGCGACGGAACTGATCCTGCAGAAGATCCAGATCTCGACGAACTACAAAACCCTCGGCACCGTCGACGCCGGAGGGTACGTCTGGCATACGACCGGATCGGGCAAGACACTTACCTCGTTCAAGGCAGCGCAGCTCGCATCGAAGATGCCGAGTGTGGACAAGGTGCTGTTCGTCGTGGATCGCAAGGACCTCGACTATCAGACGATGCGTGAGTATGACCGGTTCGAGAAGGGCGCGGCGAACTCGAACACGTCCACGGCGGTCCTGAAGAAGCAGCTTGAGGACCGGGGTGCGCGGATCATCATCACGACGATCCAGAAGTTGTCGACGTTCATCAAGGCGAACAAGAGCCACGAAGTGTTCTCGGACCACGCGGTGATCATCTTTGATGAGTGCCACCGGTCGCAGTTCGGCGACATGCACACCGACATCACACGCGCGTTCAAGCGGTACAACCTGTTCGGGTTCACTGGGACGCCGATCTTCGCCGCGAACGCGGGCAGCGGTGGCAACCCTCAGTTGCGCACTACGGAACAGGCGTTCGGCGACAAGCTGCACACGTACACGATCGTCGACGCCATCACGGACAAGAACGTGCTGCCGTTCCGGATCGACTACATCAACACCATCAAGGTCGGAAACCCCGACGACTCGCAGGTGTCAGCGATCGATCGTGAGCGAGCTCTTCTGGATGTGCGTCGTATCCGGGATGTCGTGGCGTACACGCTGGAGCACTTCGATCAGAAGACGAAGCGCTCATCCAGCTACGAGCACGGCGTTGTGACGAACGTCGCCGACTCGGTGCGGGGTCGGCGTCAGGCGGAGGCACTCAAGGAGCGGAAGCGAGTTCGCGGATTCAACGCGCTGTTCGCGACCGCGTCGATCGATGCCGCGCGCCGTTACTACAACCAGTTCCAGATGCAGATGGCGGAGCTTCCACCGGACAAGCGCCTGAAGGTCGGGCTGATCTTCAGCTACGGTGCGAACGAGGCCGAAGCCGACGGCATCCTCGATGATGAAGCGTTCGACACCGATGCGCTCGACCTTGACGCGCGCTCGTTCCTGGAAGACGCGATCCAGGACTACAACGACATGTTCGGGACCAGCTACGACACGAGCGCGGACCGGTTTCAGAACTACTACAAGGACCTGTCGCAGCGGATGAAGAACCGCGAAATCGACCTGGTCATCGTGGTGAACATGTTCCTCACCGGTTTCGACGCGACGACGCTGAACACGCTGTTCGTCGACAAGAACCTGCGCGCGCACGGCCTGATCCAGGCGTACTCGCGCACGAACCGCATCCTCAACTCGGTGAAGACCTACGGCAACATCGTCGCCTTCCGCGATCTCGAGGAGGAGACCAACGCCGCGTTGGAGCTGTTCGGCAACAAGGATGCCCGCGGCGTCGTCCTGCTGAAACCGTACGGCGACTACTACGGCGAGTACGTCGACAAGGTCACCGAACTGCTCACGCACTTCCCGATCGGGCAGCAGATCGTGGGGGAGCAGGCGCTGAAGGACTTCATCCAGCTGTTCGGCACGAACCTGCGGCTGCAGAACATCCTCACGTCCTTCGACGACTTCGACGGCAACGATCCGCTCACCGAGCGACAGCGGCAGGACTACACCAGCGTCTACCTGCGGCTACGCGATGAGTTCACGCGCGATCGTGACGGCGACAGAGAAGTCATCAACGACGACGTCGTGTTCGAGATCGAGCTCGTCAAGCAGGTCGAGATCAACGTCGACTACATCCTCATGCTCGTCGAGAAGCTCCGCGCCGAGAAGGGCGACGGAGACGACAAGGAAGTCCGCGCCGAGATCACCCGCGCCGTCGACGCGAGCCCGACCCTCCGCAGCAAGCGCGACCTCGTCGAGGACTTCGTCGAGTCGGTGTCGCTGCAGGGCGCGGTCGATGAGCAGTGGCAGGCGTACATCGCCGCGAAGCGAGAGGCCGAGCTTCAAGAGCTCATCGAAACGCACAAGCTCAAGCTGGAGCAGACGCGGTCGTTCGTGGATGCCGCGTTCCGGGACGGCCAGCTGCGCACAGCGGGCACCGAGATCACCCGCATCCTGCCACCCGTGTCGCGGTTCAACCGCGAGTCCAACCATGGCGACAAGAAGAAGCGGGTCATCGAAGCGCTCTCCAGGTTCTTCGAGCGGTTCCGGGGACTTGCCACTGGGGGTGGGGAGCCTGGGGACTGAGGTCAGCACGAAGGGCGCTGGCGGCACAGCCGCTCACGCGCCACAATCTGCGCATTCAGCCAGGCACGCAAGGGTGCGGCATGTTCGAGCATCTCGGCCTGGCCGTTCAACCGCGCACCGCTTCGGCCACGGCCGTCTTGATCCGCGCGGCCAGGTCGTCGACGAGTTGCTGGCACAGCGCGATCCCGGCCGCACCGTCCTGCTCTTGCCGGCACTCGGACAAGCGTGCCTCGTCGATCGGGATCCGCTTGGCGAATCCACGAGTGGTGCTGACCTCGATGTACGCGCCGGTCTCACCGGGCCCGTCGGCTCCCAGCCGCATCTTCACAGGAGTGTCCCACGGGACGTCGGCCGTCTGCATCGCCGCGTTGCCGAAGTTGGACGCGCTCGTGTTGAACGGGCTGCTGATCATCAATGCCCCTCCTTCCTCGAATGCTCGGCGATCTCGCAGTGTGGCACCGTTCGGCGAAACCACCACCTCGCTCGGTGTGTCCGACGTTCCAATCTACATTGCAGGACCGCCCGCATCCCCGTCAGCACGCCACCTGGACAAGTGCCGGAGCCGTCTCGATCTCATCGCAGTTCGGCGCTTCGGCATCCTCACTCACTGCGATACAAAAGCCAGAGTCGTCGCTATCGGTATGATCTATCCAATTGCTCATGCGATAAGCGCTTATGCCGTTGTGCCTGGTCAGGCGCGGTTTCCTTGCAGCCGATCGTAGCCGGACACCACATCAACGTCGGCGCGATCTTCCGCTCGGCCGCGGCGCTCGGGGTCGACGCCGTCCTGGTGACGCCGCGCTGCGCCGATCCCCTCTATCGACGCTCGATCCGGGTGTCGATGGGCACGGTCTTCCAGGTCCCGTGGACCCGCATCGACCCCTGGCCTGCCGGCGTGGACCTGCTGCGGGACAACGGTTTCCACGTCGCCGCGATGGCGCTGAGCGACGACTCGGTGTCCCTGGACGAGCTGGCCGCCGCGCAGCCGGAGCGGCTCGCGGTCGTGATGGGCACCGAGGGCGACGGCCTGTCCGCGCGGACCGTCGCGTCGGCGGACTCGGTGGTGCGCATCCCGATGGCCGGGGGAGTGGACTCGCTCAACGTCGCGGCGGCCTCGGCGGTGGCCATGTGGGCGCTGCGGTAGAGGAGTCAGACGATGTGCCTTCTCCAGAAGTCGTCGTCCACCCACTGCTCAGGGATGCCCATCCCGGCCAGGTTCATCGGTGGTCGAGCGCCGATCAGATCGTGGAGTCGTCGTGCCCAGCTGCTGTGCGGAGAGACCGAGTCCAGCACCGACTGCAGCGATACGAGCACGGGATAGAGACGCTTCCTCGACCGCTCGGGGAGGGCGTCCGGACCCACCAGCCAGGAGATCGTGGGCGAGCTCGGGATGGCTGGGTAGACACCGAGGCCGACGTTCCACAGGCGGCCGTGGTGGGCGCAGACGTTCCTCACCCTGACGTAGGTCTGGAGCCAGGATTCCAGGATCGGCGCGGTGAGGCCGAGGCTCTTGGCGACAGCGGTCCGGTCGGCGCGTCGGCCCAGGTTCCGGTACGCGCTGGCGAGCTGTCCGATCGTCAGGGTCTCGACCATGAGCCAGGACGGTGGCAGCTCGGGTGCGGCATAGGTCGTCAGATAGTGCTCGAGGGCCGAGCGGTGGACGAGTGAGTCCTCCCCGGCGTCCGGTGTCCCGCGCAGCCGCTCGTCGCAGGTGCCCCGCACGATCTCCAGGAGGCCGGAGTGCTTGCCCCGGTCGCCGAAGTGCCGGGCGTCCACGTACCAGTGCGGGTCGGCGTAGGTGGTCGACATGTGGTCGGTCATCGCTGCACGGACGGCGACCTCGACGCGCTCGAGAGCATCCATGACCAGCAGCCGCAGAGCGCGGTCGAAGACATAGAGGTCGAGGACATCGTCGAAGGCGGTGCCTTCCCGGAACACGTGGTCGGACTGACCTGCTGGAACGGGATCGTGTACGGCGAGAGACGGTAGTAGCCGAGATGGCGCAGGTATCGCGCGGAACGCTGGGGATCGGGGATGTCCAGACCGCGGTCGGAGAGTCTGTCGAGGAGCTTGTCGAGGCTCAAAGGCGGCTTGGCGTAGGTCAGCGAGCCGCGCTGGCGCGGTGGTCCTGGGGAACGTGCCATGCGTCCTCCCTCGCCACGGGCAAAGAAAATCCCCCAAGTGCGCATCGTGGAGAGGCGTGGGGGATGTAGTTCTCCGAACATAGCACGTCCAAGGCTCGGCCGCGCTGCTGTGCACAGGAACAGCTGCCCCTGCTCGATCCTGCTGCGGGTAGGGGTCTGACCAGCCGGGCGACCGCCCGATTGACGGCCCGGTAGGTATCGCTCGGGTCACGATCGTCGAAACCGCGTCCCTGCACCATTTTTCGGCGCGCGATGCGGGGTCGGTGGGGGCAGGATCATGCGCCATGAAGCCACTTGTCCTGCGCAGCGCTCTCGTCGCATCGCTCGGTGGTCTGGTCTTCGGATTCGACACCGCAGTCATCTCCGGCACCACCGAGGCCCTCAAGGCCCAGTTCTCCCTGTCGGACTCGGCACTGGGCTGGGCCGTGGGCGTCGCCCTCCTCGGCACGATCCTCGGAGCGCTGACGGCGGGTCAGCCCGCGGACAAGTTCGGCCGCAAGAAGGTCCTGTTCGTCATCGGCATCCTCTACGTCCTGGGCGCCCTCGGCACGGCCTTCGCGCCCAACATCCTGATCCTGTCGATCTTCCGCTTCCTCGGGGGCATCGGCGTCGGCGCGGCCTCCGTGTGCGCCCCGATCTACACCGCCGAGATCGCCCCGGCCAAGGTCCGCGGTCGCCTCGTCGGGCTGGTGCAGTTCAACATCGTGCTGGGCATCCTGCTCGCCTACCTGTCCAACTACCTCATCCGCATCATCGTCAACGACGAGGCCACCGACTGGCGCTGGATGTTCGGCGTCATGGCCGTGCCCGCCGTGATCTTCCTGATCATGCTGATGGCCGTCCCCGAGACGCCGCGCTGGCTCATGGCCAACGGCCGCGACGAGGAGGGCCGCGAGGTCATCGGCCGACTCACCCAGACGCGCGAGGAGGCCGACCTCCAGATCCAGGAGATCAACTCCTCGCTCGCGTCCGCGGCCAACGCGCCCTCCGTGCCGTTCTTCGTCAAGGAGCACCGCAAGGTCATCCTGCTCGCGTTCACCATCGCGATGTTCAACCAGATGTCCGGCATCAACGCGATCCTCTACTACGCCCCCGAGGTGATGAAGAAGGCCGGCGCCTCCACCGACGCGGCCTTCCTGATGTCGGTGGCCGTCGGCTTCATGAACCTCGTCGCCACCATGACCGCCCTCACCGTGATCGACAAGATCGGCCGCAAGCGCCTCATGCTGATCGGCTCCGTGGGCTACCTGATCAGCCTCGGCTTCCTGTCCGGCCTGATGTTCTACTACGAGAAGGGCAAGGGCGGGGCCTTCGACTCCACCTCGAGCATCCTGGTGCTGATCGGCCTGCTGGTCTTCATCGCGGCGCACGCGTTCGGCCAGGGCGCGGTCATCTGGGTCTTCATCTCCGAGATCTTCCCCAACCGCATCCGCGGCCGCGGCCAGTCGCTCGGCTCGCTGACCCACTGGGTGTTCGCGTGGCTGACCTCGACCTTCTTCCCGCCCATCATCGGCGCCCTCGGCGGCGGCGTGGCGTTCGCGATCTTCCTGGTGTTCATGGTCGGTCAGCTCTTCTGGGTCCTCAAGGTCATGCCCGAGACCAAGGGCGTGCCGCTCGAGGAGATGGAGGCCAAGCTCGGCCTCACCCACGACCCCCGCGACTCGGCCGGTGGCCCCACCCCGGTCATGCACTGACGGTCGTATGACGGGCCGCCGCCTCCCGGGGTACGGCCAGGTGCTGGACGTCTGCGGCTCGTTGCGGACGGGACGGTCTCAGGACTGATTCCGTCCGCAACGGTCGCTAGCGTCGAGCCATGACAGACACCACAGCAGCCCTGCTCGTAGTCGACGTCCAGCGTGACGTCATGGCCGAGTCCATCAACAGCGACGCCGTCATCGGCAACGTCCGCACCCTGGTCGACCGGGCGCGTGACCGCTCGGTCCCCGTGATCTGGGTGCGGCACAACGCGGACCAGGAGCTGGTCCTCGGCTCGGACGGGTGGCAGATCGTGAGCGAGCTCGACCCGGGCGAGGAGCCCGTGGTCGACAAGCGCTACGGCGACGCCTTCGCCGACACCGACCTCGAGGACCAGCTCCGGCAGGTCGGGGCGCAGGAGGTCGTCCTGTGCGGCGCCCAGACGGATGCCTGCATCCGCAGCACCTTCTACGGCGGGCTCTATCGCGGCTACCCCATGACCCTCGTCGCGGACGCCCACACCACGGGCGACCTGCGGCAGTGGGGCGCGGAGTACGCACCCGAGCAGGCGATCAACATGCTCAACCTGCACGCCGACAACACAGTCCTGCCAGGCGTCCGCGGCAGCGTCACGACCACGGCGGACGCCCTCGGCGGCTGACACAGCACGCTCACCGCGCAGGGGTTACCAGGACTGGTGCAGCGGCCGTCCCTCGGCGTAGCCGGACGAGCTCTGGATGCCCACCACCGCGCGGTCGTGGAACTCCGCGAGGGAGCGGGCGCCGGCATACGTGCAGGAGGAGCGCACCCCGGAGACGATCTCGTCGATCAGGTCCTCGACGGAGGGGCGGGCCGGGTCGACGTACATGCGCGCGGCCGAGATGCCCTCCTCGAACAGCGCCTTGCGGGCGCGGTCGTAGCTCGACTCCGCGGCCGTGCGGTTGGCGACCGCGCGCTTGGACGCCATCCCGAAGGACTCCTTGTAGGCCCGGCCGTCGCTGCCGCGCTGCAGGTCGCCGGGAGACTCGAGCGTGCCGGCGAACCACGAGCCGATCATGACGTTGGACGCCCCGGCGGCCAGCGCGAGCGCCACGTCGCGGGGGTGACGGACGCCGCCGTCGGCCCAGACGTGCTTGCCGAGCTCGCGGGCCGCGGCGGCGCACTCGAGGACGGCGCTGAACTGCGGGCGGCCGACGCCCGTCTGCATGCGGGTGGTGCACATGGCGCCCGGGCCGACGCCGACCTTGATGATGTCGGCCCCGGCCTCGACGAGGTCGCGGACGCCGTCGGCGGAGACGATGTTGCCGGCGACGATCGGCACGTCGATGCCGGTCGAGCGCACCGCGCGCAGCGCCTCGATCATCTTGTCCTGGTGCCCGTGGGCCGTGTCGACCACGAGCAGGTCGGAGCCGGCCTCGACGAGAGCGGCGGCCTTGGCGGCGACGTCGCCGTTGATGCCGACGGCCGTGGCGATCCGCAGCCGGCCCTGGTCGTCGGTGGCGGGGCCGTAGAGCGAGGCGCGCAGCGCGCCCTGACGCGTGACCAGCCCGACGAGGCGGCCGTCGGCGTCCACGACAGGGGCGAGCTTGCGGTGGTGGTCGTGCAGCAGGGCGAAGGCGTCGCGCGGCGAGGTGTCCACCGGGACGGTGAGCAGCTCGGTGCTCATCACCTCGGACAGCTGGGTGAAGCGGTCGACGCCGACGAGGTCGTTCTCGGTGACGATGCCCACGGGCCGGTCGTCGACCTGCACGATCGCGGCGCCGTGCGCGCGCTTGGGGAGCAGGCCGAGCGCGTAGCCGCAGGTGTGGTGCGGCTTGACCGAGATGGGGGTGTCATAGACCAGGTGGCGCGACTTCACGTCCGCGATGACCTCGGCGACGATGTCGGTCGGGATGTCCTGGGGTATGACGACCAGCCCGCCTCGACGGGCCACCGTCTCGGCCATGCGACGCCCCGCGATGGCGGTCATGTTGGCCACCACGAGGGGGATCGTCGTGCCGCTGCCGTCGTCGGTGGACAGGTCGACGTCGAGGCGGGAGGTGACGGACGACCGGGATGGGACCATGAAGACGTCGTCGTAGGTCAGGTCGAAGCTCGGCTCCAGGCCGTTGAGAAAGCGCACTCGTCCGAGTCTACTGCGAGGACTGCCCGCACGAGCGGCCCGCCACGGGCGCAGCCCCGGGCTCGGACCGGGACTCGGACCGGGGCTCGGACTCCGGGCTCAGGCGCCGCTTCAGGCGTCGTCGCCCGGCACCTCGCACATCCCGGTGATCACGGCGCGCGCCAGCGTGTGCGAGCCCAGCGTGAAGCCGGTCGCTGCGCCGCTCGCGGTGTCGTCGAGGCCGAGGTCGTCGGCGTCGAGGGCGTGCACGGCGAACATGTAGCGGTGCGGGCGGTCGCCGGCGGGCGGGGCGGCACCGCCGAACGCCTTGAGTCCGTAGTCGTTGGCCATCATGAACGCGCCCTTGGGCAGGTGCTTGCCACGCTCGGCGCCCGCGCCCTCGGGCAGCGAGGTGCAGTCGGCGGGCAGGCCGACGAGCAGCCAGTGCCAGAAGCCGCTCGGCGTGGGGGCGTCCGGGTCGAAGCAGGTGACGGCATACCCGCGGGTCTCGGCGGGAGCACCGGTCCAGCTCAGCTGGGGGGACCGGTTGTCGCCGGTCATCCCCCAGGAGTCGAAGAGCTGGGCGTCGGGCAGGTCCGCGCCGTCGTCGAAGGACTCGCTGGTGACGGTGAACGACGCCACCTGGGGGAGCAGCTCGTAGGGGTCCGGGGCCATGGGTCGGTCGAGGGAGCTCATGCTCCGACCCTATGCCGAGCCCTCCGAGCGCACCCAGCGTGGGGCACCGAAAGTCCGTGGTGGTCGGGCTCCTCGCTCGCGTAGGCTCGACCGCCGTGACTGTGTCCGGCCGCCGTGCTCGCCCCGCTGATCACCGTACCGTGACCTGGCACCGCCTCCGGAGCCCCACGGCCGGTGCGGCACTCCTGGCGCTCACCACCGGAGCCGTCGGCACGGCGCTCGGCACCGTGGTGGCGGGGCGGCTCGCCGACCAGGTCTCGTGGACCCTCCTGTGGGTGCTCGCCGCCTGCGTCATCGGGGGAGCCGCCGTCGACACCCTCGGCCGCTGGCTGTGGGCCGCCGTGTCCGACCGGGCCGAGGGGCGGCTGCGGGACGACCTGCTCGACGCCGCGCTGAGCCAGCCGCTCCCGACGCTGTCGGAGCAGCCTGTGGGGGAGATCCTCGACCGCGTCGACGACGACACCCGAGAGGTCGGCTCCCTCGTGCGGATCCAGGTCTGGATGATGCTGCGCGCCATCGTCTCGATCGTCCCGATGCTCGTCGTCGCCGGCTTCACCTGGTGGCCGTCGGTGCTCCTGTTTCCGGTCTTCGCGGCGGCCGCCATCCTGTCCGTGCGCGGCCTCCTGGACGAGATCGCCCGGCGCAAGGTGGTGGAGGAGGCCGCGTGGACCGACCATGCCGCAGCCCTCGAGGAGGGCATCGCCGCGCAGGACGACCTGCGGACGAGCCTCGGCCAGGCGTTCGCCATACGCCGTCTTGCCGCTCTGTCCGCCGAGGTGCACCGGCGCTTCCACGAGGTGCTGACCCTCGAGCGCGCGGTGACCCTGCGCACCGGGGTGATCCTCCACGCCCTGCTCGCCGCCGTCGCCGCCGTCGGGGTCATGCTCGCCACGACCGACCGGCTGTCCGTCCCCCAGCTCGTCACGCTCTTCCTCATCACCGCGACGTTCGTCGGCTACATCGGTCGCGTCGCCGACCAGCTGCCCGACCTGCAGGCGGGGCTCGGCGCCATCCTGCGCCTGCGCCAGATGATGGCCGTCGAGCCGGAGCCGGACGGCGGCGAGGAGCTGCCCCCAGGCCCGGTGACCCTGGAGTTCCGCCACGCGACCTTCGCGTACGCCGAGGGCGCGTTCGCGCTGCGCGACGTCGACCTCACGCTGCCCGCGGGGCAGACCCTGGCGCTCGTCGGACGCACGGGGTCGGGCAAGTCGACGCTCGCCTCGCTGGTCTCGCGCGCGGTCGACCCGCGTCCGGGCGAGGTCTTCCTCGGCGGGGTCGACGTCCTGGACCTCGACCTGCAGGAGCTCCGTCGCACCGTGGGTGTCGTCACGCAGCGCACCGAGATCCTGGCCGGCACCCTCGCGCAGAACATCTCGCTGTTCACCGACGCGCCCCGCGACCGGATCGAGGAGGTCGTGGCCGAGCTGGGGCTCGGTGACTGGGTCGCCGGTCTCGACGACGGCATCGACACCCTGCTCGGCCCCGGCGGCACGGTCCTGTCCGCGGGGGAGGAGCAGCTGCTCGCCTTCGCCCGGCTGCTGATGCGGGACGTGCAGGTCGTCGTGCTGGACGAGGCGACCGCCCGCATGGACCCCCTCACCGAGGCCCGCGTCGTGGCCGCGTCCGAGCGGTTGCTCCTCGGCCGCACCGGCATCCTCATCGCGCACCGGCTGTCGACGATCGCCCGCGCCGACCTCGTCGCCGTCCTCGCGGACGGCCGGGTCGTGCAGGCGGGGGAGCGGGCCCGGCTCGCCGCCGAGCCCGGCCCCTTCCTCACCCTCCTGGAGGCGGCGCGGGAGACGGACGTGCGCCCGGCCCCTCGGCCCGAGGGCGAGACGACCCCGGGCGCCCCCGAGGGCAGCACCGCCGTCACCGCTCTGGGCACCGTCCGCCGGCGCGGCGAGCCCCCGAACCCCCGTGACCCGGGCAACGGACCGTCCCTGGCCCGAGGCATTCTCAACGTGCTCGCGGTGCGACCGACGTGGGGGTTGTTCGCCGCGTCGCTCTTTCTCGCGCAGTCGCTCGGTGGCGCGCTGGGCGCCATCACGGGCTATGCCTGGGGCCACACCGTGCAGGCCCTCCAGGGTGGCGCCTCCCCGTGGTGGTGGCTGGGCCTCGTCGTGGCCGTCACGCTCCTGGGCCCGGTGGCCCTCGCCTCGGCGGTCGTGCGCTATCCCCGCTGGTGGATCGAGGTCCTGCTCCGGGTACGCATGTCCGTGCTCGTCGGCCAAACCGGGCAGCGCCGCCTCGAGCGCGTCCCCGCCGGCGAGGTGGTGGCCCGGGCCATGGACTCCGACCGCTACGCGCGCTACGCCGACCGGTGGGTCGACTTCGTCAACGGCCTGCTGATCTGCCTGGTCACCGCGATCGCCGCCGGGACCTGGATGGCGGGCCTCGTCCTGCTCGTCGTCATGGCCGCGTCCGCGACCGCTTCCGCGGTGGGTCGCCCCGTCGCCGGGCGGTCCGCGGCCCAGGCCTCGGCCACCCGGGCCCGCTTCGGCCGGGTCCTCGTGTCCGTGCTCGAGTCGGCCCGCACAGTCAAGCTCGCCGGCCGTATGCCGGAGGTGCGCCGCCACCTGCGCCACGTCGACGCAGGACGGGTGGCAGCCGCGGTGCGCGAGCACCGGGTCCAGGCCTTCCTGGACGGCGTGCCCACCGTCATGGTCCAGGCCGGCGCCGTCGCGGCGTGGGGCGGGGTCCTGACGGGCCGGTGGGGCCTGGCCACCGCGCTGCTGGTCGTCAGCGCGGTCAACGGGTTCGACTGGTTCGGCCGGGTCGCCGGCGCCGTGGTCACCGAGGCCCCGGGCACGCGCGCCTGGCAGGTGGCGACGAGCCGGATGGCGGGGGGCGCAGACCTCGTCGCCCTGCCGACGGACGTCGACCTGGTCGCCGGCACCGCCCCGGAGCCGGCCTCCACCCCCCGCGTGCCGCTGCGGCGCCTGTCGATGCGCGGGCTGTCCGCCGTGCACGAGGACGGCACGGTGGGCGTCGAGGACGTGGACCTCGACATCGACCGGGGCGAGCTCGTGCTGCTGGTCGGGCAGGTCGGCTCCGGTAAGTCGAGCCTCCTGCGCGCCGTCGCCGGGCTGGCCGACCACCGCGGCTCCCTGCGGTGGAACGGCGAGGAGATCACCGACCCCGAGGTCTTCCTGCGGCCGGGTCAGGTCGCGTATGTCGGACAGGTGCCCCGAGTGCTGTCGGGGACCTTCGACGAGAACGTCCGGCTCGGCTTCGACCGCGCCTTCGAGAGCCCCATCGGGGTGGCGCGGCTCGGACCGGACGTCGAGCAGGCCGGCGGGGCCCACTCGCTCGTCGGCCACCGCGGGGTCCGCCTGTCCGGCGGTCAGGTCCAGCGCCTGGCCCTGGCCCGCGCGGTCGCCGCCGACGCCGAGCTGCTGCTGGCCGACGACGTCTCCTCGGCGCTGGACGCGCGCACCGAGATCGAGCTGTGGCAGGCCCTGCGCGCCCGGTCGATGACCGTCGTCGGCGCCAGCTCCAAGCGCGCGGCGCTCGCTCAGGCGGACCGTGTCGTCGTGGTCGTGGACGGCCGCGTCGCCGAGGTCGGCCCCTGGTCCGACCTCGGCCGTCGCTGGGCGCACCTCGCCGGGTGAGCCAGGCCAGGTTGTGGGGTGTGCGGACCACGGTGCTCACCACTGACCGACTCCGACTGACCACCTGGGAGTCGACAGACCCGCGGGACCTGCCTGAGCTGCAGAACGATGTCCGCGTTCGCGGTGCACGACAACGCTGCGGCGGCGCGCCGGTCGGCGAAACGGTCGACCCGTGACCCTCTAGCCTCACCCTTATACTGCTGTCGTGCCCATGACCAGGTCTCGTCGTCACCTCGCCACCGCTCTTGGCACCGTCGCCGCGACGCTTTTGCTCTCAGCGTGCGAGACGGGCTCGTGGAGCAGTCGGTGCGACAGCAGCGGCAGCTGCCGCCTCGAGATCTCAGGCACCGAGTTCCACGACCTGCCGCGCTCGCTGAACTCGCAGGGCCGATTCAGGAGGGTGCGGGAGAAGATCAGGCTGGCCGAGGCCACCCAGGGCGGCACCGCCACGATCCAGGTCGGCGAAGGAGACAACGTGTGCGCGCAGGGGGAGGACTTCGTCCAGGGTGACATCACCTTCACGTGCACCGAGGTCGGCTCCACCTCGGTCGTGCTCGACACGGCGCGGGCTCAGCGCTGACCCGGCACCACCTCGATCCCTGTCTGCCGGTTCGAGGCTGGCGGTCCAGCAGGGTGGTCAGCTGGCCCCGCGGCGGCCCCGCCACGGCATACGGCCCGCAGTGTCCCGAACCCGTCGCCCAGCGCGTCGACGCGCACCGTCGACGAAGCCCGCGTCCTGGTTGTGGAGCACGACCCCGCCGTGTGTCTGTTGGACAAGCTCGTGAGCCCAACGAGCACTGACGGGAACGTGATCGACATGGCGAAGACGCTCGACGACTTCCTCACGGACGTTGGTCGTCGAGCCATTCCGGTGGTCTGGCGTCAGGGTCGGAGCGTGGGTCGGGCTCGGGACGTCCGCTCATGCCGATGGCAGCGCGCTTCACCTATCGGTCCTGAACGCTTGTTACATGTAACGTGGTGGGCATGACGGTGAAGCATCGAGTCAGTGAGTACCGGCGCAGGATGCGTGCACGCGGCCTTCGGCCGGTGCAGATCTGGGTCCCTGACGTGCGCAGCGAGCGATTTGCGCAGGAGGCGCACCGTCAGGCAGGGATCGTCGCAGGCTCGGACGAGCTGGCCGATGACCAGCCGTTCGTCGAGGCGATCAGCGCTTCCTGGGACGAGGAGTGAGACGCGGCGAGCTGTGGACCGTGGCTGGGGGCGTGTACGCGTCCAAGCCCAGGCCTGCGCTGATCGTGCAGGACGACCTGTTCGCCGGTACCGCCTCGGTGACGGTCATGCCGCTGACGACGACCTTGGTCGATGCTCCTCTGCTACGCGTTCGCGTCGTCGCGGACGACCTCACCGGCCTGCAGCACGAGAGCCACGTCATGATCGACAAGATCACCACCGTTCGCCGCGAGAACGTCGGTACTCGTGTGGGTCGGCTGACTCCCGAAGGCCTCGTAGAGGTCGAACGGGCCCTGATGGCGTTCCTCGGTCTGGCCAGATAGGCCACCCAGCAGACCCGACGTCATCCGCTCTTGCCGCGCGTCGGACGTCAGAGGTTCTAGGCGGAGCGGGACAGCTCGTGCTCGACGGCTCGGCGGATCCACGCCGAGACCGAGCGGTCGTCGGCCTCCGCCGCTCGCTTGACGTCCTCGAGCAGCCCCCCCATGCAAGCCAGGTGCCCATGGGCCCCAGTCTCCCGCCCGATGACCAGACGACCAAGCGCGAGGCCGACCCTGTGAGACGCTGACGCGGTGGGCCACTCCTCGGACGTGCACGATGAGATCGTGCTGGCGGCGGTGCTCGCCGACCCTGTGTGTGCCGCGGTCCTGGACCGCCTCCCATCATTGGGCCTGACGGAATGGTGGCTGACGGCGGGTGCGGTCTTTCAGAACGTCTGGAACTCCGTCGAGGGCAAGCCCGCCGGGTACGGCATCAAGGACTACGACGTCTTCTACCACGACGACTCCGACCTGAGCTGGGAGGCCGAGGACGGCGTCATCCGCGCCGCCGACGAGCTCATGGCGGACATCCCAGCACCGCTCGAGGTCCGGAACCAGGCACGCGTCCACCTTTGGTACGAAAAGAAGTTCGGGAAGCCCTGCCCTCCCTTCAGCAGCGCCACCGACGCCATCCGGGCCTTCGCCTCAACGGCCTGCTGCGTCGGCGTCACCAGGGACGAGTCCGGGCTACGGCTCTATGCACCGTTCGGCCTCGACGATGTCCTCGGCATGCACCTCCGCCCGCACCGTCGCCTCGCGCCCAAGCAGGTCTATGACGCCAAAGCGTGCGACTATGCCGCTCGGTGGCCCAGCCTCACCGTCGAGCCCTGGTAGCGACCAGAGTTCATCCCATGGCCGACACAACGACGATCCGCGTCAGCAGAACCACTCACGCGCGCGTGACCCGCTTGGCGGCTCAGCGTCACGAGACTGTCGACGAGACGGTGATGAGAGCAATCCGCGCCCTGGACCAGGACGCGGTAGCACGCGACCTGGCGGGGAGGCTGTCGGACGACGAAGTCGCTTGGCTCAATGCTGACGCCGGGTGACGTCGTCGAACTCGACCTGGGCATGCCCACGGGCAGCGAGGCCGGCCTGCGCCGGCCAGCCGTCGTCGTCACGGCCGCTCGAATCTTGGGCGGCGGCCCCAACGTCATCCAGGTCGTGCCGTTGACCCGAACCCTGCGCCAGAGGTAAGAGTCCCGTGGAGTGGTGGGGTTTGGGGAGTGGGTGTGGCTCCCTGACGTAGAGGGGTCATCGGCGAGATGCTCGGTGTGTACCGCCAAGTACTCACCAGAGGAGATCTCACCGATGACCCTTCCCCAGTCTGCCGTGTCCGACCTGCTGGACGCACTTCGCGCCGGCGAGGGCGTGGACCTGGTGCGCGAGTCCGTGCGCATGGTCCTGCAAGAGCTGATCGAGACCGAGGCCGCGCAGGTGATCGGCGCCGCCCGGTACGAGCGCGCACCGGGGCGGACCACCGAGCGCAACGGCAGCCGCCCGAAGCTGCTGACGACCAAAGGCGGCGACGTCACCGTGG
>NZ_AUFG01000002.1 GCF_000426385.1 Arsenicicoccus bolidensis DSM 15745
GCCACCGACGACGTCAAGGACCCCTGGGACGAGGACGACGACACCGCCACCCCGGCACCCGTCGCCCAGACCCAGCCCGAGCCCGAACCGGAGTCAAAGCCGGAGCCCGTGCCTGAACCGGAGCCTGTACCGGAGCCGGAATCGACGCCCGAGCCCCCGAAGCCGGCGAGCGCCATACCGCCTGGCGATCAGGTCAAGGACCCCTGGGACGAGGACTGAGTGACCCAGGACGAGAGGGGCGTGGCCACGGCCGCGCCCCTCTCGCATGCGCCCTCCGCCCAGACGACACGAACTGAGCCCCCAGCTCACAACTGTCCCCTTGGGCACGGGCGGCGAGGATCCTGAGCGCCACCTATCGTGTCCCGAGGCCGTCTCACCACCTGCCGACGGAGGACCCATGACCATCTGCCTTGCCTACGCGCCGACCGAGCCGGGTCGTGCCGCCCTGCGCCACTGCGTCGCCGAGGCCCGCGCGACGGGCTGCGACGTCCTGGTCGTGAACGCGGCGCGGGACTGGCACGACACCCCCGCCGAGCTCGACGACGACGCCGTGCGGGAGGTCGAGGAGCAGCTCGACGGGGCAGGGGTGACCTGGCGGTGGCACGAGGGGCCGCACGGGCTGAGCGGCGCCGACGAGATCCTCACCGCGGTGGAGGAGGTCGACGTCACGCTCGTCGTCATCGGTGTCACCGACCGCTCTCACGTGCAGAAGCGCATCGTCAGCGACACCACCAAGCAGGTCCTGCTGGACGCGTCGTGCGCGGTGCTGGCCGTCCGGGCCGATCATGAGGCACCGGCGTTCGCCTGACCCGGGTCGGTCCGAGGCTCTCGGCCCCAGGAGGCTCAGGTCAGGTCGGAGCGGTGGAAGTTGTGGAACGAGCGGCTGGCCGTCGGGCCCCGCTGCCCCTGGTAGTGCGAGCCGTAGACCGCGCTGCCGTAGGGGTGCTCGGAGGCCGAGGTGAGCCGCATGAAGCAGAGCTGGCCGACCTTCATGCCCGGCCAGAGGACGATCGGCAGGGTCGCCACGTTGGACAGCTCCAGCGTCACGTGACCGGAGAACCCGGGGTCCACGAAGCCGGCGGTGGCGTGGGTGAGGAGCCCGAGGCGGCCGAGCGAGGACTTGCCCTCCACGCGCGCGGCCAGGTCGTCCGGCAGCGTGACCGCCTCGAGGGTCGACCCGAGGACGAACTCCCCCGGGTGCAGGACGAAGCCCTCGCCGGACTCGACCTCGACGAGCCGGGTGAGCTCCGGCTGGTCCTGCGCGGGGTCGATCACGGGGTACTTGTGGTTGTCGAACAACCGGAAGTAGCGGTCGAGGCGCACGTCGACGCTCGACGGCTGCACCATCTCCGGTTCGTAGGGGTCCAGGACCACGCGGCCCTGATCGATCTGGGCCCGGATGTCGCGGTCGGAGAGCAGCACGACGGTCACGCTACCGCTCCAGGCCCCGCCGCGGCCGACGACGACCCGAGAGCGGTGACGGTGGTCGGGCGGTTCGGTGGCGGGAACGCTCGAGAGTTTGGGTATGCTGGCTCCCACGTCAGCACGCTGGTGCTGGTCGCGGGTGTAGTTCAATGGCAGAACAGCAGCTTCCCAAGCTGCCAGTGCGAGTTCGATTCTCGTCACCCGCTCCATTTGTCCGGCTCGTGCCGATTGCCCCTTCGCAACTGCCCCTGATCTGTGGGTTCGCGTGGATTCCGCGTGGCAGATGCTCCAATATGGCCCTATGCATTCACGGACTGGGGTCGCCGCAGCACTCGGCGTACCACTGGTCCTCCTCCCGGCGGTGGCCTCCCTCGTCCTTCCTGGCGTGGGAGCTCCCCTGCTCTGGATCTCCGCGCTGGTCGCCTCCGCGGCCGCCGCCGTCGCCGGCCTGCGCAGTCGTGGCCTGGACCGCGCCGGGTGGTTGCTCTTCGCCGCGGCGATGGCGCTCAACGGGGTCGCCAACCTCCTCTACGTCGCGGTCGGCCCGGGCCTCGGGCTCACGCCCTCGGTGATGTATGCCGTGGCCACCTGCCTGATCCTGCAGGCCGTGGAGTGCTTCGCCGGGGACTCGGCCCGCAGGCTCACCACCACGATGATCCACGCCACGCTGCTCACCACGTGCCTGTGGACCGCCGTCTGGCACTTCGACCCCCAGCGCTGGCTCAGCGGGTTCGCCCTCGGACCGGGGCTGCAGCCCGCCCTGGTCGTCATCGGCCTCGTCGGTGGGATCGCGGCCGCCATCATCAGCTGGCTGCTGGTCGTGCCGGCGCACCGCGGGCGGGCGCGCGGCATCCAGACCGTGGTCGGGGTGTCGGTGCTGGCCTCCACCGTCGGCGACCTGCTGACCTATCTCCTGCCGGGCGGGGGCGCCTGGGCCGTGTCCCAGAGCCTGTGGATCCTGCAGTGCGGGCTGCTGACGTGGTCGGCGATGCTCGTCTCCCGGCGCCCCGCCGCGCCCCTCGCCCGCACGCTGCACGACCCGCACCGCGACCTCTTCGTCGTCAGCGGCCTCAGCCTGCTCGTGGGGGCGGCCCTCATGCTCTCGGTGGGCTCGCTCGGGATCGACGCCGGGACGGTGCGCGCCCTCTGCTTCATCCTCTTCCTGCTCGTCGCCCTGCACCTGCACGAGGGGCACCACTCCCGCCAGCTGGCGAGCTCGGTGCAGGAGCAGGAGCGCCACATGCGGCTGCTCGTCAGCGAGACGCGCGACATCATCATCGAGCTCGACCGCACCGGCCGGGTCATCTTCGCCTCCCAGGCGCTCAGCACCATCCTCGGCCTGCGCGAGAGCGACCTCGCGGGGCAGCACATCAGCGACGTGCTCCCCGACGTGTCGCCGGAGGTGCTGGCCCACCTGACCTACGCCCCCAACGCGCGCATGCAGTCCACGCTGCGGCTCGAGTCGGCCCTCACCACCACCAGCGCCGCGGTCGTGCACGTGGAGTCCGTCATCACTCCCCTCGCCCGGGGCTACCTCGTGGCCGTCCGGGACGTCTCCGAGCGGGTCGGCCTGCAGTCGCGGCTGCAGCACGTGACCTACCAAGACGTCGTCACCGGCCTGCCCAACCGGACCAGCCTCGACCGGGCCGTCCGGCACCGGCTCTACGAGTCCGCCACCGGTGAGATCTCCCTGCTGCTCGTCGACCTCGCGACCGCCGGCCTCGCCGACAACACCGTGGGCGACGACGCCCGCGAGGAGCTGCTCCGCACCGTCGCCCGCACCATGCGCGCGACGATCCGCACCGGCGACTCCCTCGCCCGGTTCAGCGACCAGCGGTTCGCCGTGCTGCTGCGGCAGGGCACGGACGGCGCGCAGGCCCTGGCCGAGGCGCAGCGCATCGTCGACGCCGTCAACCGCCCGGACCTGATCCCCGACATCACGCTGCGCACCAGCGGCGGCCTGTGCATCGGCGGGCACACGGGCCTCGAGCTGGTGCGCAACGCCGAGCTCGCCCTGCGCCAGGCCACCCGCGAGGGACCGGGCACCGTCCGGTCCTTCGAGCCGACGATGCTCGCCCAGTTCGCCCGGACCCGGGACCTGCGCCGCCGCCTGGCCCGACCGCCGGGGCCGGACCGGTGGACGGTGCTCTACCAGCCGATCGTCAACCTCCGGGCCGAGCAGGTGACGGGCGTGGAGGCGCTGCTGCGCTGGACCGACCCCGAGGGCGACTTCATCGGCATCGAGGAGGTGATCCGGCTCGCCGAGGAGTTCGGGTCGATCATCTCCATCGGCACCTGGGTCCTGGAGCAGGCGGTCGACCAGGCCCTGCAGTGGTTCCGCCTCGGGAACCCCCTCACGGTGGCGGTCAACATCAGCGTCCACCAGCTCGTCGCCCCGGGCTTCGCCGGCACCGTGCACCGCGTCCTCGACGAGTCCGGGCTCCCGCCCGAGCTGCTGATCCTGGAGATCACCGAGACCGTCGTGCTCGAGCAGACCGAGGAGACGGTGGCCACGCTGGAGGAGCTCCGCACCCTCGGCATCCGGGTCGCCATCGACGACTTCGGCACGGGCTACTCCGGCCTGGCCAACCTGCGCGCGCTCCCCCTCGACATCCTCAAGATCGACCGGACCTTCGTCCAGGGGCTCGGCGAGTCCGGCGGCGACGAGGCCGTGGTCGCCGCCGTCTCCCGGCTCGGGCGGGAGCTCGGGCTGACCATCACCGCCGAGGGCATCGAGACCCGCGCCCAGGAGGCCCGCGCCCGGATGCTCGGCATCACCGCCGCCCAGGGCTACCTCTACGCCCGACCGCTGCCTGCCGGACAGATCCTGCCGCTCGCCGAGCAGCTCGCCGGCGGCGTGGTGCTGGACCTGTGACGGGCGTGGCCGTCATCACGTGTTCCGCGAGTTCCTTGCGAGCGCCTACTCGCCAGTAGCATCATGGGACGACCCGTGAGCCGCGCGGGCACGTCATACCTGCCGCACCACCGCACCACCTGACAGGCAGGACGTCACGGAAGGGGACCCCCTGATGGGGCACTACAAGAGCAACGTCCGAGACATCGAGTTCAACCTCTTCGAGGTCTTCGGGCGCCAGGAGGTCCTGGGGCAGGGGCTCTACGAGGACGTCGACACCGACACCGCCAAGGAGATCCTGCACGAGGTCGCCCGCCTCGCCGAGAACGAGCTGGCCGACAGCCTCATCGACTCCGACCGCAACCCGCCCGTCTACGACCCGTCGACCTACTCGGTGACCATGCCCGAGTCGTTCAAGCAGTCGTACAAGGCCTACATCGACGCCGAGTGGGGCAACCTCGACGTCCCCGCCGAGCTCGGCGGCATGGTCGTCCCGCCGTCGCTGCGCTGGTCGCTCGCCGAGCTCGTCTGCGGCTCCAACCCCGCCGTCCACATGTTCGCCGCGGGCTACTCGTTCGCGAACCTCCTCTACTACCTGGGCAACGACGAGCAGAAGAAGCTCGCCAAGCACATCGTCGACAAGGGCTGGCACTGCACGATGGTGCTGACCGAGCCCGACGCCGGGTCCGACGTCGGCGCCGGCCGCACCAAGGCCACCGACAACGGCGACGGCACCTGGAGCATCGACGGGGTCAAGCGCTTCATCACCTCCGCCGAGTCCGACATGGTCGACAACGTCGTCCACTTCGTCCTCGCCCGGCCCGAGGGCGCCGGCCCCGGCACCAAGGGCCTGTCGCTGTTCATCGTCCCCAAGTTCCAGGTCGACCTCGAGACCGGCGAGCTGGGCGAGCGCAACGGCGCCTACGTCACCAACGTCGAGCACAAGATGGGCCTCAAGGTGTCCACGACCTGCGAGGTCACCTTCGGCCAGAACGGCACCCCGGCCGTCGGCACCCTGC
The DNA here is from genome assembly GCF_000426385.1 of Arsenicicoccus bolidensis DSM 15745. GTDB lineage: Bacteria > Actinomycetota > Actinomycetes > Actinomycetales > Dermatophilaceae > Arsenicicoccus > Arsenicicoccus bolidensis. The sequence goes on from NZ_AUFG01000002.1 coordinate 5,299, forward strand.
TCGGCGACGTGCATGACGGCATCGCCCAGATGTTCAAGGTCATCGAGAACGCCCGCATGTTCGTCGGCACCAAGGCCATCGCCACGCTCTCGACGGGCTACCTCAACGCGCTGGAGTACGCCAAGGAGCGCGTGCAGGGCTCCGACATGACCAACCCGGCCAAGGACGCCCCGCGCGTCACCATCACCCGCCACCCCGACGTGCGCCGCTCGCTCATGCTGCAGAAGGCCTACTCCGAGGGCCTGCGCGCCCTCGTGATCTACACCGCCACGCAGCAGGACACCCTCGCGATGGCCCAGGGCGGCGACCCCGGCGCGGAGCTCCCCGAGGGCGACGACGCCGCACGCCTGGCCATGAAGGTCAACGACCTGCTGCTGCCCATCGTCAAGGGCGTCGGATCCGAGCGCGCCTGGGTGCTGCTCGGCACCGAGTCCCTGCAGACCATCGGCGGCTCGGGCTTCCTGCAGGACTACCCGATCGAGCAGTACGTCCGCGACGCCAAGATCGACACCCTCTACGAGGGCACCACCGCGATCCAGGGCCAGGACTTCTTCTTCCGCAAGATCATCCGCGACAAGGGCACCGCCCTGGCCAAGGTCGCCGAGGAGATCCAGGCGTTCGCCGAGAACGGCCCCGAGGCGCTGGCCGAGGAGCGCGTGCAGCTCGGGAAGGCGCTCGAGTCCGTCCAGGGCATCCTCGGCTACATGGCCGGCGAGCTGATGGACTCCGACCCGCGCAAGGACGGCGACGTCCGCAACGTCTACAAGGTCGGCCTCAACACCTCGCGCCTGCTGCTCGCGGCGGGCGACCTGGTCGTCGGTTGGCTGCTGCTGCGTCAGGCCGAGGTCGCCCAGGCGGCGCTCGACGCCGGCGCGTCCGGCAAGGACCAGGACTTCTACACCGGCAAGGTGGCGGCGGCCTCGTTCTTCGCCAAGACCGTGCTGCCGCAGCTGCGCTCGCAGATGGTCATCGCGCAGATGACGGACCTGTCGATCATGGACGTGCCCGAGGCGGCCTTCTGAGCCGAAGCCCCCGTATGCCGTGAAAGACCGCCCGCCGCCTCGCGAGTCCTCGCGAGGCGGCGGGCGGCTCGGCATACAGGGCCTGGATCGAGCGGCGCCTCAGAGTCGGCAGAGCGCCCCAACACTCGGACCTACCTCAGGTAGTCACACTCGCCGGGGTTGGCACGCCAGGCGAGTGTGACTACCTGAGGTAGGTGTGACGAAGGCGGGTGGATGTGCCTAGCCGCGGTGGGGCTGCAGGGCGGCGCCCACGAGGCCGGCGGCCAGGGTCGCGCCCGACGCCGGGTCGATCACCAGGAACGCACCGGTGGCCCGGTCGTCGAGGTAGTCGTCGACAGCGACGGGCTCGGCCAGCCGCAGCTCGACCCGCGCGATGTCGTTGAGCTGCACCGGGGCTCCCGGCGCGACCCACGTGAGCGAGTCGACGTCCCAGTGGTCCCCGACGGTCGTCAGGATGCCGCGGGTGGTGCGGGTGCCGGCCTTGACCAGGACCCGCTGCCCGGCGGACGCCGGACGCTCGTCGAGCCAGCACACCGTGCCCGAGATCTCCTGCACCGCACGGGGGCTCGACGCGACCGTGGACAGCACGGAGCCGCGCCCCACGTCGAGCTCGTCGCGCAGCCGCACGGTCACCGACTCTCCGGCGCCGGCGACCTGCACGGAGCCGGCCGGGGTGTCGATGCCCGTCACGACGCTCGTAAGTCCGCCTGGCGTCACGGTGATCTCGTCACCGACGGCGACCCGGCCGGACGCGATCCGCCCGGCCAGCCCCCGGTAGTCCGGGTGCTCGGCGGTCCGCGGACGGATCACCAGCTGCACGGGCAGGCGCAGGGGGCGGTCGATCTCGGCCGCCGCGTCGTCGAGGTCCTCCAGCAGGGTGAGCAGCGGCGGCCCGGCATACCAGCGGGCGACCCCCTCGGAGCCGACCGGCTCGGTGCTCACCACCCCCTCGCCCGTGAGCGCCGAGATCGGCACGATGCGGACGTCGCCGAGACCGAGGCGTGTGGCGATGTCGGCGACCTCGCGGGCCACCTCCTCGAACCTCCCCTGGTCCCAGGCGATCGCGTCCATCTTGTTGAGCGCCACCACGACGTGCGGCACCCCGAGGAGGGCCATGACGGCGAGGTGTCGCCGGGTCTGCGGCAGGACGCCGTTGCGGACGTCGACCAGCACCAGCGCGGCGTCCGCGGTGGAGGCGCCGGTGACGGTGTTGCGGGTGTACTGCGTGTGACCCGGGGTGTCGGCCAGCACGAAGCTGCGCCGCGGCGTCGTGAAGTAGCGGTAGGCCACGTCGATGGTGATGCCCTGCTCGCGCTCGGAGCGCAGACCGTCGGTCAGCAGCGCCAGGTCGACCTGCTCCGAGCCGCGACGGCGGCTCGCGGCCTCGATGGCGTCGTAGGTGTCGGCGAGGATCGACTTGGTGTCGTGGAGCAGCCGGCCGACCAGGGTGGACTTGCCGTCGTCGACCGACCCCGCGACGACCAGCCGCAGCTGCCGACGCGTGGCCGAGATCTCGTCGATGACCCCGGTCGCGTCATACGTGCTCGTGCCCATCAGAAGTAGCCCTCTCGCTTGCGGTCCTCCATGGCGGCCTCGGAGAGGCGGTCGTCGGCGCGGGTCGCGCCACGCTCGGTGAGCCGGCTGATCGACACCTCGGCGATCACGTCGGCGATCGAGACGGCCGTGGACTCCACGGCGCCCGTGCACGATCCGTCCCCGACGGTGCGGTAGCGCACGGTGCGGCGCTCGACCGTCTCGCCCTCGCGGGGCCCGCCCCACGGGCCGCTCGTCATCCACATCCCGTCGCGGGCGTAGACGTCGCGGTCGTGCGCGTAGTAGATCGACGGGAGCTCGACGCCCTCGCGCTCGATGTAGTGCCACACGTCGAGCTCGGTCCAGTTGGACAGCGGGAAGACGCGGGTGTGCTCGCCCGGCGCGTGGCGCCCGTTGTAGATCTGCCACAGCTCGGGGCGCTGCGTGCGCGGGTCCCAGCCGCCGAAGGCGTCGCGGATCGAGAACACGCGCTCCTTGGCGCGGGCGCGGTCCTCGTCGCGGCGCGCCCCGCCGAGGACGGCGTCGAACTTCTCGGCGTTGATGGAGTCGAGCAGCGGGATGGTCTGCAGCGGGTTGCGGGTGCCGTCGGGGCGCTCGGTCAGGCGGCCGTCGGCGATCCACTCCTCGACGTGCGCCACGACCAGCTGCAGCCCGTGCTCGGCGACGATGCGGTCGCGGAACTCGATGACCTCGGGGAAGTTGTGCCCCGTGTCGACGTGCAGCAGCGTGATCGGCAGCGGAGCCGGCGCGAGCGCCTTGAGGGCCAGGTGCAGGAGCACCGCGGAGTCCTTGCCGCCGCTGAACAGCAGCGCGGGCCGGTCGAACTCGGCCACCACCTCGCGGATGATCTGGATGCCCTCGGCCTCGAGGGAGTCCAGCGTCGTCAGCGTCCGCGGCGCCGTGGTCAGGGTGGTCGTCATCGCAGCCCCTTGTCGGTGAGCAGGGTCCGGAGGGCGGAGACGCTCTCCGTCAGCTCCTGGTCGGTCGTGTCCAGCCGTATGTCGGGAGCCACCGGCGGCTCGTAGGGGTCGCTGACACCCGTGAGGGTGGTGACCTCGCCACGGGCGGCGGCGGCGTAGAGCCCCTTGACGTCGCGGCGCGCGCACTCGTCCACGGGGGTCGCGACGTGGGCCTCGAGATAGGTCACGCCCGACGCCTCGTGGTCGGCGCGGACCGCGGCGCGCGTGTCGGCATACGGCGCGATCACCGGCACGAGCGCGACGACACCGTTGCGGGCGAGCAGCCGCGCGACGTAGGCCACACGCTGCACGTGCGTGTCCCGGTCCTCGCGCGAGAAGCCCAGTCCCGCAGACAGGTTGGTGCGGATCTCGTCGCCGTCCAGCACCTCGACGCGTCGGCCGTCGGCGCGCAGGTCGCTCGCGAGCGCCTCGGCGATCGTGGACTTGCCGGCGCCCGAGAGGCCGGTCAGCCAGACCGTCGCGCCACTCACAGCTGGATCCCGCACTCGATCTTGGCGGTGCCGCTCCAGCGGCCGGCGCGGGCGTCCTCGCCGGGGGCGACCCGTCGGGTGCAGGGGGCGCACCCGATCGAGGGGTAGCCCTGGTCGAGCAGCGGGTTGCGGACGACGTCGTGGCGCTCGGCGTACTCCGCGACGTCCTGGTCGGACCAGGACGCCAGCGGCGCGACCTTGACGATGAGCCGGCGCTCGTCGAAGCCGATCACCGGGGTGTCGCGGCGGGTCGGCGACTGGACGCGGCGCACGCCGGTGGCCCAGGCCTCGAGCTCGCCGAGGGCGTCGTCGAGGGGATGGGTCTTGCGCAGGGCGCAGCACAGGTCGGGGTCGCGGTCGTGCAGGGCGACGCCATGCTCCGCGTCCTGCTCGGGGACGGTCTGGGCGGCCGTGAGGGTGATGACGTCCAGCCGCGTGCGACGCACCGTCTCGTCGCGGGTGGCCAGCGTCTCGGGGAAGTGGTAGCCGGTGTCCAGGAAGTACAGCCGGGTGCCCGGCGCCACCTGGTCGACCAGGTGCCCCAGGACGCCGTCCTGCATCGACCCGGCGACGGCCCAGCTCTCCCCGAACTCGCCCGCGGCCCAGGCGACCACGTCGTGGGCCGAGAGGGTCTCGAGGTGGGCGGCGTCGCGCTCGACCAGCTCGCGCAGCTCCTGCTCGGAGCGCAGGGTGGTGACGCTCATGACACGACTCCTTCGTGCGACAGACCGACGAACCGGACGACGAAGACGCGCGTGCAGTCCAGGCACCGCCAGGCGCCGCGGGGCTCCTCGACGGGGCGCAGGTCCTCCTCGGCGCAGTAGGGGCAGTGCATGACGGCCGCCCGCTGGGCGCCGTCCGCCCCGGGGACGTGCGAGCCCGCACTCACGACAGGGCCTCGTCGTCCACGCGGATCGTCCACTGGGCGAAGGTCTCGTCGTCCTGGCGGTCGGCGACGTACCTCCGCACGACGCGCTCGACGTAGTCACCGAGGTCGGCCTCGGTGACCTTGTGGCCACGGATCTTGCGGCCGAAGCCCGCCTCAGCGCCGAGCTGGCCACCGAGGTGGACCTGGTAGCCGGGGACACGGTTGCCGTCGCCGTCGCGCACGATCTGGCCCTTGAGGCCGATGTCGGAGGTCTGGATCCGGGCGCACGAGTTGGGGCAGCCGTTGAGGCTGATCCCGACCGGCTGGCCGAGCTCGGGCTCGATGTCTGACAGGCGCACCTCGAGGTCCTCCACCAGCGAGGTGGCGCGGTCCTTGGTGTCGACGATCGCGAGCTTGCAGAACTCGATGCCGGTGCAGGCCATGGTGCCGCGGCGCCAGGCGCTCGGGCGGGCGGGCAGACCCAGCGCGTCCAGGTCGGTGACCAGGGCCTCGGCCTGCGCGGGGTCGACGTCGAGGACGACGACCTTCTGCAGCGGGGTGAAGGCGATGCGCCCGCCGCCGTGCCGCTCGACGGCGTCGGCGAGACCGCGCAGGGTGGTGCCGCGGACGCGACCGACGGTCGGGGTGACGCCGACGTAGACGCGGCCGTCCTTCTGCTCGTGGATGCCCACGTGGTCGATCGGCTCGCGGGGCGCCTCGGCAGCGGGGCCGTCGACGAGCGCGCGGTGGAGGTACTCCCCCTCGAGGACCTTGCGGAAGCGCTCGGCGCCCCAGTCGGCCATGAGGTACTTCAGGCGGGCGCGGTTGCGCAGGCGGCGGTAGCCGTAGTCGCGGAAGATCGCGCAGACGCCCTCCCACACCTCGGGGATCTCGTCCAGGGGGACCCAGGCGCCGAGGCGCTGGGCGAAGTGGGCGCTGGTGGACAGGCCGCCGCCGACGAGCAGGTCGAAGCCCGGGCCGTGCTCGGGGTGCACCACACCGACGAAGGACACGTCGTTGATCTCCGGCACGGTGTCCCACTGCCAGGAGATCGCGGTCTTGAACTTGCGCGGCAGGTTGGACAGCTCGGGGTTGCCGATGTAGCGGCGCTTGATCTCGAGGATCGCGGGCGTCGGGTCGACGAGCTCCGCCGCGGCGATGCCGGCGACGGGCGAACCGAGGATGGCGCGGGGCACGTCGCCGCACGCCTCGGTCGTCGACAGCCCGACCTCCTCGAGGGCGTTCCAGATCGCGGGGACGTCCTGGATGCGGACCCAGTGCAGCTGGATGTTCTGCCGGTCGGTGACGTCCGCGGTGCCGCGCCCGTAGCGCTCGGACACGTCGGCGATGGCCCGCAGCTGCGGCAGCGTGAGCGCCTGGCCGTCGACGCGGATGCGCATCATGAAGTACTCGTCGTCGAGCTCGTGCGGCTCGAGCGTGGCGGTGCGGCCGCCGTCGATGCCAGGACGGCGCTGGGTGTAGAGCCCCCACCAGCGGAAGCGACCGCGCAGGTCGTCCGACGGGATGGACGCGAATCCCTCACGGGCGTAGATCTGCTCGATGCGCTCGCGCACCGCCAGCGGGTCCTCGGCAGCCTTGAACTCCTCGTTGTGGTTGAGCGGCTCGCGGTGTCCGAGGGCCCACTGCCCCTCGTTGTCCCCGCCGGCGCGGGGCCGAGCGGCACGCGTGGTGGTGGTCGTCATCTGGGGTCCTCTCCGGGCGGTATGCCGAGGCGGGTCGTCGCTGGGCGGGCCGGGGGTCCGGCGGTGCGGGGACGACCCGGGTGAGGGTCGTCGTGCGTGTGGGGGGTGGCGGTCGCCCGCGTCGGGCCGCCGTGGGTCGGTCGTGGGCGTCTCGTGGGGCGTGGATAGACGCGCTCAGCGACCGCGACAGCTCGTCGCACCCAGCCGGCACAGGTCGACGTGACGTCGCGTCACGGCGTGGAACTCGGTGCTGGCCATGACACGACCATGCCACAGCGGGAACCGCGATGCATAACGAGACCGTCCCCCAACGATAATTTCTCATTATGCGAGAGGAGGAGGCGCCCAGCGGGTCCTCCGCCGCGCGACAGGCGCCTCGGCTACCGTGTCGCAATCCCGCAGCCCGCAGCCCCCAGCCAGGAGAAGCACCATGCTCGACACGATCGACGGCCTCCCCGTCCACGCCCTCGTCGTGCACGTCGTCGTGGTGGTGGCTCCGCTGACGGCGCTGCTCGCCGTCGTCTACGCCGTCGCCCGGCGTCGGCGGGCCGGCCTGCGTCTCCCCCTCGTCGTCGGCGCCGTGGTCACCGGGGCCTGCGGCTGGGTCGCCGGCCAGTCCGGGCACCGCCTCGAGGCCAGGGTCACCGGCGGCAGCCCGCCCAACGAGCTGCTGCAGCGGCACACGCAGGCCGGTGAGCTGCTGCAGCCGGCCTGCGTCGCGTTCATGGTGCTCGTGCTGGTCGCGGTGGCCGTGCTGAGCCGGCTCGACGGCGGCACCCACGGCACCGCTCACGCCGGCGGGCCCGACGGGCAGCCCCGCGCGCCGGAGAGGTCGGCCGGGCGGCGCCTGCTCGCCGGAGCCCTGGCGGGACTGCTCGTGCTGGCCGCCGCCGCCCTGACCTACCAGACCGTCGTCACCGGTCACGCCGGCACCAAGGCGGTCTGGAGCAGCATCGTCGGCTGAGCCCCAGGCGGGGCCGAGCGTCAGGCGTCAGGCGAGGGAGTTGGCCTTGAGCCACTCGTTCGCGACGTCCTCGGGCTTCTTGTGGTCGACCGAGACCTTCTTGAGCATGTCCGTCAGCCCCTGGGTGTCGAGCTTGGCCGAGACCGCGTTGAGCGCATCCTTGCCCCTTGCGTCGAGCTTGCCCTTGACCGCGAGGGGCAGGACGTTCTGCGCGGCGAAGAAGTTCTGCGGGTCCTGCAGCACCTGGAAGTCGTTGACCTGGATGGCCGGGTCGGTGGTGAAGATGTTGGCCATGTCCACCTGGCCGTTCTTGAGGCCCTGGACGGCGAGCGGCCCGCCGGCGTCGAGCTTGCGGAACTGCTTGAACTTCAGGCCATAGGTCTTCTCCAGCCCCGGGATGCCGTAGGAGCGCGACTGCCACTCGGCGGGCCCGCCGATCGTCAGCTGCTCGGACTTCCCCTTGAGGTCGGCGATCGACGTGACCCCCAGCTCCTGGGCCTTGGCCCTGGTCATCACCACGGCGTCCTTGTCCTCGGCCTTGGCGGGCTCGAGGACCTCCAGGTGCGCGGGCAGCCCGGCCTTGAGCTCGGTGATGATGCCGGCGGAGTCGTTGGCCTTGGCGTCCTTGTTGAAGTAGCGGTCGATGGCGCCGGAGTACTCCGGGATGACGTCGATCGAGCCGTCCTTGAGGGCGGGGATGTAGGTCTCGCGCGAGCCGATGCCGAGGCGCGTGTCGACCTGGACGCCCTTGGCCTTGAGGGCTCCGGCATACAGCTCGGCGAGCAGCTTGGACTCGGGGAAGTCGGCCGAGCCGACGGTGATGCCGCCGCCCGAGCCGCCGGCGGCGGTGGTCGACGAGGAGCTCGTGGCGAGGGGGTCGCTGCCGCCGCCCCCGCAGGCGGACAGCCCGAGGGCGAGGACGACGCCCGTGGCCAGGGTGAGGGTGGTGCGCGTCATGGTGGTCTCCTCCAGGTGGGTCACGCCGCGGGCGCGGTCGTGCGGTCGGTGGTGGTCGAGGTGGCGTCCGAGGTGGTGCCCTCGGACGGGTCCGACGGCCGTATGCCGCCCCGGCCCGCCCGGTTGCGCCGTGAGGTCGTCGCGCCGGTGAGCCCCCGCGAGACGACGAGTCGCTGGACGAGCGTCAGGACCAGGTCGACGGCGAGGGCGAGCAGCGCGACGAGGATGCCGCCGCCGGCCATCTGGGCGTAGTCGCGGGCCGCCTGCCCGTCGATCAGGTAGCGCCCGAGGCCGCCGATGGACACGGTGGCGGCGATCGTCGCGGTGGCGATGACCTGCATGGTCGCCGAGCGGAGCCCGGACATGATCAGCGGCATCGCGCACGGGACCTCGACCTGGCGCAGGACCTGCGCGCCCGTCATACCCATGCCCTTGGCGGCGTCCCGGGCCGCGGGGTCGACCTGCTCGACCCCGCTGTAGGTGCTGGCGAGGATCGGCGGGATGGCCAGCACGACCAGGACGAGGACCACGGGGACGAGGAAGGCGGCGTCGCCCTGCAGGCGTGGGCCCAGCAGGATGATCGCGAGGAAGAGCAGGCCGAGGGTGGGGATCGAGCGGGCGCCGTTGAGCAGGTTGACGACGGCGACCTTGCCCTTGCCGGTGTGCCCGATCCACAGACCGAGGGGTATGGCGATCAGCGCCGCGAGCAGGACGGTCAGCGCGGTGTAGGCGAGGTGCTCGACGATGCGGGTGGGGATGCCTTCGGGCCCGGACCAGTGGGTGGGGTCGGACAGCCAGCCGAGGAGCGAGGAGATCATGCGCGTGCCTCCGCCCCGCGGCGCCAGGGCGTGAGGGCCCGGGCGACCAGGTTGATGACCAGGTCGAAGAGGAAGGCCAGCAGGACGCACGCGACGATCCCGACGACGATCGGGTCCATGAAGCCGGTGGAGAAGCCGTCGGTGAACAGGGTGCCGAGCTGGGGCATCCCGATGAGGGCGGCCACGCTGACGATGGACACGTTGCTGACGGCGGCGACGCGCAGGCCGCTCGCGATGACCGGCACGGCCAGCGGCAGCTCGACGGTGAGCAGCCGGCGCACGCGCCCGATGCCCATGGCCGTCGCGGCCTGACGGACGTCGTCGGGCACCGAGGACAGGCCGTCGACGACCGTGCGCACGAGCAGGGCGACGGTGTAGAGGGTCATCGCCACGACGACGTTGACCGGGCTGATGATCTGGGTGCCGAGGATCAGCGGCATGAGGATGAACAGCGCCAGGGAGGGGATGGTGTAGAGCAGTCCCGAGCCGATGACCAGGGGCTGGCGCACCCATCCGTAGCGGGTCGCGAGCCAGCCGAGCGGCAGCGCGACGAGCAGCCCGATGATCAGCGGCACGCCGGACAGCCAGACGTGCTGCAGGGCGAGCTGCAGGATGTCGGTCAGGTTGTCCCGCGCCCAGGTCATCCCACGCCCTCCTCGACGGGCGACGCCGTGACGGGATCTGCCTCCGGCTGCGACGCGTCCGGCTGCTGCCGCTGGATCTGCGCCAGGACGTCCTGGGCCAGCACGGTGCCGACGAAACGACCGTCGGCGTCGGCGATGACGCCCTTGCCCGTCGGCGAGGACAGGGCCGCGTCGAGGGCGGCGCGCAGCGTGCCACCCTCGCGCCCGACGGTCCCGCCGCGGTGCAGCAGGGTGCGGTCGAGCGTGTCCCGCACGGCCTCGACCCGGACCCAGCCCTGCGGCCGGCCGTCCTCGTCGAGGGCCAGCACCCAGGGCTCGCCGGCCGCGACCTCGCGGAGCCGCCCGGCGGAGTCGCCGACGCGGACGGTGGGCTCGTCGAGCAGGGGCAGGCGCGGGGCCTTCTGGAAGGCCAGGCCGCGGTAGCCGCGGTCGCGCCCCACGAAGTCGGCCACGAAGTCGTCGTGCGGGTCGCGCAGCAGCCGCTCGGGGGTGTCCAGCTGGGCCAGGGTGCCCCCGACCCGGAGCACCGCGATCTGGTCGCCGAGCTTGACGGCCTCGTCGATGTCGTGGGTGACGAAGACGATGGTCTTGCCGAGCTCGTCCTGCAGGCGCAGGAACTCGTCCTGCAGCTGCTCGCGCACCACGGGGTCGACGGCGCTGAACGGCTCGTCCATCAGCATGACCGGCGGGTCGGCCGCCAGGGCGCGGGCCACCCCCACGCGCTGCTGCTGGCCGCCGGACAGCTGCGCCGGGTAGCGCCGGGCCAGGTCGGGGTCGAGCCCCACGACCTCGAGCAGCTCCATCGCTCGCGACCGGGTGGCGGCCTTGTCGCTGCCGAGCAGCCGCGGCACCGTCATGACGTTGTCGAGGATCGTGCGGTGCGGGAACAGGCCCGCGTGCTGGATGACATAGCCGATGCCGCGCCGCAGCTCGTCGGGGTTCATCGACCCGGTGTCCACGCCGTCGATCGTGATGGTGCCGCTGGTCGGCTCGATCATCCGGTTGATCATCCGCAGGCTCGTCGTCTTGCCGCAGCCCGAGGGCCCGACGAACACCGTGATGCGGCCGGTCGGTGCCTCGAGGGTCAGCCCACCGACGGCCGTGGTGCCGCCCGGGAAGGTCTTGGTCACGCTGTCGAAACGGATCATGCCGAGAGGCTTCCTGACGTGAGGGGACGCGCGTTGGGCAACCGTACCCACCAGCCGGGCCGCGGTGCGTCCTAGCGCGCGGTGAGCGCGTCGTCGGCCTGGCGGGTCCGCGCGGCCCTCGCGGCGACCATGGGCCCGGCGGCGCGGACGGCATACAGTCCCGGTGTGCGCACGCGAGGAGTGGTCCTGGCCGTCGAGGCCCTCCTCGACGTCCCCGGCGCGACCGCCCGCGCGATGTCGATCGAGGGGCGTTCCGCCGGGCACCCTCGCTACGAGCGCCCCCTCCCTGGCGAGGGTGCCGTCGAGCGGCTCGGGGCCGCACGGGCCGGTGTCGTCCAGCCGTATGCCGACGCCCGGCCGGCCCTCGACCACCTCCTGGCGGCGGGGATCCGGGTCGCGGTGCTGGTGCGGCGCGAGGACCACGTCCTGCGCCGCGGGCTCGAGCGGCTCGGCCTCGACGAGCGGGGGGACCGCCGGGTCCTGGTCCTCGGGCCGGACGCCCTGGCGGGATCAGCCGCGGCGTCCGACCTCTGCCGCGCGGCCTGCGCAGCCCTCGGCACGCGCCTGGACGAGACCGTCGTCGTCGGCGACGCCCCTCTCGTCCAGGGCGCCCTCCACGCGGGCCTGCGGGCCGTGTGGATCAACCGGGCCGACCGCCGCGAGCTGGAGGACGTCCCCACCATCCCTGCGCTGGACTCCCTCCCGACCGCGCTGGCCCTGGACTGACCGGATCGATCGGCCCAGCGAGACCACGCGCGCAGGACAACGATCGACGCTTCGCGAGCATCGGGGGATCTAGTCCGAGTCAGTGGGTATGCAGGCGACATCGAGGTCCCGCGATCCGCGGGCCCGCCAACGCTCAAGCCCCGGGCGTTCGCCACCAGCAGGTCATCACACCCCACGAGAGGGGCTGCCATGTCGAACCCCACGTTCGATCCCCGCACCACCAACGCCGAGCCGTCCACCAAGGACGTCGCCGCCGACGAGGCCAAGAACGTCGCCGGCACCGCCCAGCAGGGCGGCCAGCAGGTCGCCGACACCGCCAAGGTCGAGGCCCAGCAGCTGGCGGGCGAGGCCAAGGGCCAGGCCCAGGACCTCTTCCACCAGGTGCGTTCCGAGGCCACCACGCAGATCTCCGGCCAGCAGCAGCGCCTGGCCGGCTCCCTGCGCACCATCTCCGGCGAGCTGGACCAGATGGCCCACGGCGCGGACACCGCGACCGCGTCCGGTCTCGTCTCCCAGGCCGCCGGCACCGTCGACCAGGTCGCCGGCTGGCTCGAGAACCGCGAGCCCGCGGACGTCCTCGACGAGGTCCGCCGCTACGCCCGCCGCAACCCCGGCACCTTCCTGGCCGGCGCCGCCCTGCTCGGCCTGATCGGCGGCCGTCTGACGCGTGGCCTGCAGGCCGACGCGCAGCGCAACGAGGCCTACGACGCGCGCTACGACACGCAGCGCCGCTCCTACGGCTACGTCGAGACCACCGCCCCGCGCGCGGGCTACGTCGAGACCACCTACCCCGAGGGCACCCGCGTCGAGGGCACCAGCGTGGGCGCCCAGGACTACGCCCGCGACGGCTACGGCACCGAGGTCTACGACCAGGAGGTCACCACGACCACCTACGCCCCCGAGACGACCACCTACGTCGAGGGCCGTGGCGACGAGCGCCCCGGAGCGGGTGACCTGCGCCGATGACCCAGTTCGACAACTCGCACGGCGCCACCGCCGCAGGCGCGGACCCGTTCCCGCGGGAGCCGCTCGCCCCGGGCGACGTCCGGCCCGCGGAGCCCCTCGAGGGCTCGCACCAGACGTACGAGAAGGGCGAGCTCTCCGCCGTCGGAGCCCTGCTCGGTGACATCGCCAACGACATGACGACGCTCCTGCGCCAGGAGGCCGCCCTCGCCAAGCTCGAGGTGCAGCAGTCGGCCAAGTCCGCCGGCAAGGGCGTGGGACTCCTCGGCGGGGCCGGGGTGGCAGGCCACTTCGTCCTGCTGTTCCTGTCCATCGCCCTGTGGTGGGGCCTCGGCACGGCGATGGACAACCACGTCCTCTCCGCGCTGATCGTCGCCGCCATCTGGGCCGTGATCGCCGCCGTCCTGGCCTCCATGGGCCGCAAGGACCTCAAGAACGTCAAGGGAGCACCGCGCACGATCGAGACCGCCAAGCAGGTCCCCGATGCGCTCAAGGGAAACGAGAACCGCGCATGAGCTACGACAACACCCCCACCAGCAGCAACGACCCCGAGCAGCTGCGCCGCGAGATCGAGCGCACCCGGGGCAACCTCAGCCAGAACGTCAACGCCCTCGGTGAGGCCGTCGACCCGAGCAACGTCGCCAAGCGTCAGGCCGAGAAGGTCCAGGACCGCGTCGTCGGCGCCGGCCGCGGCATCAAGGAGCGAATCATGGGTTCGAACGACGACGAGTACTACTACGCCGACGGTCGCCGTCGCTACTACGCCGACGACACCCACCAGTCGGGCCCCGGCGTCGGCCAGCGCCTGAGCGACACCGGCGACCGCGTGTCGGGGGCCGCCTCCGACGCGGGTGACCGCGTCCGCGACGCTGCCGGCACCGCTCGCGACAACCTCGAGCAGGCCCCGGCCGTGGCGCGCCGCAAGACCCGCGGCAACCCGATGGCCGCCGGCCTGATCGCGCTCGGCGCGGGCTGGCTCGTCGGCTCCCTCCTCCCGGTGTCGGAGCGCGAGCGCGAGCTCGCCGTCCGCGCCAAGGAGGCGGCGCAGGACAAGGGCCAGCCCCTCGTCGAGGGCGCCAAGTCCGTCGCCCAGGACGCCGCCGACAACCTCAAGGCCCCCCTGCAGGAGGCCGCCGAGTCGCTCAAGGAGAGCGCCCAGGAGAGCGTCGACAAGGTCACGGGCGAGGGCCAGGACGCCGCCCAGGAGGTCAAGGCTCAGGCCCAGGACTCCAAGGAGAACGTCCAGCAGAAGCAGAAGAACAGCTGATCGCAGCACCACCTAGCAACGCTGAGCAGCACCGAGGGGTGGGTCCGGGCCTGATGGCCTGGCCCACCCCTCGGCCGTGCCCGCACCTCGTATGGCGGGGCGCGGGTCCCGGCATACGGGCTAGCTCTTGGCCTTGCCGCCCTTGCTGCGCTTGTCGTCCTTGCTGCGCTTGTCGTCCTTGCTGCGCTTGTTGCTCTTGCTGCCCTCGTCGCCGTCGATCAGCGAGGCCGCGTGGTCCGGCACGTAGCGCTGCAGGTCGCGCGGCGGCCGCTCGTAGCCCTTGGCCTCGGGCCGCACCGGGATCGTGACCTCCGGCGGGTCGATGTGGAGGTAGGGGATCGAGTCGAGCAGGTGCTTGATCACGTTGAGCCGCGAGCGCTTCTTGTCCTCGGACTCGACCACGTGCCAGGGCGAGCTGGGAAGGTCGGTGTGGGCGAACATCTGGTCCTTGGCCCGGGAGTAGTCCTCCCAGCGCGTGATCGACTCGAGGTCCATGGGCGACAGCTTCCAGCGCCGCATGGGGTCACCGAGCCGGGAGCGGAAGCGCTTCTCCTGCTCGACGTCGGACACGCTGAACCAGTACTTGCGCAGGATGATCCCGTCGTCGAGGAGCATCTGCTCGAAGACGGGGCACTGCTGCAGGAAGCGCTGGTACTCCACCTCGGTGCAGAAGCCCATGACCCGCTCGACGCCGGCCCGGTTGTACCAGCTGCGGTCGAAGATCACGATCTCGCCGGCGGCGGGCAGGTGCTCGACGTAGCGCTGGAAGTACCACTGGGTCCGCTGGCGCTCGGTCGGCGCGGGCAGGGCCGCGACCCGCACGGTGCGGGGGTTGAGGTACTGCGTGATGCGCTTGATGGCCGAGCCCTTGCCGGCCGCGTCCCGCCCCTCGAAGACGATCACGACCCGGTTGCCGGTCTGCTTCACCCACTGCTGCATGGTCACGAGCTCGGACTGCAGTCGCTCCAGCTCGTCCTCGTAGGCCTTGGAGGGGAGCTTGGGCGGCTTGGTGGCGTGGGCCTCGGGGTTGTTTCCGGTGGACTTCTGCGTCATCTGCCCATTGTCCCGGCGATCAGTAGCGGTCGCGCGGCAGGGTCGTGTCGTGGTGCTCGATGATCGCGTCGTGACGGGTGTGGCGGCGCTGCTGGTTGATGATCAGCGACAGCACGAGCGACAGCGCGCCGGCGCCCATCAGGATGAGGCCGATCATGCCGAGGTCGATGCTCGGGATCGCGTCCTGGACCGCGAACTTCAGGACCGCGCCGACCACGAGGAGAAAGATGCCGAGGCCGATGCCCATGGGGTGCTCCGTAACGTCCGGCCCCGTCCGGGTGACGGGGCGATGCGCCCATTACGTACCCTTTGGGTTGCCGTTCGTCACTCATCGTCAACACGTTCACCCTTTTAGCGGTCACGTGCCACGCAGATCGAGCCTGAGCTCGGTCGTCGCCCCGTCCACGAGGACGACCGGGATCCCCCAGTCCTGCTGGTAGAGATGGCAGGCCGCGTGCTCGGGCACCTCGCCGGTGACCGGGTCGCCGTCGCAGGCCGCGGCCCGGACCGAGACGTGCAGGATGCCGTCGCCCACCCGGGGGTCGAGGTGCAGCCGCCGGGTCAGCCCCTGGGCCGTGCCCGAGCCCTCGCGCAGCAGCGCCTCGGGCGAGCTCGACACCATCAGCTGCGTCGGGTCGCCCCAGCGCAGGTCGAGCTTCTGCCCCGTCGGGGGCACGAAGTCCACCACCAGGTCGACCTCACCCGGGGCGATCTCGGTGCGGGGCCGCTGGGTGGTGTGCGCGAGACCGTCGACCCGGCGAGCCACGGGCGGTATGCCGATCCGCTCGATCCGGTGGGCCGCCGACTCGACGACCAGCAGGGTCTCGTCGTCGTCCACGAGGACGTCGCTGGGCTCGGCCAGGTCGCCGAGCAGCGTCGACACCTCGCCGCTCGCGGGGTCGTAGCGGCGCACCGCGCCGTTGTAGGTGTCGGCGACGGCGACCGAGCCGTCCGGCAGGACGCCCACCCCGAGCGGGTGCTGCATCAGGGCCTGCGCGGCCGGGCCGTCGACGTGACCGAAGTCGAACAGGCCCTGCCCCACGACGGTCTCGACCTGGACGGCCGGGGCGAGATCCGCTGCTGCGACGGCCCCCTGGCCGCCGGTCGGCGCCACGGTGACGCGTCGCAGCGCGGAGGTCTCGGAGTCGGCCACCCACAGGACCTCCCCGTCGGCGGAGACGGCGAGCCCCGACGGCTGCGCGAACCAGCAGTCGCCCCCGCCCCCGTCCCGGATCCCCTCGGCCGAGGTGCCGGCCAGCACCTGGATCTCGTTGTCCGCCGGGTCGGCTCGCAGGTCGAGCGACCAGAGCTGGTGGGTGCCGGCCATGGCGACGACGAGCCGGTCCTGCCACCAGGCGAGGTCCCAGGGGGTCGACAGGTCCTGCGCGAGCGCCGGTCCCCCGCCGGTGCGCTCGCGCAGCTGGGAGCCGGTGCCGGCGAGCGTGGCCCACTCCCCCGACGCCAGGTGCAGACCCCGCACCTGGTGGTTGACGCTGTCGGCGACCGCGACGTCCACGCCGGTGCGGGCGGCCAGCTCGGGTGGCAGCAGCAGCACGCCCTGCGGCTCCGCGAGGGGCGGCTGGGCGGCATACCGCCTCTGCTCGGTCACGAGATCGGGTGCCAGCCGGACGATCTCGTGGTGCGCGGTGTCGGACACGAGCACCGAGCCGTCGTCGAGCCGGACCGCCTTGCCCGGGAAGCGCAGCGGCGAGGTGGGCGGCGGCGGGGCGACGTAGGGGCCGTCCCCGCGGCGCAGGGTCCCCTTGGCGTCGTGCTCGGCGAGCAGCTCGCGGACGAGGACCTCGAGGCCGTGGGCGTGACCCTCGCCCGACATGGACGCGACGACATAGCCCTCGGGGTCGATCACGACGAGGGTCGGCCAGGCGCGCGCGGTGTAGGCCTGCCAGGTGACCAGGTCCGGGTCGTCGAGGACGGGGTGGTGCACGGCGTAGCGCTCGACGGCGGCGGCGAGCGCGTCGGGGTCGGCCTCGTGGACGAACTTGGGCGAGTGGACGCCGATCAGCACGAGGCTGTCGGAGAACTCCTGCTCCAGGGGCCGCAGCTCGTCCAGGACGTGCAGGCAGTTGACGCAGCAGAAGGTCCAGAAGTCGAGGACGACGACCTTGCCCCGCAGCTCGGCGAGGGTGACCTCGCGCCCCCCGGTGTTGAGCCACCCCCGGCCGACGAGCTCGGGGGCACGGACGCGGGCACGACGATCAGCCATGACACGCAAACCTACCCCCGGTGAAGGCATCGACCGGCCCTCGTCCGCCAGGCTGATGCCTTTACCCCCGGCGGGTCTGGTCGTGGCCGGCGATCCGGCCCAGCCGCTCGTTGTAGGCCCGCAGCTCGGCGTCCTCGTCGCGCTCCGCCTCGCGGTCGTAGCGCCGGGACTCGCGCGAGTCCGAGCGCACCCAGTCCGCCACCACCAGCAGCGCCAGGATCATGGTGGGGAGCTCACCGATCCCCCAGGCGATGGCGCCGCCGTCCTGCTGGTCCTGCAGGAGGTTCCAGCCCCAGCCGAGCTGCAGCGCCTGGTAGAAGGTGGGCGCGAGCAGCGTCGTCCCGGACATCAGCGCGATCCCGAACCACGCGTGGAAGCCGAGCGTCCCCAGCAGCAGGACCAGGCGGCCCGGCGCCGGCCACTTGCGCGGGCCCGGGTCGACGCCGATCAGCACCCACGCGAAACCGTAGCCTGCCAGCACGAAGTGGACGACCATGAGCACGTGCCCGGTGTGGGTGCGCAGCGCGAGCTCGAACAGTGGCGTGAAGTAGAAGACGATCAGGCTCGCGTAGAAGTTGATCGCCGCCACCAGGGGGTTGGCCATGAACCCCACCCAGCGGGAGCCGAGGGCCGCGCTCAGCAGCTCGCGCAGCCCGAACGACCCGTCGTGCCGCGGCCTCAGGACGCGCAGCGCCAGCGTCGAGGGCGCGCCGAGGACCAGGAGCATCGGGACGCCCATCATCAGCGCCATGTGCATCGACATGTGCCACGAGAAGGACACCTTGCCGAGCACCCCGGGCCCGCCCTGCGTCGCGAGCAGGAAGATCGCGTGCCCGGCGAGCCAGGCCAGGGTGCGGGTGACGGGCCAGCGGTCGCCGCGCCGGTGCAGCACGCGCACCCCGTGCAGGTAGAGCCCGACGGCGATGAGCGACAGCGACAGCCACAGCCAGTCGACGCGCCACGTCGCCAGCCAGGACCAGCCCTGCGGCACGGCCGGCGCCGGGTAGCCCGTGAGCGACTCGGCCGCCGTGATGCCCGCCTGGACCTCGGGGACGGGCGGGGCCGACCGCGACAGGGCGACCCCGAGCCCGACGGCGAGCCCCATGACGGCGAGCTCGATGGCGGCGAACCGGGCGAACCCGGCGGCCAGGGCGGGGTTCTCCCGCAGGCGAGCGACATACGCGCGCCGTTGCCGCAGGCCGACCAGGGCGAGGGCCACGAGCAGGAGGACCTTGAGCACGATGAGCAGGCCGTATGCCGACGCGAGCCCCCGCCACGAGCCGACCCGCACGGCGGCGTTGAGCAGGCCGGACAGCGCGACGAAGCCCAACGACCAGGTCGCCACGTGGGAGTAGCGCTCGACGGTGACGCCCAGGTCCCGCCCGCGCAGGAGGGGCCGCAGGACGAGGATCCCCAGCAGGCCACCGAGCCACAGGACGGCGCCGAGCAGGTGGTACTGCAGCGACGTCACGGCCGTGTCGTGCGCGACCGACCCTGCGGCGTGACCCGCGAGGCCGAGGGGGAAGAGCGCGAGGAGGCCGAGGACGAGCATCCAGGCGAGGGTGTAGCGCGAGCGGCCCACGGCGGCGCCGGTGGTGACGACCATGCCGATGAGAGCCGAGACCACGGTGGCCCGGATGGCGTCGAAGCTCATCGCGAAGGCCCCGAACTGGTCCCCGAACTGCGGGTCCGTCGGGGACATGCCGGCGGCGTCGGCGAACGTGAGGACCACCCCGGCGAGCCCCGCGACGACCCAGATCATGCCGGTCAGGCTGGCCGCGCGGGCCGCCGTCACGCGCCGGGTCCCCTCGCGGTCGTCGGGCACCAGCATCGTGCCGACGAGGAGCAGGCCGACCGTGGCGGCGAGCGCGACGTCGTGGACGGCGCGGACCAGGGGCAGGCCCCAGCGGACCGAGGGGCCGGCGTCGCCGAGACCCGTCACGAGCTCGGTGAAGGCACCCGTCGCGAGCCCGCCGGCCAGCAGCGCGACCAGCGCCCCGACGAGAGGGACCGTCGCGATCACCGTGCGGGCCTCCCGAGAGTCGTCCCGGTGGGGCGTGGACGGGGACGCGACCTGGGTGCTGCTCACCCCTCCAGCCTAAGGCGACGCAGGGACGCGGTCGGCTCCGCCCGTCGTTAGGGTGGGGCCATGCCCATCCACCCGGCACCACCCACGGACCTGCCCGGCCTCGTCAACGCCTTCGCGCACACGGGACAGGCCGTCACCGACCTCGGACGCGGGCTCACCGACGAGCAGCTCGCGCTCCCGACCGACTGCCCCGGCTGGACGGTCAAGGACCACGTCTCGCACGTCGTGGCCGTCGAGTCCCACCTCGAGGGGCTGCCCGAGCCGCACGTGGACGTGCCCGGCTACGACCACGTCCGCAACGACCTCGGCCACTTCATGGAGGCCGGCGTCGAGGCGCGCCGCTCGCGCGCCGGCGTGGACGTCGTGCGCGAGCTGGAGTACGTCCTCGGCCGGCGGGTCGCGACCGTCGGCAGCCCGGGACTCGAGCTCGACTCCATCGTCGCCGGCATGCAGGACCGACCCACGACCATCGGCGAGCTGCTCCGCATGCGCACCATGGACATCTGGGTGCACGAGCAGGACATCCGCGCAGCCCTCGACGAGCCCGGCAACCTGGACTCCCCCGCCGCCGCGGTGTTCGTGGCGTCGGCGGTGCGGACCGTGCCCCAGGCCATCGCCCGTCGTGCCGAGGTGCCCATCGGCGACACGGTCATCCTCGAGCTCACCGGCCCCGTGACCGCCCGCATCGGGGTGCGGGTCGAGGACGGCACCGAGGAGGACCCGCGCCCCCACGGCGTCGTGCTCTTCGGCGGCGAGGGGGACCAGCAGTCGTCAGGCAACACCACGACGACCATGCGGGCCATCGACCCCAACACCCAGATCACCACGGCCAAGCTGTCCACCAGCGCGTTCGGACGCCTCGCCGCGGGCCGCCGCTCGGTCGACGAGGTGACCTACACCGTGGCCGGGGGCGACGAGGACGTGGCGCGGCGCGTCCTGGCCAGCCTCCGCTTCACCCCCTGACGAACGCCGCCCACCCGGCACACCCCGTCCGCCCCATCCGCCCCGTCCGCCCGAGCGGTCTCGCGAGAGTTGAGGCTTCAGCAAATTAGTTGTATGCTGCAAGCAAATGAATACGCCACACCCTGCGCCTGAGCATCTCCTCGGCCCCTCCACCGATCTCGGTGCGAGCATGACGCGGGCGGCCAAGGCGAGCATCGTCCTCAAGCACATCTCCCCCCTCCCGATGTCCGGGATCGAGCATGCCGCGCTGCCCGTCCTCTTCGCCGCCCACGACCAGCCCCGACGGGTCTCCGACCTCGCCGCCGCCTGCCACCTCGACGTCTCGACCACCAGCCGTCAGGTCAGTGCCCTCACCGCGCTCGACCTGGTGACCAAGCAGGCGGACGACCGGGACCGCCGGGCCCAGGTCATCGCGATCACCGACACCGGTCGGGAGCTCGTCATACGACTGCGCGAGGAGCGCGCCGCCCGGTTCGCCCAGATCCTGCACGACTGGGACGCCCACGACATCCAGGCCCTCAGCGGCCTGCTCGACCGATATGCCGACGCCGTCGAGCGTCACCTGCACTCTCAAGGAGCCTGATGGCCAGCACCACCCCCGCCTCCCCGGCAGCGTCCGGGGAGCTCTCCCACAAGCAGATCGTCACGATCATCCTGGGCCTGATGGCCGGGATGTTTCTCGCCGCGCTCGACCAGAACGTCGTCGGCACCGCGATCAAGACCATCGCCGACGACCTCCACGGCCTGGACCAGCAGGTCTGGGTCACGACGGCCTACCTGATCACGTCGACGATCTCGACCCCGATCTACGGCAAGCTGTCCGACATCTACGGCCGCAAGCGCTTCTACCTCGCCGCCATCACGATCTTCGTCGCCGGCTCGCTGCTCTGCACGATCCCCCAGACGATGTACCAGCTGGCCGGCGCCCGCGCCGTGCAGGGCCTCGGCGCCGGTGGTCTCATGTCGCTGGCCCTCGCCATCATCGGCGACGTGGTCCCGCCGCGCGAGCGCGCCAAGTACCAGGGCTACTTCCTGGCCGTCTTCGGCACCTCGAGCGTGATCGGCCCGGTCCTCGGCGGGTTCTTCGCCGAGCGCGACTCCATCCTCGGCCTCGCCGGGTGGCGCTGGATCTTCTTCATGAACGTCCCGATCGGCCTGATCGCCTTCGCCGCCGTCATGGCGACGCTGCACCTCAACCACACCCCGCGCAAGGCCCGCATCGACTGGGCCGGGGCCACCACGATCATCGTCGGTCTGGTGCCGCTGCTCCTCGTCGCCGAGCAGGGCCGCACCTGGGGCTGGACCTCGGCCGCGTCCCTGGCCTGCTTCGCCATCGGCCTGGCCGGCATCGCGGCCTTCATCTGGTCCGAGGCGCGCGCCGGTGACGACGCCCTGATCCCCCTGCGCATCTTCCGCAACCGCACCATCGTCATCTCGCTCACCGGCGGCTTCGTCATCGGAGCCGGCATGTTCGGCGGCATGATGTCGATCCCGCTCTACCTCCAGATCGTGCACGGCTCGTCGCCCACCACGTCGGGTCTGCAGATGCTCCCCATGGTCGTCGGGATGATGCTGGCCTCGATCGTGTCCGGCCAGCTCATGAGCAAGACCGGACGCATCAAGATCTTCCCGCTGATCGGCGTGACGCTCATGACGATCGTCCTCTTCGCGCTGTCCCGCATCACCGCCGACAGCAGCCTCACCTGGGTCATGACGCTGATGTTCTTCTTCGGCCTCGGGCTCGGCAACACGATGCAGCCCCTGACCCTGGCCGTGCAGGCCGCGGTCGAGCCGCGCGAGATGGGTATGGCGACCTCCTCGGCCACGTTCTTCCGCCAGATCGGTGGCACGCTCGGCGTCGCGATCTTCTTGTCCGTGCTGTTCAACTCGCTCGGCGACAGCATCAAGGACGCCTTCACCAGCGCCGCCAAGGACCCGAGCTTCCTTGCCGCCCTGCGTGACCCGGCCGTGTCCGCCTACTCACCGGAGTCGGCGGGGCTCGTCAAGGGCATGGCCAGCGGCCAGGGCGCCAGCGGTCTCGGCAACGTCGGCGCGGACTCCTCCATCATCGACAAGCTGCACCCTGCCCTGTCCCACCCCATCAAGGCGGGCTTCGCGACGTCGATGGACCACGTCTTCCTCCTCGGGGCGATCGTGTGCGGGATCGGTGTCCTGGTCCTGGCCTTCCTGCCGAACGTGGTGCTGTCCAACCAGTCGGCGCAGGCAGCGATGGCCGCCCAGCGGGCCAAGTCCGACCGGGGCCTGCTGCCGCTCGGTGACGACGCCTCCGAGTCGGACAAGCGCCTGCACGACAGCCTCGAGAAGTTCCTGCTGGACGCCGCGGCGTTCGAGACCGGCGGACACACCTTCGACGAGCTGCAGGACACCTGGGACCACCTGGAGGACCACCAGCTGGACCCGCACCGCAAGGGTCGCCACCGCGCGTCCGACCCCGCCACCCACTGATCCGCTGATCCGCTGGTCGGCCTGAGGTGGTCACATCCGCTTGGCGTGCCAACCCAGGCGGACGTGACCACCTGAGGTAGGTCCCCTCGGGGTCGGGCTATCGTGACGAGCATGAGCGAGACTCCCGACAGCGCTTCTCCGCGCACCCGCTGGGCCGAGCTGGTCGGCGACGACGGGGGCGCGGACTACGAGCGCCGCATCCAGCAGGTCCTCGACCTGACCTATGCCGCCGGCGGGAACCCGCACGGCGAGGCCGAACTCGTCGTTTCGCTGCTGCCCGAGGGCGGCCGCGTGCTCGACGCCGGTTGCGGCACCGGCCGGGTCGCCGTGCGCCTGGCGGAGCTCGGCCACCCGGTCGTGGGCGTCGACGCCGACCTGTCGATGCTGCGGGTCGCCGCCGACCGCAACCCACGGATCCCCTTCTGGCTCAGCGATCTCGCCGACCTCGACGTCCCGCAGGGCATCATCGGCGCGGGCTTCGACGTCGTCCTCCTCGCGGGCAACGTCATCCCCCTGCTCGCGCCAGGCACCCTCCACCAGGTCGTCCGCAACCTCGCCGGCGTCCTCAAGCCGGACGGGGTGCTGGTCGCCGGGTTCGGGCTCGACCACGAGCACCTGCCCGCCGGCGTCGAGCCCACTCCCCTCTCGGACTACGACCGAGCCTGCGCCGCAGCGGGACTCGAGCTGTCCGAACGCCGTGGCACCTGGGAGGGCGGGGACTTCACCGGCGGGTCGTATGCCGTGAGCCTCCACCGGCACGCCACCAAGGCCCCCAGCCCCCTGGGGCGACTGCGGTCGTTGCTGCACCGCTGACGCACCCGTCCCAGTAGCGGACGGTCCCGCCTCGCGGCGACCCCGTGAGGCACAGTGGTGCGCGGACCGCAGCGGTCCGGCATACGACGACATCACTCGACCCACGGGAGCCACCGTGCCCAGCCAGGCCACCGAACCCACCTATGTCCTCACCCTCACCGCGCGCCCCGACGTCGTGGGGATCGTGCACGGGGTGAGCGGGTTCCTGGTCGAGCACGGCTGCACGATCCTCGAGTCGAGCCAGTTCGGCGACCCTGAGGCGGACGCGTTCTTCATGCGCGTGCAATTCAGCGGGCCGGTGCCCGAGATCGACCGACTGCGAGCGGACTTCGCGCCGGTGGCCGAAAGGTTCGCGCTCACCTGGGACCTGCAGGACGCCGCCCGCCCCACCCGCACGCTGCTCATGGTCAGCCGCTTCGGCCACTGCCTCAACGACCTGCTCTTTCGCGCCCGCATCGGCGCCCTCAACGTCGAGATCCCTGCCGTCGTCTCCAACCACGAGGACTTCCGCACGCTCGTCGAGGGCTACGGCATCCCCTTTCACCACGTCCCCGTGACGCGCGAGACCAAGGCCGAGGCCGAGGGGCGCCTGCTGGAGCTCGTCGACGAGCTGGACGTCGAGCTGGTGGTGCTCGCTCGCTACATGCAGGTGCTGTCGGACGACCTGTGTCGCGCGCTGGACGGGCGGGCCATCAACATCCACCACTCGTTCCTGCCGAGCTTCAAGGGCGCCCGCCCCTACCACCAGGCCCACGCCCGCGGCGTCAAGCTGATCGGCGCGACCGCGCACTACGTCACCGCGGACCTCGACGAGGGGCCGATCATCGAGCAGGACGTCGCGCGCGTCGACCACTGGGCGGCGCCGGAGCGGATGGTCGCCATCGGTCGCGACGTGGAGACGCAGGTCCTCGCCCGCGCGGTCGAGTGGCACGCCGAGCACCGGATCATCCGCGACGGCCACCGCACGATCGTCCTGCGCTGACGCCCTGGGCGCTCACGCGCACGCAGCCGTCGCACCCGACCATCGCACCCGCCGTCCCCGGTCTGGACCTCCAGCCCCCGTCTTGCCGTGCAGCCCCCGTCTCCTGCTGCAGCGCAAGACAGGAGACGGTCGCCGAGACAGGAGACAGTCGCCGAGACGGGAGACAGTCGCCGAGACAGGAGACGGTCGCCGAGACAGGGAACGGACGCCGAGACAGGAGACGGTCGCCGAGACAGGAGACGGTCACCGAGACAGGAGACGGTCACCGAGACAGGGAACGGACGCCGAGGCGCCAGCACACGCAATGGCGGGGCCGGACGCGTCGCGCCCGACCCCGCCGTCATACGACTGAGACCGCTCAGCCCCAGACGAGCCCGCGGGCCGGGTCCTCGAGCACCTTGGCGACGTCGGCCAGGAACCTCGAGCCGAGCTCGCCGTCGATCAGCCGGTGGTCGAAGGACAGCGCGAGCTGCGTGATCCAGCGCGGCACGATCTCCTCGGACCCGTCGGCCGCGGTGACGACCCAGGGCTGACGACGCACCGCGCCGAAGGCCAGGATCGCGGACTCGCCGGGGTTGATGATCGGCGTGCCCGTGTCGACGCCGAAGACGCCGACGTTGGTGATCGTGATCGTGCCGCCGGACATCTCGGCGGGCTGCGTGCGCCCGGCCCGGGCGGTCTCGACGAGCGAGCCCATGGCCTGCGCCAGCTCGAGCATCGACAGGCGGTCGGCGTCCTTGATGTTGGGCACCATCAGACCGCGCGGCGTGGCGGCCGCGATCCCGAGGTTGACGTAGTTCTTGTGCACGATCTCCTGGTTGGCCTCGTCCCAGGTCGCGTTGACGCCGGGGTTGCGGCGGCTGGCGACGATCAGGGCCTTGGCGACGACGAGGAGCGGCGAGACGCGGACGTCCTTGAACTCCTTGTCCTTCTTGAGCCGGTCGACCAGCGCCATCATCTCGGTGACGTCGACGGTGATGAACTCGGTCACGTGCGGCGCCGTGAACGCCGACCCGACCATGGCCTGCGCGGTCACCTTGCGCACGCCCTTGATCGGGATGCGCACCTCGCGCTCGGCGTCGCCGGCCAGACCCCTCGAGCCGTATGCCGGAGCGCCCGCCGCCTCCTGGGGCTGCGCGCCTCCCGCGAGGTAGGCGTCGACGTCGGCGCGCGTGACCGCGCCGCCGTCACCCGTGCCGGTGACGGCCGTGAGGTCCACGCCCTTGTCCTTGGCGTACTTGCGGACGGGGGGCTTGGCGAGGGCCTTGCCGGGACGGGATCCCGCGCCGTCGGCGACCTCGACCGCGACGCCGTGCGGGTCCACGACGGTCGGGTGGGTCATCTCGGTGGCCGCCGCGACCTGCGCGAAACCACCCCAGGACTCGGGGTTCTTGGTCTCGCTCGGGGTGGGCAGCGGGCCGCGCTGGTGCTTGCGGGGGCGGCGCTTGGCGTCGGTCACCTTGGGGCCGTAGCCGACGAGGACCGCGACGCGCTCCTCCTTGGGGGCGGCGGACGTGCCCGTCCCCATGGCCTCGTCGACCTGGGCCTGGGTGGCCGCGGCGGACGCGTCGTCGGGCTCGGCCGGGGCGTCCCCACCGCCGGTGCCGTCGTCGATGGCGATGATCGGGGTGCCCACGTCGACCGTCTCGCCCTCGGGCGCCATGATCTGGGCGACGGTGCCGGCCCACGGGATCGGCAGCTCGACCAGGGACTTGGCGGTCTCGATCTCGACGACGATGTCGTTGACCTTGACCTCGTCGCCCTCCTTGACCTTCCACGTCACGATCTCGGCCTCGAGCAGACCCTCACCGGGGTCCGGGAGGTTGAACTTCCTGATTGCCATGTGAATTCGCTCCTCTCGGGCTCAGTGGGCCAGGACGCGGTCGACGCCGTCGAGCACGCGGTCGAGGTCGGGCAGGAAGTGCTCCTCGTACTTCGAGGGCGGGTAGGGCAGGTAGTAGCCCGTGACGCGCTGCACCGGCGCCTCGAGCTGGTAGAAGCAGCGCTCCTGCACCTGGGCCGCGATCTCGGAGCCGAGACCGAGGAAGGACGCGGCCTCGTGGACGACGACCAGCCGACCGGTCCGCTCGACCGACGCGCAGACGGTGTCGATGTCGAGCGGGCTGACCGAGCGCAGGTCGATAACCTCGAGCGAGGTGCCCTCCTCGGCGGCCGCCGCGGCAGCCTGGATGCAGGTCTTGACCATGGGGCCGTAGCAGACGACCGTGACGTCGGTGCCGGGCACGATCACGTTGGCGCCGTAGAGGCCTCGCGGCGCGGACGGCGCCTCGAGGTCGACCTCGCCCTTCTCGTGGTAGCGCCGCTTGGGCTCGTAGAAGATCACCGGGTCGTCGGACTCGATGGCCTGCTGGATCCCCCAGTAGGCGTCCTCGGGGTTGGACACGAAGACCGTGCGCAGCCCCGCGGTGTGGGCGAAGTAGGCCTCGTTGGACTCGCTGTGGTGCTCGACCGCCCCGATGCCGCCACCCATCGGGATGCGGATCACCATGGGCAGCCGGAGCTTGCCGCGCGAGCGGTAGTGCATCTTGGAGACCTGGGACACGATCTGGTCGAACGCCGGGTAGACGAAGCCGTCGAACTGGATCTCCGCGACGGGGCGGTAACCCCGCAGCGCCATACCGACGCTCGTCCCGATGATGCCGGACTCGGCCAGGGCCGAGTCCATGACCCGGTGCTCGCCGAAGTCCTTCTGCAGGTGCTCGGTGATGCGGAAGACGCCGCCGAGCTTGCCGACGTCCTCTCCGCACAGGACGACCTTGGGGTCGCGCTCCATGGCGGCGCGGAGGCCGGCGTTGATGGCCTTGGCAATGGTCAGCTTGGTCATCGTTCAGTCCTCGAAGCTCGCGGCGTAGGCAGCGAACTCCGCGCGCTGCTGCTCGATCAGGGCGTGGTCGTCCTCCACGTAGACGTGGTCGAACATGCCGTGCGGGTCGGGCTCGGTCATGCCGATCGTCCCCGTGCGGATCTCCTCGGCCAGGGCGTCGGCCTCGCGCTGCAGGTCGTCGAAGAACGCCTGGTCGGCCTTGCCGGAGCGGATGAGATAGGCCCGCAGCCGCTGGATGGGGTCGCGGTGCTTCCACACCTCGACCTCGGCGTCCACGCGGTACTTCGTCGGGTCGTCCGAGGTCGTGTGTGCGGACATGCGGTAGGTGAAGGCCTCGATGAACGACGGGCCCTGGCCGTCGCGGGCCCGGTCGAGCATCGCCTTGGAGACCGCGTACGACGCCAGCACGTCGTTGCCGTCGACGCGGATGCCGGGGAACCCGAACCCGTTGGCGCGGTGGTAGAGCGGGCCGCGGGTCTGGCGCTCGTTGGGCTCGGAGATGGCCCACTGGTTGTTCTGGCAGAAGAACACGATGGGGGCGTTGTTGACGCCGGCGAAGACGAAGGACTCGTTGACGTCGCCCTGCGCGGTGGCCCCGTCGCCGAAGAAGGCGACGACCGCGGCGTCGCGGTCGGGGTCGCCCGTGCCCACGTCGCCGTCCAGCGTGATCCCCATCGCGTAGCCGGTGCCCATGAGCACCTGGTTGCCGATGACGATCGTGTAGAGCTGCATCCCCACCTCATTGGGGTCCCACCCGCCCTGGTCGACGCCCCGGAACTGCGACATCACCTGCAGGGGCTTGACGCCGCGGCACCAGCCGACGCCGTGCTCGCGGTAGCCGGGGAAGGCGTAGTCCTGCTTGCGCATCGCCCGGCCGACCCCGATCTGGGCGGCCTCCTGGCCGAGCAGCGAGACCCACAGGCCCAGCTCGCCCTGACGCTGCAGCGCCGTGCCCTCGGTGTCGACGCGGCGGATGAGGAACATGTCGCGGTAGAAGCCGCGCAGGTCCTCGTCGGTCAGCCCGTCGAGATAGCGGGAGTACTCCGGGTGGTCGATGCGCTCCCCCTCGGGGGTGAGCAGCTGCACCATCTCCGGCCCGCCATAGGCGTCACTGCCGCCTGGGCGGGCGACGACGTTGTCGCTCATGGGTGATCTCCTTCGATCCTCGGGCCGGGCAGGGTCGCTGCTCGGCCCGGCTCGGGGCCACGACGGGCGGGGTCACCGCCCAGGTCCGGCCTCGTCGAGGTGACGACGTCGGGCCGGTCGCTCGTGGCGGTCAACACGTCCCGTCGGACGCTTGGGCCTGGCGAGGGCAGCGTACCTGCCCGCCACGCCCCTGTCGCCAGCCGGGTCAGGGCGCGCTGCGAGCAGGGGTGCCGCGCGGGGCGCTCGCCGGGGACGCAGCCGGGGGCGCCGCCGGAGCGGTCGTCGCCGTGGGCGAGTCCTCGCCACCGACCCCGCCGGTGCGGCTCGGGCTGGGGCCGGGCTGCGGCGACGCGGTCGGGGCGGGCGACGTCGGCACCGCAGTCGTGGGCGTCGGCGTCGGTGTCGGCAGGGGCCCGACGATCGACCCGGGCGTGGTGGGGGTGCCGGGTGTGGGGGTCGGCGAGCCGGGACCCGTGGGGCTCTGGCCGGGGCCGGTGGGGGTGGTGCTGGGATCGGTGGGCGTGGAGCCGGGCGTCGTCGTCGGGTCCGTGGTCCCGGGCGCGGGCTCCGTGGGGGTCGGCGGGCTACCCGTCGACGGCTCGGGCACCGGCTCCGTCATACGACGCATGATCGGGTCCTCCCCGACCGGGTCGGGCTCGGCGGGGACGTCGCCCGGCGGCTGCGTGGGAGGCGGCGTGCGGTCGGGCGTCGTCGGCGCCTGCGCGATGAGCGGGGACGCGTTGCTCGCGCCGTCGTCGACGACCGGGCCGGCCTCGGGGGCCGGGACCGGCCCCAGGTCGGCCATGGAGGCCAGCACCTCCTCGGCGTCGACGCCGGTCAGCGGCTCGGCCACCTCGAGCAGCGGCAGCAGGGCCGCCAGGGCCTCGAGGCGCTCCTGCGCGGGCTCGATCACGGTCTGCTCGAGCACCTGGCCGCGCGGCGCTGCGGACAGCAGGACGACGCCGTCGAGCGGGTCCGAGGGAGCCACCGGCGCCTCGGGTCGTTGGGCCTGCTGCACGACGATCGCCCGAGACACGGAGGGACCCTGGGCGATCAGGTCGTCCGTCGATCGGCCGGGCTCGTATGCCGGTCCCCCGGTCGCCGTCAGGCCGGGGGTCGTGGTCGACCCGCCGCCGAGCACCCCCTCCAGGGTCCCGGGGCCGGTCATCAGCGACAGGCCCGCCAGGCCGAGGGTGGCGGAGACACCGAGAGCCGACAGGGCGAGGGCCGGCCTCCAGGCCGCCCCCCCCTGCCGTCTCGTGGGCCTGTGCCTAGACCCGGGTGTCTCCATGCTCTCCATGGTGCGGTCACGGCACGGTCACCGACAAGTGAACCGGAGGCAAACCGTCCCTGCTGACTAGTCACCCGGCTGGACGCGCGTCCGGACACGGTCAGCGACCTCGAGCAGGCGCGTGTTGGCCTCCTCCTCGCCGATGGTGATGCGGACGCCGTCGTTGCCGTACTGCCGCACGACCAGCCCGGCGTCGCGGCACGCCTCGGCCAGCTCCGTGCAGTGCTCCCCCACCGGGAAGTACACGAAGTTGGCCTGGGTGTCGGGCAGGCGCCACCCCTGCTCGGCCAGGCCACGCGTCACACGGTCACGCTCCGTGACCAACGCCTCCACCCGCTCGTCCAGCTCGGCGAAGAGGCCGAGGCTGGCGACGGCGGCGTCCTCGGCGATCCGCGAGACGCCGAAGGGCAGGGCGCACTTGCGCAGCGCCGCCGCGACCTCGGAGGGCGCCACGGCATACCCGACCCGCAGCCCGGCGAGGCCGTAGGCCTTGGAGAAGGTCCGCAGCACCGCGATGTTGGCGTGGTTGCGGTAGAGGTCGAGCGCGTCGGGCGTCTCGGGGTCGCGGACGAACTCGAGGTAGGCCTCGTCGATGACGACCAGGACGTGCGGCGGGACCGCGGCCAGGAAGGCCTCGAGCTCGTCGGCGTGGACCGAGGGCCCGGTGGGGTTGTTGGGCGTGCAGACGATGACCAGGCGGGTGCGGTCGGTGATGGCCGCGGCCATGGCGTCGAGGTCGTGGCGCTGGTCGGCGGTGAGCGGCACCTGCACGCTGGTGGCCCCGGCGAGCGCGGTGACGATGGGGTAGAGCTCGAACGAGCGCCAGGCGTAGACCACCTCGTCGCCCGGGCCGCAGGTGGCGGTCACGAGCTGGGTGAGGACGCCGGACGACCCGGTGCCGGTCGCGATGTGGTCGTTGGGCACCCCGAGGAAGTCGGCGAGCGCCTGCGTCAGCTCGGTCACCGCCATGTCCGGGTAGCGGTTGACCGTGGTCGCGGCCGACGCGATGACCTCGAGCACGCTCGGCAGCGGCGGGTAGGGGTTCTCGTTGCTGCTGACCTTGTAGGTCGTGCGGTCGGGCAGCTCCGGCGCCGGGCGACCGGGGACGTAGGCGGGGACGCTGGCGAGCGCCTCGCGCAGCCGCACCTCGCTCTCGGGGGTGGCCGCGTCGTCGCGGTCGGGGCTGAGCTCGCTGGTGGCGGCATCGGCTGCGGTCATGGCACCACCATATGCGGGGGCCGACATGTCACCATATGGCCATGAAGAACTTCGCGATCAAGACGCTCGTCAACGGCATCGCGCTCTGGGTCGCGGCCATGGTGGTCTCCGGGATCCACCTCGGCGAGGACAAGCCCTCGCTCGCCACGCGCCTGCTGTCGATCCTGCTGGTGGCCATCGTGTTCGGGCTGATCAACGCGGTCGTGAAGCCGGTCGTCAAGCTGCTGTCGCTGCCGGCGATCATCCTCACGCTGGGGCTGTTCACCTGGGTGATCAACGCCCTCATGCTGCAGGTCACGTCCTGGCTGGCGGGTCCGCTCGGGCTGGACTTCCGGGTCGACAGCTTCTTCTGGGACGCGATCCTCGGCGCCCTGGTCGTGGCGTTCGTGTCGCTGCTGCTCAACATCCTGCTGCCGGACGCCGACGAGGTCTGAGCCCCCACCATTGGTCACCACTGACGCTGTGGATCGTTCAAGGGGTGCGCGATTCATCCATCGGTGACCAATCACGCTGTGGATCGTTCAAGGGGTGCGCGATTCGTCCATTGGTGACCAATGACGAGGGTGGTTGTGGTCGTGGTGGTGGTGGTTGTGGTGGTGGGGCCGGCTCAGGCGCGGGGGTGGCCGTCCACGAGGTATGCCGTGCCGCTGCCGGCCGGGGTGGCGGCGAGGCGCTCCAGCAGGGTCACGACATACGGCGCGCAGTGCTCCCGGACCTGCTCGGGCGTGGCCCAGTGCAGGGCGCGGATCTCGCGCGGCTGCAAGGTGACCCGGTCCACCAGGTCGGCCGGGTGCACCCCGCCGTCGAAGACGAACAGGGTGGCGTCGCTCCAGCCGCGATAGGGCGGGAGCCAGTCGACGACGAGCAGGTCGCGGGCCGGCAGGTCCAGCCCGAGCTCCTCGGCGACCTCGCGCTCGGCCGTGGCGGACGGCGGCTCACCGGGGTCGACGATGCCACCGGGCAGGTCCCACTCGCGCTTGTAGGTCAGCTCGCAGAGCAGCACACGCCCGTCGGGGTCGCGCAGCAGCGTCTGGGCGATGTTGCGCTTGGTGGGCATGGTGGTGTTGAGGACGCCGAGGAAGCCTTCGCGGGTCTCGGGGCCGGGGTCGCTCGCCAGGCGGGCCATGACGACGCGGTCGCCGTGGCCGGGACCGATGCCCCGCATGGTGCCCTCGTGGCGCAGGCCGAGGCGGGCGGCCACCCGGTGCGTGACGACGTCGTCGGGGTCGTGCAGCGCCTGGACGCGGCGCCACCCGCGGGCGATCCCCGCGGCGACCTGCTCGCGCAGCGCCTCGACCTCGGCCAGGTCGTCGGGCGAGTGCCCGGACAGGTCGAGCTCGACGATCCCGCCGCCGATCTCCCGGACGATCACCGGCGCACCAGCAGGTCGCGGACGGCCTCGGCCACCTCGATGACCAGGTCGCGGCTGGCGCGCGAGACCCCCATGGCGTTGACGTCGCCGTGGGTGCCGTCCTCGTCGACCCGCAGCGTGACGGGGACGCCGGCCTCCTCGAGGCGCGCGGCATAGGCGAGGCCCTCGTCGCGGAGCACGTCGAACGCCGACACCAGGACATAGGCGGGCGGCAACCCACCGAGGTGGCGCGCGAGCAGCGGCGAGGCGTCGGGGTGAGACGCCTGCTCGGGCTCGCGCAGGTAGTGGGAGGCGTACCAGTCCATCGTCGCCTCGGTGAGGAAGAAGCCGGTGGGGAACAGCGCGTAGGACCGCGACTTGCGGGACCAGTCGGTGACGGGGCTGACCAGCACCTGCAGGTCGGGACCGCCGGCCTCGTCCTCGACGGTGCGGTGGCACACGACGGCCGCGAGGTTTCCGCCCGCGCTGTCGCCCATCACGGCGATGGGCGTGGAGGCGTCGCCGCCGAGCTGCTCGCGGTGGTCCCGCACGTGGCGGAAGGCCGCCACCGCGTCCTCGACGGCGCACGGGAAGGCCGACTCCGGCGCCAGGCGGTAGTCGATCGAGACGACGGTCAGCCCGGCATAGCGCGCGACGAAACGGCATACGGGATCGGTGCTGTCGAGGGAACCGGCCACGAAGCCGCCGCCGTGGAAGTAGACGACGACGCCGCGGGGCGGCTCGCCCGGCGTGGGGTCGTAGGTGCGCGTGCGGATCGAGCCCGCCGGGCCCGGGAACGCGTCGTCGCGGATCGAGGCGACGTGGGGCTGGTGGCCGAAGAGCCAGGCCTCGGTCTCGATCTCGGCGCGCCACTGCTCCGGCGTCAGCTCGGCCGCGTCGCTGCCCGGCGCGAGGTCGAGCATCCGCAGCGCCACCTGGACGTCCGTGCGCAGGGTGTGGCCGTCGACGCGCTGCGGCCGGCCCGCGACGAGGCGCAGGACCGGCCGGGGCAGGCGCGCGACGCCACGCAGCACGGACTGCGTGGCGCGCAGGGTCAGGGGACGGCGGGTCGAGGGCACGTGCCCATCATGCCCGCGACTCCCCGAACTTGACCGCCGCAACACCCGCGAGGATGAGCGCACCGCCGGCCAGCTGCACGAGGCCCGGGAGCTCGCCGAGCAGGAGCCAGGCGATGAGCACGGCGAACACCACCTCGGTGAGCCCCACGAAGGACGCGACGGTCGAGCCGAGGCGCCGCGTCGCCGCCACGCCGAAGCCGTAGGCCACGGCCGCGGCGAGCAGGACCAGGCCGAGGACGGGCACCCACCAGGGCGCATCCAGGCCGGCGAGGACGACGGGGGCGGTGGTGGCGACCATCGGGATGGCGCCGACCGCGCCGGCCAGGCCGAGGACCGCGCCACCGACGACCATGCCGCCGGCCGCGAGGGCGATGGGCGGCAGGTCCTTGGTCTCGCGGGCGCCGAGCAGGAAGTAGGTCGCGTTGCAGCACGCCGCCGCGAGGCCCCACAGGAGGCCGACCGGGTCGATGCCGATGCCGCCGAACAGGTCGATGACCAGGGCGAGCCCGGCCATGGACAGGGTCGCGCCGAGCAGCGTCGCGGGCGAGGGGGTGCGGCGGGTGCGGAGCCACAGGTAGCCGACGATGAGGACGGGAGCGAGGTACTCCAGCAGGAGGGCGACGCCGACGGACAGGTGCGTGACGGCGTTGAAGTAGAAGAGCTGGCTGCCGGCCACGGCGACCACGCCATAGGCCAGGATGACGCCCCAGTTGTCAGCGAAGGCGCGCAGCCGGTGGCGCATCAGCCAGAGTGCGGGTATGCCGAGGGCGAGCGCGGCTCCGGCGATGCGTGCGGTGACGGCGGCGCCGGGGCTCCAGCCCGCCTCGAGCAGCGCCTTGGCGAAGGACCCGGACGTCGCGAAGCCGACCGCCGAGATCAGGGCGAGGACCAGGCCGCGCGAGACGCCGCGCGGGCGGCTCGGCGTCGGGCGCTCGGTGGCCTGCTCGTCCGGGACGTGGGGCAGCGGGTCGACGTCGACCTGGCCGAGGCGCAGGGAGTCCACGACCGGGTCCGCGGGGGTGGGGGCAACGGTGAGGTCGGTGGGGTCGACGCGGTCGGTGGTGCGGGTCATGGCGGTCATGGGCACTCCTCTCGAGGGCTTCAGGGCACGACGGTCGTGACGCACGTCAGCGAGCGTTATGAGCAAAGTGGGTTTACGCTCATGACGCTAGACCTGCTCCCCGTAAGGAGTCAAGATGACTTTTGCCCATGACACCCGCGACGCTCTGGTATCGACGGCCGCGCTGGTCAACACGGGCGTCGAGCCGGCGACCCTGCGGACCCTGGAGGACCTCGAGGAGTTCGTCGGGCAGTTCGGCTACACCGGGGCGCGGGCGCACGACGAGCGCGAGCTGGCGGGCGTCATACGGTTGCGTCGCGAGCTGCACCGGCTGTGGGAGCTCGACGAGGAGGGCGTGGTCGGCCTGGTCAACGACCTGCTCGCCCGCCACCAGGCGCTGCCGCAGGTGGTGCGCCACGAGGGCTGGTGGGACTGGCACCTGCACGCCATCTCCAGCGAGGCGCCGCTGGCCGACCGCATCGCCGTCGAGTCCGCGATGGCGATGGTCGACGTGGTGCGGTCCGGCGAGCTCGACCGGCTGCGGGTGTGCGAGGCCGAGGACTGCGACGGCGTGATCGTCGACCTGTCCAAGAACCGCTCGCGCCGCTACTGCGACCGCGGCTGCGGCAACCGCATGGCCGTCCAGGCCTACCGCTCCCGCAAGACCTACCGCGGGTAGAGGCATCGACCGGCCTTCGTTCAGCAGGCCGATGTTCCCGAGGCCGGCTGATGGGTCTACCTGAGGCAGTCACGTCCGCCCGGGTTCGCACGCCAGGCTGATGTGACCAAGGCGGGCTGATCCTGCGGCCCCGTGCGCAGCCGGGAACTCACATGCACAACGCGCGATCTGGAGCGGTCGGCCTGCGCGTTTGCGCCGTTGTGCGTGCGAGTTCTGCGGTCGGGGCGAGGAGTGGGACCCGCTGCGGAACCAACTGCTGCAGATGCGCGGCACTCCCGACACCCACCTGTTGCGGCACAACGGAACTCGTGGTCAGCCCAACCGGGAGTGCAGCAGTTGTGCACGGATGGGGACCGTCCGCGCATGGGGTGGCCGGCTCGTCATACGGGCTGGCGGGAGCCGGAGACGGCGACCTGGCGTGAGGCCGGCGTCCGGCATACGACCACGAAGCATGCTCAGGCGGAGGGCCCGGCGACATCCGGCCCCGGACGCCCCCTCCCCGCACGCGACTCCCGCACCAGGGCCAGGAAGTCGTCGACGTCTCCCGGGGTGACGGTCATGCTGCCGGGAGGCTCCTCCCCTGTCAGGTCCTGGATCGCGACCGACAGCCGCTCCATCTCGGCGTCCAGGTGCGACGCGGCGTCCGCGGCGTCCCGCAGGCCCTGGGCGATCTCGGCCGGGACCTCGTGGTCGTACTTGTAGAAGATCTTGTGCTCCAGGCTCGCCCAGAAGTCCTGCGCACTCGTGCGGAACTGCATCTCGACGGGCACCTGGACGCTGCCGTCCGAGAGGAACACCGGGATCTCGACGATGGCGTGCAGCGAGCGGTAGCCGCTCGGCTTGGGACTGGCGATGTAGTCCTTGACCTGGAGGAGCCGGACGTCCGACTGGCGGCAGAGCAGCTCCTGGATCCGGTACACGTCCGGCGTGAAGCTGCACACGACCCGGACCCCGGCGATGTCGCGGATCTCCCGCCGGAACTCGTCCAGGCTGGGCCCGCAGCCCGTCTTGCGGGCCTTGGCGATGATGCTCTCCATCGACTTCAGCCGGCTCGAGACGTGCTCGATCGGGTTGTAACGGTGCAGCTGCTGGAACTCCTGCTGGAGGATGCGAACCTTGGTCTCGATCTCCTGGATCGCGAACTGGTACGCCGTGATGAACTTCGTCAGCTCGACGCGGGCCTCGCTGAGCGAGGTCAGGATCTCGGGCAGCTCGGCGGAGACGTCGTCGCCACGGCCCGGACGCTCGGAGAGGGGATCGTCCACCCGGTCACACTAGACGTGCTCTGCCGGACGTGCGCCAGACCGGTCGCAGTGACTCAGGGCGAGGTGCGCGCCCGCGCGACCCGTCGCAGCGTGGACCCGGCGAAGAACGCGACGAACCGGGCGGTGGTCCGAGCCCTGCGGGCACGGGTGAAGCCGCGGCCACGCACGGCGCCCATCAGGCTCAGCAGATCTCGCCGGCCGATCCGCAGCACGACGGGCAGGGCCGGCCCGGTGCCGTCCTCCCTCTGCACGGTGGCGCGCAGGGTGGTGAGGTCGCGGAGCACGGACGCCGGGGCCCGGCCGCTCATCGTCTTGCTCCCCGACAACCGCCACGGCTCTCCGGCGTCGCCGTGGAGGTGCAGCTCATAGCTCATCGCCTGCGCACTCCCGTCGGCAAACAGGGACAGCGTGCCCGCGGCGGGCGCGGAGACCAGGTGCCCCTCCACGTCGACCGTGCCCTCCACCGCGAGCGTGTGGGTGGGGTCGGCGAGGAAGAGGTCGATGCTGCGCGCCACCGCCGTGAGCTGCATCGTCACGCGCGGCAGGCCCGGCGCCGAGGAGACCATGCGCTCGCTGAAGGTGACGCCGCCTCCGCTGGTCACGGCCCTGAGCTCGGCGGAGAAGCTCGACGCGGCGTCCTCCGGGACGACCCTCGAGGTGACGTCGGGCCACTCGGGAGCGCGCCAGTGGGGGCGCCCGTCGCGACGGATGATGGCCTCCAGGGACTGCTCGGCCGCCGCCAGGATGGTCGCCGAGGGGTTCACGCCGGTGGACGCCGGCAGGACCGAGCCGTCGACCACGAACAGCCCGGGGTATCCGTGAACCTCACCGACCTCGTCCACCACCCCGGTGGCCGCGTCCAGGCCTGGCGGGACGCCGCCGAGGGGATGCACGGTGGTCGTCCTGCGCAGGAGCGACCAGGTGACGGGGTTGTAGAGCCGGGCGTCGAGCAGGCTGGCCAGCAACGGCCCGACCCGGCGCTGCGAGCGGATCAGGTGGGTCTGCCAGCGGTTGCGCCAGGAGAGCACGGCCTTGCCGGACCTGTCGAGGCGCAGCGTCCCCTCACCGGAGTCGTGCCCCATCGCGAGCACGGTGAACATGCGTCGAGGGTCGGGGCCCGCGAACCGGCGCCGCCACCACCTGCGGACCTGCCGGCCGGGCACGATGGCGCCGAAGAGCTCCTGCAGGGCGACGGGGAACGCGCCGTCCTGCACCTGGTACCAGACCGAGCCCCGCCCCTCGGGCACGTCCAGGATGGTGGTGCTGGTGATCGTCGGTCCGGTCGTCATGTCGCCGCGCTCCTCGCGCAGCTCGGCGAGGGTCAGGAAGTCGCCGTTGCCGGAGAAGCTGTGCCCGAGGAGCGGCGAGAGGTGCGGGAGGGTGCCGGTGACGTCACGCGACCGCAGGAGCAGCTCGGTGGTGGCGACGGCGCCGGCGGCCAGGACGACGCGAGGGGCCCGCCACTCACGCGGGGCGACCGTGGCGTCGCTCGGCGTCCGCGCCGTGACGACGTAGCCACCGTCGACCGGCGTGACGGCCGTGACCTCGGCGTCGGTGATGCTGCGCGCGCCGTGCGCCTCGGCTACGGCGAGGTAGGTGACGTCCAGGGAGTTCTTGGCCCCCTGGTTGCAGCCGAGGACGCACTCCCCGACGAAGGAGCAGCCGCGCCGAGGCACCCCGTGACGATTCGCGCGCCATACCTCCGGGTCGCCGAAGGTCACGGCCAGGTTGGGACGCACCGTCGCGTCCGGGCGGCCACGCAGGGCCATCAGCTGCTCGACCAGGACGGTGCGCGGCGTCGGCTCCCCCGTCCTCGGGTCGTCTCCCACCGGGGACACGTCGAGCATGTGGGCGGCCAGGTCGTAGTAGGGGTCCAGCCCGGCCCGGCGCAGATGGGCCGGCCAGCGCTCGCTGAACGCGGCGTCGAAGGGCCGGGCGAAGACGTTGGCGTAGGCGAGCGATCCACCTCCCCAGCCGGCGACCTGCACGGCGAGCATTCCCTTGAGCCAGCGGATGTCGTAGAGCCCCTGGCCGATCCGCCACAACCACCCGGCCGCCAGCCGGGGATCCCGGGGGAAGTCGCCTGGCCCCCAACGCCGTCCACGCTCCAGGACGATCACGGTGGAGCCCGCCTGGGCGAGCCGGGCCTCCGCGACCGCACCGCCGAAGCCGCTGCCGACGACGATCACGTCGGCGTCGAAGGCGTCGAAGGTGCCGAAGGTGTCAGGCATGGCTCGCCTCCTCCCAGCGGGTCCCCTCCCACGGTAGACCTGCCTGCTGAGGGTGGGGAGGGGCCTCGGGCACCGCGTCGGCGTGGCACCGTGGCAGGTGCGAAGGCACATCACGGTGCTGGTCGCAGAGGGCGCAGGAGGACCTTGGATGACCACGCACGACCACACCTACGACCTGACCGTGACGTGGACCGGCAACCGGGGCACCGGGACCGGCTCGTATGCCGGGTACGCCCGCGACCACGAGGTCAGCGCAGCGGGCCCGACCCCCATCGCGGGGTCCGCCGACCCGGCCTTTCGCGGCGACCCGTCCCGCTGGAACCCCGAGCAGCTGCTCGTCGCCTCGCTCGCCCAGTGCCACATGCTCTGGTACCTCCACCTCGCGGCGCAGGCGGGGGTCACGGTGGTGGCGTACGAGGACCACCCGCACGGCGTGATGAGGACCGGGGCGGACGGTGCGGGGCAGTTCGAGCGGGTCACCCTGCGGCCACAGGCCACCGTCACGGCCGGCAGCGACGTCGACCTGGCTCGGCGGCTGCACGCTGACGTGCCCGGCCTGTGCTTCATCGCGCGGTCGGTGAGCTTCCCGGTCGACCACGAGCCCGAGATCCTGGTCGCGCGCGAGCCCGGGTCCGAGGCCGGGTCCGAGACCGCGCCACCGGAGCCGGCCGCGGCTAGGGTCGAGGAGGCAGTACGTCCCGCACCGCAGGAGAAGCACTGACATGAGCGACGTCCAGGTCACCGACAACGCCGACGAGCACCGCTACGAGGCCCGGATCGACGGGGAGCTGGCGGGTTTCGCCGAGTACCTCCTCACCGACGAGCTCGTCGTGTTCACCCACACCGAGGTGGACCCGGCCTACGAGGGCAAGGGGGTCGGCAGCGCCCTGGCGCGCTACGGCCTCGACGACGTGCGCGAGCAGGGGACGCGCAAGGTGATGCCGCAGTGCCCGTTCATCAAGGGGTGGATCGAGCGGCACCGCGACTACGTGCCGCTCGTCTACGGCGCTTGACGTCAGGTCCACGTGAGGTGATCGGCTGGTCTCCCGAGCCGCTTACGGCGACGCCACCGCACCCGCAGGAGACGCCATGACCTGGACCATCGACGACGACACCGTCCGCGCCCTGCTCACGCCCGGCGACGCCGTCGGCTGGATGGAGGAGGCCCTCGCCCGCCACCACGCCGGCACCCTCGAGGCGCCACCTCGTCTGGCAGCGCC
The DNA here is from genome assembly GCF_000426385.1 of Arsenicicoccus bolidensis DSM 15745. Classification (GTDB taxonomy): domain Bacteria; phylum Actinomycetota; class Actinomycetes; order Actinomycetales; family Dermatophilaceae; genus Arsenicicoccus; species Arsenicicoccus bolidensis. Next base: position 45,358 of record NZ_AUFG01000002.1, read on the forward strand.
GCTCGGGGGTGGCCGGCTCGTCCTCACCGCCGGGCACAGCGGGGACGAGTTCTACGGCTACCGCACCTACGACACCCTCCCCACGACCTCCGACGAGCAGGTCACTGTCGCGCACGACACGACGACCGGGCGCGTGCTGGCCGTGCACGTCGGGCATGCCCTCGGGGCGTGCTGGACCGGCGCTCTGGGCGGGGTGGCCACGCGGCACCTCGGGCCTGGGAGCGATGACGTGACCGTGGGGATCGTCGGCGCCGGGACGCAGGCGTGGGCGCAGCTCTGGGCCCTCACGGCGAGCCTCACCCCGAGCGCCGTGCGCGTGACCTCCCGCACGCCGGCGGGCCGCGAGGCGTTCGCCGACCGCGCCCGGCGCGAGCTGGGGCTCTCCGTCGAGGCCGTCGCGTCGCCCCGGGATGCCGTCGCCGGTGCGGACGTCGTCATCCTGGCCACCTCCAGCAGCTCCCCCGTCATCGACGCCGCCTGGCTCGACCCCGACGTGCTCGTGATCACCGTGGGGCCCAAGCAGGTGGGGCGCGCCGAGCTCGCGGTGGACCTCGTAGCGTGCGCCGACCTGGTGGTCACGGACTCGCCGGCCCAGCTGCGGGCCTACGACCCGCCGGCGCTCGTGGCCGACGCCGGGATGGCCGACCGCGTGGCGTCGCTCGGGGAGATCGTGGCCGCGTCGGGAGGGCCGGCAGCAGAGGGTTCGACAGGGCCGCAGCGTCGCGGGCGGCGCGTCTACCTGTCCGTCGGCCTGGCCGGCACCGAGGTGCACCTCCTCGGTCGCCTCTGGGAGCAGCACGGGCGACAGGCCCCGGTATGACGCCACGCCGCCGCCTCGCGGTGATCTGCGAGGCGGCGGCGCTCCGGCATACGGCCTCGAGCCCCAGACATCGCGGAGACCTGGGCACCGTGCTCGGTGCCCAGGTTTCCGCGATCCCGAACCGGCAGGATCCGCCTGAGGCAGGTCAGGAGCCGGAGCCGGCCATCTGACGACCCGTCTCGAGGTAGGTCTTCATGCCGGCCAGCACCCACGGCCAGCCGCCGCCACCCTGCGCCGCGTCGCCGCTGCCCTCGATGTCCTGCGCGGTATTGGGCGCGCCCGTGCAGTCGTGCGTGAGGGTGAGCGCCGTGAGGGGGCCGTCATACTCCGTGAGCTCCCAGGTCAGGGTCGTCTCCTGCTGGTGCCACGCGGCGATCCAGCTCTGGACGAGCCTGCGGGGCGGGTCGGACTCCAGGACGCGTCCGGTGACGGCGATGTCGCCCATCCCCATCTGCTTCATCTCCTCGGTCGTGTGGCTGACGTAGTCGCCGCCGTCGCGAAGGTCGTACTCGACGATGCCGCCGTAGCCGTACTTGGTGCTGAGCTCCGGCGTCGTGATGGCATCCCACACGCGCTGGGCGGGGGCCTCGATGTAGACCCGGAAGACCTGGATCTCGGGGGCCTGGCGCTCGGTCGTGGCGGTGCCGGCGGTGCTGGTGGTGGTGCTGGTGGTCTGGGTGTCGCTCATGGGGATTCCTCCAGTGATCGTTTGAGGTCGATGAGTGCTGAGACGTGGTGCTGGGTGTACTTGTCGATCCAGCGGTCGTGGATCAACCGGATGGGGACGGGGTTGAGATGGTGCAGCTTGGTCCGCCCCTGCTTGCGGGTCGTGACCAGCCCGGCGTCCTCGAGGATCCGCAGGTGCTTGGCCACGCCGTATCTCGTCATCTCGGTGCGTCGCGCGACGACGGCCTCCAGCTCGCCCTGGGTCCGACCGTCCTGGTCGAAGAGGGCGTCGAGGAGCAGCCGCCGCGTCGGGTCGGCCAGCGCCTTGAACACCAGGTCGTCATCCACACCTCGACCATAGGTGACCAAAAAGTCACCTGTCAAGGGATAGCGCGTCGCACGTGCGACGTCAGCGCTCCGAGCGCGAGAGATGCCCGCCCGTATGACGGGCCCGCCGCGTCGCGGGGACCTGGGATGCGCCGGGGCGCGCCGGCATACCGGCGTCGCTCGAGGTGGGTCGGCCGAACCAGGTCAGGGCGCCAGGTCAGGCCGTGATGACGCGGGTGCCGGCGACCCGATCGTGGGGCGGGCGTCCAGCCCCGGCCACCGTCATCGCGACCATCACGACGAGGAGCACGTCCACGAGGATCGTGCCTCCCATCGCCACCGCGTCGCCGCCGTCGAGGCGACCGCTCGCTGCGCTGAACGCGACCAGGTGACCCAGCGACCAGGGGATCGCGATCTTGGCGGTGTTGCGCGCGAGCGCCCTGCCGATCCCGGGCGTTCCCGAACCCGTCGTGACCCGCAGGCCCTCGCGCCGCTTCCCCCAGGTCGCGGCGCTCGGGCCCGACTCGGCACGAGCCGCGATCAGGGTGGCGAGCACCGGCGGCACGGAGCTCAGGATCCCGAGGAAGACAGGGTGGTCCGACCACCCGTTCATGACGGCGACGACGCCGATCGGCACCGTCGCGACCGCGATCGCGAGATAGCCGAGGCAGTCCCGCCCGTACGCACGGGCCCGTCGTAGCGCAAGCGGGTGCAGGTGCATGGTTCACCCCACGGTCGGTCGGGAGGGTCCGGGCACCCAGCCTACGCACGCCGGGCGGTGCCGGGGAGGGGCTCATCCGGGCCGGTTCAGCGCTCCCAGCGCGACAGACACACGGCCGTATGGCGGGCCCGCCGCCTCGCGGGGATCGGTGATGCGCCGGGCGGTCGGCATACGAGATCGGCCCCGAGCGCGGAGACCTGGGCACCATGCACGGTGCCCAGGTCTCCGCAATCTTGGCGTGGGACAGATCCGCCTGGGTTCGACACATCAGCCTGGCGTGCCAACCCAGGCGGACCTGACTACCTGAGGTAGGTCAGACGTGGCGGCGGCTCGTGATCACGCGGAACCGGTTGGCGACGAACGCCGCGTCGGAGTAGGCCGCGTTGGCCGCCGGGTTGGCGCCGGTGCCGTGGTAGTCCGAGAACGCCGAGGTCTGGTTGACGAAGACCTGACCGGTGAGGTTCTCCGAGAGGGCGACCCCGCCGTCGGCCGCGGCCTCGCGCGCCTCCTCCAGCACGGCCTGCGAGGTGGAGTAGACCGACGCCGTCATCGCGCCGTGCTCGGCCACCGTGTCGGCGAGCTGGGCGAGCGACTGCTCGGTGGACTCGGTGGCGATCACGAACGACACCGGCCCGAAGTACTCCTGGGTGTAGACGTCCTCGTGCCGCACGTCGAGCTGCACGATCCCGGGCGTCCGCACGACGGCGTCCGGCCACGCGGGGTGGGTCACGGCGCGCGTGTCGAGCACGACCCGCCCCTCCCCCTCGGCGGCGATCTCGGCGAGCGACCCGGCGTTGGAGCGGACCTTGTCGTTGACGGTGGCGCCGAGGACCTCGACGGCCTTGGCGTCGTCGCCGGTGAAGCGCGCGACCGCGGCGCCGAGCCGGTCGGCGAACTCGTCGGCGGACAGGTGCCCCTCGTCGGTGTCGACGCCGGTCTTGGGGACGTAGATGTTCTGCGGGGCGGTGCACATCTGCCCGGAGTAGAGCGAGAGGGAGAACGCGAGGTTGCCCAGCGTCGCCTTCAGCGCGTCGGTGGAGTCGACGACGATCGTGTTGACGCCGGCCTTCTCGGTGTAGACGAGCTTGCCGCGCGCGGCCGCCTCGGTCTCGAGCCAGGCGCCGAAGCCCGGCCCGCCGGTGTAGTCGATGATCGCGATCTCGTCGCGCTCGGCGAGGTCCTTGGCGAGGGTGCCGCCGTCGCGGTCCGCGGCCAGCTGCACCAGCGCCCGGTCGAAGCCCGCCTCGGCCAGGACGTCGCGGCAGACGGCGACCGTGATGGCCAGCGGCAGGATCGCGCGCGGGTGGGGCTTGATGACGACGGCGTTGGCGGTGGCCAGCGAGGCGAAGATGCCGGGGTAGGCGTTCCACGTCGGGAAGGTGTTGCAGCCGATGACCAGGCCGACGCCACGGCCGACGACCTTGTAGTCCTTCTGCAGGCGCAGGGGCTCGCCCTTGGCGGGCTTCTCCCAGGTCACGGACGCGGGGATGCGCTCCTGCTCGACCAGGGCGGCGGTCACGGCCTCGAGTGCGCGGTCCTGCGCCTCGGGGCCACCGGCCTGGAAGCTCATGACGAACGGCTGACCGCTCGTGTGCATGACCGCATTGGCCATCTCGAAGGACCGCTTGTTGAGCCGGTCGATCATCTCGACGCAGACGGCCGCGCGGACCCGGGGACCGGCGTCACGCCAGGCGCGCATGGCCGCGCGCGCCGCCGGGAGCGCCTCGTCGAGGTCGAGCACGGGATAGGTGATCGCGAGGGTCGGGCCGTATGGCGACACCTCGTCACCCACCCGATCGCCCGTCGACGGCTGGTCGTCCAGCGGCGCGAAGGCGGAGCCCACGTGCGCGTCATACGCGGCGAGGCCGGACTCGGCGGAGCCCTCGCCGTAGACGCGGGGGCTCGGGGAGGCGGGATAGCGGGAGTAGAAGCTGCGGGTGCGCAGCGCCTCGGCGGCCTCGTCGAGGGTGGCCGCGTGGGCGTCGAGGAATGGGTGGCTGGGCGTCGTTGCCTGGGTGGTCACGTCCCGATCCTAACGAGGGGTTCGCCTCGCCGCGAGGCTGCCGACGTGCCACGATGCGTGCATGAGTGACCACGCGAGCGAGCAGTCGAGCACCACGCCCGCAACGGGGCGGATCGCGGTCGTCGGGGCCGGGGCGATGGGGTCCGGGATCGCCCAGGTCGCCGCGCAGGCGGGGCACGAGGTCGTGCTCGTCGACGCGCGGGACGGCGCCGCCGAGGAGGCGATCGAGCGGCTGCGGGCGACGCTCGGCCGACTCGCCGACAAGGGCCGCATCACCGCCGACGAGGCCGCTGCGGCCGCGGGTCGGCTGCGGGCCGCCGAGGACGTCCGGTCGCTGCCGGCCTGCCGGCTCGTGATCGAGGCGGTGGTGGAGGACCTCGAGGTCAAGCGTGAGATCTTTGCCACGCTGGCCGCCCGCCAGGACGCCGACACCATCCTCGCCTCCAACACCTCGAGCCTGTCGATCACCGCCATCGCCGAGGGCATCGCGCACCCCGAGCGCATCATCGGCCTGCACTTCTTCAACCCCCCGCCCCTGATGGCGCTGGTCGAGGTCGTGCGGGGCGCGCGCTCGGGCGCGGACTCGGTCGAGGAGGCCTGCGAGCTGGTGCGCGCGTGGGGCAAGACGCCCGTGCGGTGCGCCAGCACACCGGGATTCATCGTCAACCGGGTGGCGCGGCCCTTCTACGGCGAGGCGCAGCGGATGGTCGCCGAGGGCATCGCCGACGCGGCGACCATCGACGCGGCGCTGCGCGGGGCGGGCTTCAAGATGGGGCCGTTCGAGCTCACGGACCTCATCGGGCAGGACGTCAACCTCGCGGTCGGCACGTCCGTGTGGGAGCAGACCGACCACGACGCGCGCTACGAGCCGACGGCCTACCAGCAGGACCTGGTGGCGCGAGGGGCGTTGGGGCGCAAGACCGGTCAGGGCGTCTATCGGTATGACGACAGCGGCCGGGCGCTGGACGCGTCGCCGGACGAGGCCGCGGTGGAGCTGCTCGTCGGCGGCCCGGTGCGGACCGACCCGGTCGCCCGCACGCTGGCGATGCTCGTCAACGAGGCCCTGGCGGTCGTGGTGCGCGGCGAGGCGTCCGCCGAGGACGTGGACACCGCGATGCGCCTCGGCACCAACTACCCGCGCGGCCCGATCGAGTGGGGGCGCGAGATCGGTTTCGACGTGATCAAGGACCAGCTCGAGGAGCTGGCCGCGATCTATCCGGGCGGCCGCTACCGACCGTCCAAGGCCCTCACCCAGGACCTACCTCAGGTAGGCACATCCGCCGGGGTTAGCACGCCAGGCTGATGTGACGACCTGAGGTAGCACATCCGCCGGGGTTCGCACGCCAGGCTGATGTGACGACCTGATGGTAGGTCACGACGAAGGAGTCGCATGCTGGATCCGGATCTGGCCCACGTCCGCACCATGTGGGACGAGGACGGCGCCTCGCGCCACCTCGGCATCGAGCTCGTCGAGGTGTCGATGGCCGACGGCCTCGGCCGGGCCCGCACCCGCATGGCGGTCACCGACACCATGGTCAACGGCCACCGCATCATGCACGGCGGCTACATCTTCACCTTCGCCGACTCGACCTTCGCCCTCGCCTGCAACGCCGGCGGCGAGCTGACCGTGGCGGCGGGCTGCGACATCGACTTCGTCCGCTCCGCCGCGCTGGGCGACGTGCTCCTCGCCGAGGGCGTCGAGCGAGCGCGGTACGGCCGCAACGGGATCACCGACGTCACCGTCACGCGCGAGAGCGACGGTGAGCTCATCGCCCACTTCCGTGGACGCTCCCGCGCCCTCAAGCCCCGACCGAGCGCCTGACCCACGCAGCCACCGGACCAGCAGCCATCGCCCGAGCAGGCCACGACGAAGGAGTCGACATGACACTGCCCCCCATCGACGAACGACCCGACCTCTACGACGACGCCGAGCGCTGGTCCGTCGACGAGCTCCGCGCACACCAGCTCGAGCGCCTCCAGACGACGGTGCGGTCGGCATACGACCACGTCCCCCACTATCGCCGCCAGCTCGAGGAGCGCCAGGTCCACCCCGACGACATCACGGCGCTCGAGGACGTCCGGCTCCTGCCGTTCACGTCCAAGAAGGACCTGCGCGACAACTACCCCTTCGGGCTGTTCGCCGTGCCGCGCGAGCAGGTCGTCCGGGTCCACGCGTCGTCCGGCACCACGGGCAAGCCGACCGTCGTGGGCTACACCCGCGAGGACATCACCACCTGGGCCACCCTCGTCGCCCGCTGCATCCGCACCGCCGGCGGACGTCCTGGCGACCTCGCCCACATCTCCTACGGCTACGGCCTGTTCACCGGCGGCCTCGGCGCGCACTACGGCGCGGAGCACCTGGGCTGCACGGTCGTGCCGGCGTCGGGCGGCAACACCGAGAAGCAGATCCAGCTCATCCAGGACTTCAGGCCGCGCATCATCTTCGTCACCCCGTCCTACTTCCTGTCGATGATCGACGCGATGGAGGCGCTGGGCATCGACCCGCGCGAGACCTCGCTCGAGCTGGGGCTGTTCGGCGCCGAGCCGTGGACCGAGGCGATGCGCCAGGAGATCCAGGAGCGGGTGGGCATGCACGCCACGGACATCTTCGGGCTGTCCGAGCTGATGGGGCCCGGCGTCGCGCAGGAGTGCGTCGAGACCAAGGACGGCCTGACGCTGTGGGAGGACCACTTCCTCGCCGAGATCGTCGACCCGTTGACCGACGAGCCGGTCGCCGACGGGGAGCAGGGCGAGCTGGTCTTCACGTCGCTCACCAAGCAGGCCATGCCGGTGCTGCGCTATCGCACCCGCGACCTCACCCGCCTGCTGCCGGGGACCGCGCGCCCCGCGATGCGCCGCCTGGAGAAGATCACCGGCCGCACCGACGACCTCATGATCGTGCGCGGCGTCAACGTCTTCCCCACCCAGATCGAGGAGATCGTGCTGGGCATCGAGGGGCTCTCGCCATACTTCCAGTGCGTCCTCACCCGCCCCGGCCGCATGGACGAGCTGACCATCCGGATCGAGGCGCAGCACGGCGTCGGCGAGGAGCGGAAGCGGGCGATCGAGCGCGAGCTCAAGCACCACATCAAGTCCCGCATCGGCACCACGGCCCGCATCGAGATCCTGCCCGAGGGCGGGGTCGAGCGGTCGGTGGGCAAGGCGCGCCGGATCGTGGACGAGCGCGGGATGTCCTGACCACCGTCCGGCCACCGCGAGTAGCACCCCAGGTGCTACCTTTGCTCGTATGACGCAGACCATCGGCATCCGTGAGCTGCGGCAGCACGCCAGCCGCTACGTCGCCGCCGCGCACGCGGGCGAAGAGATCCTCGTGACCGACCGCGGCCACCCGATGGCGCGGCTGGTGCCCCTGTCGCCGCTCGAGCAGCGCATCGACTACCTGGTGCGCAAGCACGGCGCCCATCCCCCCGCCGATCCGAGCATCAAGGCCTGGGAGATCGAGCCCGCACCGAACGACGGCACCGACACCCAGGCCATCCTGGACGAGGGCCGGGCCGACCGCTTCTGATGGCGACCTATCTCGACACGTCGGCACTGGTCAAGCTCTGCACCACGGAGGCCGAGTCGCTCGCGCTGAGGCGGTGGCTGGCCGACGCTCCCCAGCCGCTCGCCACGTCCATCGTGGGCGAGGTGGAGCTCGGCAGGAGCATGGCCAAGGTCGGCGGGGCTGCAGCGTCCGTCGCCGAGACGCTGCGACGTGCTCTGGTCATCCTTCCGCTGACCCCCGCCGTGGCCGAGCGGGCCCGCCGGCTGCCGCCGGGCGTGCTGCGCTCGCTCGACGCCATCCACGTCGCGACCGCTCTGGAGCTGGGCGAGGACCTCACCGCGGTGGTGAGCTATGACCAGCGGATGATCGACGCGGCGACGGCGGCGGGGCTCGAGGTCGTCTCGCCAGGACGGGACTGACGCGAGGGGCGGCGGCCCGTGCGGAGGGGGCGCGGCATACATGACACGATGCGCCCGTGAAGAAGACCGAGGCCGTCCGTGACGGCGAGCGCTGGTGGTGGGGCCCGCAGCCTCCGGGCGACCACCCCCCGCAGGTGATCGACTCCTGGCTGGTGCAGGAGGGGCGGTCGCGGCGCCCGGAGCGACACATCCAGCGGTTCGCCGCGACGGCCGAGTTCTTCGTGCACTTCCAGGACCTGGACGTCGTCGTCGACGAGGTCTTGGCACGAATCCCTCGCGCCGACAGGTGGTTTCCGCGGCTGGAGGCCTACAACGACGCCGTCGCCCTGTGGCTGCGGCCCGCGAGCGACACCCCCACCCAGATCTCGCTGTGGATCGCCGACGTGCCGGACCCGCGCAAGTGGCCGCACATCAAGGGCCCTGACCTGGTCGTGCAGCGCCAGCTGCAGCTGCGGGCACGCGAGCTCGGCGCCGACGACGCACTGCTGTGGCGGGTCGAGGAGCGGCTGCCCGAGGCCGTCGAGGCGACCTACTCAGCCCTGGTGTGGTGGGACGGCCAGCACTTCGTCACGCGCCCGCTCGACGAGCTGTCCCTGCCCTCGGTCACGATCGAGTGCCTCGAGATCGCCCTCGCCGACACCCCGCACCCGCTGACGCGCGGTCGCGTCTCGGTCGACGCCCTGCTCGACAAGCCCGTCTGGGCGGTCAATGCCGCACGCGGGGTCCAGGCCGTGACGAGCTGGGTCCTGCCCGACGGCGCGATCCGCGACACCCCGCACGGCGCCGTCACGTCCGGGCTCGACGACCTGCTCCGCACCGCCCTCGAGGAGACCATCGGGCCGTTGCCCGAGCAGCTCACGACATGATCGTAGAACCGCTCGGTCTCGCCGTCGACCCCGGCGCTGCCTACACCGCGCTGTTCGGCGAATCCCGTTGGGCCTGCTGGCTGGACAGCGCGCGGGCCGAGCCCGGTCTGGCCCGGTTCTCCTATCTCGGATCGCCCGGGCCGGAGGGTGAGGTGCTGACGTATGACGTCGGCCGGGGCCATGTCGTGGTCACCGCCGGTGGCCGCAGCCGCCGCGAGGACGGGACGATCCTGGACGCGTTGCGGCGCCGGGCCGCGCCGCCCGAGGATGCCGCGCCGCCCGAGGATGCCGCGCCGTTCGAGCTGGTCGACGGGTGGGTGGGCTACCTCGGCTACGAGCTGAAGGGCGACCTCGGCGCCACCAACCGCCACACGTCGCCCCACCCCGACGCCGTGTGGATGCGCTGCGACCGGCTCCTCGCCCTCGACCACGAGACCGGCGACGCCTGGCTGGTCGCGCACGGCGACTCCGCTGCCGCCTGGGCGGCATGGGCGCGAGATCGATTGTCGGGCGCGGCTTCTCGCGCTCCGGGGATCACCCGAGCGCTATGGCCGGATGACGAACCGCGCCGCCCCACAGCGCATCTCGCTCGCGACGTCGCGCAGTACCGCCAGGACGTCGAGGCCTGCCTCGACGCGCTGCGGCGCGGCGAGTCCTACGAGATCTGCCTGACCGACACGGTTCTCGCGGAGTCGCACGACGACCCGTTCGACATCTATCTGCGGCTGCGCCGGCTCAACCCGGCCCCGCACGCGGCCTACCTCCGCCTCGGGGACCGGCACGTCCTGTCGGCCAGCCCCGAGCTGTTCCTGCGCGTGACGCGTGACGGCGAGGTGTCCACCAAGCCGATCAAGGGGACGGCAAGGCGTCATACCGACCCCACCCACGATGCCCGTGCCGCAGCCGATCTCGCCGCCGACGCCAAGACCCGTGCCGAGAACCTCATGATCGCCGACCTGCTGCGCAACGACCTGTCACGCGTCTGCGACCCGGCGACGATCCACGTGCCTCGACTCATGCACGTCGAGTCCTACGCGACCGTGCACCAGCTCGTGACGACCGTGCGCGGGCGGCTTGCCGAGGACCGCACCGCGATCGACGCCCTCGAGGCGTGCTTCCCCGGCGGGTCGATGACGGGCGCCCCCAAGCACCGCACCATGCAGATCATCGACGAGCTCGAGACGCGGGCGCGCGGGATCTACTCAGGGGCACTGGGTTTCGTCGACCGCAGCGGCGCGGTGGACCTGTCCGTCGTGATCCGCACCGCCGTCATGCACCACGGGCAGGTCGAGATCGGCGCGGGCGGGGCGATCGTCCTGGACTCGGACCCGCAGGCCGAGACCGACGAGATGCTGCTCAAGGCCGCCGCCGTCCTACCCGCCCTCCGACCCTGACCTTCCCGGTCGCGATCGGGTGACTTCACTGCTCGTCTACCCGCAGCAGACTCACCCGATGCCGCGGGGTGGGGCCAACAGGCGCGTCAGGGCTTTCGCGCCACCTGGTCGGCCCAACGCCCGAGATCGCCGAGCCAGCCGATCGTGCCGATGCTGGTGTAGACCACGTCGAAGTGACCGGTCACGGCGGCGCGGGCGTCGAGCACGTCCGATTCGACCCACGTGACCTCGGTCCCGGTCGTGGCGGCGAGCCGACGCGCGGCTGCCAGCGACGACAGCGAGAAGTCGACCCCCGTCATACGACCGCCGGCGCGGGCCAGGCTGATGGTGTCGGTGCCGATGTGGCACTGCAGGTGCACGACGTCGAGGCCGCGCAGCGAGCCCTGCGGCAGGTGGGCGGCGAGGGCGGGCAGGTCGTCGCTGACCACGGTGGAGAGGTATGCCGGGTCCTCGGCGTAGCGCTCGATCCCGTAGGCGACCTCGTGCAGGCCCGCCCGCTCGTCCCAGTTGGCGCGGTTGGCGTCCCGGGCGACGGCCCAGTCGACGTCGACGTCGGTGCCCTGCTGCTCGCTCATGGCCAGAACCTACCGGGGGCCGAGGCATCAGCCTGGCGAACGAAGGCCGGCCGATGCCTCGGCCCCCGGCGGGTCAGGGCTGGGCGGCGAAGACGCCGATGACGGGGTTCCACTCGGTGACGTCGATCCCGGCGACGAGGCCGTGCTGCTGGAAGGGATCGTCCCCCAGCAGCGAGCGCACCTCGTCGGCGCTGTCGGCGCGGAGGATCAGCAGCGCCGACGCCGGCTTCACGTCGACGTAGGGACCGGACGCCTGCAGCGACCCCGCCTCGGCGAGCCGGCCGAGGAACGCGCGGTGCTCGGGCCGGATCTCGTCGAGGCGGGGGTCGTCGGAGTAGGAGTAGCGGACTGCGTAGTAGGCCATGGCCACACCCTAGGCGGCGCTGGGGTCCTCCCACCCGTCGGCGCCGGCCCGCTCGGCGCCGATGGTCGTGTCCGGGCCGTGCCCGGTGTGCACGATCGTGTCGTCGGGCAACGCAAAGAGCCTGGTGCGGATCGAGTCGACGATGGTGTCGTATGACGAGAACGACCGTCCCGTGGCGCCCGGGCCTCCCTGGAAGAGGGTGTCACCGCTGAACACGCGCCCCAGCTCCGCGCTGTAGAAGCAGGTACCGCCCGGCGTGTGCCCCGGCGTCGCGATCGCCCGCAGCGTCACCCCGCCCACGGTGATCTCGGTGCCGTCGACGATGTCCTCGTCGGGCTGGCGCGTGTCATAGGTCTGCTGCCACAGCTCGAGGTCGTGCGGGTTGAGCCAGATCGGGGCGCCCGTGGCCTCCGCGAGAGCGGCCGCCTGGTTGACGTGGTCGTCGTGCGCGTGCGTGCACACGATCGCCGCCAGCCGACGCTCGCCGACGGCGGCGGCGATGGCCGAGGCGTCATGCGGGGCGTCGAAGACCACGCACTCGTCATCGTCGCCGACGATCCACACGTTGTTGTCGACGTCCCAGGTGCCCCCGTCGAGGGAGAACGTCCCCGACGTGACGAGCTGCTGGACCTGCACGTCGCCGGCCATCAGAGCGTCACCACCGAGCGGAGGACGTCACCGCGCTTCATGGTGGCGAAGGCCTCCTCGACGTCGCCCAGCCCGATCGTCTCGGACACGAACGCGTCCAGGTCGAGCCGCCCCTGCAGGTAGAGGTCGACGAGCATCGGGAAGTCGCGGGAGGGCAGGCAGTCGCCATACCAGCTCGACTTGAGCGCACCGCCCCGACCGAAGACGTCGAGCAGCGGCAGCTCGATGCGCATGTCGGGCGTCGGCACGCCCACCAGGACGACCGTGCCCGCGAGGTCGCGGGCGTAGAACGCCTGCTCGTAGGTCTCGGGGCGACCGACGGCCTCGATCACGACGTCAGCGCCGTTGCCGTCCGTCAACGCCTGGACCGCCTCGACGACGTCCCCGTCGGCCGGGTCGATCGTGTGCGTCGCCCCCAGCTCGCGCGCCTTGTCGAGCTTGCGGGGGTCGGTGTCGATGCCGATGATCGTGGCCGCGCCCGCGAGACGCGAGCCCACGACGGCCGCCATACCGACCCCACCGAGGCCGATGACGGCGACCGAGTCGCCGCGGCCGACGTTGCCCGTGTTGATGGCTGCGCCGAGCCCGGCCATGACGCCGCAGCCGAGCAGGCCCGCCGCCTCGGCCCCGGCGCGCTCGTCGACGCGCGTGCACTGGCCGGCCGCGACCAGCGTCTTCTCCGCGAAGGCCCCGATCCCCAGCGCCGGCGTCAGCTCGGTGCCGTCCGTGAGCGTCATCTTCTGCGTGGCGTTGTGCGTGGCGAAGCAGTACCACGGGCGTCCGCGGCGGCAGGCCCGGCACTCCCCGCACACCGCACGCCAGTTGAGGATCACGAAGTCCCCGACCGCCACCTCGGTGACGCCCTCACCGACGGCGCTGACCCGGCCGGCGGCCTCGTGCCCGAGCAGGAACGGGAACTCGTCGTTGATCCCGCCCTGCTGGTAGTGGTAGTCCGTGTGGCAGACGCCGCACGCCTCGACGTCGACGACGGCCTCGCCGGGTCCCGGGTCCGGGACCACGATGTCGACGAGCTCGACCGGCTCGCCCTTGGCTCGGGAGATCACTCCCTTGACGGTGGTGGGCATTGGGGCGCCCCTTCCTGGCCTCGCGGCCGGTTGTCTCTCCGCCCACCATCCCAGTGCCCAGCCCCGATCCGGTCAACCTGCCGTATGACGCCCGCCGCGATCGCCGGCCTCCGCGAGTCCCGGGCGGTGGGGCGAGCAGCGGGGCACCACGAGCGGGGTCCCGGACTCGGGGTCGGGGATCACGCTCGCGTCGAGGGCGAACACCTCGCGCACCATCTCCTCGGTGAGCACGTCGGCGGGTGCGCCCTGCGCCGCGACGACGCCGGCCCGCATGGCGACGAGGTGGTCGGCATACCGCGCCGCCAGGCCGAGGTCGTGCAGCACCATGACGACCGTGGTGGCCCGCTCGGCGTTGAGGGCGGCGACCAGGTCGAGCATCTCGATCTGGTGGGTGAGGTCGAGATAGGTCGTCGGCTCGTCGAGCAGCAGCAGGTCGGTCTCCTGCGCGAGGGCCATGGCGATCCACACGCGCTGACGCTGGCCACCGGACAGCTCGGCGACCGGGGCGTCGGCGAGCGAGCTGGTGCCCGTCTCCGCCAGGGCCCGCTCGACGGCCTCGGCGTCGTGCGCCGAGCTGCGCCGCCACAGCCCCTGGTGGGGGTGCCGGCCGCGGCCGACGAGCTCGGCGACGGTGACCCCCTCGGGCGCGACGGGGTGCTGGGGCAGCAGGCCGAGGGTGCGGGCGACGGTCCGGGTGGGCTGCTCGTGGATGGGGCGTCCGTCGAGCAGCACGGCTCCGGAGAGCGGCCGCAGCAGGCGAGCGAGACCGCGCAGCAGCGTCGACTTGCCGCAGGCGTTGGGGCCGACGACGACGGTCACGCGACCGTCCGGGATCTCGAGGGTGAGGTCGCGGACGACCGGCTCCCCGCCGTAGCCGAGGGTCAGGTCGCGGGTGGCCAGTCGGGTCATCAGAGGGTTCCTTCGGTACGGCCGCGGGTCATCAGCCAGAGCAGCACGGGGGCGCCGGTGACGCCGGTGACCACGCCGGCGGGCAGGTGGACGTCGGGGATCACGTGGCCGCCGATCAGGTCCGCGGCGACCACCACGACCGCGCCGACGAGGGCCGCGCCGACGATCGTCGGGCGACCGCGGTCCAGAGCCCGGGCGATGGGCCCGGCCATGAACGCCACGAAGGCCATCGGCCCCACCGCCGCCACCGCGAGCGCAAGCACGACGACGCCGACGGCGAGGAGCAGGTCCGCGGCGTGGCGCCGTCCCCCGAGCCCGAGCGCGAGGTCGTCGCCGAGCTGCAGCGCGGGCAGGTCCCGGCTCGCGACCCAGAGCAGCAGGTATGCCGCGACCGACGTCACGGCCAGCCACCGGATCGTCGTCCAGTCCGCCTGGCCGAGGCTGCCGGTCAACCACCGGAGCACGAGCTGGGTGTCGAACTCGTCGGCGCGGGTGAAGAGGTAGTGGACGACCGAGGCCAGCACCGACGAGACGCCGACGCCGACCAGGACGAGGCGCTCGCCGGTGGACTGCGCGACGACCCGCACGAGGACGGCCACGACCAAGGCCCCCGCCACGGCCAGGAGAGACAGCGTCGGCCCGCTGAGGCCGAGCACCACGATGCCGACGACCGCGGCGGCCGAGGCGCCCATGCCGACGCCGACGATGTCGGGGCTGGCCAGCGGGTTGCGCAGGACGGTCTGGAAGGTCGCGCCGGCCGCGCCGAACGCAGCACCGGCGAGCAGGCCTAGGACGGCCCGGGGCAGGCTGCTCTCCATCAGGATGAAGCTCGCCCCCGGGATGACCTCGCCCCGCAGGATCGCGACGGCGTCGACGACGGGGATCACCAGGTCCCCCAGCAGGGCTCGCGCGACGGCCAGGCCGAGCGCGAGGACCGCGAGGACGACGAGGAGAACGCGGTGGTGGGTGCGCCGGCTCAGCGAACGCCGCGCGTCGCGGGTCGCGGGCTCCCGCACGGCGAGGGTGCTCACAGCCGCCCCCGTCGCACGGCCCACACGAAACCGGGCAGGCCGACCATCGCCGTCATGATCCCGACCTGCACCTCCGACGGCGGCAGCACCACGCGTCCCACGGTGTCGGCGGCGGCCACCAGCGCCGCCCCCAGCACGGCGCTGAGCGGCAGCACGCGACCGTGGGCCGGACCGACGACGGACCGGGCGGCGTGCGGGACCAGCAGCCCGACGAAGCCCACGGGCCCGGCGAGGGCGGTGGCGCCGGCGGCCAGCAGCACGGCGACCGCACCCACGGCCCAGCGGGTGCGGGTGGGGTGGGTGCCGAGGGCCGCGGCGACGTCGTCACCGAGCGCCAGCGCGTCGAGCCGCCGAGCGAGGACCAGCGACAGCACCGCCCCCACGACCAGCACGGGACCGACGGCGGCGAGCAGAGCGAGGTCGCGCCCACCGATGGTCCCCACCTGCCAGAAGCGGAACGCCTGCAGCGTGCCGTGGTCCCCCAGCAGCAGGGCCGTCGACACCGAGGTGAGCGCGGCGGTCACGGCCGCGCCGGCGATGGTGACCGAGCCCGGCCGCAGGCCCCCGCGCGACACCGCCGCCAGCAGGTGCACGACGATCGCGGCGACCGCTGCCCCCACGAACGCGGCGCCCACGTGCGCCAGCGGCGCGGACAGGCCGCCGATGCTGATCGCCACCACCATCGCGAGCGACGCCCCGGCGGACACCCCGAGGATCCCGGGGTCCGCCAGGGGGTTGCGCGTCAGCCCCTGGAAGCAGGCCCCCGAGAGCCCGAGCGCCGCGCCCACGACGACCGCCAGCACCGTCCGGTCGACGCGCGCCATCGCGATCGCGTACAGCGGGTCGGCGGGGTCGAGCAGGGCGCTGGGCGCGACCGCCCGCGAGCCGACGAGCAGCGACGCGGCGAGCGCGACCAGCAGGACCAGCAGCGGTGAGAGGGCCCGGACGGCGGCCGGCGCGGGGACGGCCCGGCTCATGCGCCCTTGACGGCCTTGACCACGCCGGGGAGGTACTTGTCGATGATGAACGGCATCGACAGCGGGCTGGGGTTGGTGACCGACAGGCCGATCTGCTTGTCCACCTCGGCGTAGGCGTGCCCCGACTTCAGCGCCGGGATCTGGCCGATCAGCGGGTTGGCCTTGAACGACGCGATGTCGGCGGGCTTGTCGGCATACGTGAGGAGCACGTCGGACTGGATCGTCGAGGCCTGCTCGGCTGAGACGTTGCCGTAGAACTGGCCGGGCTTGACGGCGGTGCCGACGATCGGCGCGCTCCTGAGGCCGAAGGCCTCCAGGGCGCGGACCCGGTTGTCCTCCTTGCCGTAGATGCCGATCTGCGACAGGTCGGTCGTGGTGAGGTAGGCGAAGACCATGGTCTTGCCGGCGAGCTCGGGGTGAGCCGCCTTGGCGTCCGCGACGACCTTGTCGGTCTGCGCGCGGACGGCGGTGGCCTTGGTGGGGCGGCCGAGGGCCTTGCCGACCGTCTCCAGCGAGGTCGTCCACGGCGTCACCCACGGCGCACCCGGCTGGGCGACGACCGGCGCGATCTTGGACAGCTTGTCGTAGTCCGCCTTGGTCAGGCCGGAGCTGGTGGCCAGGATGACGTCGGGCGCGAGCTTGGCGATCTCGGTGACGGGGATGCCGTCGGTGTCGTCGTAGCGCGTGGGGGTCTTGCCGCCGAGCCTGGCCACGGCCGCGTCGAACCAGTCGGTGGACTTGCCGGCATTGCCGCCCCACGTCATCGCGGTCGCGCCCACCGGCACCACCCCGAGCGAGACCGCCATGTCCTGGTCGACCCAGCCCACGGTCGCGACCCTGGTCGGCTCCTTGCTGATCGTGGTCTCGCCGAAGGCGTGCTTGATGGTCACCGGGAAGGCGCCCTGCTCGGCGGCGCTGCCCTGGGACCCTGGGGACGCGGTCGCGGACGTGGCCGCGTTGCCCCCGGACGTTGACCCAGACGAGCCCGCGCCGCAGGCGGCGAGGGCGAGCGTCGCGGAGGTGAGCACCAGCAGGGAACGGCGGGTCAGGGGCACGAGAGGTCCAATCGTCGGTAAGGCTTGCCTAAGTTAGGCAAACCTTAGCCCTATCGCTCGGCGGCGTGCGACCCGTCCCACAGCGCGCTCGTAGGCCGGACCCCTAGGGTGGGGAGCATGCGCGTTCTCGTCAGCGGTGGCGCCGGCTACATCGGCTCGCACACCACCCTCCAGGTCCTTGCCGCCGGTCACGACGTGGTCGTGGTCGACAACTTCTCCAACGCCAAGCCGTCCGTGATGGCCCGGCTCGAGGCCCTCGCGGGGCAGCCGATCGAGGTCCACGGCTTCGACCTGACCGACCGCGACAAGACCGAGCACCTGTTCGCCACCGAGCAGTTCGACGCGGTCATCCACTTCGCGGGGTTCAAGGCCGTCGGCGAGTCCGTCGAGAAGCCGCTCGAGTACTACGAGAACAACCTCGACTCGACCTTCTCCCTCGTGCGCGCGATGCAGCGCCACGGCGTCAAGAAGCTCGTGTTCTCCTCCAGCGCAACGGTGTACGGCGAGGACGCGCCCGTCCCGATGAAGGAGGACTTCCCCACCTCCGCCACCAACCCCTACGGCTGGACCAAGGTGATGATCGAGCAGATCCTGCGCGACGTCGCCGTGGCCGACCCCGAGATGCGGATCGCGCTGCTGCGCTACTTCAACCCCGTGGGCGCCCACCCGTCGGGCACGATCGGCGAGGACCCGCAGGGCATCCCCAACAACCTCGTGCCGTTCATCGCGCAGGTCGCCGTGGGCCGCCGCGAGCACCTCAACATCTTCGGCGATGACTACGACACCCCCGACGGCACCGGCCTGCGCGACTACATCCACGTGGAGGACCTCGCCGCCGGCCACGTCGCCGCCCTCAACCGCCTCGGCCAGGTCGACGACGCCGTCTCCACCTGGAACCTCGGCACCGGCCACGGCACCTCGGTCAAGGAGATGCTCGCGGCCTTCAGCCGCGCCGTCGGCCGCGACCTCCCCTACCAGGTCGCCCCGCGCCGTCCGGGCGACATCGCAGCCTCGTATGCCGACCCCTCTCGCGCCAACCGCGAGCTCGGGTGGCAGGCCACCCGGACCGTCGACGACATGTGCGCCGACACCTGGCGCTGGCAGTCCGGCAACCCCGAGGGCTACCCCAGCTGACCGGTCTCTCCGGCGCGTGCCGAGGCGTGCGCCGCAGAGTGGTCGCAGAGTCGACGTCTGCGACCCCCTGACGTCGGGTTCGTGACCACTCTGTCGCGAGCCCGCGCGGCTAGCGAGACGGTGCGGGACCGGCATACCTGCCGGCGCTTGTGAACTCTGTCACAAGCGGCCCCGGAGGCCCTGGGTCGTTGGGGATGGCGGTGCCGCGAATACCTCACGGGCGGACCGGCATACGAGCTCCGCATCGATTTGCACAACGCCCGTGTTGTCAAAAACCGCAGGTCACGGGCGGGTTGCAAACCCTCAGCCGGGTCCGGGGGGCTACCCAGCCTGAGTAGGCTCGACGGGTAACCAAAGGTCTGACCTCCGGAGATGTCATGGACAACCTGGACCTTGCGCGATGGCAGTTCGCCATCACCACCGTCTATCACTTCCTCTTCGTGCCGATCACCATCGGCCTGTCGGCGATCGTCGCCGGCTACCACAGCGCCTGGGTGCGCACCCGCAAGCCGGAGTACCTCCGGCTCACCAAGTGGCTGGGCAAGCTGTTCACCATCAACTTCGCCCTCGGTCTCGTCACCGGCATCGTCCAGGAGTTCCAGTTCGGGATGAACTGGTCGGACTACTCGCGGTTCGTCGGCGACATCTTCGGCGCCCCGCTGGCGTTCGAGGCGCTGCTGGCGTTCTTCCTTGAGTCGACCTTCCTCGGCCTGTGGATCTTCGGCTGGGGCCGGATCCCCGAGAAGCTGCACGCGTGGACCATGTGGATCGTGCACATCGGCACCGTGCTGTCGGCGTACTTCATCCTCGCCGCGAACTCGTTCATGCAGAACCCCGTCGGCTACCGGTTCAACCCCGAGTCCGGTCGCGCCGAGATGGCCGACTTCGTCGCGGTGCTGGTCAACAAGGTCCAGCTCGTGACCTTCCCGCACGTCATCCTCAGCTCCTACATGACCGGCGGCGCCGTCGTCGTCGGCGTGGCGCTGTGGCACTGGCTGCGCAAGGGCCCGATCGCCGACCGTGACCGCGAGATGTACCGCAAGGCCGTCCGCGTCGGCGCGATCGTCTCCCTGGTCGCCTCGCTCGGCGTCGTCGTCACCGGCGACCTCCAGGGCAAGGTCATGACCGAGGTCCAGCCCATGAAGATGGCTGCGGCCGAAGGGCTCTACCGCACCGAGAAGTCCGCGCCCTTCTCGATCCTGACGATCGGCTCGCTCGACGGCCAGGACGCCACCCGCATCATCGAGGTCCCCGGTCTGCTGAGCTTCCTCGGCACCGGTTCCTTCGGCGGCGAGGTCAAGGGCATCCGCGACGTGCAGGCCGACTACCAGCAGAAGTACGCCGGCAACCCGCGCACCGCGGACCAGGCCACCAACTACGTCCCCAACATCCCGACGACCTACTGGACCTTCCGCCTGATGATGGGCGTCGGGTTCGTGTCGATGGCGCTGTCGGCGCTGGCGCTGTGGGTGACGCGCAAGGGCAAGACCCCGCCGAGCGCCCGCTGGTGGAAGCACGTCGTGATCTGGAGCCCGCTGCTGCCGGTCTTCGCGATCTCGTTCGGCTGGATCTTCACCGAGGTCGGCCGCCAGCCGTGGATCGTCTTCGGCGAGATGACGACCGCCAACGGTGTCAGCCCGTCCGTGCCGGCCTGGTCCGTCCTGGTCTCGATGGCCGTCTACACCCTGCTGTATGCCGCGCTGATGGTCGTCGAGGTCAAGCTCTTCCTGAAGTACACCCGAGTCGGGGCCGAGCCGGTCGACGAGTCCTCACCCGCCGACGCAGGCGAGGACAAGCCCCTCGTCTTCGCCTACTGAGGTCGTTGGAGAGACACCATGGAACTCACCGTCATCTGGTTCATCCTCATCGCCGTCCTGTGGACCGGCTACTTCGTCCTCGAGGGCTTCGACTTCGGCGTCGGCATGCTCCTCCCGATCCTCGGCAAGGGCCGCGACGAGCTCGACACCGACAACCGACGCCGCGTCCTGCTCAACACCATCGGCCCCCACTGGGATGGCAACGAGGTGTGGGTCCTCACCGCGGGCGGCGCGACCTTCGCGGCCTTCCCGCACTGGTACGCCACCCTCTTCTCCGGGTTCTACCTGCCGCTGCTGCTCATCCTCGTCGCCCTGATCATCCGCAACATGGGCTTCGAGTACCGGCACAAGCGCGACGACGACACGTGGCGCCGCAACTGGGACCTGTGCATCATCATCGGCTCGTTCCTGCCGGCGCTGCTGTGGGGCGTCGCGTTCGCCAACATCGTGGCGGGCGTCCCGATCAACGCCGACAAGGAGTTCACGGGCACCCTGTTCACCCTGCTCAACCCGCTCGGCCTGCTCGGCGGCGTGACCACGCTGCTGCTCTCCCTCACCCACGGCGCCGTCTTCGTCGCGCTCAAGACGAGCGGCGAGATCCGTGACGAGGCGCGGGCCTTCGCCTGGAAGTCCGGGATCGCCGCGGCCGTCGTCGCCGTCGTGTTCCTCGTCTGGGTCATGATGCTGACCGGCAACGCCGCCTCCTGGATCCTCGCGGTCCTCGCCGCCGTGGCGCTCGTCGTCGGCCTGCTCATGACCCGCCTCGGCCGTGACGGGGTGGCCTTCACCGGCACCGCCGCCGCGATCGCGCTGGCCGTGTGGGCGCTGTTCGCCGCGCTGTTCCCCGACGTGATGCCCTCCTCGACCAACCCGGCCTGGAGCCTCACCCACGAGAACGCCGCCAGCACCGACCTGACGCTCACGATCATGACGGGCGCCGCCCTGGTCTTCACGCCGATCGTGCTGGCCTACACCGCGTGGACCTACTGGATCTTCCGCAAGCGCATCTCCACCCACCACATCCCGCCGGCGCACGAGCCGCGCGAGGTGGGCGAGCTGGAGGCGCAGGCAGCGGCGACGGCGGCTGCGCCGGCTGCGGGCGGGACGCGCACCACCGGGGACGACCACGTCGCCGGGGGCGAGCACCGCGACCGCTGAGTCCGCCCGGACCTCCCAGGATCGTGAGGGTTTCGTCCAACGATGTTGGAGGAAACCCTCACGATCTTTGTGGAGGGAGGTGAGCGACCCTGTGACGACGACGACCCTGCGACACCGATGACACCGACGACGAGGAGCTCCCCCGCGTGAAGCCCTTCGACCCCCGCCTGCTGCGGCTGCTGCCCGGTGCCCGACGACCCGTCCTGGCCCTCGGCGCGATCGGGGTGGCTCAGGGCGTCGCGGCCATCGTGCAGACCTTCGCGGTGGCGGCGGTCGTGGTGGCGGTGGCACGGCATACGGCCCTGTGGGGACCCCTCTGGCTCCTGGCCGCCGTGCTCGTGGTCCGCGCCCTGCTCACCGGCGCCACCGAGCTCGTGTCCTCCTGGGCCGGGACCGAGGTCAGCGCGGGCCTGCGGACCCTGCTGCTGCGCACCTGGCTCGGCCGGTCCGCCGACCAGCGACCGGATCCCGCCACCGCCCAGACCCTGGCCGCGCAGGGCACCACCAGCGTCGAGACGTATGTCGCGCGCTACCTGCCCGCGCTCGTGGCCGCCGCCGTGCTGCCGGTGCTGGCGGTCGTGACGCTGGCCTTCGTGGACCTGTGGTCGGCGCTCATCGTCGTGCTGACGCTGCCGCTGCTGCCGCTGTTCGCCGCGCTGATCGGCAAGGCGACCGCCGACGCGTCCGACAAGCGGTGGCGGGCCCTGGCCACCCTCGCCGGGCACTTCGTGGACATGATGCGGGGGCTGCCGACGCTGTCGGCCTACGGCCGGGCGAGCCGGCAGAGCGCCACGATCCGCGAGGTGTCGCAGCGGCACCGGACCGCGACCGTGGCGACGCTCAAGCTGGCCTTCCTGTCGTCAGCGGCCCTCGAGCTGCTCGCCACCATCTCGGTGGCGCTGGTGGCGGTCGCGGTCGGCATCCGCCTGACCTGGGGCGACATCGGTCTCGGCACGGGGCTGGCGGCGATCCTGCTGGCGCCCGAGGCGTACTGGCCGATCCGGCGCGTGGGTCAGGAGTTCCACTCGGCCGCGGACGGGGCGCAGGCGCTCGACGACATCCTCACGGCGACGTCCCCCACTCCCACCCCCACCCCCACCCCCGCCGACCGGTCAGTTACCGACACCCCCACCACCGCCGAGCGGTCACTTCCCGACACGACACCCCGTCCAGAACTGACCAGTCGACGAGAGCAGCCCGCCGAGCGGTCACGTCACGACACGGGGGTCGCCCGGCTGGAGGGCGTGACCTATCGCTATCCCGGGGCCACGCGCGACGTCCTGCACGACCTCACCCTCACCGCGGCGCCGGGCCTGACGGTGATCACCGGGCCGTCGGGAACGGGCAAGACCACCGCCCTCGAGCTCCTCTGCGGGCTGCGCGAACCCACCACGGGCACAGCATCCCTCGTCCCGTCGCACCTGGTGACGCAGCGCCCCTTCCTGACCGCCGGCTCCATCCGGGCCAACCTCACCCTCGCCGACGAGGCGGACGACGACCGGCTCTGGTCGGTGCTGCGGCAGGTCGGGCTCGAGGACCTGGTCCGGGGGCTGCCGGACGGGCTCGGCACGCCGCTCGGGGACGACGGGTTCGGGCTGTCGGCGGGCCAGCGGGCGCGCCTCGGGATGGCGCGGGCCCTGCTGTCGACGGCGCCGCTCGTGGCCCTCGACGAGCCCACAGCGCACCTCGACCCCGCGTCCACCGCGCTCGTCGACGACGTCGTGCGCTCGCTCGCGCGCGACCGGGCGGTCATCGTCGTCACGCACCGCGCCAGCCTGGTCGAGCACGCCGACCACCTCGTCACCCTCTCCCCCGTCGTCCAGGAGGTCGCGCGATGAGCTCGGTATGGCGAACGCCCCCGGGCATCCGGGGCTCCGCGCTGATCGGCGGTCTGGCCACGGCCAGCGGGATCGCGCTCACGACGACCTCCGGGTGGCTGATCGTCGCCGCCTCGCACCGGCCGCAGATCCTCACGCTGATGGCGGCGATCGTGGCGGTGCGGGCGTTCGGCATGGCCAGGCCGGCGTTCCGCTACTGGGAGCGGGTGCGGTCGCACGACGCCGCGCTCGGTGACCTGGCGGACCAGCGGGTCGCGGCGTATGACGCCCTCGTGCCCCTCACCCCCGCCCGGCTCGGACGGCGGTCCCGCAGCGAGGTGCTGGGCGGCGCCGTCGACGACCTCGAGGACCGGGTGTATGCCGAGATCCGCGTCGTCGTCCCCGTCCTCGGGTCCCTCGTGGCGGGGCTGCTGACGGTGCTGGCGACGGCGCTGTTCAGCTATGTCGGGGCGGTGATCGTCGCCGCCATGCTCGTGGCCTGCGGGCTCGTCGCCTGGCTCGTCCTCGCGAGCGAGCGCGCGGCGCAACGAGACTGGCTGGACGCCCGGGCCGAGGTGTCCCGCGTCGCCGGCCTCGTCACCGCCAACGCCCTGGAGCTGCAGGCGATCGGGGCGACCTCCGCGTCGGGCGTGTGGATCCAGGCCGCGCAGGCCCGGCTGGCTGCGGCCAACGCCCGGCGGGCGCGGGGACGAGCCCTCGGCATGGCGCTCACCGGGATCGCTTGCGGCGCAGGCACGGTCGCGATGGCGGTGCACGCACACGGGCTGGTGGCGGGCGGGTTCAACGACGCCATCGCGGCCCTGCTCGTGCTGACCCCCGTGGCGGCGGCCGATGCGTTCACGCCGGTGCCGGACGCCATGGGCGCCTGGGCCCGCGCCGAGGGGAGCCGGGTCCGGCTCGACCGCCTCCTCGCCCAGGACCCGCCCCTCGGAGTGCACGGATCCGTCGAGGCGCCAGGGGATTCCGGCATACCCCCGCGGTTGGCTCTCGACGAGGTCACGGCGCGCTGGACGGCGGACCGCGACGCCGTCGGACCCGTCACCGCCGCCATCGAGCCCGGCGAGTCCGTGGTGATCACCGGCCCCAACGGCGCCGGCAAGTCCACGCTGCTCGCGGTGCTCGCGACCCACCTCGACCCGGCGTCGGGGAGTTATCGCCTCGACGGCCTCGACAGCCGGTCCGCGTCCGTCGAGTCGCTGCGCGCCCGGGCCGCAGTGCTGGACGACGAGCCGCACGTCTTTGCGTCGACCGTGCGCGAGAACCTTCGTCTCGCCCGCCCGTCCGCCACGGACGACGAGGTGACCGCGGCCTTGGAGCGCGGCGGGCTCGGCGGGTGGCTGCGCGGGCTGCCCGAGGGGCTCGACACGATGCTCGGCACGGGCCACCGCGGCGTCTCCGGCGGTGAACGCGCCCGCCTAGGGCTGGCTCGCGCGATCCTGTCGGGGCGGCCGGTGATGCTGCTCGACGAGCCCGTCGCCCACCTCGACCACGCCACCGCCAACGAGGTGCTCGACGACCTGCTCGCCGCGCGCGAGGGCCGGACGCTGGTGATGGTGAGCCACCGCGAGGACGCCGTGGCGGGGTTCGGGCGCGAGCTCCGACTCGGTTGATCCCGCGCACGTCCCCCCGCGCACGTCCCCCCGCGCACGTCCCCCGACCCTGCCCCCGCCCCCGCCACGATCGTGAGCGTCTCGTCCAAGAATGCTGGAAGGAACCCTCACGATCTGGGTCATTGTGCGGGGGTGCGGGTGGGAGGTCAGGGGCGCGCGAGGGCGGACCGCACGGCCGCCTCGATAACCCCGTCGTCCGCACCCGCGGCGCGCGCCGTGGCGACGAAACCCAGCGCCAGCTCGTCCAGCCCGGGCCCCGAGTCGGCCACCACCAGCGACGAGCGGGCGAGCTCTGCGGCACCGGCAGCGACCGTCGTCCCGGCGCGGCGGGCCGTCCGCACGATCCCGGACGCCTCCAGCTCCTTGTAGGTCCGCGCCACCGTCCCGGCCGCCACCCCGAGGTCGGCGGCCAGCTGCCGCACGGGCGGCATCCGGGCCCCCTCGGTCACGACGCCGCTCGCCACGTGCACCAGCACCTGACGCCGCAGCTGCTCGTAGGGCGGCGTGGGGTCGGCCGCGTCGACCCGCAGACCCACGCTCATGCCGACACCTCGGTGGCAGGGCGCGCCACCAGCGAGTCCCGGTGCGGGGCAAGGACCCTCACGAGGCTCCACAGGGTCAGCACACCCACGACCGCGGCGACGGCACCGACGACGGTCCCGGATGCGCCGAAGGGGTTGGTCGCGCACATCCCGTCCCCGGCGTGGGCCAGACGCATCCAGGCGATCAGCAGGGCCGGCACCGCGAGCGCCCCCGAGGCCAGCCCGGCGCCCGCGACCAGCGCCCCGGACGACCACCGTCGCAGCGCGTCGTCCGCCCGCACCAGGTCGGCGTCGCTGCCGTCACGCGGACGCCCCGCGACGAGGCGCAGACCCCAGGCCGTGGCGGCGAGACCGACGAGCCAGACCAGCAGCGCCGGGGCGAGGTAGAACGAGCCGAACCACGGGCTCGAGCCCCCGCTCGCGGCCCAGCCCTCGGGCGTCGTGCAGGCATAGGTCAGCTGCCGCCCGTCGGCCCCCTGCAGGCGCAGGCCGATGATCACGGCCGCCAGCAGGGCGAGCGCCAGGATCCCGGACACCACCGCCTGGCCGCGCGGCACGTAGTCCCTCACCCGCCGGTGCTCGAGCCCCGCGGCGGGGCCGGTCGCCATACGGCCGATGGAGAGCTGACCGAGGACCAGGGTGAGCAGGCCGACGACCACCCCGGCCACCGGTGCCGTCGCGATCAGCCGACCGCGGCCCGTGGCGGCGAGCCCCACCACCGCCAGCAGCCCGAGCAGGACGGCCAGGAGGCGAGAACGTCGGACGAGAGCCTGAGCACGCAGGAGACGTCCGAGATGGTCGTCGACGACCACCGGGCGCCCGCCGAGGCTGAGGACCAGCGCGGCCACGAGGCAGGCGCCGGCCAGCACGACGACCACGACGAACAAGGGATAGAGAGCCAGCATGACGACCTCCTGCTTGTGCCAGATGTTTGACACAACGAACTGTGCGCCTGCCACGTCTTTGTGTCAATAGGGAAGCACAAACAACCGCGAGATACTGGCAGGCATGGCCGACTACCGCATCTGCGTCATCTGCTCGGGCAACATCTGCCGCTCCCCCATGGGCGAGGTGATCCTGCGCCACCTGCTCGACGAGGCCGGGCTGGGTGACCGTGTCGAGGTCGACTCGGCCGGCACCGGCGGCTGGCACGAGGGTGACGGCGCCGACCCGCGCACCCTCACCTCGCTGACCAGCGGCGGGTATGACGGCTCCGCCCACCGCGCTCGCCAGTGGCAGCACGCCTGGTATGCCGACCGCGACCTCGTCCTCGTCGCCGACCGCGGGCACGAGCGCGAGCTGCAGCGGCACGCCCCGACCGAGCAGGACCGCGACAAGGTCCGGTTGATGCGGGAGTTCGACGACGACGCCGTGGCGGCGGGGACGCTGGAGGTCGACGACCCGTACTACGGCGACGCGGCGGACTTCGACCGGTGCCGGGACGAGGTCGAGGCGGCGATGCGCGGCGTCGTGGAGCACGTGCGCGAGCAGCTCGACGCCTGAGCCGCGGGCCGGCACCGGTCGCGCACTCGCCGGGCGGCAACGGCGCCGGACGCCCACTCGCCGGACGCCGAGGGGTCGCAGATGCCGGGAATCACGGCGTGTCGCGCGACTATGCGACCCCTCGGTGCGGCGGCGCGCGGCGTCATACGGGCTCGATCTGCCTGACAAGCCGCACCCGCTCTGCTGGACTGGACCCCGTCGCCACCGACCGACCCGCCCGGCCACCCGTCAGACCAGACCGCCAGAACAACTGGACCAGCCAGACTGCCGAGGAGCACCCATGTCCGTCCGCGAGACCCCCTGGCCGCTCGGCACGCCCTGCTGGCCGGACCTGATGTGCGACGACCCGAGGGCGGCGGCGCGGACCTACGCGACGCTCTTCGGGTGGGAGATCGAGGAGGGGCACGACGGCTACCTGCTCGCGCTGCGTGACGGCAGGCGGGTCGCGGGGATCGGGCCCAAGCCGCCGACCGCGCCGTGGCCCGCGGTGTGGACGACCTACCTCGCCGTCGACGACACCGACCGCGTCGCCGCCCTCGAGCGGGAGCACGGTGCCGAGCAGCTCCTCGCCCCGACCGACATCCCGGGCCAGGCGCGGATCGCCCTCCTGGTCGACCCCGCCGGCGCCCACCACGGGCTGTGGCAGGCGGGCGGCCTCGTCGGGGCCGAGCGCTACAACGAGCACGGGTCCCTGGTGTGGAACGAGCTGATGGTGCGCGACCACGAGGAGGCGATGGGCTTCTACGGCGAGGTCTTCGGCCACTCCTACGAGGTGATCGAGGAGGACGACGGGTCCTTCGCCTACGCGCAGGTGGTGACCGCCGACGAGCGGCTGGTGTGCGGGCTGGGGCGCATCGGCGACGAGTACGGCGACCAGTTCCGCCCCCACTGGATGACCTACTTCATGAGCGACGTGCCCGCCGCCACCGTCTCGGCCGTCCAGCGGCTCGGCGGGCGGGTGCTGATGGACGTGGTCGACGGGCCGTTCGGGCAGCTGGCCGTGCTCGAGGGCCCGCAGGGCGAGGTGTTCAGCGTCATCCGCCCGGACCACGTCGACGAGGACTGACCCCCGACCGAACCCGTCCAGGCAGGAAAGTCCGGTCGACCGGCGGCAGGTCCGGCGCGAACTGACTAGGGTCAGGGCCATGGATGCAGCGCAGCGCCTCACGGCCCTCACGGCCGCCGTCGATGCCATCTCGGCCAACGGGACCAACCTGGCCGCCGAGGTCGAGTGCCCCACCTGTCCCGGGTGGACGGTCGAGGACGTCGTCGACCACCTGGGCCGGGTCTATCTCTGGACCGTCGAGGCCACCCGCGGCACCGAGCGCCCATCGATGGGCGAGCGGGAGCAGGGAGACCTGACCCTGGGCGAGTGGTATGCCGACTGCGGCCGCCGCATGCTGGACCGGCTGCGCGAGGCCGACCCCGCCGCCGGGTGCTGGACCTTCGACCGCGACGACCGCACGGTGGGATTCTGGATCCGGCGGCAGCTGCACGAGACGACGATCCACTGGGTCGACCTGGCGCGCGCCCACGGCATCGAGGCCGAGATCAGCGACCACGTCGCCGACGACGGGATCGACGAGCTGCTGCACCTCTTCGTGCCGCGCCGGATCGAGGACCCGCAGACCGCGCTGCCCCTGCCGCTGCAGATCCGCGCCACCGACACGGGATCGGTGTGGTGGGTGCAGGAGGCGGACGGGGTCGTGTCGGCGGGGCGCGGCGAGGAGGGCGAGTCGGTCGCCGAGATCCGCGGCGAGGCGGTGGAGCTCTATCTCGCGCTGTGGGGTCGCAACAGCCGGGAGGCGCTGCACGTCGACGGCGAGGCCGCCCCGGCGCGCGGCTTCCTGGCGCAGCAGCTCTGCCCCTGACCCACCCCGGGGTGCCGGGGCCTCGCGGCACACGACCGGGTCAACGGCGGCGGCGGACCCGCGTCTCGTCCCACACCGGCTCGTCCGACTCGTAGACCTCACCGTCCGCGCCGAACACCAGGAACCGGTCGAAGCCGCGCGCGAACCACCGGTCGTGCGTCACCGCGAGCACCGTGCCGTCGAACGCCGCGAGGCCCTCCTCGAGCGCCTCCGCCGAGTGCAGGTCGAGGTTGTCGGTCGGCTCGTCGAGCAGCAGCAAGGTGGCCCCGGACAGCTCGAGCATCAGGATCTGGAAGCGCGCCTGCTGCCCACCGCTCAGCGAGTCGAAGGTCTGCTCGGAGGATCTCGCGAGCTCGTAGCGGTCGAGCACGCGGGCCGCCTCGTCGCGGGTGCGACCCTGACGGTGGTCGTCGCCTCGGTGGAGGATGTCGAGCAGGGTGCGTCCGGCATACGCGTGGTGCTCGTGCGTCTGCGCGAACCACCCTGGGCGCACCCGGGATCCGAGCCGTGCGACGCCGGTATGACGGACCCTGGGCGGTCGCGCGTCGCCGACCGGGCGGTGCTCGACGTCAGGATCGGATCCGCCGGCCGCGAGCAGCCGCAGGAAGTGCGACTTGCCGGAGCCGTTGGAGCCGAGGACGGCCACGCGCTCGCCGTACCAGACCTCGAGGTCGAACGGCTTCATGAGCGAATCCGCCTGGTCTGCCTGCGGATCCGGCGCGAGGAGCTCGAGCCGCTCGCAGATGACGGCGCGCTTGGCGGTGCGCCCGCCGGTGAGTCGCATGCGGACGTTCTGGTCGCGGGCGACCTTCTCGGGAGGCCCGGCGTCCTCGAAGCGGCGCAGTCGCGTCTGCGCCGCCTGGTAGCGCGCGGCCATGTCCGAGTTGTAGGCCGCCTTCTGCTTGTACATGAGGACGAGCTGCCGGAGCTTGGCATGCTCCTCGTCCCAGCGCTTGAGCTGCTCCTCGAGGCGGGCGTTGCGCTCGGCCCGGGCCTCGTGCCAGGTGGCGAAGCTCGCCGGGTGCGTCCAGGAGCTGGCTCCCGCCGCGCCGGGCTCGAGCGTGACGACGCGAGTCGCCGCCTGGCTCAACAGCTCTCGGTCGTGGCTGACGAACAGCACGGTCTTGGCAGTCTCGCGCAGTCGCAGCTCGAGCCACCGCTTGCCCGGCACGTCGAGGTAGTTGTCGGGCTCGTCGAGCAGGAGCACCTCGTCCGGGCCCCGCAGCAGGGCCTCGAGGACCAGCCGCTTCTGCTCGCCGCCGGACAAGGTCGACGCCGAACGCCACTGCGCCTGCTCGAAGCTCACGCCCAGCGCCGCGACCGTGACCGTGTCCCAGACGGTTTCGTGCTCGTAGCCGCCGGCGTCGCCCCAGTCGGCGAGCGCCTGGGCGTAGGCCATCTGCGTCGGCTCGTCGTCGACCTCCATGATCCGCAGCTCGGCGGCATCGACCGCCTGTGCTGCCAGGCGGATTCGCTGGGGCGCGACCCCGACCAGGAGGTCCCGGACGGTCGAGTCGTCACGCACCGACCCGATGAACTGCCGCATCACGCCCAGCCCGCCGCTGCGCGTCACCGCGCCGCCGTGCGGGTCGAGGTCCCCCGCGATGATCCGCAGCAGGGTGGTCTTGCCGGTGCCGTTGGGGCCGATCAGCGCCACGACCGCCCCGTCGCCGACCCGGAAGCTCACCTCGTCCAGCAACGGCCGCCCGTCGGGGAGGGTGAAGGAGATCTGGTTGAGGTCGACGTGTCCCACCTCGCCACCCTCGCAGCCCGCCGGGTCGCCCCGCCACCCCTTTGACCTACCTCAGGTGGTCACGTCCGCCCGGGTTAGCACGCCAGGCGGATGTGACCACCTGAGGTAGGCACATCCACCTGGGTTCGCACGCCGGCCTGCTACCGACCCGACGCCGCGGGCTTCTGACCTCGCAGGACCGTGCCGTCCTTCAAGGTGAGGTCGAAGGTCGCTGCGGCGGTGTCGGCGCCCTCGGGCAGCTCGGCCGTGAACGCACCGTTCTGCAGGGTGGCCGTGGCGGACCGGCCTCCGGCGTGGACCGTGACGGCCGTGACGTCGACGCCCGCTCGCCCGCTGACGGTCACGAACATCGGACCGCCCTCGGAGGCGCCGCCCCCGTGCGTGATGGCTGCGACCTGGCGGGCCCCGGGCTCGACCTGCGTGCCCTGACCAGCCTGACGCCCCTGGTCGCCGGCGTTGGGGGCGTCCTTGACCACCCGGCCGTCCGTGAGCGTGAGGTCATAGGCCTCGGCGGGGCCGGGAGCGTTCGGAGGAGTCTGCGCCGCGGGCCACCAGGCGGCGAAGCTCCCGCCGGTCACCGTCGCCTGGATGCTCTGGCCGGCGGTGCGGATCGTCACCGCCGTGACGCCCGGGCCGACCCGTTCGGTCGTGAAGGCATAGGTCCCCTCAGGGCCCGAGCTCCTGCCACCGCCCCACCACTCGATCTGCCCCGGCCTGAGCGCGGCGGGGACGGCGGAGTCCTTCGTCGCCAGGCCGCCGGTCGCGCCGTCCACCTGCGACGGGTCGTCCGCGCCGAAGAAGCACTGCTGGGTGCTGCCGTCCGGCGCGCTCATCGCCAGGAACAGGAAGTTCCCCCGCTTCTCGGCGACGACGGTGCGGATGGCGCCCGGGTCCGTGGTCGGTCGCTGGTCGGCAGGCACGTCCTGGGACATGGAGGACAGGCTGCCCCGGAGGCCGTCGCGGCAGGCCTGCTCGGCCGTCGCGCGGGTGGCGGCGTCCACGGGCTGCGGGGTGGCGCTCCACGAGGCGTAGGCGGTCGACCCGCCGACCCCGCCCGGACCGCCGGTGACGGCGAAGACGGTGGCGAGCCCGGCCGCGGCGGCCGCCGGGATCAGCCAGCGGGCGGCGCGACGCCGGCCACCGTGCTCGGGGCGGCCACCGTGCTCGGGGCGGCCACCGTGCTCGGGGCGACCACCGCCTCGGGTGCGGCGACCGCCCCCGAGGTCGCTGACCGGACCCTCGGCGAGCAGGGTCGAGAGCAGGGCGTCCTTGCGCGCGGCCTGGCCCGGCCCGAGGTCGCGGTCGGCGACGTCGAGGGACCGCAGGGCGCGGTCGAGCTGTGCATCGGTGCTGGTCATGACGGGATCTCCTGACGGATGGGTGCGGTGGCGGCGGCCCCGTCGAGATGACGGCGCAGCGCCCGCGAGCGCGCGACAGGCGGTGGCGGTAGGCCGTGGCGCTGATGTCGAGCACCCGGCCGGCGTGCTCGGACGTCAGCCCGTCCAGGGCGGTGAGGGCGATGACCTCCTGGTCGTCGGGATCGAGCAGCGCCCACGCTCGGGCGAGGTCGAGCCTCGAGACGGCAAGGTCGGCGCCGTCGGGCTCGTCCCCCGCGCCGGACGCCACCGTCGCGATGCGGACGCCCAGGGCCTCCTGCCGCCGGTGGGTGCGGTGGTGGTTGAGCAGGCAGTGGTGGGCGATGCCGAACATCCAGGCCCGCGCGTCGTCGAGCGACTCGGGCAGGTCCGCCACCCGGCGCCAGGCGACGGTCATCGCCTCGGCGACCACGTCCTCGGCCCCCGTCACGACGCGTCGTTGGACATAGCGGAGGACGTCCGCGTAAGCGGCGTCATACGCGGCGGTGAAGCGGGCCGCGCTCCCCGCCGAGCTGCTGGGTCTGTGTCTCACACCCCGCTCCTGTCCGGCAGACGCACCGGTGTGCCATGGCACTGCTCATGAACCTACCCCCGGCGGGATCATCAGCCGGGGGAACCAGGGCCGGTCGATGCCTCGGCCCGCGGCGGGTCAGGGGGATCACCCATAGGCCGCCCCCAGGAGCCCCACCTAGGGTGAGGAGCATGACAGCCGAGGGGGAGAGCGTCGCCCGGGGGACCCCGGTGATCCGCACACGCGGCATCACCATGGAGTACCCCCGGGTCCGGGCGCTGGACGATCTGTATCTCGACGTGGGCGACGGGGTCACGGGCCTGGTCGGCGCCAACGGCGCCGGCAAGTCGACCCTCATCAAGGTGCTGCTGGGGCTGCTGCCCCCGACGAGCGGCGACGCGCAGGTGCTCGGCCACGACGTGCGCTCGGAGGGCGCGTCGATCCGGGCCCGCGTCGGCTACATGCCCGAGCACGACTGCCTGCCGGCCGACGTCAGCGCCAGCGAGTTCGTCGTGCACATGGGCCGTATGTCGGGCCTGCCCCACACGGTGGCCCGGGAACGGGCGGCCGACGTGCTGCGGCACGTGGGGCTGGCCGAGGAGCGCTACCGCGTGATGGGCGGCTACTCCACCGGCATGAAGCAGCGGGCCAAGCTCGCCCAGGCGCTCGTGCACGACCCCGACCTCGTCCTGCTCGACGAGCCGACCAACGGCCTCGACCCCGCCAGCCGGGACGACATGCTCGACCTGGTGCGGCGGATCGGGACGGACTTCGGCATCTCGGTGCTCGTCACGAGCCACCTGCTCGGCGAGCTCGAGCGGGTCAGCGACCACGTGATCGTCCTGGACGGCGGGCGGCTGCTGCGGTCCTCGGCGACGTCGGAGTTCACCGAGGCGACGGGCACCCTGCTGGTCGAGGTGCTGGGCACCGCGACCGACCGCGACCGGCTCGGCCAGGCCCTCGCCGAGCGTGGCCTGCAGTGCCACCCCGTCGACAACGCCGTCGAGGTCGTGCCGCCACCCAGCGGTGAGGTCGGCGGGGTCGACATACGAGACCTGGTGCGCGACACGGTGATCGATCTCGACCTGGGGCTGGTGCGCATCCAGGAGGGACGGCACCGGATCCAGGACGTCTTCGCCATCCGCGAGGAGGTGCCGCAGCCATGACCGCCCGCATCCACGACCTCGGCTACCGCGGCTACGACGGCGAGCGCCTCGACGAGGGGGCCGTCGCCCGCTCGCTCTACGTGCTCGGGCTGCGGCACGCGTTCGGCCTCGGCCGGTCGATGAAATCCCGCCTGCTGCCCCTCGGCCTGCTGGCCGTCTCCGTGCTCCCGGCGCTGGTGATGGTCGCGATCACGGTATTCGTCAAGCTGGACCGGCTGCCGATGACCTACGACCGCTACGCCGACACCATGCAGACGATCACCGCGATCTTCGTCGCCGCGCAGGCCCCCGTGCTGTTCTCGCGGGACCTGCGGTTCCGCACCCTCCCGCTCTACCTCGCCCGGCCGATGCGGCGCAGCACCTATGTCCTGACCCGGCTGGCGTCGCTGTTCACCGCCATCCTGATCGTGGTCACGCTGCCGGTGATCGTGCTGTGGCTGGGCGCCCTGCTCGGCCGGCTCCCCTGGCAGGCCCAGACCACCGACATGCTCAAGACCCTGCCCCTGCTGGTGCTCCTGGCCGCCCTCCTCGCGGCGATCGGGGGGCTCCTGTCGAGCCTCACGACCCGGCGCGGGATCGCCGTCGTGGCCATCGTCGCCACGCTGTTCGTCAGCTCGGGGGTCGCCAACTCGATCGCCGCCATCGCCCAGTCCGCCGACGGCTCCACCCCCATCCAAGGCGTGTGGGCCGGCGCGCTGAGCCCGTGGACGCTGGTGGGCGGTCTCGGCACCTGGTGGTTCGACTTCGCGCCCAACCTCGCACCCCCGCGCGACCTCGCCGACGGGGCCGTCTATCTCGGGGTCGCGGCCCTCGTGATCCTCGGTGGGACGGCGCTGCTCCTGCGCCGCTACGCGAAGGTGGGGTCGGCATGAGCACCCTCGCCCTGCACCAGGTCTCGCGCTGGTTCGGCGACCTCGTCGCCGTCAACGACATAACGATGGACATCGGACCCGGAGTCACGGGCCTGCTCGGCCCCAACGGCGCCGGCAAGTCCACCCTGATCGCGCTCATGTCGGGCTTCCTGTCCCCCTCGGCGGGGTCGGTGACGCTCGACGGCGAGCCCACCTGGCGCAACCCCGGCGTCTACCGCCACCTCGGGCTCGTGCCCGAGCGCGAGTCCGTCATGGAGCACCTGACGGGGCGGGCGTTCGTGCGGGCCAACGCCGAGCTGCACGGCCTGCCCGACCCCGGCGCCGCCGCCGAGGCCGCGATGGAGCTCGTCGAGATGAACGACCCGGCGTCGCGGGTCATCCGGACCTACTCCAAGGGCATGCGCCAGCGCATCAAGATGGCCAGCGCGCTCGTCCACGACCCGGCCGTGCTGCTGCTCGACGAACCCTTCAACGGCATGGACCCACGCCAGCGGATGCACCTCATGGAGCTCCTGCGGCGCATGGGGTCCGAGGGCCGGACCGTGCTGTTCAGCTCGCACATCCTCGAGGAAGTCGAGCAGGTCGCCCGGCAGATCGAGGTCGTGGTGGCCGGACGCCACGCGGCGAGCGGCGACTTCGGCGCCATACGGCGTCTCATGACCGACCGACCCAACCACTATGTCGTCCGCTCGTCGGACGACCGCCGGCTCGCCGCCGCCCTGGTCGCCGACCCGTGCGTCCGCGGAGTCTCGTTGCGGCCCAAGGGCGGTCTGGACGTCGAGGCCGTCGACTTCGGCCGGTTCACCCACGTGCTGCCCCGCGTCTCGCGCGACCTCTCGGTCCGCCTGATCGAGGTCAGCCCCACCGACGAGTCGCTGGAGAGCGTCTTCTCCTACCTGGTGTCCTCATGAATCCCACCGTGATCCGCCTCGCCTTCTCCTCCCTGCTCGGCCGCAGCCGATCCCTCGGGCTGCTCGCGCTGCCGCTCGTGCTCCTCGCGGTCTGCCTGCTCGCCCGGCTGGCCGGCGGGGAGCCGCAGTCCACCGACGGCACCCTCGGACGCGCCGTCATGTCCGGGCTCGGGCTCGCCGTCGTCGTCCCCATGCTGGCCCTGCTCGTCGCCGCCCAGCTGCTCGGCAACGAGATGGACGACGGCACCATCGCCTACCTGCTGTCCAAGCCGATCCCCCGCTGGCACATCGTCGTCAGCAAGCTCATCACCGCGATCACGGCGACGCTGCTGCTCGGGGCGGTGCCGATGATGCTCGCCTCGCTGGTCCTCGACCACACCGACCTCGGCAAGGCGCTCGGGTGGGGGGTGGGTGCGGCGGTGGCGTCCGTGGCCTACTCGGCGCTGTTCCTCGCGCTGTCGTCGATGACCAAGCACTCTGTCGTGTGGGGCCTGATGTACCTCCTCGTCTGGGAGGGTGCCCTCGCCACCCTGCTCGAGGGCATCTCCTGGCTCAGCATCCGGTCGTGGAGCACCCGCATCGCCGGCTGGGCGGGCGACATGTCGGTGATCAGCGTCGACAGCGCGCCCCTCGGCTATGCCTGGATCGCGTCGGGCGTGGTGCTCGTGGCGGGGACCGCGTGGGCGGCATACCGCCTGCGCGGCCTGTCGATCACCGGGGACGACTGACCTGGCCGCGGTGCCGGCCGGACATCTCGCCGACGTCAGGCCGCCCGCCTGCCCGGAGCGCTCCCGACAGCGTTCGTGCGCTCGCAGCTCACGAACTGCCGGTCTCAGGCGCCGAAATCGGACGTTCGTGAGCTCGGAGCGCACATCTGCACGTTCACGACGCCGGCGCCGTGCAGAGTCAGCGCTCCCAGCGCGGCCCCCGCACGCCCCCACGACCCGCACCGTGCACAGTCAGCGCTCCCAGCGCTCCCAGCGCTCCCAGCGCACCCGAGGCGCGGGCTCGCGTCATGCGGTGGCCACGAGGGGCGGCGGGCGGCTCGCCATACGGGCTGGAGGGGTCAGGACCGGCCCGCCCGCACGATCGGGTGGACTCGGCCACCGTGATGAGTAGCGTTCTCCACCCGATGACGACGAGCCAGGGAACGGGTGGATTCGGCCACCGTGATGGGTGGCGTTCTCCACCCGACGAGGACGCGCCAGGGATCCGCCTGGGTTCGACACATCGACCTGGCGTGCCAACCCAGGTCGATGTGACTACCTGAGGTAGGTCAGGAGGTGGGGACGTTGGCCTCCAGCTCGGTCAGCCAGAGGCGCGGCGAGGCGTCGGAGGGCATGCGCCAGTCGCCGCGAGGTGACAGCGAGCCGCCGTTGACGACCTTGGGGGCGTTGGGCAGCGCCGAGCGCTTGAACTGCTGCGTCACGAACCGCTTGCAGAACACCTCGAGCCAGCGCCGGATCTCGGCCAGGTCGTAGGCGACCCGCTGGTCCTCGGGGAACCCGGGCGGCCACTCCCCTGCCTCGGCGTCGTGCCAGGCGTGCCACGCGAGGAACGCGATCTTGGACGGGCGGTAGCCGCGCCGCAGCACGTGGTAGAGCGAGAAGTCCTGCAGCGCATAGGGGCCGATGGACGCCTCGGTCGACTGGGGCTTCTCGCCCTCGCGCGTCGGCACGAGCTCCGGCGTGATCTCGGTGCCGAGGATCGACGTCAGGGTCTCCCCCACCTCGTCCGAGAACTGGCCCGACGTCACGACCCAGCGGATGAGGTGCTGCATCAGCGTCTTGGGCACGCCGGTGTTGACGCCGTAGTGGGACATCTGGTCGCCGACGCCGTAGGTGCACCAGCCGAGCGCGAGCTCGGACAGGTCGCCCGTGCCCACGACGATGCCGCCCTGGTGGTTGGCGAGGCGGAAGAGGTAGTCGTAGCGCAGCCCAGCCTGGACGTTCTCGAACGTGACGTCGTAGACCTCCTCGCCGCGCCCGAAGGGGTGGCCCATGTCCGTCAGCATCTGCGTGGCGGCCGGCCGGATGTCGAGCTCGGCGAAGGTCACCCCGAGCTGCTCGGAGAGGCGCTGCGCGTTGGTCTTGGTGTGCTCGGTCGTCGCGAACCCCGGCATCGTGTAGGCCAGGATGTCGCTGCGCGGACGCCCGAGCCGGTCCATCGCCTGCGCGCACACGAGCAGCGCGTGGGTCGAGTCCAGGCCGCCCGAGACCCCGATCACGGCCTTGGGCTGACCGATCGCCCGCATCCGCTGCTCGAGCCCGGACACCTGGATGTTGTAGGCCTCGTAGCAGTCCAGCGCCAGCCGCTCCGCCTCGTCCGGGACGAACGGGAAGCGGTCGACCTTGCGCCGCAGGCCGATGTCGCCGGTGGGCGGCTCGAGCGCGAACTCGACCGTGCGGAAGGCGGACACGCGGTCGGCGTGGGTGCGGCGGTTGTCGTCGAAGGTGCCCTGCCGCAGCCGCTCCGCCACGAGCCGCTCCAGGTCGACGTCGGCCACCGAGCGGGCCGGGCCGGCCGGGAAGCGCTCGGACTCGCCGAGCAGGTCGCCGTTCTCGTAGACGAAGGTCTGCCCGTCCCAGGACAGGTCGGTGGTCGACTCACCTTCGCCGGCCGCGGCATACAGGTATGCCGCCAGGCACCGCGACGAGGCGGAGCGCGCGAGGAGCTTGCGGTCCTCGGCGCGGGCCACCGTGATCGGGGATCCGGACAGGTTGGCGAGGATCGTGGCGCCGGCG
Organism: Arsenicicoccus bolidensis DSM 15745; assembly: GCF_000426385.1. GTDB lineage: Bacteria > Actinomycetota > Actinomycetes > Actinomycetales > Dermatophilaceae > Arsenicicoccus > Arsenicicoccus bolidensis. The sequence continues at coordinate 83,552 of NZ_AUFG01000002.1, forward strand.
AGCGCGGCCTCGGCCGACGGCGGCACGGGCACCCACATGTCCTCGCACACCTCGACGTGCAGCACGAAGCCCGGCACGTCGGTCGCGTCGAAGAGCAGGTCCGGGCCGAACGGCACGCGGACGCCTGCGACCTCGATCTCGCCGCGGACGTCGTCGCCGGGTGCGAAGTGCCGCCGCTCGTAGAACTCGCGGTAGGTCGGCAGGTTGGACTTGGGGGCGACGCCGAGGACGCGTCCGCGGTGGATGACGACGGCGCAGTTGTAGAGCCGGTTGCGCCAGGCGAGCGGGGCGCCGACGACGAGCACCGGTGTCAGCGAAGCGGTCTCGTCGACGATGCGGGTGAGCTCGCGACCCACCGCTTCGAGGAGGGGCTGCTGCAGGAGCAGGTCCTCGAGCGCATAGCCCGACACCGCGAGCTCGGGGAAGACGCCGAGCGCCACACCGTCGTCGTGCAGCTCGCGCGCCACGGCGACGATCGAGTCGGCGTTGCGGGCGGGATCGGCGATCGCGGTCGGTGCGGTGCAGGCGGCCACGCGCGCGAAGCCGTGGTGGTAGGCGCTGTAGAACGACTCGGCTGGCATCCCGCCATCCTGCCACCCACCCCGCGCGGAGCCCTGCTGGTCGCCCCTCCACGCGCCATTGGTCACCAATGACGTCCCAGAGCCATGCTTGAACGATCCAAAACGTCACTGGTGACCAATGGTGGAGGCCTGATCGGGCGGTTGGGGATCCTGGGCCGTATGGCGGAGGGGCCTACCGCGTCTGGGGTCGCCGCCCGGTGGCCCGGCCACGGCGCGGGCGATGCTGCGCTGCGACGCCCTGGGCCACGAGCAGGTCGGTGCGATAGGGGATCACCTCGCGCAGGTAGATCGTGGTGGAGGTGCGAATCACGCCGGGCGACAGGCGGATCAGCTCCGAGACGCGATAGAGGTCGTCGGGGCCGGTGGCCACCACGCGGACCAGCAGGTCCGTCTCGCCGGCCGGCGCCATGCACTCGACGACCTCGGGGATGCGGCTGAGCGACGCGATGGCGGCGTCGATCTGGTGCTGGTCGAGCTCGGCCGCCACGTGCGCCGAGACGCCGTAGCCCAACGACTCCGGCGTGACGCGGGACGAGTGCCGTCGCAGGACCCCGTCCTCGCGCAGCCGCTCGAGCCGGGCCTGCACCGTGCCGCGGGCGAGGCCGGTGCGCTGCGCGAGCAGCATCACCGTCATGCGGGGATCCTCGTCGAGCGCCAGCACGATCCGACGGTCGGTCTCGTCCAGGGCCATGAACGCCTCCTGTCCCACCACGCCCTCGCGCGGTGGTCGGTCTGATCGATGTTGCGCACCTCGCCGCGCGCGGATCGATCATATCGACCAATGACGGTGTTGGCTGTTGCGCAGGTTGATCGTCATACGGTCTGATCGAGGTCAGCAGGGTCGACGGGACACCATCTCGACGACCCGGGCCGGCCTCACCACCACGAGCGTCGACCCGAGAGGAACGGCGCGACGCCCACGAGGCCGAGCGGCGGACCAGCCGGCAGCGCACCCGCTGCGGACCTCCTCGAGAGCACCAGCGCCAGGGGCGCCGACGACACCGTCGGCGCCCCTGCTGCATGCGGACCTACCCCAGGTAGTCACATCGACCGGCGTTAGCACGCCAGGCGAGTGTGACTACCTCAGGTAGGTCCGGCGGATGACAAGAATCCTTGACATGCGAGGCGCCCCCGGCATACGGTCGAGAAGTCAAGCATCCTTGACATCGGCGATCAGGAGGGGCGATGCCCGACAGTCCGCTGCGTACGCGCCGCCAGGCCGCCGGCCTCACGCAGGCCGACCTGGCCGCGAGCGTCGGCGTCTCGCGGCAGACCGTCGTGGCGATGGAGCGCGGCGACTACGCACCCAGCGTCTATCTCGCCCTCCGCACCGCCCGCGCCCTGCACACCACGGTGGAGGAGATCTTCACCCTCGACCAGGAGGACCACGCATGACCCAGCGCAGCACACGGCCCGGCCGGCTCGAGCGGCTCGGCGACCGGTTCCTCAACCTGGACTCGCCGACCTACGGCGACGAGCGCGAGCGCGCGGTCGTCCTCGCGGCCTCGTCCCTCGCCGCCTCCGTCGGCCTGGTCGCGCTCATGGCCTTCACGATCCTGCTGGCCCTCACGGGACTGCCCACCGTCGGCTTCGCCCTGTGGATCCTGGCCGTGCTGATCTCCCTCACGATGACGGGCTACGCCAAGGCCAAGGGGGTCGACATCCAGGCGCTCGGGAGCCGAGGGTCGGGGCGGCTGACGACGTGGGCGACCATCGCGAGCTTCGGCACCGTGCTGGTCTGGGTCCTCGCGACCTACTACTGGGTCACGAACGGCCACGGCGTGCTGCCCGTGAACTGGTCCCCGGACCTCAGCACACCCGCCGGGAGCGGCGACCAGCGGGGCTGGCTCCGATCGATGCTGGTCGGCGCCGTCGGCGGAGGACTCGTCGGCACCGTGTGGATGCTGATCGACAACGCCCGCCGGCGCAAGGCCGCTCGCGCCCAGCTCGAGGAGTCCGACCGCCGGGAGCTGCCCGACGAGGACTGAGCGGCGGGCGGCATACGGCCTGGCTGGCAGAATGACGACCATGGCCTCCCTCGCTGACGTGACCCCTCCCATCGCCCTCGGTGCCCTCGACGGTCGCTATCGCAAGGCCGTCGCGCCGCTGGTCGACCACCTGTCCGAGGCCGCGCTCAACCGGACGCGCGTGCACGTCGAGGTCGAGTGGCTGATCCACCTCACGCAGCACCAGGTCGTGCCGGGCGTCCGCCGGCTCACGGACGACGAGGTTGCCCGGCTGCGAGCGGTCGTCACCGACTTCGGGGCCGAGGACATCGCCGAGCTCGCCGAGATCGAGCGCGAGACCGTCCACGACGTCAAGGCGGTCGAGTACTACCTGCAGCGCCGCGTCGACCGGATCGCCCCGGGCGACGCCGCGCAGCTCAAGCAGCTCATCCACTTCTGCTGCACGAGCGAGGACATCAACAACCTCAGCTATGCCCTGATGATCCAGGGGGCGGTCCGCGAGGTGTGGCTGCCCAAGGCCCGGTCGGTCGTGGACCAGCTCGCCGAGATGGCGCGGGCGCTGCGCGACGTCCCGCTGCTCGCCCACACGCACGGCCAGCCGGCCACGCCCACGACCATGGGCAAGGAGATCGCCGTCATGGCGCACCGCCTCGGCCGGCAGCTGCGGCGGATCGAGGGCCAGGAGTTCCTCGGCAAGCTCAACGGCGCCACCGGCACGTATGGCGCCCACCTCGCCGCCGTCCCCGACGCCGACTGGGCCGCGATCTCCGAGGCCTTCGTCGAGGGGCTCGGCCTCACCTGGAACCCCCTCACCACGCAAATCGAGAGCCACGACTGGCAGGCCGAGCTGTATGCCGACACCGCCCGCTTCAACCGGATCCTGCACAACGTGTGCACCGACTTCTGGACCTACATCTCCATGGGCTACTACGCGCAGGTGCGCGGCCAGGGCACGGTCGGGTCGAGCACGATGCCGCACAAGGTCAACCCGATCCGCTTCGAGAACGCCGAGGCCAACCTCGAGGTGTCGTGCGCGCTGCTCGACGTGCTGGGGTACACGCTGGTGCAGTCGCGGCTGCAGCGTGACCTGACCGACTCCTCCATGCAGCGCAACGTCGGGACGGCATACGGCCACTCGATGCTGGCCCTGGACAACGTGGCTCGCGGCCTCGCCGGTCTGGACGCGGTCCCGGCCCGCATGGCCGCCGACCTCGACGGCAACTGGGAGGTGCTCGGCGAGCCGGTCCAGTCGGCGATGCGGGCGCTCGGGGCGCAGGGCGTCGCGGGGATGGACAACCCCTACGAGCGGCTCAAGGAGCTGACCCGCGGGCGCCGCATCGGGCAGACCGAGCTCGTGGAGTTCGTGCGCGGGCTGGGGCTGCCCACGGAGGTCGAGGAGCGGCTCGCCGCCATGACCCCGCAGACCTATGTCGGCCACGCCTCGGAGCTGGTCGATCGCCTCGGCTGACAGGATGGGCATCATGACCCGTAGCAGCCTGCGCCTCGCCGCGCCCGTCCTCGCCCCCGTCTGCGCCTCCGTGCTGGCCCTGTCGGCGTGCGGCGGCGGCACGTCCACGACCGCCGGCACGAGCACGACGAGCGCAGCCGCCGGCGCCTCGCCGTCCGCCTCGGCCGCATCGTCCAGCGCGGCGACCGGGACCGCGACGCCGACGAGCGCGCCCGCGGACTGCCCGACCGAGGCCACGCGGACGTTCGCCAAGACGCGCTTCGTCGCCGACGTGGGTCTCGCGGCCGGGACCTTCCACCGCTGGATCTACAAGCCCTACCAGGAGGGCGCCTTCCAGCAGGGCGCACAGGGACGCCGGACCGCCATCGCCAAGGCCGTCGCCGTGGCCGCGCTCGACGTCAAGCTGATCAGCAACGCCTACGAGAACGTCAAGGCCGACCCGCAGCTCTGCCAGGCCATCGGCGGACCGCTCGGCAGGCTCAAGGACCAGACCACCACCATGAAGGATCAGATCACCAAGGGTGACCTGAGCTCGATCGCCGCCACCGAGGCGCTCGTCTCGGCCGTGCTCGGCAGCTCGCAGAAGGCCGGCCTCCCCATCGAGGAGACGACCGACCAGAGCAAGGCCGGCGTCGGCGGCTGATCGCCCCCGCACCCAGCGTCGTATGGCGGGACGCCCCGCACCCGACATCGGGGCTACTCCTGGTGGTGAAAGCCACCAGAAGTAGCCCCGATGTCCGGTGATCACCTGGTTGGGGGTGCCACGGGCCGCATGGCGGGCAGGTCCCGCACGTGGGCCGCCGCCGGGGGCACACTGACGAGGAGGCCAGGCCACGGGTCCGGCCGGCGTCCGCGCTAGGAGGTTCCTCATGTCCACCAACCCGATCGACACGTGGGTCACGGTGCCTCGCCGCCTGCGCCGCTACGCCGAGGTGCTGGCGCCGGGCGTGTGGTGGATCGGCCACGAGGCGGTCGACGCCTCACGCGCGCGGGCGCTGCTGCTCGACGACGACTTCGCCGTCGTGCCGATCAAGGGGGACCACCTCACGACGATGAGGCAGGGCCAGGCCGCCGTCGCCGCCGCGCTGCGCCTGCCCGGGTCGGCCGCCGTCAACCTCGACGGGCTGGTCGACGCCCTGCGCGACCTCGACCTGTGGTGGCCGCGCACCCGCCGCATCGTCCTGCTCTGGTCCGAGGCCCACGTGCTGCGCGAGGCGGACCCGGCCGGCTTCGACGAGCTCGTGTCGGTCCTGTCCGAGGCGCACCAAGGCCTGTGGCGCTCCGAGCGTGACGCCGCCGTCACCGGCGACGAGCACGAACGCGTCCTCGAGACCGTCCTCGTCCCCGCCACCGACGCCGCGCGGATGGACCCCACGGATCCCGCGATCCAGTGAGCCGTATGCCGTCCGCCCGCCGCCTCGCAGCCCTGCTGCTCGGCGGCGGCGTGCTGCTCGCGGGGTGCACGACTCCGGCCACCCCGGGCGGTGACGGCGACCCGACGACGACGGCGGCCACCGGCATACGGCCTGCGACCCCCACGACCAGCACGACCAGCACGGCCGGCACCACCAGTCCCCGCTCGACCAGTCCCCGCTCGACCAGTCCCCGGTCGAACAGCCCCCGGTCGACGGGCCGGTCGATCCCACCCTGCTCGCCGCAGGAGCTGCCCGCCCAGGTGCCCCCGGTGATCGAGGCGATCCGCGCGGGCGGCCCGTTCCGGCACCCGCGCAACGACGGCGTGACCTTCGGCAACCGCGAGCGCCTGCTGCCGCTGGAGCAGCGCGGCTACTACCGGGAGTACACCGTGCCCACGCCCGGTGCCTCGACCCGCGGCGCCCGCAGGATCATCACCGGCGGCGGCGCGGCGCGCAGCCCGCTGCACTGGTACTACACGGCCGACCACTACGAGAGCTTCTGCGAGATCCCGCGGCCCTGACTGCCGCCCATGGGACTCGCGAACAGGACTGGTGCCCGGCGCCGCCCGGACAGCCTGGGGCCGCGGGGCCCGCGTGGTGCAGGCTGGTCCCATGGCAGGCAAGCAGGCGCAGCGACTCAGCAGGGTCATCGCGCGGTACGCGAAGGACCTCCCCCAGGTCCAGGCGGCGACGGACGAGTACGTCGCGCTGGTGACCCAGCTGCTCGACGACGCCGGCATCAACTACCTCGCCGTGACCGGGCGGGCCAAGTCCGTCGAGTCCTATGCCGCCAAGGCCGCGCGTCGTGTCGGCGGCCGGCTCGTCCACCGCCACCCCGAGACCGAGATCACCGACCAGGTCGGCGTGCGCGTCGTGACGTATGTCCTGGCCGACGTGGAGGCCGTGGCCCAGCTGCTCGGCGCCCAGCTCGTCCTGCTCGACGACCGCGACATGGGTCAGGAGACCGCCGCCCAGGGCCGGTTCGGCTACTCGAGCCGGCACCTGCTGGTGCAGCTCGACCCCGCCCGCGAGAGCGCCGGCGGACCGATGGCCGGGCGCAAGGCCTCGGTGCAGGTCCGCACCGTCCTGCAGCACGCGTGGGCCGAGTTCGAGCACGACATCCGCTACAAGGGCTCGGTCCCCGAGGAGCACGGCCCCGACCTCGACCGTCGCTTCACCCTCGCCGCGGGCCTGCTCGAGCTCGCCGACCAGGAGTTCTCCACGATCCGCGAGCGCCTCCGCGACGCCGGCGGCCCCTCCACCGAGACCGACGAGGACGACCCACGCATCAGCGGGTCGGACCTCGCGGCCTTCCTCGCCGGGCAGTTCGCCGAGGCCGGCTGGTCCCGCACCGACCACTACTCGTGGGTCTCGGGGCTGCTGCTCGAGCTCGGCATCACCTCGCTCGCCGAGCTGCGCGACGTCCTGCGCGGCGTCGACCACGCCGCCATCGAGGCGCGGATGGCCTACCACTACCCGCCCGGGGCGGTCCGCCGCCTCGACGACGCGCTGCTGTGGGCCTTCGGCGAGCGGTATGTCGCCCTCCACGGCAACGCCCACCGCCGTCCCCTGCTCGGGGCCCGCCTGGAGCGGCTGCGCAGCGACGCCTGACCGCACCTCCATCCCCGGCGCGTGCGGACGTGCGCTCCGAGCTCACGAAGGTCGCGTCCGGGCCACCCCCACCAGACATGTGAGCGCTCCCAGCTCACGAAGGTCGCATCCGGGCCACCCCCACCAGACATCTGAGCGCTCCCAGCTCACGAAGGTCGCATCCGGACCACCCCCACCAGACATCTGAGCGCTCCCAGCTCACGAACGCCGCGCCCCAACGCGGCGGTGGCGGAACTAGGCTCGTCCTCATGGGATTCGACGAGGGCCGCGACGAGACCATCCGCTACCACGAGGAGCTCTACTCCGCGCCTGAGGCGCACGATCCTGACGCCTGGCTCAACCGGCCGGCGCCGATCGTGATGGACGCGCTCGCGCACCTCGACCGGACGCGCCCCGTCCGCGTCTATGACCTGGGCGCCGGATCGGGGCGGCACGCCATACCGCTGGCGAGGGCACTGCCCGCGGGCTCGCGCGTGGTGGCGGTCGACCTGCTCGACATCCCGATCCAGCAGCTCAAGGAGCGCGCCGCCCACGAGTCGGTGGGCGACGTGGTGATCCCCGTGGTCGCCGACCAGGAGACGTACGAGTTCGACCGTGGCCCAGCCGATCTCGTCCTCGGGGTCTCGACGCTGGAGCACGTGTCCAGCCGGGACGCCTTCGTGGCCCTGCTGGAGCGGATGCGCGACGCGACCGCCCCGGGCGGCGTCCACGTGCTGGTGATCGCGACCGACCGGCGCGAGGTCGTCGACGGCGAGACCCGGGCGGCCCGGGTCGAGCTGGACCTGGGCCACGACGACGCGTGCGCGATCCTCGAGCAGGTGTATGCCGGGTGGCAGGTGCACGAGAGCTCGTCGCCGCAGACCTCGGTCGCCGAGGACCGCGACGGCCAGGCCTACGACCTGGTGTCCCGCAACGTCCGACGCGTCCTGCAGCGACCGGCCGACTGACCCGCGCCCCGATGCGCTGCCACCCGAGTCGCACCCCGCCGCGGGGAATACCCCATGGGGGTATACAGTTGATCCCATCATGAGCAGCGACACGTGCCCGCACCCGCCCGCCCCGGCCTACGTCGAGAGCGACCACAAGGACGCCTACCTCAAGCGCCTCAAGCGCATCGAGGGCCAGGTCCGCGGCGTGCAGCGCATGGTCGACGAGGACACCTACTGCATCGACGTCCTCACCCAGATCTCGGCGATCACCAAGGCGCTGCAGGCCGTCAGCCTCGGCCTGCTCGAGGACCACATCGGGCACTGCGTCGTCGGCGCCGCCCGTGAGTCCGACGAGGCCGCCGCCGCCAAGGTCGCCGAGGCCTCCGCCGCCATCGCCCGTCTCGTCAAGAGCTGACCGCACCACCCACCCCACCCCCGACAACGTGAGCGTTCCACCCGAGAATGCCGGACGAAACACTCACGATCCTGGGACGACAAGGAGATCCGACATGAGCCAGACCACCACCATCACCGTCAACGGCATGACCTGCGGCCACTGCACGAGCGCCGTCACCTCCGAGCTCAAGGAGATCCAGGGCGTCACCGACGTCGCGATCGACCTCGTCGCGGGCGGCGACTCCCCGGTCACCATCACCAGCGAGGGTCCCGTCGACCCGGCCGCGATCACGGCCGCCGTGGACGAGGCGGGCTACACGGTGGTCTCGTGACCGCGACCCGTATGACGACCAGCCCGCCCGACGAGCAGCAGGCCGAACGCACGGTCGACCTCGCGATCGGCGGCATGACCTGCGCCTCCTGCTCGAGCCGGGTGGAGCGCAAGCTCAACAAGCTCGACGGGGTGCAGGCGAGCGTCAACCTCGCCACCGAGAAGGCCCACGTCACCTATCCGACCGCCCTCAGCGTCGCCGACCTGGTCAAGGTCGTGGAGCAGACGGGCTACACTGCCTCCGAGCTGCGGGCGGGGCGTCGAGCGGGGTCCGGCGAGGGCCTCGCCGAGACCGAGACGGGGGCCCAGGCCGGCAGCGGTCCGGCATACGCCATCGACCAGGTGATGAGCCGCGCGTCCCTGCGCACCCGGCTCGAGATCGCCCTGCCGCTGACCGTGTTCGTCGTCGTCATGGCGATGGTTCCGGCGGCGCACCACCTGCTGGGCGGCGTGCGGCCGTGGGCCGAGCTGGTGCTGACGATCCCCGTCGCGATCTGGGCGGCGTGGCCGTTCCACCGGTCCGCCGTGATCAACGCCCGCCACAAGGCCTCGACCATGGACACGCTGGTGTCGATCGGCGTGACCGCGGCCTTCTTGTGGTCGGTCGTCGCGACGTTCGCGGGCAGCACCGGGCACATGTACTACGAGGTCGCGGCGGTCGTCACGACCTTCCTGCTGGCCGGTCGCGTCGCCGAGCACCGGGCCCGCACCGCCGGGCGATCGGCGCTCACCAGCCTGCTCGAGCTGGGCGCCAAGGACGTCGCGGTGCAGCGCATCGACCCGCAGACCCGCGTCACCCGCGAGGTCCGCGTGCCGATCGAGGAGCTGCAGGTCGGTGACCAGTTCGTCGTCCGCCCCGGCGAGAAGGTCGCCACCGACGGCATCGTCGTCGACGGCAGCTCCGCGCTGGACCGCTCGGTCGTGACCGGCGAGTCGATCCCCGTGGACGTGACGCCCGGCGACGAGGTCACCGGCGCCACCACCAACGCGCACGGCCGGCTCATCGTCCGCGCCACCCGCGTCGGCTCCGAGACGACCCTCGCCTCGATCACCCGCCTCGTCGAGGCCGCCCAGACCGGCAAGGCTCCGGTGCAGCGGCTGGCCGACCGGATCTCCGCGGTCTTCGTGCCGGTGGTGCTGGTCATCGCGGCGCTGACCTTCGCGGGGTGGCTGGTCGCCGGGCAGGGCGCCGCCGCCGCGCTGTCGGCCGCCGTGTCCGTGCTCGTCGTCGCCTGCCCCTGCGCGCTCGGCCTCGCCACCCCCACGGCGCTGCTCGTCGGCACCGGCCGGGGCGCCGAGCTGGGCGTGCTCATCAAGGGCCCGGAGATCCTCGAGTCCACGCGCCGTATCGACACCGTCGTGCTGGACAAGACCGGCACCGTCACGACCGGCAAGGCCACCCTCGTCGACGTGACGCCGAGCGGACGGCTGACCCCGACCGCCGCCCTGCAGGCCGCCGCCTCCGTCGAGGCCGGCTCCGAGCACCCCGTCGCCCAGGCGATCGTCCGCGCCGCCCAGCAGCGCGACATCGAGCTGCGCCCGATCGCCGACTTCACCAACCTGCCCGGCATGGGGGCGCGCGCCACCATCAAGGGCACCGAGGTGACCGTCGGCAAGGCCAGCCTGTTCGACGTCGTCCCCGGCGACCTCGAGGGTCTGGACCGCGTGGGCACCACCGTCCACGTCGGGTGGGGTGGCGTCGCGTACGCCGCCCTCACCGTCGCCGACGAGGTCCGCCCGACGTCCCCCGCCTCGCTCGAGGCGCTGCGCGACCTCGGCCTGCGCACCATGCTCCTCACCGGCGACAACAAGCGGACGGCCCGTCAGGTGGCCGAGGAGGTCGGCATCAACCCGGCCGACGTCATCGCCGAGGTGCTGCCGAGCGACAAGCACGAGGCGATCGCCCGGCTGCAGCGCGAGGGCCGGGTCGTGGCCATGGTCGGCGACGGGGTCAACGACGCCGCCGCCCTGGCCCAGGCCGACCTCGGGCTGGCGATGGGCAGCGGCACGGACGTCGCGATCGACTCCGCGGACATCGTGCTGGTGCGCCCCGAGATCGGGGCCGTGGCCGACGCCATCGGCCTGTCCCGGCGCACGCTGGCGATCGTCAAGCAGAACCTCGCCTGGGCGTTCGGCTACAACGTCGTCGCGATCCCGCTGGCCGTGCTCGGCCTGCTCGACCCGATGGTGTCGGGCGCGGCCATGGCCCTGTCCAGCGTGCTCGTGGTGACCAACAGCCTGCGGCTCAAGGCTTTTGGTCGGGCGCGCACCTGACCTGAGCCCGCGAGGGAGCTCGTATGCCGAGAGCCCCCCGCCACCAGACGTGAGGTCTGGTGGCGAGGGCTCTTTCTCGTCATACGGCCGAACCCGCCGGGGGTAAAGGCATCAGCCTGGCGAACGAAGCCCGGCCGATGCATCCGCCGGGGGTAGGGCCATCAGCCGGGGTTGGACACGTCGGCCCGCGGTGCGAACCCAGGCGGGTGTGACGACCTGAGGTAGGTCAGATGGTGACGTCGCCGGTGGGGGTCTGGAAGGTCACGGCCAGCAGGCCGGCGCTCCCGGCCGGCGCCACGAACTCGAAGTCGATGACCGACGACGTCGCGTCGGCGTCCATGCCCAGCCAGTCCCGCACGCGGTCAGGCGACCCACCGATGGTCAGGTGCTTGATGGTGACCTCGCTGGTGGCGGCGGCCGACGGGTGCACGCTGCCCTCGTCCCACTGCACGAAGAACGGCAGCTGCGGGTCGGCGATCAGGCCCTTGACGCCGAGCTGGCGCCAGGTGTGGGTGACGCCGTCCGGGCGGGTGCGGTTGCCGGACACGGCCTCGCGGCCCACGCGCTGCTCGACCTGGGCGATGTCGTCGACCCGGATCACCCAGCCCATCCAGCCGCCACCCTGCTCGGAGCGCAGCCGCACCGCCTGCCCGAAGGGGGCCTTGTCGGTCACCGGGTGGTCGAGGACCTCGACGACCTCGACGTAGCGCTCGTGCGCGAGGGGCAGGACGATGTTGCGGGTGCCGAAGCGGGGGTGCACCCCGCCGTAGACCGGCTCCACCCCGAGGCGGGCCGCCAGACGCTCGGCGGTCGCGATGGAGCCATCCGGCTCGGCGGCATAGGAGACGTGGTCGACGCGCATGGCCACATCGTGACACAGGTCATGCCGTGCCCTTGAACCCAGGTCAGCCGGTGGCAGCCCGGCGCTGGCGCACGGCCTCGTAGATCACGATGGCCGCCGACGTCGCCACGTTGAGGGAGTTGGCCCGCCCCGTCATGGGGATGCGGACGCGCACGTCGGCCGCGGCCATGAAGTCCTCGGTGAGGCCGGCCTTCTCCGTGCCGACGGCGATCGCGACCGGTCCGGTGTAGTCGACGTCGGTGTGCTCGACGTCGGTGTCCGGGGTGGCGGCGACCACGAGCACGCCCCGGTCGCGGCATACGGCCAAGGTCTCCTGCGTCGATGCCGACGCGACCGGCACGGAGAACACCGTGCCCTTGCTCGACCGCACGAGGTTGGGGTTGCCCCAGTCGGTGACCGGGTCGGCCGCGACGACGGCGTGGATCCCCGCGGCGTCGGCGGTGCGCAGCATGGCACCGAGGTTGCCGGGCTTCTCGACGCCCTGGCACACGAGCAGGAAGGGGTCGGCCGGCAGCGTCAGCTCCTCGAACCCGCGCCCCACCGACCGCACGACCGCGAGGAACCCGTCCGGGCCCTCGCGGTAGGCGACCTTCTCGAACGCGACGCGACCCAGCCGCACCACCTCTGCGCCGCCGGCCTGCACGTCCCGGACGACGCGCGTCTGGCGGTCGGGGTCGAGCATCAGCTCCGGGCAGTAGAAGAGCGTCTGCGGCCGCACCCCCGCCGACAGCGCGAGCTCGAGCTCTTCGTAGCCCTCGAGGAGCGTCACCCCGCTCTCCTCGCGGGCACGCCGACGACGCAGCCCGGTCAGGGCGCGCAGCCGTGGGTTGGCCGGGGAGGTGATGACGAGCTCGTGCATAGGGCACACAGCATGCCACGCGGGACGCCGACCCGGTGAGGCGCCCCCGAGCGTGGTCGCGCAGGTGGGAGAGTGGAGTCCATGACGAGCCGCCCCGCGCCGATGACCCGATTCGCCGTACGCCAGCGGATCACGCCGATCGTCAACCGCTACGAGATCCGCCGGCTCGACGACGCCGGCAACGAGGGTGAGCTCCTCGCCCTCGCGCAGCAGAAGCGGATCGCGCTCAAGGAGCTGGTCACCTTCTACACCGACGAGTCGCGATCGACGCCGGTGTTCGCCTTCCGCGCCCGCCAACGCATCGACCTGGGTGCGACCTATGACGTAACCGACGCCTCCGGGGCCCAGATCGGGTGGTTCCGCAAGGACTTCGCGAGGTCGCTGCTCCGCTCGACCTGGCACCTCGGCACCGCGGACGGCCTCGAGGCCACCGGCACCGAGCGCAGCCAGGGCATCGCCATCGCGCGCCGCCTGATGGAGAACCTGCCCGTCGTCGACGCGTTCCCCATCCCGTGGGTGTTCCACTTCGACTTCACCGCCGGTGACGGCACCCCGGTCCTGACGTCCGAGCGCAAGCTGTCGGTGCGCGACCGGTATGCCGTCACCCTCCCCGTCGCCCCCAACGGCTGGCAGCTGGACTGGCGCGTGGGCGCCGCGATGGCCGTGGCGCTCGACGCCCTGCAGGCCCGCTGACCGTCCCCGACAACGGATCACACGGATCACCGATCACCCCGACCGACGCAGGAGAGAACGTGCAGAACCAGGTCCGCGCCAGCATCGCCGTCCTCGCCGTCGTGGCGGTGGCGGTCGCCGCCTGGATCGGGGCGAGGTCCGGTCTGGTCGCGGGGTTGGGGACCGGCGTCGTCGCGCTCGGGCTCGTCGCCGCCTATGGGTGGTGGTCGTTGCGCGGGGGACGGCATACTCCCTGGGCCGAGGCTCGCGGGTCCGTCCGGGACGGCCACGCGGTCGTCCTGTGGAAGCCCGGCTGCCGCTACTGCGAGCGCCTGCTCCGCGCCCTCGGAGCGGACGAGCGCGTGACCTGGGTCAACGTCTGGCGGGACCCCGACGCCAACCAGGCCGTCAGGGACCTGAACGGCGGGGACGAATACACGCCGACGGTCCTCGTGGGCTCGGCCGTCCTCCGCAACCCCACCGCCGAGGAGGTCGTCGCCCACCTCGGGTGACCGGGGCAGCCCCACCCGGCCGTATGCCGGAACCGCCCGCCCCCATCGACGGGTGTCAGCGGAGGGAGGCGACGACGCTGTCGATCTGGCGCCCCGAGAGGCGACCGGCCCCTTCCTGCAGCAGCAGGAAGGTCGCCCGGCGGCCACGGACGCCGACCACCTCGAGCCAGGTCGCCGTCTCACCCGCGAAGGTGCGCCGGTCCACGAGGTCGGGGCTGGCGCGCAGCGGCTCGTAGGTGAACGGGGCGTCGCCCCTGCCGCGGCACGACTCGGCCTGGCCGCGGTAGAGGTCGACGAGCCGGCGGGCCGCGGCCTCGTCGGGGAGCTCGACCGTCACGGTGGTGCCCGACGCGCCGCCGGGTCCGCGATAGGTCCCCTCGAGGGCCGCGGTCGGCACGGGATAGCCGGCGGGCACCTCCTGGCACCCCAGCCCGAGCAGCTCGTGCGCGGTGGACCGTGGGTCGCGCGCGTTGACCCAGGTGCCGTTCGGGATGTAGGCGCCGTCCGCGCCGTCCCCGACGGCCGTCGTCCAGCCGGACGGGGTCGGCAGGGCGCGCTGGTCGAGCGCCCCGGCCCTGGTGGCGGCGGGGGCGGTCGGCAGCGGCGGCTCGACCACGACCGGCTCGGGGGGCGAGGTCGCGGGCGAGGTCGGAGGGGCGGTTCCCGCTGAAGTGGGAGACGAGGTGGCCGCCGCCGACCCCGGCGCTGAAACTCCTCCGGTGGACGAGGGCGCTTGCGCCGCAGCGGTGGTCGCTGCCCCTGCGGACGCCACTGCCCCAGAGGTTGTCGGCGACCCGGAGGGTGTCGGTAACCCGCTCGAGCAGGCGGCTACCGGGCCCAGCAGCGCCGCCAGCCCCAGCGCCGCGAGGCAGCGGGCCGGCATACGACCGGTCATCGCTGGAAGTGCTGCCAGTCGAAGCCGCTCAACCAGGTGAACCCGTTGCCCAGCAGCGCCTTGGTGAACGGCGTCGACGGGGTCAGCATCCCGGGGCGGTAGGGCGTGCGCGCGACGTAGGCCTGGCCGTTCTTGGGCAGCCAGACGCCGGACGGGATGCGGTAGGGGTTCTCGACGGTGTTGATGTCGACGGAGGTGCCGTAGCTGTGCGGGGACATCCGGTAGGGGTTGCCCGTCACGCGCCGGCAGTTGAAGCCGTTGGTGTTGTCGTGCTCCATCGAGATGATGTCGTCGCCGCCGTAGACGCTGGCGTCGCGCATCTCCCGGATCGGGAACCTCCCGTTGAACGCCGTCTGGAAACTGTTGAGGATCGGGGTGACGTTCGCGGTCCGGATGACGAGGCGCCCGCGGTGGATCCGCCCGTCGAAGCCCCAGTGGTTCATGTCGATGGTGCGCAGGCTGGCCGGCCCGACGGGGCATCCCGCGCGATGGGTGCGCGGCACGTCGGCGGCGACCGTCCCGCGCACGACCGGGTCCATCACCGCGACGCGGTTGATGCCGCGGGACGGGCTGGCCGCGACGACGCCGTTGGGCACGGTGATGGCCGTCCGCACGGTGACGACGCCGACCGCTCCCTGGCCGTAGGTCAACGGGAGCGTGAAGGCGCCCCCTGCGCGCGTCGTGCCGATCTGGGAGGTGCGCCACCCGGCTGGCGTGAGCACCTCGGTTCGGACCCGGATGCCCGCGATCCGCGGCGAGACGACGCCGGTCACGGGCGGGTTCTTGAGCGTGTCGGTCGCGGGCGGCACCGTCATGGTCACCGACGGAGCGACCACCGCGCGCGCCACCTGAGCCGACGCGGGTGCACCCTCGACCACGGCCTGATAGCTGCTCGTGCCCACGGCCCCCATCGGGCCGGTCCACGAGAACGCGCCGCTCGTCCCGGTGGTCGCGGTCGCGACCTGCACGTATGCCGCCGCACCCGGCGCCTTGCGCAGGATCCGCACGGGCGTGCCGGCCCGGGCCGGCAGGACCATGCCGACGACCCGGGTCTGCCCGACGCCGGCCACCCAGTCCCACCCTCCGCATCCCGCGCACTGCAGCGACACTCGCACCTGCTGGCTGTCGTGGGTGCGCGGCGCGGTGGGCCTCGGCGAGGGCGGCGGCGCCGGCGGGGTCGTGCTCGTGGGTGCGCCGACGGGAGCACCTGGCGCCTCGCTCGTCGGGGCCGAGGTGGTCGGGGCCGAGGTGGTCGGGGCCGAGGTGGTCGGCGCGGCGGTGGCCGGGTCGTCGGCAGAGGCAGGGCGGGTCGGTGCGCCGGGCAGGGAGCTGCCAGCCGGCAGGCTGCTCGGCGCCGGGGCCGGTGTGCTGCCCGCGAGCGCCCAGGCGGACGGGGCCACCCCGAGCGCGCCTGCGGCAGGCACGAGCACGGCGGCCATGGCGAGTGCTGTTGAACGGCGCATCATCGGTCCCCCAACCTGACTTTCGGTCGATGATAGACACACGCACAGTCACGTCAGCAGGTTGCACCGCTCTGAGACCAGCTCGACGAGTGCCCGTCGGACCGTCAGACCGTCCGACGGTCCGGGGGGCCGCCCGGTCGACGGCGAGGCGTCAGTCGATGAGGGAACGCAGGACGGGCACGAGCCCGTCGTCGTCGACGTGCCCGGTGACCTCGTCCGCGGCGGCCTTGACCTCGTCGGGCGCATTGCCCATCGCCACGCCGCGGGCGGCCCAGGACAGCATCTCGAGGTCGTTGCGCTGGTCCCCGACGGCGACCGTGTCGGAGGGGTCGACGCCGAGCTTGCGGCGCACGAGCTCCAGTGCGGACGCCTTGGAGACGCCCTCCGGCGCGATGTCGAGCCAGGCCGAGAAGCCCACGGCATACGAGACCCCGTGCAGACCCACGGCGTGCACCTGGGCGAGGAAGTCCTCGACCGGGGTCTCGGGCTGGCGCAGGGTCACGCGGGTGGCGGGGGTGTCGATGAGCTCGTCCCAGCCGACGACGCGAATCTTGCCGTCCAGCTCGCCGTCGGGGAAGGGCGCGTTGACCTTGAAGCCCTTGCCGAGCTCCTCGACGGCGGCGAGCGCGCCGGGCATCTTGTCCTGCAGCAGCCGCAGCGACGGTCCGGGGTCGAAGGTCACGACCTCGGTGAACTTGTAGCCCTTGCGCTTGTGGGGGTCGAGCTTGAGGGTGACGGCGCCGTTGGAGCAGACGGCGCGACCCTGGCTGATCCCCAGCGTGCGGATGATCGGCATGGTGGCGACGCACGCGCGTCCGGTGGCCATGACGACGTGCACCCCCGCGTCGGCCACCGTCTGGACGGCCTCCTGGACGGCGGGTGACAGCTCACGGGCGTGGTTGATGGTGGTGCCGTCGATGTCGAGGCAGACCATGCGGGGGCGGTGCGCCATCGGTCAGCGGCCCGCCGGGGTCAGGAGCTCGCGGCCGCCGAGCCAGGGGCGCAGCGCCTCGGGCACGCGCACCGACCCGTCGGCCTGCTGGTGGTTCTCGAGGAGGGCGACGATCGGCCGGGTGCTGGTCGCCATGGTCCCGTTGAGGGTCGCCACCACGCGCGTGCCGCTGCCCTGCGGGTCGCGCTCGCGGATGCCGAGCCGGCGCGCCTGGAAGGTCGTGCAGTTGGACGTCGACGTCAGCTCGCGGTAGCGCTCCTGGCTGGGGACCCAGGCCTCGCAGTCGAACTTGCGCGCGGCCGGCCCGCCGAGGTCGCCCGCCGCGACGTCGATGATGCGATAGGGCAGCTCGAGCGCGTCGAGGATCCGCCGCTCGATGCGCAGGAGGTTGTCATGCTCGGCCTCCGCGTCCTCGGGGCGGCAGTAGACGAACATCTCCGTCTTCTGGAACTGGTGGACGCGGAAGATGCCCTTGGTGTCCTTGCCGTGGCTGCCCGCCTCGCGGCGGTAGCAGGTCGAGGTCGCGGTGTAGCGCAGCGGGCCGTCCGACAGGTCGATGATCTCGTCGAGGTGGTAGCCCGCGAGGCCGACCTCGGAGGTGCCGGTGAGGTAGAGCTCGTCTGCGGGCAGCTGGTAGACCTCGTCGGCGTGGCTGTCGAGGAAGCCGGCGCCCGCCATCGTCTGCCCCTTGACCAGGTTGGGGACGACGAGCGGGACGAAGCCCTCCTCGGCGGCGATCTGCTGACAGAGCCCCATGAGGGCGTACTCCAGCCGCGCCCCGTCGCCCTTGAGGTAGTAGAAACGGCTGCCCGCGACCTTGGCCCCGCGCTCCAGGTCGATGCTCCCGAGCGCCGTGCCGAGCTCGACGTGGTCCTTGACGTCGATCCCCTCGGCCGCGAAGTCCCGTGGCGTACCGACGGTCTCGCGCAGCTCGAAGTCCTCCTCGCCGCCGGTGGGCACACCGTCGACGATGACATTGCCGATGCGGTGGGCGATGACGTCCATCTCGCGAGCGGCCTCGTCGGCGGCCTGCTCGAGCTCCTTGACCTGCGTGCTCAGCTCACCGGCCGTGGCCCGGGCCGCCTCGGCCTGCTGCCTCAGCTGCTCCGCGTCGTCGGCGCCGGCCTTCCTGGCCCGCTGCGCCTGACCCATGAGGGCGCCCACGTCCTTGGACACCGACTTCTGCTCCGCCCGGAGCGCCTCGAACCGGGACTGCGCCGCGCGACGACGCTGGTCCAGCTCGAGGATCTGGTCGACGAGGGTGTCGTCCTCGCCGCGGGCACGTTGCGACTTCCTGACCCGCTCGGGGTCGTCGCGCAGCAGCTTGATGTCGATCACGGATTCAGCCTAGTGGCCTGCGACGACACCCCTCCACCTCGTATGCCTGACGGGCCGGGCGCTCGCGTGGTCGCCGCCTCGGCCCCGGTGGCAGGACGCGGCATACGACCCGGGGCCACGAGGCGGCACCGATCGGGCCCAAACGGGGTTAGCCCAGGCATTCGCACGGGTACCGTTCAGGCGTGCCAGACATGTGGATCCTCGTCATCGGCGTCGCCGTCCTGCTGCTCGTGCTCGTCCTCGCCACCCGGGGACGATCGGGTGCAGCGCGGCCGTCGGACGCGGCCGGCAGCTCCGACAGCACCGACAGCACCGACAGGGCTGCTGGCGCCTCGACCGGCGTCGCGAGCGAGACCACCCCCGAGCCGGAGCCGCTCCCCCGCGCCGCGGTGATCGTCAACCCCACGAAGTTCGACCACGTCGCCAAGGTCCGCGACGAGGTCCGCGCGCTGTGCCAGGAGACCGGCTGGGACGAGCCGCTCTGGCTGGAGACGACCGAGGACGACCCGGGCTCGGGCCAGACCAAGGAGGCGCTCGACGCGGGGGTCGACGTGATCTGCCCGCTCGGCGGCGACGGGACCGTGCGCACGGTCGGGAGCGAGATGGCCCGCGCCCGCTCCGAGGTCCCGATCGGCCTGCTGCCCGGCGGCACCGGCAACCTGCTGGCCCGCAACCTCGACCTGCCGGTCGACTCGCTGCGCGACGCCCTGGCCATCGCCCTGACCGGCGAGGAGCGCGTCATCGACGTCGGCGTGCTCCGCGTCAACCCTGCCCCGATGGACGGCGAGGGCGAGGTCGATGACCAGCCCGTCGACGCCGAGGCGCTGGCCCCGGAGGACACCGGCCCCGAGGAGCTGCACTTCCTGGTCATGGCCGGCATGGGCTTCGACGCGGACATCATGGCCGACGCGCCCGAGGGCCTGAAGTCCAAGGTGGGCTGGGCCGCCTACCTCGTGTCCGGCGCCAAGCACCTGTGGGGCTCCCAGTTCAAGGCCCAGGTCACGACCGACACCGAGACCTTCTCCCGGCGCACGCGCAGCGTCATCATCGGCAACTGCGGCAAGATCCAGGGCCTGGCGCTCATGCCCGAGGCCCAGGTCGACGACGGCAAGCTGGACGCCCTCATGCTGTCCCCCGACGGTGGCATTGGCTGGGGCGCGGTGCTCCTGCGCCTGGTCACCGCCAAGCGCAAGGGTCACCACCGCGTCACGCACCACACCACGCGCAACATCACCGTCAACGCCAGCCGCGCGGTCCAGGTCCAGCTCGACGGCGACACCATCGGCGAGCGCACGTCCATCAGCGCCCACGTCCTGCCCGCAGCCCTGCGGGTCCGCGTCGCCTCCGCCACCGCCTCCGCCACCCCGGCCTCGGGCGCCTCCAAGGGGGACGTCGCCGCGTGAGCCCCACCCGGCGGACCAGCCTGCGAGGACGGCTGCGGCGCCACCATGCGCGCCAGCTCGCCCGCGCCGTGCTGACCGCCGTGGTGCTCAGCGCACCGGTCATCGCCCTCGCCGTGCTCGTGCAGCAGCGGTTCGCCCCGCTCATGGAGCTGGACCAGCGCGCGATCGTCGCCGCCACGGACGTCACCCGTGCGCACCCCGACCTGCGCTCGGCGCTCGTCCTGTGGCAGGAGATCTGGCAGCCGTGGCGGGCCTACCTCGCCGCGACGCTGGTGTGCCTGTGGACCTGGCGCGCTCGCGGCATGACCGCCCGCTCCTGGTGGGCGTGGATCACGATGATGCTGGGCTGGAACCTGTTCTTGCAGGTCAAGCTGCTCGTCCAGCGAGCGAGGCCGGTCGTCGACGACCCGGTGTCCCACGCGCCGGGCTACAGCTTCCCGTCCGGGCACGCCGCCAACACCGCAGCCATCTGCATGGTCCTGGTGGTCCTGCTGTGGCCGCTCCTGCGGACCCGCGCCCAGCGCGTCGTCGCCGTCGTGCTCGCCGCGGTGGCGACGGTCACGGTCCTGCTCGACCGCGTCTACCTCGGCGTCCACTTCCCCTCCGACGTGACCGCCGGCCTGCTCCTCGCGGCGGCCTTCGTCTACGGCTCGTGGCGCGGCTTCGTCCACGTGCCGGCGACCGGCGAGCACGGCATACCGGCCAACCCGGCCGACCCCACCGACCCCACCGACCCCAGCACCGAGCGCACCGAGGCGCTCGGCACGAGGAGAACCTGACATGCCCTTCCTGCTGCGCTACGACCTCGACAGCTCCCGCCCCAGGGCAGGAGCGGCGTTCAAGGATCTCCTCGTGCGCGCCATCGCGCCGGGCATCGTGCTGTTCCTCGCGATCTACGGCTTCGGCCTGGCCCTGATGGGCCCGCTCAAGAGCTGGGACACCGCC
This sequence comes from Arsenicicoccus bolidensis DSM 15745, assembly GCF_000426385.1. Taxonomy (GTDB): domain Bacteria; phylum Actinomycetota; class Actinomycetes; order Actinomycetales; family Dermatophilaceae; genus Arsenicicoccus; species Arsenicicoccus bolidensis. Next base: position 104,425 of record NZ_AUFG01000002.1, read on the forward strand.
GAGGAGCCGATCAACAAGGACCTCGAGTCGGGTCGCACCAGCCTGTGGAACTCCGTCACGATGGTGTGGTCGCACATCGGCAACACGGAGTACATCATCGGGTCCTGCCTGATCATCATCGCCCTGGTCTGGTGGCGCACCAAGGAGTGGTGGTATGCCGTGATCCCCGGCATCGCCATCGCGCTGCAGGCCAGCATCTTCGTCGCCGCGACCGAGCTCACCGGCCGCCCCCGGCCCGAGGTCAGCAAGCTCGACCCGGCGCCCCCGACCTCGTCCTACCCCAGCGGGCACGTCGGCGCGGCCACCGCGTTCTACCTCTCCCTCGCCTTCATGGCGCACCGGATCGACAACGTCGTCCTGCGCCGCCTCGTCCAGTTCGTGTGCGTCCTGATCCCGTTCCTCGTGGCCTACGCCAGGGCCTACCGTGGGATGCACCACGTCATCGACATCGTCGTAGGCATGCTCAACGGTGTCCTGTGCGCGCTGATGGCCTGGCTCTGGTTGCGCCGCAAGGAGGCTCGTTCGTCATGATGGCCCCGCACCACTACCACTTCGACCACGTGTGGCAGGTGCCGCTGCCGCTCGGCGAGGCCTACGACGTCCTGCTCGACGTCGACCGCTACGCGCAGTGGTGGCCCCAGATCCGGGCCACCGAGCCGCTGCCCGGGGACGCCCGACGCCTGTCGGTGCGCTCGCTGATCCCGGTGACGCTCAAGATCGTCGCCACCAAGCAGATCCTCGACCGCGACAACGGCGTGCTGCGCGTCGGCCTCGCCCAGGACCTCGTGGGCTATGCCCAGTGGGACCTGTCCTGGCAGGGCGACACCACCACCGCCGCCCGCTGGACCCAGGACGTCTATCTCACCAACCAGCACCTCGAGCGCATGCCGGTGACCAGCCACCGTCTGCTGCGGATCAACCACACGCACATGATGCGGGCGGGCGAGCAGGGGCTGCGCAAGTACCTCGCCGTCAGGCCAGACGCGTCATCTGCTGAGCAGTGATCCCGCTGCGGTCCACCCGATAGACCTTGGCGTCGTCGCGCTCGGTCACGCACGCCTGGACCTTGCCGTCGAGGACGTGCAGCGCCGCGCCGTCGTCGGCCGCCCAGCCCACCGGCAGCTCGCCCTCGCGCACCCACGACAGGTAGTGCGGGGCGCGCTCCGCCTCGCTGTCGAAGTGCGGCGAGAAGGACCCGCGCACGAAGCCCAGGCCGCCGCGCCAGGGGTCGATGCCGCCGAACGAGTCGGTCGTGCACGCCTCGCACCAGACGTTGGCCCCGGCACTCGTGCCGGCGAACACCACGTCACGCTCGGCCCGCAGGTCCCGCACCGCCTGGCTGACCCCGTGCGCGTCCCACAGCGCCATGAGGTTGACGGTCGAACCGCCCCCGACATACAGCAGGTCGATGTCCCCGAACCGCTCGAGGGCGTGCCGGGCGTCCTGCCACAGCGTGAGCACCATCGTCTGCACGCCCAGGCCGCCGAAGGCCGTGAGGAAGCGGTGGACGTACTCCGGGTCGTCGGCGGACGCTGTGGGCGCGAAGCAGACGAGGGGGTTGGACCTGCCCGTCAGCTCCAGGGCGTACCGGTCGAGGGCCGTGGCCGCGTTGTCGGGCGACATCGAGAAGCCGCCGCCACCCATGCAGAGGATGTGCGTCATGCCTCGACCCTAGTCAGCGGTCCCGGTCGTCGCGCGGCAGGGGTTGCTCCGGCCCGGGTGAGACGCCCCACACCTCGGCGCTCAGGGGGTGCGCAGCGAGCGCAGCCAGGACCGCGCGTGCTGGAAGTCCGCGTCCTGCGTGCCCGCGGCGACGGTCGCGGCGAGCCGGTCCGCGCGCGGATAGCTGCCGAGGAAGCGCACGTCCGCGCACACCCTCCGCAGGCCCATCAGCGCCTCGCCGACCCGCTCGTCGTCGACGTGCCCCTCGATGTCGATGCTGAAGCAGTAGCGGCCCATGCCCTCCCCGGTCGGGCGGGACTCGAGCCGGGTGAGGTTGATCCCCCGCACCGAGAACTGCTCGAGCAGCCCGAGCAGCCCGCCCGGGTGGTCCTCGTGCTGGTAGAGGACCATCGTCGACTTGTCGGCGCCGGTGGGCGCCGGACCGCTGCCCGGCCGGGACACCAGCACGAAGCGCGTGACGGCGGCTCGGTTGTCGCCGATGTCGCCGGCCAGCAGCTCCAGGCCGTGCACGGTGGCGGCGACGGGCGCGCACACGGCTGCGTCATACGGGGTCTGGTCCTCGGTCGGCCCACCGAGGCCGGCCGCGGCCGCCGCCGTCGACAGGGTCGGCACGTATGCCGCCTCGGGGAGCCGCGTGGACATCCAGCCGCGGACCTGGGCCCAGGCATGGGAGTGGGTGCCGACGGCGCGGACGTCCGCGAGCGTCACGCCCGCCGGTGCCGCGAGGACGAAGGTGATGGGGACGAGCATCTCGGCGACCACCACGAGCGGGTCGCCGGTGGCGAGGGCGTCCAGGGTGGCGCTGACGCCGCCCTCGACGGAGTTCTCGATCGGGACGACGGCCGCGTCGACCTCGCCCGCGCGCAGGGCCGCGAGGGCCGAGTCGACCGAGCCGTGAGGCACCCGCTCGGCGTCGGGCGCGGACGCCTCGGGCCGCTGCAGCAGCGCCTGCTCGGTGAAGGTCCCGGCCGGACCCAGATAGGCGTAGCGCATGCGGACTCCCTCGACGCGGGTGGACGCCCGCCGCCGCGGGTGCGGGGGCAGGCGTCCACGATCATGGCTCAGTCCGACGCGGTCAGCGCCTGCCTGAACGTCATGCGAGACGAGGTCTGCATGAGCGAGCGGCGGTACATCCGCTCGCCGAGGACCATCGCGACGGCGGCGAAGGCCAGGGTGAGCGCCAGGGCGATGACGCCCTCCCACCACTGCGCCGAGCCGTCCATGAGGCGCGTGGGCATGAGCATCGAGGAGAGCACCGGCACGTAGGACAGCGCCACCCGCCACGCCCCCGCCGCCATGAAGGAGGCGAAGAAGCCGATGATCAGCACCATCGTCAGCGGGGTCGTGGTCTGCTGGAGGTCCTCGTTGCGGGTCGCGAGAGAGCCCGCGACCGCCCAGATGCAGGCCAGGGCGAGGAATCCCGCGAGGAAGAACAGGACGTACCAGATCGCCGCGGTCGCCACCCCGCCGAGCATCTCCTTGAACGGGGTGAAGCTGATCCCGACGAGCCCGACCGCGAGGTAGAGCACGATCTGGCCGACCGCGATCACGGTGTTGCCGATGACCTTGCCCGCGAGCAGCTGCCGCACGGGGATGGCCGAGGCGAGGATCTCGACGATGCGCGACTGCTTCTCCTCGATCACCGACTGGGCGATCTGCATGCCGAACATCAGCGCCGCGAAGTAGAAGAGCATGGCGAACACGCCTCCGACGACCTTGGCGGTGACCTCCTTGGACACGTCGGTCCCGGACAACGTGCGGGTGGTCACCGCGGTCTGCCGGCTGATGGCCTCGGGGGTCGTGCCCGCCCTGGCCGCCGTGGTGGCGAGCGTCTGCGAGGTGAGCACCTGACGGGTGGCCGAGGTCAGGTCGGTCGGCGCGGTCTCGTTGCTGGTGATCTGCCAGCCCTCGCCGGAGCGGGCGAGCAGGACGTCAGCATCACCGTCCTGGACCAGGCGCTCGGCGGCCGCCTGGTCGGCGACCTGGGTGACCTTGACCTCGTCGGAGTCGTCGCCGGCCGACATGGTCCGACCCACCGCCTCCGCGAGCGTCCGGCCCTCGGCCGAGGCCACGGCGACCGTCGTGGCGCTGGTGCGGCTCGCCATCCAGCCCTGGAACCCGGTGATCCCGATCAGCAGGACCATGGTGATGACGGTGCCGATGATGAAGTTCTTGTCGCGCAGCTTGACCGCCATCTCCCGGGCGGCGACCAGCTGCCAGGCGTTGCGGGGCGCGCGGCCCCCGCCCGGTGCCGCGGCGCCCTGACCTGCCGGCGTCGACGGGGAGGGATGCGTCTCGGGGGCCATCTGGGTGCTCATGCCGTCACCTCTCGGTAGATCTCGCTCAGGCTGGGGCACACGCGGGCGAACTCGGTGACCGTGCCGCGTGCGAGGGCCTCGGTCAGCAGCCGGCGGTCGGCGCCGGCCTCGAGCAGCTCGACCAGGGCCGACGGGCCGTCGACGTCGACCACGTGCAGCCCCGGCTGGGACCGCACCCATCCGGCGTCGCCGCCCAGGACGATGCGATGACGCTGCGGCCCCCTCGACCGCAGCTCGTCGGCGGTGCCCTGGGCGACGACGCGGCCCTTGCTCAGCACGACCAGGCCGTCGCACAGACGGTCCACGAGGTCGAGCTGGTGGCTGGAGAAGAGCACGGGCACGCCGGTGCGGGTGTGCTCTCGCAGGAGGTCGACCATCGTGTCGACGCTGGCCGGGTCGAGCCCGGAGAACGGCTCGTCCAGGATCATCACGCGGGGCCGGCTCATCACGGCCGCGGCGATCTGCACGCGCTGCTGGTTGCCGAGCGACAGCGACTCGAGCTTGTCCTTGGCGCGGTCACCGAGGCCGAACCGCTCGAGGTGCTGGTCCGTCGCCTGCTGGGCGTCCGGGCGCGACATCCCGTGCAGCCGACCGAGGTAGACGAGCTGGTCGGCGATCCCCTGCTTGGGGTAGAGGCCGCGCTCCTCGGGCATGTAGCCGAACGTGCGGCGGTCCGCGGTGGTCACCTCATGACCGTCCCAGCGCACCTCGCCCTCGTGGATCTGCAGCAGGCCCATGATCATCCGCATGGTCGTCGTCTTGCCGGCGCCGTTGCCGCCCACGAAGCCGATCAGCTGCCCCCTCGGCACCGCGAACGACACGTGGTCCACGGCGGTGTGGTCGCCGAACCGCCGCGTCAGGTCCTGGACCTCGATCACGTCTCACCCCTCCTCGTGCGGGTGGCCCCGGAAGCGGTTCTTCCGGCATACGGCCTGCTCGCACCACCCAACCTAGGAGGTCGCGAGGGGGCGCACCTCCCCCGCGAGGATGATCTCGTCGCGGGGCTACTCCCCCGGCTGGATGAGGCCCGACTCGTAGGCGAGGACCACGGCCTGCACCCGGTCCCGCAGGTGCAGCTTGGCCAGGCAGCTGGACACGTGCGTCTTGACCGTCGCCTCGCCGACGAAGAGCTCGCGGGCGATCTCGGCGTTGGAGAGCCCGCGGCCCACGAGGACGAGCACCTCGCGCTCCCGCTCGGTCAGGGTGGCCAGGGCGGCCGTATGCCGGGAGCCGGCCGCCGTCTCGGCGGGTGCGGGACCCTCGGCCGCCGCCATCTGGGCGATGACCCGGCGGGTGACCTCGGGAGCGAGGAGGGCGTGCCCGTGGCCGACCGCGCGGACGGCGTCGACGAGCTGGTCGGGGTCGGCGTTCTTGAGCAGGAAGCCGCTGGCGCCGGCGCGCAGCCCGTCGAAGAGGTAGTCGTCGTTGTCGAAGGTGGTGAGGATGAGGACCTTGGCGAGGTCCTCGGCGGCGATCACGCGGGTCGCCTCGATCCCGTCCATGACCGGCATCTGCACGTCCATCAGGACCACGTCGGGGTGCAGGCTGCGGGCCTGGTCGACGGCGACCGCGCCGTTGGCGGCCTCGCCGACGACCTCGAGGTCGTCCTCGACCGACAGCATCAGCCGGAACCCGTTGCGCACCAGCGCCTGGTCGTCCGCGAGCAGCACCCGCAGGACCTGCGCGCCGCCCACCATGTCGTTCCCCCGGTCGTCCCCCATGGCCGACACCCTAGCGACCTGCTCGGACGCAGGTGTCCCCAGTCCTCGCTGGCAGGCGTCCCCTGTCCTCGCTGGCAGGCGTCACGTGCCCCCGGCCGCGCGGCCCCGGTCACGAGCCGGAGGTCAGCGGGAAGCGCACGCGGACGCGATAGCCACCCGTGGCCCGGGGGCCGATCTCGGAGGTGCCGCCGTGGGAGGCGATGCGCTCGCGCATGCCGAGCAGCCCCAGCCCCGACCCGGACGTGCCGGAGCGGGGCCGTCCCTCGTCGAGCACCTCCGCCTCGACGAATCTCCGCTCACCCTCGCGGTCGATGCGCACGACCACCCCCGCGGCGTGCGCGGTCGAGTGGCGGCGGACGTTGGCGAGCGCCTCCTGGACGGTGCGATAGATCGACAGCCCGACCGGCATCGGGACCTCGGTGAGCGCACCCGGCCGGTCCTCGACGACCTGGTAGGTGACGGTGAACCCCGGGCGCGACGCGGCGTTGACCAGCTCGGCGACCTGGTCGACCCCCGGCTGGGGAGCGCGGTCGCGGTCTGCAGCCGCGTCGTCGGTGGCCGCTGCACCGGGGTCGCCCCCGGTCGGCCGGTCCGTGCGGCGCAGGGTGCCGAGCAGCCCGCGCATCTCGCCGACGGCCTGCCGCGAGGACTCCTCGACCTGGCCCAGCGCCGCGGCCGCCGCCTCGGGGTTGCGGTCCAGCACACGGCGGGCAGCCGCAGCCTGGACCCCCATGACCGAGACGTGGTGGGCGACGACGTCGTGCAGCTCGCGAGCGATCCGCAGCCGCTCCTCGACGACCTTGCGGTCGGCCAGCTCGTCGGCCTGCTGCGCGAGCTGGACCGACTGACGCTCGAGCAGGTCCCGCGAGCGCGCCTGCCGCCAGGCGGCCTGGCCGCCGACGATGCCGCCGCCGAAGTAGACGAGGTTGGTCACGACGTCGAAGACGACGGAGGCCTGGACGATCGGGAACAGCCCCTGGGCGGGCCGGACGTCGTCGCGACGGTCGAGGATCTCCTGCACCGCCGTGCCGAGGGCGTACTGCCAGGCGATCCAGCCGAACATCAGGACGAGGACGGCCCCGACCAGCCCGAGCATGGCCCGCCGCGAGCGCGCCCACGCCACCCCGGTGAACAGCGCGAAGACGTAGACGCACTGCATCGTGAAGCCCCGCATGACCTCCGGCACGGTGATGCCCACGAGGAACATGTGCAGCTGGAGGATCCCCATGACGAGCAGCGGGTGGCTGCGCCGCCAGACCAGCGGCAGCGTGCCGAGGGCGATCAGCAGGTGCTGGACCCACACGGGATGGTCGACGTAGCGGGGGTCGGCGATGCTGCGGACGAGCTCCATGCCGAGCGCGCCCCAGACCCACAGCGCCAGGGCGATCCACAGGTCGTTGCGACGTTGGGACGCCGTCGGCCCGGGGCGCTCCCAGAGGTCGTCGACGGCGAAGAACGCACGGATGCGCTCGCCCGCGGCGGTCAGGGTGGTGGCCATGGCCGAGATCCTAGGGGCGAGCACCGACGGACCACCTCCCTCTCGAGGTGGAGAAGGACCCGCACCTGCTGGTCGTCCTGGTCGTCCTGGTCGATGGCCCGGCCCGTCGGCGGCCTGGCCCGTAGGCGGGTTGCTATGCGGGCGGTGCTGAGGCGGGCTGTCGCCTGCGCCTGACGTGCGCGCTGCGCCTGAGCGGGTCTGTCAGGGGTGCGTCCTAGGCTGACGCCGTGACCGCCCCTTCCCGCCTGCTCGCCCTGCTGGGCGGTATGACGGCCCTGTGCCTCCTGCTGCTCGGCGTGGTCACCGGGGCCGGGGTCGCCGCGGGCGCTCCTCGCGCTGCCGCCTCCGTCCGGCCGGCCACCGAACGGCCGGCCACCGAGCGGCCGGGCCCCGGCCCGGTCGTCGTGGTGGGTCTGCCCGGGCTGGACGCCCACGACCTCGACCCCGCCCGCACGCCCTCCCTGTGGTCGATGCTGGAGGGTGGCGCATCGTCCTCGCTGATCGTGCGGTCCGTGCACCTCACGACCTGCCCGGTCGACGGGTGGCTGACTCTCGGCGCGGGCGGGCGCGCGGCGCAGCCCGACCAGGGCGACGACCCGCGTCCGCCCTGCTCAGCCCTCCCCTCGGTCGGGTCGGACGGCGTGATGACGGGGTGGCAACGCTATGTCGAGGCGGCGTCCCGCACCCGCCAGGACAGTCGGCTCGGCAGCCTCGCGGCGACGCTGGGACAGCGGGGCGACTGCGTCGCGGCGATCGGGCCTGGTGCGGCGGTCGGCGCCGCCGACGGCGACGGCCGGGTGGGGAGCGCGACGGCATACGAGCCCTCGACGTTGCCGGCCGACCTGGCCCGGTGCCCGGTGACGCTCGTCGACCCGGGCGGGCTGACGACCCGCGACCGGGGTGCGCGGGCGACCCAGCTGGCGGGGCTCGACGCCCGGCTCGGCGAGGTGCTGGCCGCCACGCCCGAGAACGCCACCGTGATCGTCGCGGGGCTGGCCGACGACGGGCCCGCCGAGCGCGTGCGCGTCGTGCTCGAGAGGGGTCCGGGCATCGCGCCCGGCACGCTGCGGTCCTCGGCGACCCGGCAGGACGGCATGGTCCTGCTGACGGACCTGGCCCCCGAGGTCGTCGCGCTGCGCGGAGGCAGCGGGCCGGCGTCCTGGACCGGCGACGCGTGGACCGTCCTTCCCGACGACGGCACGGCGGCGGCGCGCCGGGAGACGATGGTCGACACGGCGCAGGCGGCGCACCAGGTGCAACCGCTCGCCGACCCCTTCTTCAAGACCTGGGCGATCGGGCAGCTGGTGCTCTACCTCGGGGCGCTTCTGCTCGCGCGACGCTCGTCTACCGGCGACGCGACGCGCAGGCGGCTGGCGCGTGGCGTGCGCGCGGTGGCCGTGGTCGCGGCATGCGTCCCCGCCGCCACCTATCTCGCGGCGCTCGTCCCCTGGTGGCGGGTGGGGCCGCCGCTCCTCACGCTCAGCGCCGTCGTGGCCGCCGTCGCCCTCGTGCTCGGATCCATGGCGCTGGCCGGCCCCTGGCGGCGCCACCCGCTCGGGTCGCCGGCCGCGGTGGCCGCCATCACCGCCCTCGTCATCGCCGGCGACGCCGTCACCGGCTCGCGCCTCACGCTCTCCACGCTCATGGGCGAGCAGCCGACGATCGGGGGCCGGTTCTACGGCCTCGGCAACGTGGCGTTCGCGCTCCTGGCCACGTCGGTCCTGCTGCTCTGCGTCGCGGTGGCCGACCTGGGCGCGCGTCGCGGCCGTCCGCGAGCCGGCGCCCTCGCCGCGCTGGCGATCGGTCTGGTCGCCGTCGTGGTCGACGGGTCTCCCACCTGGGGAGCCGACCTCGGCGGGCCCGCCGCACTCCTGCCCGCCGTCGCTGGTCTGGTCGTCGTGGCGCTCGGGCTGCGCCTCGGCTGGGGACGGGTCCTGATGGTCGGCCTCGTGACGGTCCTCGCCCTCGTCGGGCTGGCGGTCGTGGACTACCTGCGGCCCGCGTCGTCCCGCACGCACCTCGGACGGTTCGTCCAGACCGTGCTCGACGGCGGCGCGCTGGACGTGATCACCCGCAAGGCCCAGCAGAACCTCGACATGCTCACCGGCTCTCCCCTGGCGATGCTGATCCCCGTCGGCCTGGTCCTCGTGATCGTGGCCCTGCTGCGCCCGCACTCAGCGCTGGGTCGGCCCCTGCTGCCGGCCTACGACCGCGTCCCGCTGCTGCGCACCGGGCTGATCTGCATCGTCGTCATGTGGTTGATCGGCTTCGTCATGAACGACTCCGGCACCGCCATCCCCGCCGTCGGCGCTACGGTGCTCGTGCCACTGCTGATCGCTGCCGTGCTGGACGCACGAAGGACCGACCGCAGATTCAATCGAGGAGGCCGAGGAACTGGCGGCGCGCCCTCATGGCGTGGATGACGAGCTGGTTGCCGCTGTCGAAGGTCACGATCACGAGCTCGAGAAGGCGTCCATGGCGGTCGAACCCCAGCACGAATTGCTTGGCAGGGATGTCGTCGTCCGGCTCACTCTCGTACGCACGATGAGCGACGGCGTGCAGGATATCTTTCTCGCCGATGCCGTGCTTGAGGGCCGAATGGTTGACCCTCACGCGACGTAAGCGCGGATCGCCGCTCGGATGATGTCCGAGCGGCTCGTGTTCTCGTGCTCCGCACGCTCATCGAGGGCTCCGATGAGCGAGACGTCGAGCCGGACGGGGACGACGCGACCCGGACCATCGCCCTTCGACTTGCGGCCACGCTTGCGCAGCGCCTCGACGTCATAGCCGCGTTCCGCCTCATCAGCCCAGGCCTGGATCATCTCGTCGGTGACCGGCACCCCGTTGACTGTCTCCATCATCAAATCGTATTACGATATAGGCAACCCCGACAAGACCCTCTGAACGCCGATCTGCAGCATGCCTAGGCGCTCCCCGGGCTGAGAGGCGAAGTCAGTGACCTAGGGTGGGATGGTCTCGCGCATCGCGAGAGACACTCTCCTCACGATGATCTGGGGGCCTGTCGTGCAGACCATGGTGATGACGGGTGCGAGCCGGGGCATCGGGGAGAGGCCCTCGCGAGGATCGTCGATGCCGCCCCAGGCGCGCACGTGCTGGTCGTCGTCCGAGACGCGGCGCGACAGGCCTGGGCGTCAGCGTTCGACGAGGTTCGGCTCGTCGAGGCAGATCTGGCCAGGCTGCCCGACGTCGCTTCTGCCGCTCAGCACATCGCTCGCCTCGTCGACAGCGGCGAGGTGCCCCCGATCTCGACGATGGTGCTCAACGCCGGCATCCAGCGCGTGGATGCGAACGGCCGCACCGAGGATGGCTTCGAGCCGACGTTCGCGGTCAACGTCCTGGCCAACCACGTCCTCGTGAGGAGCTTGGCCGATCGGCTCCAGCCAAGGGGGCGGGTGGTGATCACCGTCAGCGACACCCACTTCGGCGACCTGAGGCACAACCTGGGCATGGTCCCAGGCCCGCAGTGGCGAGATCCTCACGTCCTGGCCAGGCCCGGCGCTTTCGACCGGCCGGGCACCCTGCGGGCCGGCCGCACCGCGTACTCGACCAGCAAGCTGGCAGCGATCCACCTGATGCACGAGTACGCCCGCCGCTACCCCGAGCGGGTCGTCCTCGGCTACAACCCGGGCTTCGTGCCCGCCACCGGACTTGCTCGCGATGCGGGCCCGCTCACCCGCTACGCGATGCAGCACGTGCTCCCCCTGCTGGCCAGGACTCCGGTCGTCGGCACGGTTCAGGGCGCCGGACGTCAGCTGGCCGACCTCGCCCTGGGGCGACTCGACGCCCCGGCCGGCGCCTACGTCGACCGCGACCGGGTCGCCCGCTCCTCGCCTCAGTCCTACGACCCGGCCCGTGAACGGCAGCTCTGGGAGGCCGCCGAGAGGCTGACCGGCCGCGCGTGACCGAGCTCGTCTCGTCGAGCCACGAGGGCGGCACGACGCGGTTGCCAGCACCCGAGGGCCGGCTCCTGCTCGACGGCACCATGATCAGGTGGAGCGGGACCGCCTCTGCGCGTCACAGCTGCAGGTGCAGGCGCAGGGCCTCGTCGACGGCGGCCATGAGGTGCGCGGGGACCCGGCCCACCGCCGACCCCACACGCTCGACGGCGATCGAGCACACCTGCTCGGCCTGAGCCTTGGAGTCCACCCGGAGGCCGGTCTCGCTCGCCGCGAGCAGCACCTGGAACGGAAAGACCCGCTCGACGTTGCTGGTGACCGGCACGACGGTCACCGCTCCGCGACCGAGCCGTCGTGCCGTCGTGTTGGCCCGGTCGTTGCTGACGAGGACAGCAGGGCGACGCTTGTCGGCCTCGCTGCCGCGCACCGGTTCGAGGTCGACCAGGACGATCTCACCCCGCAACATCGGTGAGCCCGTCCGACGAGGCCGGAGCCCACGCATCCTCGTCACCCAGGACGGCCCATTCTTCCCAGGCGGCGGCATAGGCGGCCTCCAGCTGCGGGTCCTGGAGACGGCGAATGGCCTGCTGGACGCCGGCCGACCTCGACTCGAGCCCGGACTGCTCGACATACCGGTCGAGGGCCGCGAGATCCTGGGCGCTGAGACTCACACTCACCTTCATGCCACGACACTACCCGGATAGCATCGCGATTACTACCCAGGTAGCACCCTCATTCGACCTCCGAGGACCTGGGGCCGCGACCCGGCGCCTTCTCCGGATCGTCCTGCGCAGGCATGAGGAACACGTACGCCTCCCACGGGGCCACCCCCTCAGGGTGACTCCACCGGGACCTACCCGAGCGCGACCCGTACTCGCGGACCACCGCCTGCAGCCGCTCCTGGAGCTCCGCGCCCTCCTCGGGCGTGAGCCACAGGCGCTCCCGCGACACCATGCCGACCTCGTCGGACCCCTGATCGGCGCGCGCCAGCATGCGATGAACCCCGGCCTGGAGGTCCTCGAACCAGGAGGACAGCGATCGTCGGCTGGTGGTGGATCCGGCCAGCCGGTGCGCCTCCGGCGTGATGGCGATCGAGGTGGCGGCGCTGCGCCACGGCCGCTCACGACGGTCGCCGGTGGTCTCGTCGCGGGTCGCGATCCCCCACCGCTCCAGGGCGCGCAGGTGATAGCTGGTGGCCGACGGGGTCAGGCCCACGAGACGCGATGCCTCCGTGGCGGTCAGCACCTCCCCGGCATACAGCTCGGCGATCAGCCGCTGGCGTGCGGGGTGCGCGATGGCTCGCAGAGCCTGCGGATCGGTGATCGTGAGCGCGTCGGGTCGGCCGGCCATGAGGCCAGGCTAGTTGCCGGGCTCATCATGAAGCAGTACCTTCACATATGTGAAACAAATCCTTCACACCTATGGCGCTGCCTTCTCGCACCGGGACGCGGTCATCCTGCTCGCCGCCGGAGCCCTGTCGACGGTCGGTGACGCCATGGCGCTGGTCGCCCTCACGCTGCGGACGCACGACACCCAGGCCGGGCCGTATGCCGTGGCCGGCCTCCTCGTGTGCTTCGCCCTGCCCCTGGTGCTGACCATGGGGATCGCTGGATCCGTCGCGGACCGCGCGGACTCGCGCACCGTCCTCGTCACCGGCAGCCTGGTCCAGGCAGCGGCCGCCGGGGGGCTGGCGCTCACCACCGACTACGCCGCGACGCTCGTCCTCGTCGCCCTCCTGCAGACGGCGTTCGCCTTCACCAGCCCCCTGTGGACGAGCCTGCTGCCGCTGGTCGCCGGGGACGAGCTGGCCGGTGTCCTCGTCTCGCTGCGCCAGGGCCTGCGCACGGCCTCCACCCCCGTCGGCGCGGCCGCTGGCGGGCTGCTCGTCCAGCACCAGGGCGCGTCGGCAGCCCTGGCCATCGACGCCGCGAGCTTCCTCGCCCTGACCGTCGCGGCGCTCCTGCTGCGCACCCGCCGCCGGCGGGCCGCACAGCCGGATCGCCTCTCGGCCTCCCCGGGGCCGGCGCTCCGGATCCTGCGCGGCCACCCGACGACCGGCATCCTCGTGGCGGCCGTGCTGCCGTTCATCCTGACCCTGGAGTCCGTCAACGCCGTCGAGGTCTACCTGCTGCGGGACGTGCTGCACGCGAACGCGGCCGACTACGGATGGGCCGAGGCTGCCGCCGGGGTCAGCGCCACCGTCGGAGCCCTGCTGGCCGGAACCGTCACCACCTCCTCACGGCGGGCCCGGCTGCTCCTGGGGACGCTGGTGCTCGTCGCGGCCACCCAGGCCGGGCAGGGACTGGCGATCTCGGTGGGAGTCTTCGTCGTCCTGGGATGCGTGGTCGGCGGCCTCCTCGGCGCCACCAACACGTGGCTCATCGCCGTCCTCCTCGCCGAGATCCCGGACCGCGAGCGCGGCCGGGTCCTGGCGGCGGTCGAAGGGGCGGCACGCGCCTGCACGGTGGCGGCGCTCGCGCTCGGCGGGACGCTCAACCTGCTGGTGGGGCCGCGGACGGCATACCTGGTCGTCGGCGCAGCCGGACTGGCGATCAGCACGACGGGCGCCATCGCCCACCACCGAGCAACGCGGGCGACCCCAGCAACCCCAGCAGCCGGGCCGACCCCGGTGAGCCCGGGCACCAACGACGAGGTCGCTCAGCCCGAGTGAGGCCCGACCTGCTGCGCCCAGCGGCTCCAGCGCACGCGCTCGTGCGACCGGACCAGCTCGACGATCGCCCAGATGCCGGTGACCAGCGCCAGGGCGAGGCCACCCCAGGTCATCACCATCGTCCAGGCCGGTGGCCCGCTGGACCCGGCGTCGGCGAGGTCCATCCCGATGGAGCAGCCGACGGCCCACAGCGCCGCCCCTAGCAGGGCCAGCCCCGCCAGGATGGCGGCCTTGGCGTAGCTGCGGATCCAGCCGCGATCGCTCTGCATGACGTGGTTCCCTCCCCTTGTCAGCGTGCAGCCCCACCGTCGCACCGCGACCTGAGAGATGACCGGACGCCGTTCGGCGACGGGCACCCGTCAGGGGTCGACGGCGCGACGTGCACGGCGTACGCTCGATGTATTGATCCGAATGCACTTCGGATCAAAGTGCACCGCCCCCGGGCCAACCATCGGCGGGCACAAGAGCCGAGGAGTCCTCATGGGCACCAGCGCATCTCCCGCCAGCATCGTCATGTCCCGCATCTTCGACGGAGGCTTCGCCACCGGCGACGGGGCCATCGTCGACGAGCTCTGCTCCCCCGACCTGGTCAAGCACCAGTTCGGCCTCGCCGGCACCGGCCAGCAGGCCATCGAGCACGTCAAGGCCGCGATGCGGGACGTCCACACGGCCGTGCCCGACATCGCCTTCACCATCGATGACGAGGTCGAGGACGGCGACACCATCTGGGTCCGCGTGCGGGCGCAGGGCACGGCGACCGGACCCTTCTTCGACCCGCCGAGCAGACGGCCGCTGGACTTCACCGTGGTGGACGTCGCCCGGGTCGTCGACGGCCGCATCGTCGAGCACTGGGGCGTCCCGGACCGGTTCGCCATGCTGGCCCAGTCGGGGGTGCTCGAGCGCCTAGGCTGACCGCGCAGCACGACCCCCACTCTCAGGAGCCGCATGAGCGCGTCGGCCGACGCCACCTCGCCCCGGCGCTACCGCTCGTCGAGGCGCACCGAGCAGGCGGCCGCCACCCGCGACCGGATCGTCGACGCGGCACGTCACCTCGTCGTCGAGCAGGGGTATGCCGCCACCACCGTCTCGCAGGTGGCCGCGCGCGCCGGGGTGGCGGTCGACACGGTCTACGCGGCGGTGGGCCGCAAGCCGGAGCTGCTGCGGCAGGTGCTGGAGACGGCCATCTCGGGCACGGACACCGCCGTGGCCCCCGAGGACCGCGACTACGTCAGGGCCGTGCGGGCGGCCCCGACCGCGCGGGCCAAGCTGGCGGCCTACGTCGACGGGCTCCTGCTCCTGCAGCCGCGCCTGGCGCCGGTCGTGCTCGCGCTGCGCGACGCCGCCGCCACAGACCCCGAGTCGGCGGATCTGTGGGGCGAGATCACGCAGCGTCGGGCGGGCAACATGCGTGACTTCGCACGAGACCTCAGGGCGACGGGCGAGCTGCGGGCGGACCTGGACGACGGCGAGGTCGCCGACATCATCTGGAGCATGAACGCCCCGGAGTACTGGACCCTGCTCGTCGACGAACGCGGCTGGAGCAAACAGAGATTCGGGGCGCATCTCGTGGACTGCTGGTCACGGACGCTGCTCGCCCACCCGTGAGGGCCGGGCAGCTCAGGCGCTCGGTCGGGCAACAGCTCAGGCGCTCGGTCGGGCAGCGCGGCGGGCCCGCAGGCGCCGCACGGCGAGCGCCCGCCACACGTCGCGGTACTGCGCGGCCCGGTGCAGCTGGCCACGCCAGTCCGAGCCGGTGACGCGGTGGTGCACCGCGCACGGCACCTCGACCACCCGCAGTCCGGCGGCGAGCACGTCGATCGTCATCGCCGTCTCGACGCCCCACCCGGCCGCCAGGGGTTGCGCCGCGTCGTAGGCCTCGCGGGTCAGGCAGCGCATCCCCGACAGGGGCTGCGTGGGCGTCCAGCCCGTCAGCGACCGGATGCCCTCACGAGCCAGCCGCACCACGAACCCGTGACCCCCACCGGCGGAGCGCTGCGGGGGCAGGATCGCGATGGCGAGGTCGGCCTCGCCGCCGGCCACGGGCGGCACGAGCACCCCCACCTCGGCGGCGGAGTCCTCGAGGTCCGCGTCGACGAGCAGCAGCAGCCGCCGGGCCGTCCCGGTCCGGCCCTCGTGCTCGTCGCGGCGCTCGACCACGGCCGCCCCGGTCTGCAGGGCGGCGGCCTTGCCGCGGTTGCGGGTGTGCCGGGCGACCACGGCGCCTGCGCCATGGGCGATGGACTGCGTGCCGTCGCGCGACCCGTCGTCGACGACGACGACCAGGTCGACGCCGGGGATGGCGGACGCGGCCCGGATCGTCGAGGCGATCCGCGCGGACTCGTCCTTGGCCGGGATGACGACCGCCACCGGCCGTGCGTGGTCACCGCTCACGGCGGACCCTCCGTCAGCGCAGGGTGATCTGGCGGCTGAGCAGACCCGAGCGAGCCCGTCGCTCGTCCGCCGACAGCGGCGTGCTGCCGGCCAGGGCCTCGGCATACCGCTGCTGCATCTGCTGGGCGGGGTCGGAGAAGGAGGCGGGGTCCGCCTCGGGGTCGACCTCCCAGACGGGGATGAGCAGCCCGCAGGCGCGGAAGGCGCCGAGCAGGCGGTGGGTGTCGGTCAGGGCGCTCTCGCCGCGCGCGTGCAGGCGGGCGAGTGCGTCGGTGGCGGCATCCTCGTCGTCGGGGAGCACCTGGCGGACATAGGCACGGTCGCCGATGAGGCACCAGTAGGCGGACCGCACGCCGTCCAGCTTGACGGTGGGGATGGCGCTGTCGTTGGCGCGCTGCAGCGACTCGCGCCCCTCTTCGTCGAGGTCGCCGTCACCGACCCAGAAGTCGAAGCCCTCGTGCACCGTGATGTCGAGGGGGGCGGACGGGTCGAGGAGGTCCTGCAGGCGGGGGGTGTCCTCGGTGGCGAGGGGCAGCGTCGCGACCGGGCTGCCGGGCTCGGTCTCGGCGGCGGCCAGGAGCACCTGGGCGAGGTCGCGGCTGGCGTCGCCGCTGCTCGTCCCGGACTGCAGGCCCGCCAGGACCTCACCGTCCGCGCGGCGCAGGCCGGGCCAGGCGAGGGGCAGCACCGTCACGAGCGTCGCGCTCGACACGTCGGCCACCGGCTCGCTCAGCGTCACCGTGGCCGTCGCCGCGGGCACGATCTCGCGCATCGCCACGAGGTCGGTCTCGCTCTCCATCCCCTCGAAGGGACGGCGCGCGAACGGCGCGGGACGGATCTTCTTGGTGTCGCCCTTGCGGCGGGATGCCTTACCCATGTCCGCCACCCTATCGGGGCGCGCTGGTCACCAGCCCTACGGTCACAGGCGCCACACCCCGGCGTCATTGGTCACCAATGACGTCCCGGCACGTCATGTGAACGATCCAAAGCGTGACTGGTGACCAATGGCGGCATTGGCGGGGGTCAGCGGGTGCGGCGGCGGGACGGGCCGCCGAGAGCCGCCCAGACCGTGCGGGCGCCGTTCGGCTGGTCGAGGTAGCCCCACTCGTGGGCATAGGCGCGCACGATGCGCAGCCCGCGGCCGCGCGTCTGCCACGGGGTGATGCGCACGGGCTGCGGCGTGGAGTCCGAGCCTCCGTCCGTGACGTCGACCTCGACGACCCCCTTGCGCAGGGTCCAGTGCACGCGCAGGACGTCACCAGGCATCGGTCCGGCGTGCTGCACGGCGTTGGCGACGAGCTCCGAGATGGCCTGGACGGCCTCGTCCAGCGTCGCGTCGGCGACGCGCTCGTCCGCCAGGCTGGCGCGCAGCTCGGCCCGAGCCTGCTCGGCGGACGTCGCGTCCCACGGCACCATCACGGTCTTGTCGACCTCGTCCAGGTTGCGCACCCGCGGTGGCATGGGCTCGTCCTCTCGTGCAGCGGCGCGGCCGGTCCGACGGCATACGTGCCTCGGCCGACCGCCAGTGAGCAGGGGTCCAGATGACGCGTCCCCCTGCGTGGGTTCGTCCTCGCCCGGATACCCCATAGGGCTCGCGCGGAACCCCTGCACGCGGTCGGTCTCACGGGTCGGGGGCGACCTCCCGCGCGCATAGGTCGAGGGGGCGAGGGGTAGGTGAGCGGAGATATCCGTCGCCGCGAGCAAGGGAGCCACCATGAGCGACCAGCACGATCTGCGCACCGAACGATCCCACGAGGGCCTCGGCCGCCAGGAGAGCGATCGCCACGACGCCCCGGCAACGGTCACCCGCAGCGAGGAGGAGCTCTTCGTCACCACCCGCCCGGTCGAGAGCGGCCGGGTGCGGGTGTCCAAGCGCGTCGTCACCGAGGAGCGGACCATCACCGTCCGCCGCGAGGAGCTCGTGGTCGAGGAGCTGCCGGCTCGGGCGCCCCTGCCGCCGGACCACGACGGCGTGACCGGCGCCGGTGACCGCGACGCACAGGGGCGGGGCAACCCCGCGAAGGAGGCAGCCCTGGCCGCGGGCGAGCCGCACCGTCCTCAGGGCCACCGCGACGACGACGAGCTGCACCAGGACGCCGCGATCGAGATCGTCCTCCACGAGGAGCAGGTCGTCACGCGGGTCGTGCCGATCGAGCGCGTCCGGGTCTTCGTGGACCGGGTGACGCGCGAGCAGGTCGTCGAGGCGGAGCTCGCCAAGGAGGTCGTCAGCCTCGAGCGCGAGGACACCCCGCGCGCCGACCGCTGATCACCGACGGCTGATCACCGGCCGCTGCGGGCCAACCGCTGACGGCCGGACCGCTCTGCGACCCGCGCGCCCTAGGGCGTCGTGGGGCGGGCGGTTGGTCGGTCGAGCCACGCCTCCGCCACGGTCGCGAACGGCTCGGCCTGGGTCTCGACGAGCACGAGCATCCGCCGCGCCTCCGCCTCGGCCGACGTGACGAGCTCCGGCGGATAGGCGAACTCGACCTGGTGGTCGGCGAACTCATCCTCGTCGTCGACGTAGATGCGCCCGTTGCGGCGCTCCACGACGTCCAGGTCGAGGTCCACCATCGAGACGGTCGCCACCCCGTCCACGCGTGACCACAGGGGCACCGTCGTGATGTCCACGTAGTGCCGCACCTTGTGCGGATCCGCGTTGGTGGTGAGGACGTGCCCAGACTGGCGCGGGACGCACACCACGCTGTGGTGCTCGTTGTCGAAGGATCGCCCGGGGCGGGTGATCGGGGCGCCCACCGGCACCGCGACCCAGTGGCCGTGCTCGTCGCGGCCGAGGTAGGACCCGTCATACCTCCAGTGCGGGCCCCCGTCCCACTTGCTGAAGCGGATGGCGACGGGCTCCCCCTCGACGAGGATGAGGGGCTCTCGGGGCTGCTGCTCGTTCACCTGCCAGAGACTAGCCCCCGCCCTTTGCGACAATGGGCGCGTGCCCCTCCTCTCCCGCCTGTATGACGATCTCCTGCGCCCCGCCCTCTACTCCGTCTCGGGCGGCGACGCCGAGCAGGTCCACGCGCGCACGCTGCGCCTGATGGCCCTCGCCGAGCGCCGGCCCGAGCTGCTCGCGCCGCTGCGGTCGAGGTGGGCGACCGACGCCCCGGTCGAGGTGGGCGGGGTGCGCTTCGGCAACCGCGTGGGTCTGGCCGCCGGCATGGACAAGGACGGGCGCGCGCTGTCGGTGTGGCCAGCCCTCGGGTTCGGCTTCGTCGAGGTGGGGACCGTCACGCGGCACCCGCAGCCCGGCAACGACCGGCCCCGGCTGTTCACCCTGCCGAAGTCGGACGCCGTGATCAACCGGATGGGCTTCAACAACGCCGGGGCCGACGCCCTGGCCGACCGCCTCGACGCCCACCGCCCCGCGGGCACGCTCGGCATCAGCATCGGCAAGTCCAAGGTCACGCCGCTCGGGGAGGCGGTGGAGGACTACCGCTACTCCTTCGGCCGGCTGGCGCGGCACGCGGACTACGTCGCCATCAACGTGTCCTCGCCCAACACCCCGGGCCTGCGCGAGCTGCAGGACAAGGGCGCGCTGCGCGAGATCCTGTCCGCGCTGCGCAGCGACAGCGCCGCGGTCGGGCGGGAGGCGGGGCGCGATCTGGGGCACGAGGCACACGACGCAGCGCACGCGGTGCCGATCTGGGTCAAGGTCGCGCCCGACCTCACCGAGCCCGCACTGGCCGAGCTGCTCGCGGTCTGCCTGGACGTGGGGGTGGCCGGGATCATCGCGACCAACACCACCCTGTCCCGCTCCGGCCTGGACCAGACCGAGCTGTCGTATGCCGCGCAGCCGGGCGGCCTCTCGGGTGCTCCGCTCCGCGCTCGTGCGGTCGAGGTGGTGAGGTTCGTGCACGACGAGACGGCCGGCGCGCTGCCGATCATCGGGGTGGGCGGGCTCCGCTCGGCGGACGACGCCCTGGCCATGCGTGACGCCGGGGCCTCGCTGGTGCAGGTCTACACGGCGTTCGCGCTGCACGGGCCGATGGTGGTGCGAGAGCTGGCGCGAGCGCTGGCCTGAGTCGGCCGGCGGTGGCTTGACCGGACCCGGACAGGCCACCGCCGCCGCACCCGCGTGGCCGACGAACGGCAGGCGGAGGTGCGGCGGCGGTGCGAGAGCTGCTCGGCGGCTCAGTTCTTGAAGGCGTCCTTGACCTTCTCGCCGGCCTGCTTGAGGTTGGCGCCCATCTGGTCGCCCTTGCCCTCGGCCTGCAGCTCCTCGTCGCCGGTGACCTTGCCCGTGGCCTCCTTGGCCTTGCCGGACACGTCCTGACCCTTGTTGTCCATCTTGTCGTCGAGACCCATGAGGTTTCCCTTTCGTTCGACTGGCCCGGTCCGTGACGACCGGTTCCCCCGAACCTACCCCGCGTGAGTCCCGCTCACACCTGGCGGGCGAGTGGTGCTTTCGTCGGTCCTGGCCGCGGCCAGCTGCGGCGGGGTCACGAACAGAGCCTCCGCCACCCTGGCCCCGCGCAGGTCGGCGTCCCGCAGGTCGGCACCCAGCAGGTCCGCGCGCGCCAGGTCGGCGTCGCGCAGGTCGGCCGCGATCAGCAGCACTCCCCTCAGGTCCGCGCCGCGCAGGTCCGACCCGGCCAGTGCCGCCCGGACCAGGTCGGCCCCCGGCCTGATCCGGCGGTCGGCGCCGGTCCCGCTCCGGCCGTCGGCGCCGGGTCTGAGCCGGCGGTCGGCTCGGGCACTCCCCCGGCTGTTCGTATGCCGAGGGCTTCGCCCCGCCCGGCGCACGGCGACGCTGACGTCACGCAGGGCCGGGCCCACGCGCGCGCGCACCGCGGTCACGTCGAGCGCGAGGAGGTCCTGCGCCGTGCCGCCGGCGAGGGCGTCCACCTCCGCCGCGAGCTGCCTGCACCGGCGCGTGAGGTCGGGCGCGACGGCATACGAGATCGCCTGCGCGAGGAGATAGCTCATCTCGTGGAGCTGGTGCACGACCGGGAGGACCGAGAACATCCGCGCCGGCAGACCCGGGTCGGGGTCGTCCCGCCACGTGCGTCCGCGAAAGGTCTCCTGCATGACGCGCTGACCCGCGCCGAAGCAGTCGAAGGTCACGCAGCCGCGCCAGCCCGTCTCGGCCAGCCGGTCGTGGATGCCGCAGCGGTCGTCGATGAGCAGGTTGCCGCACGGCACGCCGCCGGGCTTGTCGACGGGGAAGTCCGCACCGCGCGAGAAGGGCAGCGCGACGCAGCACAGGCCGGCGCAGCGCGAGCAGTCCGGGCGAAGCTCAGTCACGAGGAGGGGTGATCAGCGTGAAGATCTCGCCGTCGGGGCCGGCCGCGGCGACCAGCCGCCCGTGCTCGAAGTCCCAGGGCTCCTGCAGCACGGAGCCACCGATCTCGGGCAGCAGTGCCGCGGCGCCGTCGACGTCGTCGTGCTGGAAGCAAACGGTCCAGGCCGAGGGCACACCCTCGCCGCCGCCGGTCTGGTCCGCACCCGTCTGGCCGATGCCACCGGCGGGACGCTCGCCGCCGGGGACGCTGAACATGGAGTACGCGCCGTCGCCCATCCCGATCTCCTCGTAGGTGAACCCGAAGGTCCGCGAGTAGAAGTCCTGGGCCGCCACGTAGTCGGGGGTCATGAGGTCGAGCCAGGTCGGGGCTCCGTGCACGTCAAGGATCCGGAAACCCGTGTGCTCCAACGACTCCCACGCCCCGAAGGCGGCGCCCGTGGGATCGCTCCACAGGCCCATCCGGCCGAACGGGCCCACCTGCATGGGCTCGAAGATCGTCGTGGCGCCGGCCTCCTGGACGCGACCGCCGGTGGCCTCGACGTCGTCGGTGGCCAGGTAGACGGTCCACACGTGCGGGGAGGCCTCGAGGCCCGGCATGGTCGGCGACAGCCCGGCCACGGGCTGCCCCTGCACGGTCGCGTTGCCGTAGCCGCCGTACTGCTCGTCGGAGTCCGTGAACTCCCAGCCCAGCAGCTGGCCGTAGAAGCGCTGGGTCCGGTGCAGGTCGATCGCCATCAGGTCGACCCAGCAGGGGGTGCCCGCCGGCCAGGGTGTCGTGTGCTCGGTCATGCGGATCTCCTCCGGCGAAGGCACGAACCACGGTGGCCGTGCCGTCGGTCCCAGCCTAGCCAGCGGCACCGACAGGGTGTTCGCGTCAGCTCCCAGCACCAGGTGCGGACATCACCGGGACGTCGATGAAGGCTCAACCTATTCTGTCCGCATGTCAGCGAGCCCCGACGACGTCCGACGTCTCGAGCGCGTCTGGTCCTGGAGGTACGTCGATCCTGCGGCGTTCGCCGACGGCCTCGCGATCGTCCCCCACTCGCCGGAGAGGCTCGTCCTCGAGGCCTTCCTCGCCTGGCGGGAGCAGCGGCTCGACGAGGCGCTGACGATGGTGTCGCAGATCCTGGAGACCCCGCACCTCGCCTGGGGCTGGCGCTCCCGTGCCAGGGGCGTCCAGGGCGTCGTGCTGGTCGAGCTGGGCCTCGTCGAGGAGGGCGTGGCCGCCCACCGGGAGCAGTGCCGCCTCGCGGAGGAGGAGGACGACACCGTGGGCCTGGCCCGCGGGCTGACCAACCTGGGCAACGCGTTCGAGTTCGCGAGCCCCGACCAGTCCCGCCACTTCTACCTCGAGGCGATCGAGCTGGCGCGGACCTTCCGCGAGGAGCACACGCCGTCGGCGAGCACCGAGTCCATGGCCATGGAGGCGCTGGCCATCAGCAACCTGCACGACGTGCAGCTGCGCCACGGCATCCGCCTCGCGCCCGAGATCCCCGGCCTAGCGACGGCCGAGGAGCTCGCGCGCAAGGGCTGGCCCGAGCTGGGGCACCACATCCGCGCGGTGCGCGTGCGCACGCGGCTGGAGCTCGGCGAGACGGAGGGCGCCCTCGAGCTGGCCCGGGACCTGCCGGACCCCGCCTCCATGCGCGATGTCACCAACGCCATCAGCGTGGTCCGCACCCGAGCCGTGATCAGCGGCGTGCAGGGTCACCCCGAAGGGGGGTGCGCCCTGATCGACGCCGTCCTCCCCCGGGTGTCCCTCCCCTTCCAGATCGAGCTGCTGGATGACCTCGTGGGGCTGCGGGAGAGCGCTGGCGACCTGCGGGGGGCCCTGGAGGCATCGCGGCGGCTTTCCGAGGCGATCCTCACCTGTCACGCCTCGCAGGCCCGCACCGCTGTGCTCGCCCTCGAGGTGTGGCACCGGACCCGCGACGCGGAGGAGCTCGCGCGGCAGGCCACCAAGCGGGCCGACGGCCTGCGCGCGGCCATGGCCGACCTGCGCCGCAACCACGAGCAGGTGCGGGAGATGACGACCCGGGACGTCCTCACCGGGCTGCACAACCGGCTGCACCTGTGGGACGTGGGCGAGCAGATGACGGCGACGCCGCCGGACCAGCCGGCCGCGCAGGTGGCGCTGGCGGACCTCGACGGGTTCAAGGCCGTCAACGACAGCCGGGGGCACGCGACCGGCGACGCCGTGCTGCGGCAGTTCGCGGCGGCCCTGCGCGCCGCGGCGAGGCCCGAGGACCTGTGTGCCCGCTACGGCGGCGACGAGTTCGTGGTCGTGCGTCCCGCCGGGGTCGGTGGATCGCTCGCGGACGACCTCGAGAGTCTCACCCGGCTCGGAGCCGTGCGGGACGGTGAGCCCGTGCGCGCCAGCATCGGCGTGACGACGGTGCGCGACGGCGACTTCCAGCACGGCCTCGACCGCGCCGACCAGCTGATGTACCTCGCCAAGCAGCGCGGTGGCGCGCAGGTGGCCCGCGAGCCCGGCACCTGACCGAAGCCCCCGCCAGCAGCCCCCGGTCAGGAGCCCCGGCAGGAGCCCCCGTCAGCGCGGGTGGGTCTCCTGCCAGCGCCGCATCGCGTCCTTGAGCTCGGCTCCGAGGTAGGTGAACAGCTCCGCGTCCTCGGCCAGCTGGGATCCTGCAGGGCTGCGCTGCCCGACCGCCTCGGCGCCGGACCTCAGCACGCTGGACCACAGGTCCAGGACCTCCAGCCCGCGCACCATGTAGCCGGCCCACATGCCCCGGTCCAGCACGAAGTGGTCGCGTCTCGACCCGCGCTCCCGGGTCCGGCGCACCAGGGTCAGCTGCTCGAGATATCGCACCGCCCCGGACACCGCCGCCGGGCTGGCCTGGAGGGACTGGGACAGCTCGCTCGACGTCGCCCTGCCGTCGTCCAGGGTCAGCAGGTGCGCCAGCACGCGAGCCGACATCCGGGGCATGCCCGCCGACGCTCCGACATCCGCCAGCCGGTCCACGAACTCGTCTCGTGCCCTCATGTCTGTCACAGCCCCACACTACCCGAAGCCTTCAACTCATACATATGTAACTGAGACTTCACAAACATCTGAATGATAAGTAGTGTCGAGTCATCGGTCCGTTCCCGGACCTCTAGGGAGAAGTCAGCAATGAGCGGTGACGAGATCACCCCAGCACCAGCCATCGAGGTCGTGGACCTCACCAAGACCTTCGGCCCCACGACCGCGCTCGACGGTCTCTGCCTGACCGTCGCCACAGGTCAGGTCCACGGCTTCCTCGGGCCCAACGGCGCCGGCAAGTCCACCACGATCCGGGTCCTGCTCGGCCTGCTCCGCGCAGACTCCGGGGCCAGCCGCGTCCTCGGGATGGACCCGTGGCAGGACGCACCCGCCCTGCACCGGCGCCTCGCCTACGTCCCCGGAGACGTCAGCCTCTGGCCCGGCCTGTCGGGCGGCGAGGCCATCGACCTGCTCGGGCGGGCCCGCGGGGGCCTGGACCCGCGGCGCAAGGCCGACCTGCTGGAGCGCTTCGAGCTCGACCCGCGCAAGCGGTGCCGCACCTACTCCAAGGGCAACCGGCAGAAGGTCGCCCTCGTCGCCGCCCTCGCCTCCGACGTCGAGCTGCTCCTGCTGGACGAGCCGACGAGCGGCCTCGACCCCTTGATGGAGCGCGTGTTCACCGACGAGATCCGCGACGAGCGTCAGCGCGGCAGGACAGTGCTCCTGTCGAGCCACATCCTGTCCGAGGTCGAGCTCCTCTGCGACCACGTCAGCATCATCAAGGCCGGCCGCATCGTCGAGTCCGGCACCCTCGCCGACCTGCGGCACCTCACCCGCACCCAGGTCACGGCGGTGGTCGAGCACCCCGAGATGCTCGACCACGGCAACCTCTCCGTCATGCCCGGGGTTCACGACCCCGTCGTCGAGGGCGACCGCCTCACCTGCCAGGTGGACGACCACGCCCTGTCCGACCTGCTGGCGCGCCTCGGCCCGCTCGGCGTCCGCGCCCTCACCAGCACGCCCCCCACGCTCGAGGAGCTCTTCCTGCGCCACTACGAGGGGGCCGAGCGATGAGCACCGCCACCCTCCCGCCGCGGCACCGCACGCAACGGACGCCGCGCCAGGGCCGTGGCGGCGACACCGCGATCACCGGCACCTCGCTGCTCGCGCGCGCGCTCGTGCGCCGGACCCGCTGGTCGTGGCTCGCCTGGATCGTCTGCCTGGTCGCGATCTTCCCCGCCACGGCCGGCGCCTACCGCCAGTCGGTGCCCGACACCGCGGCGGGCGCCGAGATGGCGCGCACCCTGGCCGCCAACCCGACCATGCGGGCCATCCTCGGTCCGCCGTTCGACCTGTTGAACGTCGGCCCGTTCGTCATGTGGCGGGTCGGCACCTTCGCGATCGCGCTCGCCGGGATCATGGCGATCCTGGGCGTGGTCAAGGGCACCCGCGCCGAGGAGGAGGACGGTCGCCTCGAGCTCCTGCGGTCGGGAGCCGTCGGTCGGCACGCCCCGCTCGCCGCGTCCGCCCTCGTCTCGCTCGCCGGGTGCGCAGCCGTCGGGCTGCTGGCCGGTGCCGCGATGGCCGGTCCCAGCGGCGACGTCATCGGGTCGGTCGCCCTCGGCCTCGCGGTGGGACTGGGTGCCGCGGTGTGGGTCGGCGTCGCCGCGGTCGCCGCGCAGGTCACCGAGTCGGCGCGAGGCGCAAGAGGTCTCGCCCTCGGAGCGCTGGGCGCGGCATACGGCCTGCGAGCCGTCGCCGACGGCTCCGACCCGATGATCACCGGGCTCCAGTGGGCCAGCCCGCTGGACTGGCCGGCCCTGTCCCGACCGTATGCCGACGAGCGCTGGCTCGTCCTGCTGCTGCCGGCCGCCCTCACGGCTGCCCTGGTGGCCCTGGCGTTCGTCCTCGAGGGACGGCGAGACCACGGCGCGGGGCTGCGACCGGCTGCCCTTGGGCCGGCCGACGCCTCGCGCTCCCTGCGCGACGCCCCGTCGTTGACCTGGCGGCTCGACCGCACCACCGTCGTCTCGTGGTCGATCGGGCTGGCGATCTTCGCCTACGGCATGGGGACCCTCGCGTCCAGCCTCAGCACGCTGCTCGCCGACAACCCCGTGCTCGCCGAGCGATTCCGCAGGATGGGCGCCGGGGCGCAGGACCTGCAGGACGCGTTCTACGTCGCCATGATCGGCATCCTCGTGCCGATCGTCGCGCTGCTCGCCCTGCAGCTGTTCGGTGTCCTGCGCCGCGAGGAGGAGCGCGGCCACGCCGAGCTGCTCCTGTCGACGGCGGTCTCCCGCCCGCAGCTGCTCGTCAGCCACGTCGCCGCAGCCGTGCTCGTCCCCACCCTCGTCCTGGTCGGGCTCGGCTTCTTCATGGCGCTGCCGCAGGTCGTCGCCGGCGACGGGCTCGGTCTCGCCGTCACCCTCGCCGGGGCGGGCCTGGCCCAGCTGCCCGGGGTCCTCCTCGTCCTGGGGCTGGCCGTCGCCCTCCACGGCTGGTTGCCCCGGCTCGGCCTGGTTCCCTGGCTCGTCGTCGGCTGGTCGCTGGCCATGTCCTGGTTGGGGGAGGTGATGGGCCTGCCCGAGGCGCTCGTCCGAGCCACGCCGTTCGCCCCGCTCCCCCGCCTGCCCGTAGAGCAGCTGGCGTGGACGCCGATCGTCGTGAGCCTGCTCGTCGCCCTGGCCCTGATGGCCGTCGGCCTGGTCGGCTACCGGCGGCGGGACCTGTCAACCGGATGAACTCTGAGTGAACCCCCCTGCCCCTGCGGGGCGAAGTCCGACAGCATGGCGTCCCACGGGCATGACCAGCACGGACATCGCCCCGGGGGGCACGACGGGCAGGGGGACCCGCATGAAGCGCATGGTGGGCGTGGCGCTGGCTGCGCTGCTGGCGGTGGGGGTGGTGCTCGCGGTCGTCCTCGGGCCCCGGATCGGCCGGGACGACCCGGGGGCGGGATCCGGCAACGGGGCGGGAGCTGCCGGCGCGACCACCTCGGGGCTCAGGACGGTCCGTGGCGCCGTGGGGTCCGAGAAGGAGGCCTTCTTCCGTGACGCCACGGTGCGTCAGGCCTTCGCCCGGCACGGGCTCGACGTCCAGGTGACCCCGGTGGGATCACGTGACATCGCGGCCATGACGGACCTGGCCACCTACGACTTCGCGTTCCCCTCGTCGGTCCCGGCGGCCGACCGGATCCGTCGTGCAGGCAAGTCCAAGGGCACCTACTCCCCGTTCTTCTCGCCCATCGCGGTGGCGTCCTACCGACCGATCGTGGACGTCCTGCGCCGCCAGGGCATCGTCACCAGCGGGCCGGGAGGCGCCCAGACGATCAGCATGGCCAAGTACTACGCGCTGGCGCAGAAGGGCACCCGCTGGGACCAGATCCCCGGCAACGACGCCTACCCCGCCGGCAAGAACGTCCTCATCACCACCACGGACGTCCGGCGGTCCAACTCCGCCGCGATGTACCTCGCCCTCACCAGCTACGTGGCGAACGGCGGGCGCGTGGTCCCGTCCTCGACGGCCGCGGCCCAGGTCGTGCCCAAGGTGTCGCCGCTCTTCCTCGACCAGGGGTATGTCGGCGGGTCGAGCGAGGGACCCTTCGAGGACTACCTGTCGGCCGGCATGGGCAAGACGCCGATGGTGCTCATCTACGAGTCGCAGTTCCTCGACCGCCAGATCCGCAAGGACGGCTCGATCACCCCCGACATGGTCCTGCTGTATCCCACCCCTGACGTGCTGTCCAAGCACACGCTGGTCGCCCTGGGGGACACCGGGAGCCAGGTCGGCCGCCTGCTGACCTCGGACCCCGAGCTGGTCCGGGCCGCCGCCCGCTACGGCTTCCGGCCGCAGCAGCGCGCCGTGCTCACCTCGGTGCTCAAGGAGGCCGGGGTGGCGCCGCCCCCCGACCTGGTCGACGTCATCGAGCCCCCGACCTACGAGGTGCTCGAGTCGCTCATCACCGGCGTCGAGAAGCTCTACGGCTGAGGGGGATCGACGATGCACCGGTTCCATCGCGCAGCAGGCACCGCCGCCGTCCTCGTCGTGGGCGTCGTCGGCTCGCTCGGTCTCGCGGCCTGCGAGTCCACGCCGGACCGCACCGGGTCGACGGCCAGCGCCTCGTCGGCCTCCGCCGCCGACCCCTCGACCCTGCGCGTCCTGGCGGGATCGGAGGTCAAGGACATGGCCCCGATCCTGGAGGAGGCGCGGCAGGCCACCGGAGTCACCGTCGAGCTCCACTACGCAGGCACCCTCGACGGCGCCGAGCAGGTCGCCTCCGGCGCCGCGGGCCGGTCGTACGACGCCACCTGGTTCTCCTCCAACCGCTACCTCGGGCTGCTGCCCGGCGGCAACCAGGCGCTGGCGTCCTCGACCAAGGTCATGGCCTCCCCCGTGGTCCTCGGCGTCCGCCCCGCCAAGGCCACCGAGCTCGGGTGGGACCGCACGCCGCCGACCTGGGCGCAGATCTCCCAGGCCGCCGCGGCCAAGAAGTTCACCTACGGCATGACCAACCCCGCCACCTCCAACAGCGGCTTCTCCGCGCTGGTCGGTGTCGCCACGGCGCTCGCCGGGGGCGGATCGGCGATCGACGGCCGACGGGTCGCGGCCGTCAAGCCGCAGCTGACCCAGTTCTTCTCCGGGCAGAGGCTTACCTCGGGGTCGTCGGGCTGGCTCGCCGAGCGCTTCCTGGAGCAGAGCGCGAACGGGCAGAGCGGCTCCGGCGGCTCGAGCCGGTCCGTGGACGGACTGATCAACTACGAGTCGGTGCTGCTGGGCCTGGGCGAGGGCGAGAGCACGGCGTCCAGCCGGCTCACCCTCGTCCGCCCCAAGGACGGGGTCGTGTCAGCCGACTACCCGCTGTCCCTCCTGACCACGGCCCAGGCCAAGCGCGGCGCCTACCAGAAGCTCGCGGACTGGCTGCGCACCCCGGACGCCCAGCGGGCGATCATGCAGCGCACGCACCGTCGACCCGTCGTGCCGGGCGTGCCGCTCGACCCCGCCTTCGGTCGGCAGCTGCTCGTGGAGCTGCCGTTCCCGGCCCAGCGCAGCACCGCGGACGGGCTCATCGCCACCTACCTCGACGAGGTGCGGCGACCCAGCCAGACGATCTACGTCCTGGACGTGTCGGGGTCCATGAACGGTGACCGGATCACCCAGCTCAAGCGCGCGTTCGCCACCCTGTCCGGGCAGGACGTGACCGGCACCGAGCAGTTCACGACCTTCCGCCCCCGCGAGCGGGTGACCGTGATCCCGTTCAGCGACGAGGCCCGACAGGCCGAGTCGGTGCAGCTCGACCCCCGTGACCCCAAGGCTCAGCTCGGGGCCATCAACCGTGAGGTCTCGGCGCTGCAACCCGCCGGGGGCACGGCGATCTACTCCGCCCTGGACCGGGCGTACCAGACGGCGCGCGAGCAGGTGCGGGCCAACCCCGACACGTTCACGTCGGTGGTGCTGATGACCGACGGCGAGAAGACCGCAGGGATCGACGCGGCGCAGTTCCTGCGCACGTATGACGGCCTCCCGGACGAGGCGAAGGCCGTCCCGACGTTCACCGTGCTCTTCGGGGAGTCCGACGCCGACGAGCTGCGCGAGATCGCCACCCGCACGCACGGCAAGGTGTTCGACGCCCGCACCTCGTCGCTGCCCGCCATCTTCAAGGAGATCCGTGGCTACCAGTAGGTCCGAGAACCTCGGCTCCCGGTTCGCCCGCTACCTGGGCTCGACGCGCAACATCGTCGGGTCGGTCGCAGCCCTCGGCGCGCTCGGCGCCACCGTCCCCACGGGCGTCGCAGGACCGGTGTGGCCCCTCGTGGTCGCGGGGACCTACGGGATCGGGGCGCTGCTGAGCCCGCGCGAGCGCGCCAGCTTCGCGCCGTCCGGGTTCGCGTCGACCCGGGCCCAGGCCGCGGAGCTCCAAGGGCACCTCGCCGAGCTCGGAGCGCGCGTGCGCCGCTACGACAATCGCCTGCCCGACGACGTGCTCACGGCATACGGCCGGATCGAGGAGGGGCTGTCCGAGGTGCTGGTCCGCGCGGACTCGCTCACCGCGGAGTCCGACCGGTTCTTCGTCGTCGGCCGCATCGTCGACGACTACCTGCCGGCCGCGCTCGAGACCTATGCCAACCTGCCGCGGTCCTTCGCCATGCGGCACCGCGCCGAGGGGCGGCGGACGGCCCACGAGGAGCTCCTCCACCAGCTCGGCATCATCGAGACCCAGATCGAGCAGATCGCCGCGGCCATCTATGCCGGTGACGCGGAGACGCTCGCCGCCAGGAGCAGGTTCTTGGAGGATCGCTTCGCGGACTCCTCGTTGCGGCTCCCGCCCCGCCCGTAGCCGCCTCGCCGGCGCTGGGAGATAAAGCCGTCGAGGCTCAGGACGCAGGCGACCGGGCCCCCCGTGAAGGACCCGGCCGGGCGCCTCCCCCTCGCGCGCCCGACCGGGCGTCGTGCTGGGAAGCCCGGTTCTTGGGATAGGTTACAACACTTGTTGTGCCGATAATGGGTACATGCCCGATCGTCGTACCTCCGTGCTGGAGGCCGCCATCCAGCTCCTGGCCGAGGGCGGCGCCAAGGGGCTGTCCCACCGCTCCATCGACCGGGCGCTGCGAATCCCGTTGGGCAGCACCGCGAACTACTTCCCGACGCGGCAGTCGCTGGTGGACGCGATCCTCCTCCAGATCGAGGCGCGGGACCTTCAGGCGTACTACCCGATCGCCCCCGGATCCGATGTCCACGATGCGGACGTCCTGGTCGACTTCCTCGTGGAGTTCATCCGCGTGGCCGCGCTCGAGGACGGCGGGATCCACACCCGCGCCCGGCTCGCGCTCGCCTCCGAGGGGGGCGTCGACCTGTCCGAGCACCGTCGCCGCCAGGTCAGCGGCCTGGCCGAGCTGGTGGAGGCGGTGGGCACCCCGGCGCCCTTCCGGGTCGCGATGACGGTGTCGGCGCTCATGGACGGGACGATCCTCCACCTGATGACGGGTCAGGTCGAGCTGGACCCGGCCGCCACCCGATTCGCGCTCCACCAGCTGCTCAGCCACTGACCCTCGCCCCGCGCGCAGACGCCGGCCGGCACGGCCCTAGGCTCGGCGCATGACCGCGTCACCCGGCCGCCGCATCGGCCTGCTTCCCAAGATCATCATCGCCATCGTCCTCGGCATCGTCTGCGGGCTCTTCTTCCCCGACTGGCTGACCCGGGTCTTCGTGACCGTCAACGGACTCTTCGGCAACTTCCTCGGCTTCGTCATCCCGCTGATCATCCTCGGGCTCATCGCCCCGGCCATCTCCGAGCTCGGCGCCGGCGCCGGCAAGTGGCTCGCCATCACCACGGCGATCGCCTACGGCTCCACCCTGTTCGCCGGGTTCCTGGGCTTCGGGGTGAGCATGGCGGTGCTGCCGGGTCTGCTGGCGGACAAGAAGGTCGGCTCGGTCGCCAACCCCGAGGACTCCCTGCTGGCGCCGTACTTCAAGGTCGAGATGGCTCCGGCCTTCGGCGTCATGACCGCCCTGCTGCTGGCCTTCGTGATCGGTGTCGCGCTCACCACGATCAAGGGCGACGTCATCCACCGCGGCTTCGTCGAGTTCCGCGAGGTCATCAACAAGGTCATCACCGCGATCATCATCCCGCTGCTGCCCATCTACATCTTCGGCATCTTCCTCAACATGACCGCGGCGGGCGAGACCTACAACGTCATCACGACCTTCCTCGGCGTGATCCTCATGGTCTTCGCCCTGACGGTGGTCCTCCTGCTCATCCAGTACTCCGTCGCGGGAGCCATCGCCCACCGCAACCCGCTGCGGATGCTGCGAGAGCTGCTCCCGGCCTACGCCACCGCCCTCGGCACCTCGTCCTCCGCCGCGACGATCCCCGTGACGCTGCGCCAGACCATCCGCTCCGGCGTCTCGGAGCCCGTGGCGTCGTTCGTCATCCCCCTGTGCGCGACCATCCACCTGGCCGGCTCGACGCTCAAGATCACCTGCTTCTCGCTCGCCGTGATGCTCCTCTACGGCCTCCCCATCCACACCGGGACGATCGTCGGCTTCATCATGCTGCTCGGCATCATGATGGTCGCCGCCCCGGGCGTCCCCGGCGGCGCGATCATGACGGCCACCGCGCTCCTGCAGAGCCAGCTCGGCTTCAACGCGGGGCAGGTCGGCCTGATGATCGCGACCTACATCGCGATCGACTCCTTCGGCACCGCCACCAACGTCACCGGGGACGCGGCCATCGCGCACGTCGTCGACACGCTCGCGCGACGCGACCGCCGCCGCCACGGCGAGCCTGACCTCCACGACGGGACGGCTCTCGCCTGACTCAGGTCGAGCCCCGGCGCCCCGCGTCGGCGAAAGGGCCCCCGAGCACGCTGCTCGGGGGCCCTTCGACGTCGCCGGGGCAGCGTCAGTCCGCGGCGACGGCCAGCAGACCGCCGGTGATCGCGACGTTGGACATGAAGTGGTTGCGCTCGACGAAGGCCTTGCGCGGGTCGTCCATCGACCAGAACGCGTGGCCCGCGACGTTGGTGGGCTGCAGCAGGGCCGCGAGCGCGAGCGCCGAGGCACGCGGCGCGATGCCCAGGGCCAAGGACGCACCGCAGGTGATCATGGCGGCGCCGTTGAGCCGCACGAGGTCGGCCGGGGCGGCGAGGTCGGGCAGCCCGTAGCGCTGCCGGGCCGCGTCGAGCAGCCCGCCGGTGTAGGTCTGGTCCTTGAGCTGGTTGAGACCTCCCATGACGAACAGGGAGCCCAGCATCAGACGGGCGGCGGCCTTGACGGGGTGGATCATCGGGAGCCTCCGGGAGGTCGGGGTGCGTGGGGTCCACGCTACTGCGCAGCCGTCCCTGCCCCCATCGCGCCTGAGAGGATGAGGCATGACCGAGCTGCCCGTCCTTGACCTGCGACGGGCGCGGGTGGTGGTCCCCGCGCCGGGCGACGGCCCCGGGAGCTGGGCTGGGGCCGCCACGGGGCGAGCGCGGCACCCGGGTCACGGCCTGGCTGGGTGACGACCCGCTGACCGTGACCTACGACGGGCGACCGGACGCACGCCGCGAGCGCCTCACGCGACTCACGTGGCCCCGCGGGTCCGACAGCTCACATGTCTCCAGCGCCTCGACCGCGGCGCGGTGCTGGTGGGGGCCTCAGGCGAGCTGGAGCGTCGCGACGCAGGTGGGGCTCGTGCCGTCGGTGGCGAAGGGTGCCTTCACCGTCTTTCCGCCATACGCCACCGTGATGGTGCCGGTGACGTCGCGGGGCAGCCAGAAGCCCACGAACCCGTTGGCGTAGGTCGTGACCTGCTCGTCCACGAGGGCCTTGCCGTCCGCGTCGGTGATGGTGACCTTCATCGTCTTGTCGGCGAGCTCGCCCTGGCAGCCGGTGAGGTGGTGGTAGAAGCACTCGTGCGTCTGCGAGACGTAGGGTGCCATGGAGAGGTAGAAGGAGTCGCTGGGGATCGGCAGCGCGGCGGTGGCGCCGGAGGGGTCGGTCAGCTGCAGCTCACCCTGGCGGACCGAGCCCTTGAGCCCCTTGGCCTTGTCGTCCTGGGTGCGGTCCAGCTCGGACACGATCGCCTTGACGTCCTTGCCGGCGAGACCGTTGCGGGCCAGGAAGGCCTGGGCGTCACCGGCCCCCGCGCCGGATCCCTGGGTCGACCCCGACGCTGACGACGACGCAGCCGCGCTGGGGGTCGCGGCCGCGGCGTTCTGGGAGGAGGAGTTCTGGGCGGTCTGGCTCGAGCAGCCCGCGAGGGCGAGGGCCAGCGAGAGGGCGGCGATGGTGAGGGCTCGGGTGCGCATGGGGGCTCACGCTCCTAGGGGTGGATGCGCCGGGGGCGGTCGAGACTCCATGGTCTCAACCGCCCCCGGCCGCTCGCGCACCGGCCCCCGCATCAGGCGTGCGGGTGCCCCTGCACCTTGTCGACGAGCTTGACGCCCTCGACGTCGACGTCCGGCACGATCCGGTCGAGCCAGCGAGGCATCCACCACGCGCGCTCGCCGAGCAGGTGCATGACGGCGGGCGTCAGCGTCATCCGGATCAGGAAGGCGTCGATGAGGACGCCCAGGGCCAGGCCGAAGCCGATCGGGCGGATCATCGTCAGCTCGGCGTGCACGAAGCCCGCGAAGACCGACACCATGATGATCGCCGCCGCCGTCACGACCGCGGCCGCGTGGCTGAAGCCCGTCCGCACGGCCCGGCGTGCGTCCTCGCCGTGGACGTGGGACTCGCGCATCCCCGAGACGAGGAACATCTGGTAGTCCATCGCCAGGCCGAACAGCACCCCGATGAGCAGGATGGGCAGGAAGCTGAGGATGGCGCCGGGGTTGGTGACCCCGAAGATCGACCCGAGCGTCCCCTCCTGGTAGACGGCGACCACGCCGCCGAACGCCGCGGCCAGCGAGAGCAGGAAGCCTCCGGTCGCGATGAGGGGGACCACCACCGAGCGGAACACCATGAGCAGCAGCACCAGCGACAGTCCGACGACGATCAGCAGGTAGGGCGGCAGCGCGTCGGCGAGCTTCTGGGAGATGTCGATGTTGGCGACGGTCTGCCCGGTCACCTTGACGTCGGCCCCGGTGACCTCCTTGATGAAGGGCGCGTCCTCGCGGATCTGGTGGACGGCGTCCACCGTCGCCTGGTCGGCCGGGCCCTTCTTGGGGATGGCCTGGTAGACCGCGGTGCGCCCGTCCTTGCTGAGGCCGGCGGGCATCACGCTGACCAGGCCGGAGTTGAGCTTGAGAGCCTCGGCGACGTCGAGCTGGCGGTCCTTGGCGGCCAGCTCGTCGAGCCCGGCGGGCAGCGTGGCGACGGCGACGATGGGTCCGTTGGCGCCCTCGCCGAACTTCTCGCCGATGGTGGCGTAGGCCTGGTAGCCGGTGGACGACTGAGGCTCCGACCCCCCGTCCGGGAGACCGAGGCGCAAGCCGGCGGCCGGGGCAGCCAGGAAGGCCACGAGAGCCAGACCGGCCACGATCGCGGGCCAGGGGTGACGCGTGACGATCGCCCCCCACCCACGGTCGGCGTGCTCGGCGTCGCGCGGGTGCTCGTCCGTCAGGGACTCGCCGCGGGCGTTGAAGCCGTGCTTGCGCCACGTCCGCCGCGGCAGCATGCGGTGGCCCGCGAGCGACATCAGGGCCGGCAGCAGGGTGAGGTTGATGAGGACGGCGCAGGCCACGGTCCCCGCCGCGGCGAAGCCCATGGTGCCGAGGAAGCCGATACCCGTCACGGCGAGCGCGGCCAGCGCGATGAACACCGTCATCCCCGCGAAGGTCACGGCGTTGCCGGCGGTCCCGACGGCGAGCGCGATGGACTCGGTCCGACCCATGCCGGTCTTGAGCTGCTCGCGGTGCCGGTTGACGATGAAGAGCGCGTAGTCGATGCCGACGGCGATACCGATCATCAGGCCGAGGGCAGGTGTCACGGAGTTGAGCTCGACGACCTTGCTCAGCGCCAGGGTGGCGCCGGTGCCCAGCGCGACCCCGCCGATGGCCATGAGCAGGGGCAGGCCCGCCGCGACGAGGGTGCCGAGCATGACCATCAGGACGATGGCGGCGATGACGATGCCGATGATCTCGCCGGGGCCGATGACGCTGGAGACGTCCTCGACGAGCTCCTTGCCGAAGTAGGTCTTGACGCCGGTCTTGGCCAGCTGCCCCTCGATGGCCGTGACCTGCTGCCGCTGCTCGGGGGAGACGCTGTGGATCTCGTCCTTGAAGCGCACCTGCGTCATGGCGGCGGTGCCGTCCGCGGAGACGAACCTCGTGTCCTTGGTCAGGGCGACCTCGCGCTGACCGAGGGCCAGCTCGCGCTTGCCGCGCTCGAGCTGGGCGCGTCCGTCGGCGAGCTGCTTGGTGCTGGCCGCGAGCTTGGCCCGCGCGTCCGTCAGCTGTTGGCCCTTGAGCAGCCCGAGCCTGGCGGCCCCGTCGACCTGACCCTGACCCTTGGCCAGCTCGGCCTCGCCGGCGCGCAGCCTGCTCTCGCTGGCGTCGAGCTGCTTCTGGCCGTCGGCCGTCTTGCGCTGCGCCTCGTCGAGCTGCTTCTGCGTGGCGAAGGGGTCGATGGCGTCCGCCACCTGCGGGAGCGCCTCCCAGTCGGTGACGGCCTTGGCGACGGCGGCCTGCTGGGCGGGGGTGAAGCGCCCGGACTCGGTGCGGAAGACGACCGTCCCGATACCGCCCGCCGCGTCGGGGATCTCCCGCTTGAGGGTGTCGAGGGTCTGCTGGAACTCCAGCCCTTCGACGGTCATCGTGCTGCTGAGGGGCGTCCGGAAGGCCGCGGCCGCCCCGGACACACCGCCGAGCAGCAGCAGCCAGGCGATGATCACGGCCCAGGGCTTGCGGGCCGAGAAGAGGCCTAGGCGATAGAGCAGGGTGGCCATGTGTCGGTCGCTCCGATCGGTGGGTGGTGCAGCGTTGGTGGGTGCAGCGTCGTGGGTGTCAGCAGGTCAGGATCGTGGGGCGAAACCGTCGGCGAGATGGCTCATCGCCTCGACGAGGAGGGAGCGGAGGCGGGCGACCGAGGCGTCGTCCGCGTGGCCGCGATCACCGTCGTCGACGTGCTGCTCGTCCGCCCAGGCGTCGACCGCCACCCGCCCCGCGGCCATGATCATGGCGGCCTGCACGTGGACGTGCAGGGGCGGGGTGTCCTCGGGGAGCCGACGCCCGAGGGACTCCGCCATACGGCCCTCGGCGTAGTCCCACACCTGGCGCTCGACGGTCATCGCGGGACGGGTGTCGCGGCAGAGAACCATGACCTCGACGAGCTGGTGGAGCTCGCCGGGCACCACTCCCTGCGTGAGCGCTTCGACAGCCGCCTCGGGGACCGGCTCGTCGAGGGGACGCTCGTCGAAGGCGGCGAGGGCACGCGCCACGAAGTCCGTCGCGGGCACGGACAGGACGGCCTCGGTGGTCGGGAAGTAGTTGAAGAAGGTCCGTCGGGACACACCGGCGCGGTCGGCGATCGCTTCGGCGCTCAGTGCCTCGACACCGGACGCCCTCGAGATCTCCAGCGCCGCGTCCACGAGGGCGGCCCGGGTCTCTCGCTTGGCGACGTCACGGCGGTTCTCCACGGCCCAACCCTATGCTCGTTGCACCCAGTGCACCAAATGCACAGCGTGCACCCACGGATCAGGGCCGAGAGGCTGTAAATCAGCCGCGAAGCTTCCCAGTCATAGGGGCGAGCTGGTCGAGCATGCCGGCGAGCTCGGCCGGGCGCCGGTCGAGCGGGGCCAGGCCGTCGTCGCCGAAGTCGGTGAACAGCCCGAGCGCGACCTGAGCCCGAACGCCGACCATCTGGAAGTTGGCGACCGAGGTGCGCCAGTGCTCGACCGCACGGACACCGCCGTCAGCGCCGTACGACACGAAGCCGACCGCCTTGCCGATCCACTCGCCACCCAGGCTGTCGAAGGCGTTCTTGAACGCGCCCGGCACCGAGTGGTTGTACTCCGGGGTGACGAAGACGAAGCCGTCGCAGGCGTCGATCGCCTGGCTCCAGCGCGTGACCCGCTCGTCGTCGTACTGCCTCTTGGCCGCGCCGGGGACGGCGGCGCTGGTGAGCAGCGGGACGTCGAAGGCCTTGAGGTCGATCAACTCGTAGTCCGCGTCGCCGCGAGCCTGGGCGCCCTCGAGCACCCAGCGGGCGACGGCCTCGGCCTTGCGGCCCTCGCGGATGGATCCGATGATGATGCCGATCTTCACGGTGCGCTCCTGGTAGTGGGGTTGATCCGTCAACCAGTGTGGCAGCCGAGGCACCTCCAGCGGGGGTCGTCAGCGCGCGTCCATCCCCCAGCCGTAGCTGACGAGGGGTGCGACCTCGCCGAGCACGTCGGCCAGGTCTGCCGGCACGGAGACGAAGTGGAACGGGGCGGGCCCGCGCCAGTGCCACACCTCGGCAGCGAAGGAGACCTCGACCGGATCCAGCAGCATGCGCTCCATCCCGCGAGCCTACGGAGGGTTGCGGTCGATCGGCGTCCGGTGCCGTGGGGGTGGCCCTCAGCGGCGCAGGTCTCGCGGCAGCTCCTCGAGCAGTCGCAGCCAGAGCTCGCTGGCGGTGGGATAGCTGGGGACGGCGTGCCGCAGCACCGACACGGGGACCCGGCCGGTGATGGCGATGGTCGCCGCGTGGAGCAGCTCTCCCGCGTCCGGACCCACGAAGGTCGCACCCACCACCGTCCTGGAGGCGCGGTCGACGACGAGGGAGGCTGTGCCGGAGGCGTCGTCGCGGAGGAGGGCCGCGCCGGCCGCCCCCGTGAAGGGGACCTCGACGACCTCGACCTCAGCCTCGCCGTAGCGCTCCCGGGCCTGGGCCGCCGTGAGGCCCACCCAGGCCACCTGCGGATCGGTGAACACCACCTGCGGCACGGGCACCTCGTCCGGCTCGGGCTCGGGCTCTGCGCCGGTGGCGCGGGCGGCCAGCCGCTGGCCGAGGACGCGGGCGCGGTACTTGCCCCAGTGCGTGAGCGGCGCCTCCCCGCTGGCATCGCCCACAGCCAGGAGCCAGTCCAGCACCTCTCCCCGGCTGCCGTCCGAGGACGAGCTCGTATGACGGAGAAGGGCGTCCGCGTCCAGCCCCACCGTCTCGAGCCCGACGTCGTCGAGGCGCGGGCGTCGTCCCGTGGCGAGCAGCAGCTCGTCGGCCACCACCTCCTCGGCCTCACCGTTGATGAGGCGAACGGTCCCGCCGTGGACGCGGCCGAGGCCCGTGTCCTCGGCGTCGTCACGGCGGCACTCCGTCACCTCGACGCCCAGGCGCACGTCGACGCCGGCCCCGCGCAGGGCCTCGAGCACGGCGTCGGACGCGAAAGGCTCGGCACCGCCGAGCAGCCGGTCGCCGCGGACCAGCATCGTGACGCGCGAGCCCAGGGCCGCCATCCAGGTCGCGGCCTCGCACGCGACGACACCGCCACCCACGATCACCAGCCGTTCCGGCACCTCCACCACGCCCGTGGCGTCCCGAGAACCCCACGGCTGGGCGGCGGCATACGGCTCGGGCACGACGGGGCTGCTGCCGGTGGCGATCACGACGGCGTGGCGGGCGTGCAGCACCAGCGGCGCCTGTCCCTCCCGCGCGACCTCCACGGTGCGGGAACCGGTGATGCGGCCATGTCCGCGCACCACGTCGATGCCCGCGCCCTCGGCCCAGTCGACCTGCCCCGAGTCGTCGTAGTGCGACACCCACTCGTCCCGCCGCGCCAGCAGCGCCGTGACGTCGAGGTGGGGACGGGCCACACCACCGAGGTGGGCCGCGGTGGACGCCACCTCGATGGGTCGGAGCAACGCCTTGCTCGGCATGCACGCGTAGTAGGAGCACTCGCCTCCCACCAGCTCGCGCTCCACCAGGACGGCCGTCAGACCGGAGTCCTCCGTGGCGTACTGGGCGATGTTCTCGCCCACGGGGCCGCCCCCGAGGACGACGACGTCATAGGTCTGGTCGGCGCTCATGCCCCCAGTCTGCCCGTGCCCGGCGTCCTACCACGGTCTGACGAGGTGTCGACCTGAGGCCGATGCCGCCGACCTCGGCCTCTGGCGAGTCTGGGGGCATGGCACACACCACCCCGCACCCTCGCCGAGGCCGCCGAGGCCGTCGAGTCCTGATCCGCCTCGGTGCGTCCCTCCTCGTTGTCTCCCTGCTCGCGCTCCTGGCGATCTGGCAGCTGGGCC
Source organism: Arsenicicoccus bolidensis DSM 15745 (assembly GCF_000426385.1). GTDB lineage: Bacteria > Actinomycetota > Actinomycetes > Actinomycetales > Dermatophilaceae > Arsenicicoccus > Arsenicicoccus bolidensis. The sequence goes on from NZ_AUFG01000002.1 coordinate 144,505, forward strand.
CCCGCTACGGGCTCTACCTCGTGCCGCCGTCCCCGGCCGCGTACGCCGACGACGCCCTGCAGAAGATGGACCAGGGCTACTACGCGCAGGGCCCGGCGTGGGAGGCAGCGCGAGCCAAGGCCGTGCGCGACACCCGGGACGCGTCGAGCCATGCCGACACGCTGCCCGCGCTGCGGGAGGCCGTGGCCGTCGCCGGCGGCAGGCACTCGAAGATCTTCCCTGCGGGCGAGTCGCTGTCGTCCTTCGACAAGGACCGCCCGCTGCCGACCGTGACGCGGACCGGCCCGGTGACCACGATCACCGTCCCCAAGGTGAGCGCCGAGGACCAAGGCTTCCAGCAGCGCTACGCCAAGACCCTCACCCACGGGATCGCCGGCGCCGACGCCGCCACGACGTGCGGCTGGATCGTCGACACCCGCCACAACCACGGTGGCGACATGCGCCCGATGCTGGCCGGGCTGTCCCCGCTGCTGGACGACGGCAAGATCGCGGGCTTCGTGACGCGGACGGGCGGCACGACCGACGTGACCGTCGCCGGTGGCACGATCCGCGTGGGCGGTGCGGACGCCATGTCCGCCGAGTCGCGCCCGAAGTCCACCAAGCCCGTCGCCGTCCTGCAGGGCCCCGACAACGGCAGCTCGGGCGAGGTCGTCGTGCTGGCCTTCAAGGGCGCACCGGGCGCGCGGTCCTTCGGAGCGCCGACGGCGGGCTACTCGTCGGCCAACCAGACCGTCAGGCTGTATGACGGGACGCAGATGCTGCTGACCACCGCGCTCGACACGGACCGCCACGGCAAGACCTATGGTGGCCCGATCGCTCCCGACCAGGTCGCTCCCGTCGACACAGCCCATGAGGCAGCGCGGACGTGGCTCCAGCAGCAGTGCCGCTGATGGAGGTCAGGTGAGCAGGGCGTCCGTGGCGTCGTCCGTCGCGCCACCAAAGTAGCGCTCCAGCACAGCGGAGAAGGCCTGGTCCTGCGGGTCAGCGCGGTGGAAGAGGGTCATGGACGAGCGCAGCTTCATGGCGTCGATGCCACCCATCACGGAGTCAGCGGTCGCCTCCTGAGGCAGCGCCAGGAGCGCGTCGCAGCACTCGTGCAGTCGAGGTCCGAGGACGGGATGCGCGAGGTAGGCGCTGGCCTCGTCGAGGTCCGAGGACGGGATGCGCGAGGTAGGCGCTGGCCTCGTCGAGGTCCGCGATGCCGTAGCGGACGGCCATGCCGCTGTGACCCAGCCCGCGAACCTGGGGCAGCACGAACCACATCCAGTGGCTGGTCTTGCGACCACGGCGTAGCTCGGCCAGGGCCTGGTCGTAGGTGCCGTTCGCATCCTGGGCCTGCACGAAGCGCGAGAGGTCGTCCATGCGGACCACTGTGCCACCGGATGCACTGTGCCACCGGATGCACAGCGCCACCCGGGAGCACAGCGCCACCCGGTGCAGACCCCAGCGCCAACGGGTGCACAGCGCGGCGACTCGCTCAGGCCGTGAGGTGATGCTGCGGGTCGGGCTCTGCGGGGTCAGGTGGTTCGGGGTTGCGCGGTTCCAGGGTCAGGCCGTCCGGGGTCGGGAGGGTCGACGTCCGGTGGGCTGACCTCGTTCGGGAGGGGCTCTGACGAGCCCGATTCCGGTGGCTTGGGGCGCCAGCTCGCGCCGACGCGGGTGACGTCCCACTCCACGCGCGTCCCGTCGGGGGTGACACGGCCGGTGATGTCGTGGTGGTGGATGAACGTGTGGTGGTAGTGGCAGACCAGGGCGAGGTTGTCGAGGTCGGTCGCGCCGCCGTCGGCCCAGTGGGTGATGTGGTGCGCCTGGGACCAGGAGGGCGGGGACTGGCAGCCGGGGAAGGTGCAGCCGCGGTCGCGGACGCACAGCGCCGTGCGTTGCCAGGGCTTGGCCGTGCGCTCCGTGCGCCCGACCACCAGGGGCTGCCCGTCCTTGCCGACGTAGACCCGGGTCAGGTCGGCGCCGCACGACAGCAGGCGGGTGTCCTGGGGCAGCAGGGTGGTGCCGAGCTCGTCACGGCCGGCGACGGGGCGTTCGCAGTCGCAGTCCTGGCCGGGCAGGGGTCGACCGAAGCTGTCGCGGGCCTGGTGCTCGCACGCGCGGTGCAGCGCCTCGATCGGCAGGATCAGGGCGACCTGGGTGGAGGCGCCGAGGGGGCCGGTCTCGCCCAGTCCTGCGACCCTGGCGAACGCAGCGACCAGAGCGTCGGCGCGGCGCTGGCCCGCCGTGCGCAGGTCTCGCGCCCCGGTGTCGGGGTCGGGGCTGGGGGCGGCGAGTGCCGTGAGTGCGGCGTCGACGATCGCCTTGTCCGCAGGTGGCAGCCTCGCCTCCAGGCGCCACATGCCGTCCGCCAGGGGCCGGAATGCCGTCACGGCGCGTCGGGACTGCTGGTGCTCGTGCTCCCGGTCCTCGCTGGGGCGGGTACCGAACCGGGCGAGCATCTCGTCGTGGAACTCCCGCAGGTCTCGGCGGCTCATCGAGCCCCGGGCGAGCTGCACCGCACCCTCGACGATCGCGTCGTGCGTGGCCGGGTCGGTCGCTCCGAACAGCTCGGCGATGCACTCTGCGGCGGTGATCGCGTCCCCCGGGGTGACCTCGCCGCTCGTCATCGCGTCACGCAAGGAGGCGTGGGATGCGGGGGTGGTGGCGTCGATGGCCCGGGCGATCAGGGCGGCCTCGTTGTGCTTGACCGCGGCGCCGGCGTCCACGAGCCACTGCGCGGGGGTGCGCGAGCCGGACTCCAGCACCACGCCACGGGTCTTTGCCTCGGCCGTGGTCGCGACCAACGCCCCGCGGGCGACCACCATCAGCTCCGACAGCTCGACGGCCAGAGCGGCCAGGTCCTGACCCTGGACGGACGGCAGACCCCCACCGATCGTGCGCAGCGCGTCGAGAGCTCCGGTCAGGGAGCCCCTCGCGTCGAGCACGTCGATGTACGTCATACAGGGAGAATATCGAAAGAAGACTCGAAACTGAAGACACTTCGGAGTTATTTGTCCATGTTTGACCCTATGCGCTTGTGGACCGACGCAGCGTGATGCTCCGGACGAAACGCCGCTCGATACGACCCGAGTCGTCGTCGAGGACGGTCTCGTCCGTCGGCCGCCAGCCGGCGCGTTCGTAGGCCCGCTTGGCGCGGTCGTTGGCGTCGATGACGAGGAGCTCGAGCCGGGTCCACCTGCCGGTGCGGCCATGCTCGTCGACCGCCCCCAGGAGCGCGGGGGCGATCCCCCTCCCCCAGGCCCCCGGATCGACGGCGAGATAGAACAGCTCGAGCGCGTCCCCCCGCGGCGCCACGAGAGCGAACCCCGCGGCCACCCCGTCCGCCTCCGCGAGCAGCAGGACCGCCCCCGGCAGGGCCAGGCGCCGGCGGATGCCGACCGCCACCTCGTCGAGCGGCCGGGTCGTCGTGAGGTCATCGCGACGCGCCACCGCCTGGGACCAGATCCGAGCTGCGGCGAGCACGCCCGCATCGTCAGGTACAGCGGCGCGCACGTCGATCAACGCGCGGTCAGGGAGGGGGCGGGTCGTCAAACGGCCATGAAAGCACCGACGCCGCGACGCGCTGATCAACCCAGGTGCCGCTCCACCACGCGCAGGTCGAGCCCCTCGATCGCCTCGAAGTCGGCTGGGTTGGCCGTGTAGACGGGCAGGCCGTTGGCCAGCGCGGTGGCGGCGATCAGGGCGTCGTAGGCCCTGGCCGAGGGCTTGCGCCCGGCAGACCGCAGACTCGCCGCGATCCGACCGAACGATCTCGCCGCGGATGCATCGAAGGGCAGTGGGTCGAAGTCCGCCTCGGCCTGCTGCAGGTGTGCCTGACGCGCTGCCCGCTGCTCCGAGGTGCGCGCGACGAGCGGTCCGACCGACAGCTCCGCGAGCGTGATCGCGGTGATGACCGGCTCGTCCGGCAGGGACGCGGGGTCCAGCGAAGCCAGGTCGATGACCGCGGAGGTGTCCAGGACTCCGCGCGGGTCGGTTCCGCTCACAGGCTGGGGTCCAGGAGCGCGTCGATGTCGGCCTGCAGCGACCGGGCGTCGACGTGCGGGAGGGCTTGCCGTCGCCGCACCAGCTCCGTCGCGGTCAGACGCCGGCATGGCAGAGGCGCGACGGTAGCGACCGGTTCGCCGTCGCGCGTCACGGTCAGGCTCTCGCCCCGCGCGACGCGAGCCAGCACGTCGGCGCTGCGGTTGCGCAGGTCCCTCACCGTGACGCTGTCCATGCCACGAGCGTATCACCGGTGATACGCAACGGGGGTTCGGGGCGTTGTCGGTCGTGGTCACTAGGTTGACGGCATGACCAGCGAGCAGTGGGACGGGGAGGCCGAGACCTTCGACGACGAGCCGGATCACGGGTTGCGCGACGAGACGACGCGGGCGGCCTGGCGGGACCTGCTGCTGTCGGTGCTGCCACCGGCGCCAGCGCGGATCGCCGACATCGGGTGCGGCACGGGCACCCTGTCACGCCTCCTCATGGACGAGGGGTACGACGTCGACGGCCTGGACCTTTCCCCCGCCATGATCGAGCGGGCGAGGACCAAGGTGCCGGAGGCGACCTTCGTCGTGGGGGACGCCGCGGCACCTTCCCTGACACGCGGTGCGTATGACGTGGTCCTGTGCCGTCACGTCCTGTGGGCACTGCCGGATCCCGTCGCAGCCCTCGCACGCTGGGTGGCTCTGCTGCGCCCCGGCGGAGCGGTCGTCCTGGTCGAGGGGAGCTGGACGACGGGCGCCGGCCTCACCGCTGACGAGACGGTCCGGATCGTCAGGTCCGTCCGGGCGGAGGCCACCGTCCAGCACCTCCCCGACGCCGTCTACTGGGGCAAGGAGGTCGCCGACGAGCGTTACCTCGTCGTCAGCCGCCGGTGACGGGACAGGGTCCACATCCGGGCCGTATGTCGGGCCCCGGGGCGATAGCGTGAGCCGGGACACCCCGTCTCCCCGTGGAGGTCCCATGGAACCCCGCCAGCCCGTCCCGCCGTTCACCCGCGAGACCGCCCTGGCCAAGGTGCAGGCCGCAGAGGATGCGTGGAACACGCGTGACCCCGAGCGGGTCGCCGGCGCCTACACCGTCGACACCGTATGGCGGAACCGCGACGAGCACCTGCAGGGCCGCGAGGAGGTCATCGCGTTCCTCACCCGCAAGTGGGAGCGGGAGCTCGACTACCGCCTCCGCAAGAACCTCTGGGCGTTCACGGACGACCGGATCGCGGTGCGCTTCCAGTACGAGTGGCGTGACGCCGACGGGCAGTGGTGGCGGGCGTACGGCAACGAGCTGTGGGAGTTCGACGAGCTGGGCTACATGCGGCGGCGCGAAGCCTCGATCAACGACGCGCCCATCGACGAGAGCGACCTGCGCGTCACGCCCGGCGACGGCGACCTCCCCACCTGGTGAACGCGCCTGGAGGATCGGCCTGCGCCAGGACGGGCAGGAGCATCCCCGCCATGACCACGGTGAACGCACTGTTCTTGAGGATGTCCTCGACGGGGCTCGCGGCGGGCCAGCCGTAGCCGAGAACAAGGAGGAAGGCGAAGAAGCCGAGGATGGCGACGACAGCCACCCGAGTGCTGCGTCCACCCAGCAGGAGGCACACGCCCACCCCCACCTCCCAGGCCGCCAGCACCAGCGTCAGTCCGGCGATGTGCGGCATGACGAAGCCCTCCCACAGGTCCTCCAGGGGGCGCCACAGGGCTGTCGATCTGTAGACGGCATACCCCTCGGGTGCCGCACGCCCCTGGACCAGGTGGGCGACGCCGCCGCCGAGGAAGACCGTGGCGAAGACCCACCGGACGACGATCCCGTAGCGGCGCATCAGCTCTCCCGCAGATGGGTCGACCGGAAGTGCCGGACGTGCGCGGCGAGCATCGCCCGCGCGCGCTGCTCGTCCGCCTCGCCGGTCTCGGCCAGCTGGATCAGCGCGAGGACAGGGCCGAAGAACGACAGCGCGACCATCTCGGGGTCGAGGCCGGGACGGAGCTCGCCCGTGGCGATCAGCTCGGTGAACACCGCGCTCTGGAAGGCCACCGGCCTGCCGACCCAGTAGTCCCGCAGACGGCGGCCGATCTCGGGGTCGCGGTACTGGTTGACGACGAACAACCGGCGGAGAGCCACGAGCTCAGCATCGTGCAGCACCGCCGTGAAGAAGCCGTCGGCGACCTCGACCAGCCGCTGCTCCGTGATGCCGACATAGGCGGGCACGGCGGCCGGAGGTGAGTCGACGACGACGCCCAGCCCGCTCGCGACCGTGGCCAGGCGGGCGTCAGCGCGCTCGAGCAGGGCGTCGAAGATCTCCTGCTTGGACCCGAAGTGCTTGTAGACCGAGCTCTCGCGGATCCCGACGTCGCGGGCCAGGTCGCGGATCGACGTCCCACCCCAGCCGTCGCGCGAGAAGCGCTCCAGGGCCGCCGCGAGCAGGCGCTCCCGCGTGGGTAGCGAACGATCGTTAGCCATACGTCGACGCTAGCAGTCGCGTGCCTCGGGCGCCAGGGTCGCAAGTCCCCGCACGGGCTCGGACAGGTGAGACGCTGCCCACCTGACCCACCTGCGCACCAAGGAGGCCCCGTGACCCGCGACGACTGGCAGCGCACGTCCCCGCCCAGTGAGCAGCTGGACTGGAGCACGCTCTGGGAGGACGAGCGGCACGGCGGCTGGCAGGTCCAGGCCGCCACCCGGGAGACGGACGGCTGGACGCGGCCCAACCTGCGCCTGCAGCTCGGTGACGAGGGCCGCCGCCTCACGGGTGCGGCCTGCGTGTGCGTCCGCCGCGACGGGGCCGAGCCGCGGGTCCTGCTCGTCGACCAGCAGCGGCCCGCGCCAGGGGTGCGACTGTGGGAGATCCCGCGCGGCATGGTCGATCCCGACGACGCCTCACCGGCCAAGGCCGCCCTGCGCGAGCTCGCCGAGGAGACCGGCATGGTGGCCTCGCTCGAGGCCGAGCTCGGCGAGATCTATCCGGACACAGGGGTGTTCGCGGGGTCGGTTGCCGTGGTGCTGGCGGCGTTCGTCCGGCAGGGCGAGGGACAGGACGAGGACGAGCCCGAGGTCGACGCGACGCGGTGGTTCACCCGCGACGAGGTCCGCGGACTGATCACCCAGGGTCGGCTGCGGGACGGCATCAGCCTCGGGGCCCTGGCCCTGGCGGACGTATGGCGACGGGACGTCCCCGTCAGCGCCTCATCATCCGCGTGATCGCGACGCCGAGCAGGCACAGCGCCCCACCCAGCAGCATCACGGGCGTCGGGGCCTCGCCCAGCAGCAGCCAGGACAGCACGATGGCGACGGCCGGGACGACATACGTGGTCGCCGAGGTGCGCCCGGCCGAGGTCCGCATCAGCACGTAGGCCCAGGTCGTGAACGCGAAAGCCGTTGGCAGCACACCCATGTAGACGATGCTCAGGGTCGCGCCGAGGGGTGCCGTCACGAGGTCGTGGGCCAGCCGCCCCGACCAGGGCAGCAGCGCCACGGCGCCAGCGGTCGCGCCGAGCCAGGTGAGGGTCGTGGAGTCGACGGTGCGCATCAGGTGCTTCTGCACCAGCGTGGCGCCGGCATAGAGGACGGCCGCGGCGAGCGCCAGCAGCAGTCCCGTGATCGCGAGGTGGCCGCCGGAGGACTGCAGGCCGATCAGCACCACGCCGAGGAAGGACACCGGCGCGCCGATCAGCAGCCCGCGCGGAAACCCTTCTCCGAGAAAGAGTCCCGCGAACACCACGACCATCAGCGGCGCGAGGTTGACGATCATCGCGGCGGTCCCCGCGTCGACGGTCTGCTCGGCGACGTTGAGCGCGAGGAGGTAGAGGCAGAACCACCCGACACCCCACGCGATCACCAGCGGCACGGATCTCCTTGGGGGCCAACGGATCCCCGAGCGGGCGGCGATGATGCCGAGCACGACGCTGCCGACGAACATGCGCAGCAGAGCCATCGACCCCGCGTCGTAGTGCGGCCCGGCATACCGGATCACGATGAACGACGACGCCCACAGGACGACGGTCGCGGCGGCGGCGAGCAGGACGCGCGGCTCGTTGGCCTGGTCGCGCGTCGTCTCGATGGTCGGTGCGGTCACGGTCTGATCATCTCCCTCGGGTGGGTGACGGACGCTCTCGCGTCCAGGGTGGTCGGTCGACGGTTCGGTGCCGGGCGCACGGTCGTGGTGCTTCGATGGGCCGTATGACGACGCCCGCCCACCCCGACCTCGCCCTCGTCGCGCGGGCCCTGGCCGACGAGTCGCGGGCCTCGATGGTGATGGCGCTGCTCGACGGGCGAGCCTGGACCGCAGGCGAGCTCGCGTCCCACGCCGGGGTGGCCCGGTCGACGGCCTCGGCGCACGTCGACCAGCTCGTGGCGGCGGGACTGGTGTCGGAGCTGCGGCAGGGGCGGCACCGCTACGTGCGCCTGCGGGACGCCCAGGTGGCCGACGCCGTCGAGGCGCTCGCCGCGCTGAGCCCGCGGGTGCGACCCGCGACCGCGTCGCTGAGCGGGCAGCGCGTGGACGCCGAGCTGCAGGCCGGCCGCACCTGCTACCGGCACCTCGCGGGCCGCCTCGGGGTGTGGCTCACGGAGGAGTGGCTGCGGCTCGAGATCGTCTCGGACGACTGGGAGCTCACTGCCGTCGGTCGCGCCTGGCTGGACGGCGTCGGCTTCCAGTGCCCCGCGGCGGCCCGGCGTCCGCTGGTGCGTCCGTGCCTGGACTGGACCGAGCGGCGCGAGCACGTGGCGGGCCTGGCGGCGGACGGATTCGCGCAGCACGCCTTGGATCTCGGCTGGCTCGAGCGTCGATCGCACCGTCGCTCGGTCGAGCTCACCCCCGCGGGGTGCACGGCCCTCTCCGCGTCCGGCCTGCGTGTGGACGAGCTGCCCGCCGGTCACCTCAGCAGCCCGTAGGCGGGACGACGCCGTGGTGCAGCAGTCGCGCCACCCACGACGACCGGCGCGTGCTGCTGGAGCGGCGGGTGCCGCGGGAGGGGCGGCCGACCCGGGACCGGTCCATCACGTCACGGGCGGGAGCGGTGGGCCTCATGTCAGGTAGACGTGCGGACGGCGCCTGGTGTGAGTACGCCGCCGCCACGGGCACCCGCAGGACGTCGAGCTCCTGCTGCACGCGGGCGAGGTCACGGTCGTCGGGATAGCGGCTGGTCATGGTGTTCATGTCATCAACGGTCACCCGCGCGACCCGTTAGCACAAGCGAACGTTTCTTCATGACCATGCAGTGTTGCTGTATGGTCGTGCCATGGTCGACGTCAACCGCCTCAGGGTCTTTCGTGCCGTCGTCGCGAGCGGGTCGGTCAACGCCGCCGCGCAGCACCTCGGCTACACCCCGTCAGCCGTCAGCCAGCACCTCGCCACCCTGCAGCGCGAGACGCGGCTGACCCTCGTCGAGCGCAACGGCCGCGGCATTGCCCCCACCCCCGTCGGCCTCGAGCTCGCCTCGCGCAGCGACGATCTCATCGGCAGCCTGACCCGCCTCGACGGCGTCATCGAGGACCTGCGCGAGGGGCGCACCGACTCCCTCTCCGTCTCGTCCTTCGCGTCCGCGGCCGAGGAGTGGCTCCCCGGCGTCGCGGCGGCGGTACTCCAGGAGTTCCCCGACGTGCAGTTCACGTTCCGGCTCAACGAGGTCGAGACCACGCAGGTCGTGTCCGCAGACATCGACATCCGCAGCGAGTTCCTCGACGAGCCACCCACCGCGATGACGGGCTACGAGCGCCACGTCCTCACGACCGAGCCGTACGTCGTCGTCCTCCCCCGCGACCACCCGCTAGCCCAGCAGGACGAGATCCGCTTCGGCGAGCTGGGCGACGTGCCGTGGATCGACAACGACCCCGGCGACACCACCTGCGGCAGAGTCGTGCGGATGGCGGCCAGCTCGTGCGGCATCAGCCCACGGTTCGTGGCGTATGCCGGAGACCACCACGGCGCCGTCGCGTTCGTGGCCGCCGGGCTCGGGATCGCCGTCATGTCCCGGCTGGCGGCCGCCACGCTGCCGCCGGGAGCGGTGGCGCGACCCCTGGTGTCCCCCACCCCGGAACGACGGATCGTGGCGTTCGTGCACGGGTCGGCGATGCTCAAGCCCGTCGCGCGACGGGTGGTCGAGCTCCTCTCGGATCGGGTCGGACCAACGGCCTAGAACCCGACGATCTGTGGCAGAGCCGAGCGGACACGTGGGCCCACGCGGCGTCGGCGGGTCAGGCTGAACTGCGGACGCACCTTTGCCACGTGCCGGTGGGCGCGGACGCGGCGTTCGTGAGCTGCGAGCGCACGAACGTCCGTGGAGGCCGTCCCGAACCGCACTTTTGTGAGCTCCCAGCGCGCGAACGTCCGCCGAGGGAGCCCCGTGCCGCACCTTTGTGAGCTCCGAGCGCGCGAACGCCGCGCCTGGGCCGCACGCGACGGACCAGCCGAGCAGACGGGCCCGGCCGGAGTCGAGCCTAGGCCGGGGTCGCGCTGCTCGCCGGCTCCGCCCGCCGCAGTGCCGGCACCCACGTGAGGGCGGCGCCGCAGGCGTGCAGGCTCGCCGCGAGGAGGATCGCGGTCCGCACGCCCCAGTGCTGGGCGACCGGGCCGGCCACCAGGGCGCCGACCGACGCCGCCGCCCCCCAGCCGATCAGCCGTGCTGCGCTCGAGACGCGGGACAGGAGCTCGTCGGGGATCACCTGCTGCCGCCAGGTCACGACCGAGGTGTACTGCAGCGTGTGGATCCCCACGTAGGACAGCAGGATCGGCACCGCGAGGGCGAACCGATCGACCGACGCGAGCACGAGGGCCAGCAGCGTCACCACGGGGAGCAGACGCCGCGTCAGCCGGATGGCGCCGAGCGCGCTCATGGCCCGGGCAAGCACCAAGGACGACAGGAGCGCGCCGAGCCCCCATGCGGCATACAGGAGTCCGAACCTCCACCCCGACGTCCCGATGCCGAGCACCCGGTCGCACCACACCACCGTCACGGCGAGGATGCTTGCGGCACCGGCGGATCCGAAGATCGCGACGATCGTCATGGGCCGCAGCAGCGGATGGCGTGCCAGGTAGGCCAGCCCCTCCCCCACGTCGCGGCCGAGCTGGCGCGCCCCCACCCGGCCACCGGGCCGTGACGGTGACAGCGCGCGCGAGATGCCCCGGATCAGCAGGGCGCTCGCGGCGAAGCTGGCGGCGTCGACGATCAGCAGCGTGCCGGGCTCGACCACGGCGAGCAGCAGACCGACGACCGCCGGCCCGGCCGCGTCGAAGACCGAGACGGTGCCGTAGACCTTGGCGTTCGCCTCCGGCAGCCGCGCCCGCCCCACCAGCGTCGGCAGGGCACCCCAGTTGGCGCCGTCGAAGATCGTTGCGGCAGAAGCGGACACGAAGGCCGCCACGAGCAGGTGCGCGATCGACAGGTGCCCGAGCAGGTGGGCGACGACGATCGAGCCGATGGCGAGCGCCGCCACGACGTCGGCGCCGACCATGAGCGCGCGCCGGTCGAGCCGGTCCCCGAGGGCCCCTCCGAGCAGCCCGAAGAACACGAAGGGCAGCGTGTCCATCGCGGTCACCACGCCCGTCCAGGTCGCCGACCCGGTGAGGCGATAGACGAGCACCGGCAGGGCGACGTAGGTGATCGCCGAGCCCAGCATGGACACCGCGCGGGACGCCCAGTAGCGGACGAAGTCCGGGCCCCGCCAGAGACTCTCGGAGGTCATCAGGCGTACGCCGGGCGTCCGGCCCCGGGGCCGGAGCCCCCCGCGGAGGAGCCCGAGTCGGACCCGGTGTGCCAGGACAGGTGCTCGCGCAGCGCGGCCTCCACGAGCCGGCTCAGGCTAACGCCGTCGTCGATCGCGTGGTGCTTGACCTCACGGACCAGCTCAGGGGGCAGGTAGACGTTGAACTGGCTCTTCGTCGTACGGCTCGCTGTCATGCTAGCATCCTACCAGCGGCCTCGACCGGGTCGAGCCGCCCCGGCTCGACCGTCACCGGCTCCGTGCAGAGGCGACGAGCCTGCACCGACTGATCGGGGCTGCTTCTGGTGGTCATGGCCACCAGAAGCAGCCCCGATCTCGCGTCGCCCCAGAGCGGTCAACGCGGGAGCTGCTGGGCCACCCCGTCGAGCAGCGCCTCGAGCGCGAACGTCAGCGAGCCCGTGGGGTCGCCGGCATTGGCCGCCGCCGAGCCCACCCGGTCGGCCACCGGGACCCGCAGGTCACCCATGGCCTCCGCGAGCGCGGGGCCCATGCGCTCCCACCACTGCTCGTCGGTCAGGCCGCTGGCCGCGCGCGTGCGCTGAATGCCGATCTGCCAGCGGGCGGCACCCGCGGCGAGATTCGTGATCGAGGAGAGCAGCCGATCCATGGCGACGTCGCTCAGCCCAATCCCGTCCAGGGCCGCCAGCTCCTGGTCGTACTTCACGAGGACCCCGGGCCCCAGCACGGGACGCGCCGGCGTGACGTCGACCGACCACGGGTGGGCCAGCGCGTGCTCGTAGGTGCGACGAGCGATGTGTCGCGCCGCCTCGCGCCAGTCGCCGACGTCGGCGGGCGCGCGCTGCCCGGCATACGTCTGCGCCGCCAGGCGGTCGACCATCAGCTCCACGAGCTCTGCCCGGCCGGGCACGTAGCCGTAGAGCGTCATCGCCCCCACGCCCAGCCGGTCGGCGACGCTGCGCATCGTGACGGCGTCGAGGCCGCTCTCGTCCGCGATCGCCAGGGCCGCGTCGGTGATCGCCGGCACCGAGGTCGCGCCCCGCCCCGAGGGCTGGTCGGACGCCCACAGGAGCGCGAGCAGGGCTGTGGGGTCTCCGGGGCGGGTGGCCTTCCTGGGCATGGGGAACATCCTGGCAGCCCATGGTGTTCGTACGTTGTACGATAAACGTACAACGTACGAAGGAGTGATCGGCAGCCATGGATCCCACCATCTGCACGCAGGACCTGACCAGGACGTATGACGGAACCGCCGTGGTCGACGGCGTGACCCTCACGGTCCGGCGAGGGCGCGTGTGCGCCCTCCTCGGCCACAACGGCGCCGGCAAGACGACGCTGGTGCGCATGCTCAGCACCCTCACCAGGCCGACGTCGGGCATCGCCAGCATCGCCGGGCACGACGTGGTGACCCGGCCGGATGCCGTCCGCCGGCACACGGCCCTGGTCGGACAGGCCGCCTCGGTCGACGAAAGACTCAGCGGCAGGGACAACCTCGTGCTCTTCGCCCGGCTCCGCGGCCGGGACAAGGCGTCGGCGACCGCCCGCGCCGGCGAGCTGCTCGAGCGGTTCGGCCTGAGCGACGCGGCGGGCCGGCCGGTGCGGACCTACTCCGGCGGGATGCGTCGCAAGCTCGACCTCGCGGCGGCCCTGGTGGACGACCCCACCGTGCTCTTCGTCGACGAGCCCAGCACCGGCCTCGACCCGCGGGCCCGGCGCGACCTGTGGCACGACCTGCGCGCCCTCGCCGACGCGGGCACGACGATCCTGCTCACGACGCAGCACCTCGAGGAGGCCGACGCCCTCGCCGACGACGTCGTCATCCTGCGCCAGGGGCGGGTCGTCGCGGCCGGCACCATCGGCGAGATCCGGCGCCTGGCGGGCGAACCCAGGATGGAGCTGCGCGAACCGAGCCTCGAGGACGTCTATCTCACCCTCACCGCGACGGAGGTGACGGCATGACCAGCCTCGTCCACGAGTCCACCCTGCTGGCCGGGCGCACCGCCCGCCACTGGCGCGCCCAGCCCGGGGCCTTCCTCCTGACCGCCGCCTTCCCGCTGCTGGTCCTGCTGCTCATGACCGGGCTGCTCGGGGGCGCCATCGCCGGCGGAACCCGCTCCTACCTGCAGCTCGCGGTGCCCGGGATCCTTGCGGTCACGATGCTCTTCGGCCTGGAGACGACCATGATCGCGGTGGCCGGCGACGCGGCGACGTCCGTCACGGATCGGTTGCGCTCCTTGCCGATCCGCGCCCTGTCGGTGCTCGGCGGACGCGGCCTGGCGGACGTGGCGGCCTCGGTGATCGGTCTCGCGCTCGTGGTCCTCGGCGGGCTCGCGCTGGGCTGGCGCCCCGGATCCTTCGCCGGCCTGGCCGTCGCGGCGGTCCTGCTGCTGTGGCTGCGCATCGGCCTGCTCTGGGTCGGGATCTACGGCGGGCTCACGGCCCGTGGCCCCGAGTCGGTCGCCGCCGTGCAGATCCTCGTGTGGCCGATCAGCATGCTGTCGACCGCGTACGTCGACCCGACCACCATGCCGACCTGGCTGGGGCTGGTCGCCGAGCTCAACCCCCTGTCGGCCACCGTCACGGCGGTGCGCGAGCTGTGCGGCGCCTCCACGATCGTCGGCTCGACCTGGGCCACGGAGCACGCCATGGTGCTCGCGGTGGTGTGGCCGGCGCTGCTCACGGCGGCCTTCCTGCCCCTGTACGTCCGCACCTATCGCCGCCTGGGGGACTGAGATCGCGTCGCGGCGCAGGAGGTTCGGCATACGGTGAGGACATGCCGTCGCTGATGTCCCGGACCGTCGTGCCGCTCCTCCTGCGCGCGATGCGCGCCAACCGGCCGTTCCTCACCGAGCAGGGCGCCCGGCGGCGCCTGGCGGAGGTGACCACCCGGCCTCAGGCCTATGGCCCACCGCGCCTGCTGCGCAAGGACGTTCGCATCGACGTGGAGCGGGTCGACGGCTGGCCGGTCTACACGATCCGTCCGCGGTCCGGCGAGCCGGTGGGCGGCGTCGTCTACGCCCACGGCGGCGGGTGGTACGGCGAGATCGCCCGCCAGCACTGGGAGCTCACCGCGCAGGTGGCCGCCGAGGCGCAGGTGGCGGTGACCGTGCCGATCTATCCGCTCGTGCCCTACGGGACCGCGGCGCAGGTGGTGCCGGGCTTCGCCGACCTGGTCCTGCGCAGCCAGGAGCGCTGGGGCACCACCGCGCTCGCGGGTGACTCCGCCGGTGGCCAGATCGCGCTGTCGGCGGCGATCCTGCTGCGGGACAGGGACGCTCGGGTCCTGCCGCGGACGCTCCTGATCGCCCCCGCCCTGGACCTGTCGCTGACGAACCCCGAGATCGACGCGGTGCTCCCCCGCGACCCCTGGCTCGGTCGCGACGGCACGCGCGTCCACATCGACCTGTGGCGCGACGGGCTGCCCCTCGACGACCCGCTGGTCAGCCCGCTCGCGGCGGACCTCGCCGGGCTCGGCCCGATCAGCCTGTATGTCGGCACCCGGGACATCCTGTGGCCCGACGCACGCGTCCTGGTCGCCCGGGCGCGCGAGGCCGGCGTCGAGCTCGACCTCCACGAGCAGGAGGGGCTCGTGCACGTCTATCCCCTCACCCCGAGCCCGGAGGGCCGGGCGGCGCGCACGTCGATCGTGTCCACGCTGGCCCGGGCGGTTGCGGTGCTGCCAGGCATGGACGAGGTCTAGGCCCGACGCGGCCGCGGCCGCGGCTCGGTGAGCGAGCCGGCCGCCGGGGTGGACCAGCTCGCGAGCAGCGCGAGCGCCTCGGCGGTCGGCGAGTCCGGCGGCGCGGTGTAGACGTTGAGCCGCTGCCCGGCGTCGCCCGGCAGCTCGAAGGACTCGAAGTCGAGGGTCAGGTCCCCGACGAGCGGGTGGTGCAGGCGCTTGCTCCCGCTGCGGTGGTAGCGCACGTCGTGCGAGGCCCACCGCTGCCTGAATCGCTCGCTGCGCGTGGACAGCTCGCCGATCAGGTCCTGCAGGTCCTTGTCGTAGGGGTCGCGCCCGGCCTCGACCCGCAGGAAGGCGACCGAGTCGTCCAGCAACTTGTCGTAGTCCGTGAAGAACTCCGCCGCAGCGGGATTCAGGAACGCGAACCGCGCGCTGTTGGGGTGGTCGCTCTCGTCATACAGGGGGCTGTAGAGCGCCCGTCCGATCGCGTTGGCGGCGAGCACGTCGAACCGCCCGTTGCGCAGGTAGGCCGGCGCCGGCATGAGGTCGAGCATCCGCTGGATGGTGGGGCGCACCCGCGTGCGGCTGGTCGTGCGCCGAGAGGGCTTGCGGGTGCTGGCCGTTCGCACGAGGCGATAGAGGTGGTCGCGCTCGGCCTCGTCGAGCTGCAGGGCGTGCGCGACGCCCTCGAGGACGCTCTCCGACACGGATCCGACGTTGCCCCGCTCGAGGCGCGTGTAGTACTCGACGCTGATCCCCGCGAGCAGCGCCACCTCCTCGCGTCGTAGGCCCGTCACGCGCCGGTTGGCGCCGTAGATCGGCAGCCCCGCCTGGTCGGGCGTGAGCCGGGCCCGCCGGGTGGCGAGGAAGTCGCGGATGTCGTCCTTGGGATTCACGTCCTCCACCGTAGGTCGCCGCGTCGACCGCCAGGGAGGCCCTGGCGATACCCGTCTCGACCCGCCCTCCCACGCACGTCAGGCGTGGTGGGCGGCCGCGGCCCTGGGCAGGAGCAGCATGAGGGCGGCCGCGACGACATACGCGCCCACCTGCCAGGGCATGACGGTCGCGAGCGCCTGGCCGTATGCCGGAAGGCCCGCCGCGGACGGTGATCCGGGCTGCGCCAGCGCGGCGAAGAACACCGTGCCGAGGACGGCGATCCCCGCGGCGCCGCCGAGCTGGGTGACGGTCGACAGCACCCCGCCGGCGGCGCCCGCGTCGCGTCCGGGCACGCCGGCGAGCACGACGTTGACCAGGATCGGGGCGGCGAGCCCCAGGCCCAGGCCGCCGACGAGCAGCGCGAGGGCGAGCCACCAGTAGCCCGGGTCCGCGCCTTCCCGCACGAGGACCCAGACGAGGGCCTGGGAGGCGGCGAGGACGAGGGAGCCGGTGACGAGCAGCGCGCGACCGGCCCTGGCCGCAAGGCCGATCCCGATGCCCGAGGTGATCATCGAGCCGATCGCGTAGGGCAGCATGACCAGGCCCGTGTCCCACGCGGACCGCCCTGTGCCGAGCTGCAGGTAGAGCGACAGGGTGAGGAAGAAGGACCCGATCGCGCCGAAGAACAGCGCCGACGCGGCGAAGCCGGCCGCGAACGTCCGCAGGCGCAGGAGGGCGGGGTCCAGGACGGGCTGCCCGCCGGACGCCGCGACGCGGCCCTCGTGCGCGAGGAAGGCGCCCCCGAGCAGTAGCCCGGCGCCCAGCAGCACCCACCCCCACCACGGCCAGCCCCACTCGCGGCCCTGCACGAGCGGCAGCAGGACGAGGACGACCGCGGTGGCGGCGAGCAGGGCGCCGACGACGTCGAGGCGAGCGCGTTGCCGCGCCGTCGACTCGGGCAGGACGCGGGCGCCGAGCACGAGAGCGACCACCGCGATCGGCACGTTGACCCAGAAGATCGTGCGCCAGCCGAGGCCGAGCAGGTCCGCCTCGACGAGCAGCCCGCCGAGCAGGGGGCCGGCGACGGCGGCGAGCCCCTGGACGGCGCCGTACGCACCGAACGCCCTCGCCATCTCGGCCGGCGCGAACGACGACCGGATGATCCCGAACACCTGCGGCACCATGAACCCGCCGGCGAGTCCCTGGAGCACGCGGGCCGCGACCAGGGCTCCCGCCGACGGGGCCAGCGCGCACAGCGCCGAGGCGACGGCGAACGCCGCGAGGCTGGTCAGGAAGACCCGGCGTCGCCCGAAGTCGTCCCCGATGCGACCGCCGGTGATCAGGCCGGAGCCGAGGGCGAGCGTGTAGCCGGCCAGCATCCACTGCAGCTGGGCGTCGCCGGCGTGCAGGTCACGGGCGATGGCCGGGGCGGCCACCATCACGATCGTGGCGTCCAGCAGGTCCATGAAGGACGCGAAGAGGACGACGAGCAGGGCGATCCCGGCCGCTCGGCCGGACACGGTGCCCGCCGCGGGAGGGTGCTCGTCGTGCGTCGTCTGCGTTGGCTGTGGAGTCTGGGTCGTTTCGGCTGGCTGGGTCGGCTGGTTGATGTCCATGCGTCGACGGTGACAGCGGTAGCGGTCACCGAGTGGCCGCTGCTCGTGCGACGCTGAGTTCATGGCCAGGACGTCCGCGCGGATCCTGCGGCTGCTGTCGCTGCTGGAGGCACGCGCCGAGTGGGGCGGCGACGACCTCGCGACCCGGCTGGAGGTCAGCCCACGGACGCTGCGGCGCGACGTCGACACCCTGCGCGAGCTGGGCTACCCGGTCGAGGCGATCAAGGGCCCCGGTGGGGGCTACCGCCTCGGGGCGGGCAGCAGGCTGCCGCCGCTCGTGCTCGACGACGACCAGGCCATCGCCATCGCGGTGGCCCTGCAGACCGCTCCCGCCACCGTGGCCGGCATCGACGACGCCGTCGCCCGGGCGCTCACGACCCTGCGCCAGGTCATGCCCGCCCGGCTGCGCGCCGCCTCGGAGGACCTGGACCTGACGACGCTGCGCAACTACTGGGAGTTCTCCGCGCCCCCGATCGACGTGGCCACGCTGCGGGCGGTCGGCGCCGCGATCCGGACGCAGCACGTGCTCCGCTTCGACTACCTCGCGCCCGAGCCGACGCTCGACGGGCCTGCCGGAGACCACGAGCTCCGGCCTCCGCGCCGGGTGGAGCCCCACCACCTGCTCGTGTGGGCGGGCCGGTGGTACCTCGTGGCCTACGACCTGGACGACCGCGCCTGGACCGTCCTGCGCGTGGAACGGATCCGGCACCGCGAGCCGCCGGGGCCGTCCTTCGTGCGACGAGCGCTCCCGGACGAGGACCTCGGCCGCTACGTCCGCGAACGGGCCGACCGGGGCGACACCGCCGCGCAGTGGCCGTGCGTCGGGAGCGCCGTGCTCGAGCTCCCGGCCACGCTGGTGGCGCGCTGGGCCCCCGGCGGGTCCGTGGTCGAGGACCTCGCCGACGGCCGCTGCCGGCTCGTCGTCGGCGCCTGGTCCTGGGCCGGGGTGGCCGGCCTCTACGTCACCTTCGACACCCAGCTGTATGACGTCCAGCCCCCAGAGCTGGCCGCCGCCCTGCGCCAGGTCGCCGCGCGGTTCGGCGGGGCGCACCTCACCGACGCAGGTGGAGCACCGCCGCCCGCGCCACCTCGCCGATCACCGCGTCGACGCGGTGGTGGATCTGCAGGCTCCGGGACGAGGTGAGGACCGACACGGCATACGCCCGCCCGTCCGGATAGGTGACGTAGCCGACCTCGTGGCGCACGGCGAGCAGGGTCCCCGTCTTGCCCCTCACGTCGAGGTCCGCAGCCGGGAAGCCCGAGGCGAGGCGGTTGCGGACCAGCTGGGCCCCCATGAGGTCGACGACCTCGCGGTCGGCCTGCGACCCGCCGGCCGCGCGACGGTGCATCTCGGCCAGGAAGCCCGTGAGCGCCGCGGTCGTGCCGCTGCTGACGCGTGCGGGGTCGAGCGGATCCAGGGTCCGCGGATCCGTCCGCAGCAGCGCCGCGTCGTCGAGCCGCTCGCGGCGGCGCTGGTCCTCGAGGAGCTCGAAGATCCGTCGCATCGGCGCGCGCAGCCGCAGGTGCGGCAGGCCCAGCCGGGCGAGGGTCTCCCGCACGCGATCGGCCCCGACGAAGTCCCAGATCGCGTCCGCGGCGCCGTTGTCGCTCAAGGACATCGCGTAGTACGCCGCGTCGCGGGCACTCATCGTGATGGGGTCGCGGAGGCGGCCGGTGCCGACCGGTCCGATCGTGCGGTGGGCCGGGTCGAGGACGAGCGGCGTCGATGCGTCGAGCTCCCCTTCGTGGTGCAGCGTCAGCAGCACCCAGACGAGGGGCAGCTTCGCGACCGAGGCGAGGGGGCGGGGCGTCGACCCGCCCACGTCGACGCCCGCCCCGGTCGTGAGGTCCACGGCGGTGACCGACCCGTCGACCTGCACGGCGTCGAACGCACTCCGGACCTGCTGCTCGATGGTCATCAGATCCCCCACTGCCCGCGCTCGACGACGGTGGTGGTGTCCGCCAGGGAGTCCTGACCGGCCAGGTCCGCCCACCACCGGGCCACCTCGTCGGTCGCGACCGGGTGCAACCACGGTGCCCCGCACCGCAACACGCTCGTCCGGACCATCTGATCACCGCTCAGCGGGCACCAGATCACCCCAGCGTCGTCGGCCGTCAGCCGCGTCGTGATCAGGTGCAGCGTGCCGAGACGGGCCCGGGTCGTGGCGGTGGCGTGGTCGAGCGAGACGTCGACGCTCTCCGCGGGCAGCCCGAAGCGGTCCAGCAGCTCGAGCAGCCGCTTGCCGTGCTGGGTCGCCACGTCCTCGGGGTCGAGGGCGACGGGCAGGTCACGCAGGTCACTCGGGTGGGCCACGGCGTCGACGTGCCTCAGCCCGGTCACGCCGAGTCGCGCCACGCTCCGGCTCGGCGGCGGGCCGGACGCGGGGGATCCGGGTGGCAGCACCGCCGCGTCGACCTCACCGCTGTCGAGGGCCCGCGCCCGGTCTGGGGCCGCCGCGATGACCGGATCGACGGGGGCGCCCACCCTCCCGGCGAGATCCTCGAGCGCCGGCACCAGCAGGTCTGAGGGAATCCCCGGCGGCAATGCCACGCGAAGCCGGTCGGGCTGCCCCGGCGTGGCGCCGACGACCTCTCGGAGCTCGTCGAGCGCCTCCAGGATGGCGTGCGCCCGAGGCACGAGGGCGGCGCCCTCCGGGGTCAGCCGCACCGAGCGCGAGGTCCGGCGAAAGAGCGTGACCTGGAGCTCGTCCTCGAGGCGGCGGATGGCCTGGCTCAGCGGGGGCTGAGCGATGCCCAGGCGGTCGGCGGCGCGCGAGAAGTGCAGCTCGTCCGCGACGGCCACGAAGTACCGCAGGTGCCGCACCAGGTCCACGGATCCAGACTACTTGGCTATCGATAACGATTGATAGCCCTATTGGACCTGATGCCTCGCCACCTGGTGCGCTGATGGCCTGACCACCACCCAGCTCGGGGGCCGGCCAGCAACCCAGGGGGACGTCATGACGAGGCTCGACCACCGATCGGCCGCGACGAAGGCGGCCGGCCTCGCGCTGGGCGCCCTGACAGCCTCCGTGGCAGCCCTCTCCGCGTGCTCGACGATCCTGCCGTCGGAGCAGGACCGAGCCCGCGACGCCGTGGAGCGCTTCGCCGCGGGGATGGCGACCGGCCAGGTCGAGACGGAGAGCCTCACCCGCGACAGCCGGGACCGGGCCGCCAGCGAGACGCCGCTGATCCTGGCCGGCCTCGGCGACCGCCGCCCCGGCGTCGCCGTCGTGAGCGTCGAGAGGCCCGTCGGCGACGGCGTCACGCGCCTGGATGCGCAGGTGCGATACACGTGGCAGATCCGCGACGGACTGCCCCCGTGGAGCTATGTCGCGACCGTGCCCGTCGTCCGCACCGACGACGGCTGGCGGGTGCGGTGGACCCCGTCGGCGGTGGTGCTGGGGCTGGACGCCCGCCAACGCGTGCGGGCGTTGCGGCTGGCTGCTCCACGCGGCGAGGTCCTCGGCGCCGGAGGGCAGCCCCTCGTGGTCGACCGGCCGGTGCTCCGCGTGGGCATCGATCGCGCGAAGGTCCCCGCGGCAGAGGCGGCCTCGTCCGCCCGCCGGCTCGCGGCCGCCGTCGGGATCGACCCTGAGCCGTATGCCGGACGCGTGACGGCCGCCGGCCCGCAGGCCTTCGTCGAGGCGCTGGTGCTGCGCGTCGGCCAGGACCCCGAGGGCGGCGACGGCACCGACCTGTCCACGATCCCCGGCGCCAGCACCATCAAGGAGACCCGACCGCTCGCTCCCACGCCGGGATTCGCCTCGACGATCATCGGCCGGGTGGGTCCGGCGACGGCGGAGGTCGTGCAGCGCTCACAGCGTCTCCAGGGTTCGCAGGGGTCCCAGGTTGCCGTCTCCGCCGGAGACCTGGTGGGTCTCGACGGCCTGCAGGCCAAGCGGGACGGCGAGCTGCGGGGCCGCGCGGGCTACGAGATCGAGCGCGTCCACGAGAACGGCGTCACCGAGCCGCTGCACACGGTGAAGCCCGAGCCGGGCCGGCCGCTGCGCACCACGCTCGACGCCACCGCCCAGCTGGCGGCCGAGCGTGCCCTCGCCGACGTCGACCCGGCGGCCGCCGTGGTCGCCATACAACCGTCGACGGGCGAGGTGCGCGCCGTCGCGACGGGCCCCGGCAGCAAAGGCGCGCCGACCGCGACGCTGGGGCTCTATGCCCCCGGCTCGACCTTCAAGGTCGCCACTGCGCTCGCCCTGCTGCGGGCCGGGGTCACCCCCGAGACCACGACACCGTGCTCCCAGCGGGCCACCGTCGACGGACGCAGCTTCAAGAACTACGACGACTACCCGGCCGACCGTCTCGGCGACATCAGCCTGCGCACGGCGTTCGCCAGCTCGTGCAACACCAGCCTGATCTCGTTGCGGGACAAGGCGACCCAGCAGAGCCTCGCCGATGCCGCGGTCGCCCTGGGCCTGGGGACCGATCCGGCACTGGGCGTGCCCGCGTCGCTCGGGTCCGTGCCCCGCGAGGCGGTCGGCACCGAGCACGCCGCCTCCCTCATCGGTCAGGGCAAGGTGCAGACCACCCCGCTCGGCATGGCCACCGTGGTCGCGAGCGTCGCCGCCGGCCGCGTCGTGCGGCCCCGCCTGGTCCTGGATGCGCCGGACCCCGCGGGCGACGCACCGCGGCACCCCCTGACCGAGACGGAGGCGTCCGCGCTGCGAGACCTGATGCGCCGCACCACGACCGAGGGCAGCGGCCGGCTCCTCGCGGACGTCCCCGGCGCGCCTGTGCTGTCCAAGACGGGGACGGCGGAGTACGGCAGCGAGGCACCACCGCGCACGCACGCCTGGATGGTGGCGGTCCAGGGCGACCTGGCCGTCGCCGTCTTCGTCGAGGACGGGGCGGGAGGCGCGCACACTGCGGGCCCGGTCCTGGAGCTGTTCCTGGTCGACGTGGGCGCGGCACGATGAGGCAGGGGCGGGTCATGACGGCGCTGACGGTGACGCGGCTCCTGGCGGCGTTCGTGACCACCTCCCTCGTGATGGGGGTGCTGGCAGCGGGTCTCGTCATACCGCCCCTGGCCGGGCTGGGCACCGCGGCGAGGTCGGGCACCGAGCTCTACGACGCCCTCCCCTCCGAGCTCACGTCCGTCGTCCCCGACCAGCAGTCCCAGCTACTAGCCGCCGACGGCCGGACCGTGATCGCCACGCTCTACAACGAGAACCGCATCGTCGTGCCGCTCACCGCCGTCGCCCCGGCGATGCGTCACGCGCAGGTGGCGATCGAGGACCACCGCTTCTACGAGCACGGAGGCGTCGACCTCGAGGGCATCGGCTCGGCCGTGGCCGGGGCCGCGATGGGCGGAACGGCCCGGGGTGCGTCCACCCTCACGCAGCAGTACGTCAAGGTCACCCTCGAGACCGCGGCCCGGCGTCGCGGGGACCAGGCCGCCGCCCGGGCTGCCACGGAGGTCAGCGCGGCCCGCAAGGTCCAGGAGCTGAAGTACGCCGTCGCCGTCGAGCGCCGGCTGAGCAAGGACCAGATCCTGCAGAACTACCTCAACCTCGCGTACTTCGGCGACGGCGCGTACGGCGTCGAAGCGGCCGCGCGGCACTACTTCGGCACGACCGCGGCACGGTTGACCGTCCCCCAGGCCGCGACCCTCGCCGGGGTGGTGCAGCAGCCCGGCGCCAACGACCCGGTCCACAACCCGCGTGCGGCGCTGGCCCGCCGCAACACGGTGCTCGGCGAGATGCATCGCTACGGCTACCTCGACGCCGCCGGGCTGCGGAGCGCTCGCGCAGCACCGCTCGGTGTCGTTCGTGCCGCGCCGCCACGCAACAGCTGCGCGGCCTCCCCCTATCCCTTCTGGTGCGACTACGTCCTGAGCTGGTTGCGCGAGCAGCCGGCCCTCGGCCGGACCCCGCAGGAGCGGGAGGGCCGGGTCCGCACCGGCGGTCTTCGTATCGTCACGACGCTCGATCCGCGGCTGCAGTCCTCGGCGACCACAGCGATGGCCGAGACCATCACGGCCCGGGACTACCCCCGGTATGGCGCCGCCGCCGTCACGCTCGAGACCCGCACGGGCAAGGTGCGGTCCATGGTGCAGTCGGCGCGCTACGGCAGGTCAGGGCGCACTGAACCCGGTGCGACGCAGGTGAACTGGGCGACCGACTTCCGGCACGGCGGGTCGGGCGGGTTCAGCGTCGGCTCGACGATGAAGCTCTTCGCCGTCGTGGAGGCCGTCCGCCAGGGGCTGTCCCCTGACCACGTCATCACCGGCATCCGCCCGGAGCACAGCCGGTGGTACCCGCACGACTTCCAGCCAGGCTGCTCGGTCGGGCCCGCCGGCTGGCCGGTCAAGAACGCCGAGGGCGAGTCCGACGCCCCGCAGCTGAGCCTGCGCGAGGCGACGGCTCAGTCGGTCAACACGGCCTTCGTCGCCCTCGCGTCCGAGACCGGCACGTGCCGGATTCGCGACACCGCGCTCGCCATGGGTATGCACACGTCCACCGGCGCCGACCGCACCGCCACCGACGGACGACCCCTGTCGTCCGTGGCGCCGATCATCCTGCTCGGTGCGGACGCGAGCCCCACGACCATGGCGCAGATGTATGCCGCCGTCGCCAACCGTGGCATCTCCTGCCCCGCCACCCCGATCGAGTCCGTCACCGGCAGCGACGGCACGCCGCTGGACCTGCGCCAGGCGGGGTGCCGCCGCGTCCTCGACGAGCGGGTCGCCGACCAGGCCGCCGACGTCTTCACGTCCGTCATGACCGAGGGGACCGGCCGCGCCGTCCAGCTGGGCCGCCCCGCCATCGGCAAGACCGGCACCGACGAGGACAACGAGACGTGGTTCACCGGCGCCACCCCGGACTACGCCACGTCCGTGTGGGCGGGCACCCCCGACGAGAACCGCCGCGACTGGACCTACCCGACCCTGCACGACGCGACCGGGCGGGCACGCACGGTGCGGGCGCAGGCCTTTCGCATCCCCGGGCCGATCTGGCAGGGCATCATGCGCTCGGCCCACGAGGGTCGGCCGGTGCAGGCCCTGGCCGTGCCGCCGCACGCGCCCCCGCGCGTGACCCCACGCGCCACCCCGGCACCGCCAGCCCGACGGCGAGCAGGCTCAGGGCCAGACCGCCCACCTGCTGCGCCGACAGCACCTCGCCGAGCATCAGCCAGGCCCACACCGCCGTGACGGGCGGCGTGAGATAGAGCAGGGTGCTGGTGGCGGTGGCCCCGAGCTGCCGCAGGCAGGCGACATACGAGGCATAGCCACCCAGCCCCGACAGCACCACGAGCCAGGCCAGCGCGACCAGGAGACGACCGTCGACCTCCACCCTCAGACCGGTGGTGGCCAGCGCGTATGCCGTGAACGCCCCCGCGGCCAGGACGACCTGTGCCGTCAGCGACGGCAGGATGCCCGTCCGTGGTCGCCACCGCCGCTCGAGCAGGGCCGACCCCGACAGGCCGAGCACGCTGGCGACCGGCAGGAGCAGCGCGGCACCACCACCCGCGAGCGCAGCCCCACCCGTGGTCAGCGCGACCGCCGCCAGGCCCAGCGTCAGGGCGGCCCAGCCACCTGCCCCCAGACGATCTCCCCAGGCCAGCTGCCCCGCGACGGCCACCAGCATCGGCTGCAGGGCGCACACCAGAGCGGTCGTACCGGCGTCGACACCCGCTGCAGTCGCGGCCCACACCCCGCCGAGGAACACCACGTGGGCGAGCAGCCCGAGCGTGGCCTGCTGCCAGAGCTCGGTGCGGGTCAGCCGCGTGCGGGTCGGGGCGACGACCGCCACCAGGAGCAGCGCGGTGATCAGGTAGCGCCAGGCCAACACTGGCGAGGGATCGGCCGACCCGGAGGCGAGCACCGCTCCGACGAAGCCCGAGCTCCAGCACACGACGAACGCGGCACCGAGGAGAACCTTTGTCATGCCCGCAGGTAAACATACCGGTCGGTATACTGTCAGTGCACCGACATCGAGAGGAGCGGCCATGGACCCGCTGCGACGCCCGGTCATGCCCACCCCCGAGACGACGGCCGTGGGGCGACGGATCCTCGACGCCGGCAGCCGCCTCTTCTACGAGCGGGGGATCACCGCAACGGGCATCGACCTGGTGTGCGAGGAGGCGGGGACGACGAAACGCACGCTCTACCAACGGTTCGGGTCCAAGGACGGGCTCGTCGCGGCCTATCTCGCCGGGCAGGCGCACGACTGGCAGACCCACCTGCTCGAGGGCCTGGACGGCATCACGGACCCCGACGACAGGGTCGCCGAGGTGTTCGCCATCGCCCGAGAGCGCGCGAGCACCCAGCGCCGCGGCTGCGCGTTCGTCAACGCGTGGGCCGAGCTCGGGGACCACGCCGGATCGGCGGCCGACGTCGTGCGCGAGGAGAAGGCCTGGATGCGAGCGCTGCTCACCGACCTGACCGGGTCCGAGCAGCGGGGCGCGATCGTGCACCAGCTCTACGAGGGGGCCCAGGTGTGCGCGACCATCGAGGGCGACCTGTCCGCCTTCGACCGCGCTGCTCAGGGCAGCGCTGCCCTCGGCAGCATCTGAGGCCACGGCCTCCCGCGCGGGCGCACCGTGGACACATGACCACCGAATCCCCGCCCGCCGGGCGCACCCTCGACGAAGACCTCTACCGCCGCCTCTTCGACCGCCGCACCCTGCTCCTCGGGGAGCCCCTCGAGGACTGGAACGCCAACCGCCTGTGCAACGGCCTCGTGCTGCTCGCCGCAGAGGACCCGGCCGCCGACATACGGCTGCTCATCAACTCCCCGGAGGGTCGGTGCCGGGGATGCTCGCCATCCGCGACTGCCTGCGCGCGATCCCCCATGACGTGGTGACCGTCGACGTCGAGATGGCTGACGGCGCAAAGCAGTTCTGCTCCACGTCGTGACCTCCTTCGACCAGGTGCTGCCCGCCTCCCGGCGCCCTGTCGGACTCGCCGGACCGCCCGGTGGACCTCTGCGTCAACTGACCCGGCGGCTCGATCCCGGCGATGCTCGGGATCTACGACGCGATGCAGTATGTCCGCTGCGCGGTTGCCGTATGACGCCGCCCATGGCCTCGCGCCACAGCGGCTCGGCGGCGGGCCCCGCCTCGGGAAGCGGATCACGGTCCTCATGGCATCACGATAGGTCCGAGGTCGCGCCGAAGGTCGGGTGACGAGGAGCGCCGGCATCGCCGCCTTGTGCTCGGCGATCACCTCAGCACCGATCCACCGATGCTCGAGATCGGGTGAGTTTGCGGTGGGTAGGCCATCACCTGACTCACCCGATCTCGACGCCGCCACGCATGGCGGGAGGCCAGGGAGGTCAAGCGCGATCACCGTCTGGCGCTCGCGCGAGCGTCTCCTGTCATCGGTGCGCGAGGTGCTGGCGCGCCACGTCCGCGAGACGTGCATGGACTCCGTCGAAGACCGCTGCACCGCCACCCAGCAGCTGCGTGGGCATCTTCGCGACCATCGTGTAGTTGGTGTCCACGACATTGCCCGCCGGCGCCAGGCCCGCCTGACTCACCAGCTGGAGTGCATCGAGCAGGTCCAGGCCGGTCAGCTCGCAGACCCAGAGCACCATGTCGCGCTGGCTCACCCGGAAGGCGTCCTCCAGGGGCTTCGCGGAGCCCGTGGACATGATGAAGGTGTCGTCCTGCAGGCGCGGCCACGACAGCGGGCTCCCCTTGATGACGTCGACCACGATCGTCGTGGACATGGCCGCCTCGACGGCCGTCCCGCACACCTCGCCCTCGCCCTGTCGGCAGTGCCCGTCGCCGATGGCGAGCAGCGCGCCTGGTTCGTTGACAGGGAGATAGACCGTCGTGCCGGACCGCAGCTCGGGGGTGTCCATGTTGCCGCCGTGCGCGGCGGGCGTGATGGACATCGTGCGTTCGCCGGCCGCCGGCGCCACGCCCACCGTCCCGTGGAACGGGTCCAGGGGCAGCTCGACGCTGAAGTCGCTGCGCCGGGCCTGGTAGCGGCATACGCCGCGGGCGGTGTCCACGTCGTAGACCCAGACCCGCTCCTCGAGCGCGTCGTGCAGCATCGCCGTGGTGCCGGTCGAGGTCAGCGCACCGAAGTGCGGGAAGGTCGACGACACGGCCCAGTCACGACGGGGTCGGATCTCGGCGAAGTGCACCGCCAGCGTGTCGCCGGGCTCGGCCCCCTCGACATGGATCGGCCCGGTCACCGGGTTGAGGTGGGCGAGGTCGCACACCTGCGAGGGCAGGTCCTCCGTGGTGCGGATGCGTCCGCCGAAGCAGTCCTCGGTGTCGACCTGGACGATCGACCCGGCGGGCACCCGCAACCGCGGGGCATGGCCCCCGAAGGTGTAGGCGACGTTGTCAGCGGTGGGCTCGAGCGAGAACACCTCGGTCATCACGAATCCTCCATGCCGGCCAGCTGCGGCTCTCGGTTGCGGGACTTGAAGACGAGCAGGATGACGACGCCGATGGCCAGCCACACGAAGGCCAGGACCTGCGCGGCCACCTTCGCATTGATCACCACGAAGAGCAGGATCCCGAAGCCGATCAGCGGGTAGACCAGGTGCCGCAGCCAGTCGCGGCTGCCCTGGCGACGGACGAAGTGGTTGATCACGGCCAGGTGCAGCACGAGGAAGGCCGACAGGGCGCCGAAGTTGACCAGGGTGCTGAGGAGCGTGATCCCGTCGTCCCGCGCGGCCATGTACAGCCCGACGACGAGGGACACGGCAGCCGTGACGAAGGTGGCGTTGACCGGGACCCCGTGCCGCTTGCTCACCACGGCGAGGAAGGACGGCAGCTGGCGGTCACGCGCCATCGCGTAGAGCAGCCTGGACGTGGCCGCCTGCGCGACCAGGGAGTTGGCGAAACCCCAGGCGATCGCTGTGGCGATCGCGGTGAGGGT
The DNA here is from genome assembly GCF_000426385.1 of Arsenicicoccus bolidensis DSM 15745. Lineage (GTDB taxonomy): Bacteria > Actinomycetota > Actinomycetes > Actinomycetales > Dermatophilaceae > Arsenicicoccus > Arsenicicoccus bolidensis. The sequence continues at coordinate 173,201 of NZ_AUFG01000002.1, forward strand.
GGCCAGCCAGGCGCCACCACCGACCCGGGCCGCGTCGTAGAACGCGGTGCCGTCCGGATCACCGTTGGCCAGCAGGGCCGGAGCGTCCGGTACCAGCATGCTGGCGACCCAGGTCTGGACGATGAAGAGCGTGCCCGCGAGCAGCAGCGCGGCGACCATGGCGCGCCCGATGGTCCTGGTGCCCTCGCGGTTCTCCTCGGCGAGCATCGAGATGCCGTCGAACCCGAGGAAGGACAGGACGGCCACAGAGACGGCTCCCAGGACGAGGGGCCAGGTGAAGGTGCCGGGGTTGAAGAACGCGTCCAGGCTGAACCCGTTGCCCTTGCCCTGGGCCACCGCCACGAGACCGATGACCAGGAAGATCCCCAGCACCACGAGCTCGGCGAGCAGCATGACCTTGTTGACCTTGGCGGTCATCTCGATGCCCATGTAGTTCACGATCGTGTTGAGCACGATGAAGGCCACGAGCCACACGGGCACGGGGATGCCCGGCACGATCGAGCTCATGGCGACGCTCGCCACGAGATAGAGCAGGGCGGGGATCAGCACGTAGTCCAGCAGGATGACCCACCCGGTGAGGAAGCCCACCCACGGACGGAACCCGCGTCCGGCATACGTGTAGACCGAGCCAGCCATCGGGAACGCCTGCACCATCTGGGCGTAGGAGTTCGCGGTGAACATCATGGCGAGCATGCCGATGGCATAGGTCAGCGCGACCATCCCGCCCGAGGACTGGTAGACGCTGCCGAAGATGCCGAACGGCGCGATCGGCACCATGAAGATGAGGCCGTAGACGAGCAGGTCGGTGAAGGTCAGGGACCGGTGCAGCTCCTGCTTGTAGCCGAACTCCTCCAGCGTGTGCTGGCCGTGGTGGTCGTGCGAGGGCGTGGATGAGGTGCTCACGGCCACTCCTAGTGTCAGATGGAACGATTCCAGATGGAAGGATAATCGGGCCGGGTCCAGCAAAGCGCCAAGGCCTTCTCAGATCTCGGTCAGACGGAGGCCACAGGGACGAGGTCCAGCCCGTCCGCGCACGCCAGCCTCGAGGGGCGAGCCGGGAGAGGCGGCAGACCGGCGCCGGGTCGTATGGCGGACAGGCCGCCCACTCGGGCTGCCGACGACACGGAGTAGAGCGCGTCGTAGCACCCGCGCGCGTAGACACCCAGCTGCGGCGCGGCAGCCCCCCAGCGAGCCGCGTAGCGTGCCGCGAACCCGTCGGCGTTGTCACCGACGTACCAGTCCATCGCGGCATACAGCTCTCCGCTGCCGTCACCTCCCACCTCGAGGAGACCCACCTCGTCCAGCGAGCCCGACACCCTGACGACCTTGCCCAGCAGCCGCGACCCGGCGAACGCCCGGTTGAAGTGCGCGAGATCGCGCCCCACCAGCGAGAGCAGGACGACGTCCACCCGGATGCTGCCCAGCCAGTCGACGAGACGCTCGCCGTCGACCTCCCCGAGCGGCACCAGGGTCGAGCCACGCACCACGCCGCCCGCCTCCCGCACGAGCCGGGTCGCCACCCGGTGCACCGCCTGCGGCCAGATGTAGTCATTACCCACCAGTGCCCAGCTCCGAAGACCCGCGTCCACGAGGGATCGGACCGGAGCGGCCAGCTGGCGGCGGGGGTCAGGGCCGATCAGCCCCACCCCCGGCAGCCTGGAACCGCCCTCGTGCGGGGCGGCGAAGACGTAGGGAACGCGGCCGGAGGCGACCGGTTCCAGGGCGCGGTGGACGTCGCTCGTGTGGAAGCCGACGACGGCGTCGACAGACCCCGCGTCGACCAGCCGGCCCAGCTCCCGGGCGCTGCCTGCCGGCGACTGACCGGCGTCCACGAGCGTCACCGTGAGCCGACAGCCCCGGACTCCGCCCGCGTCGTTGATCTCCTCGGCCGCCAGGAGGGACGCAGCCAGGGCGGCCGGCCGAGCCAGCCCCAGGGCCCCGGACCGGGGCAGGGCCAGGGCCACGCGGAACTCCTCCGACGGCCCGAGGACGAGCGAGTCGAGGTAGTCCACGATCAGGGGGGAGTCAGGCATCGGGTCAAGTATGGTCGGACGACTGACGTCAGAAAGGACCCATGGCGATGCCTGACCGGCCGTGCCCCGTGGATGACCTGCTGACGGCCGCCCGCTCGTTGACCAGAGACCTGTCCAGCATCCTCGAGCCCGACCTGGGCCTGACGGTCGACCAGTGGCGCACACTCCGACGCCTCGACCCGCTCTCCGGCGTCACGATGACTGACCTGGGCGAGGGTCTGGGTGCACCTGCGGCCACCACCACACGCCTGGTCGACTCCCTGGTGGACCGTGGTCTGGTGCACCGCCGCGCCACCGACGGAGATCGCCGACGCGTCCTCGTCCTGCAGACGCAAGAGGGCGCCCAGCTGGCTCGACGCGCCGACGGCATCGTGTCGGAGCACTCCGCGGCTCTGCTGTCGCGAGCGCGGGGGCAGCACCAGCTAGCAGAGCATGTGCCAACGGCCCCTCGATGACTCCCCATGCGCCACTAGGGTGAGCGCATGCGCACCACGACCGGCCTCGCGGCCCTCGGTGTCGGCGCGGTCGCCGGCCTGGGGGTCGGCGCCCTGCTCGCCGCCCGACAGATCAGCGGACCCCAGCGGCCGGCGCTCGACTACGGGTTCACGCCGTTCGAGGTGGGGGTCGACTCCGAGGACGTGACGTTCACGGCGGAGGACGGCATACGACTCGCCGGGTGGTGGCTCGACCGGCCGGGCTCGGAGCAGGTCGTCATCGTCTGCCACGGCCATCGCGGCAACAAGGCCGACATGCTCGGCATCGGGCCGGGGCTGTGGCGGGCAGGCTTCACGGTCCTGATGTTCGACTTCCGCGGCAACGGGGCGTCCGCCGACGGGCCGCAGTCCTTGGCGCACTACGAGCAGCGCGACCTCGAGGCGGCGATCGACCTGGTGGCCGAGCGGCGCCCCGACGCGGAGATCGACGTCGTCGGCTTCTCGATGGGTGCCGCCGTGTCCATCCTCGTGGCTGCGCGGGACGAGCGGGTCGCCCGTGTCATCGCCGATTCCTCCTTCGCCGACGTGCGTGGGGTGGTCGCGGCGGCGGCGCGCGGGCTGCGGCTGCCGCCGATGCCGCTGGTGGACCTGGTGGATCGCGCGACGCACCTGCGCTACGGCTACCGGTTCCACGAGGTCGAGCCCGTCGAGGTCGTCGCGGCGATCGCCCCGCGAACGCTGCTCCTCGTCCACGGCACCGACGACTCCGTCATCCCCGTCGAGCACGCCCACCGTCTCGCGGAGGCGGCCGGCGAGGGCTGCGAGCTGCGGATCGTGGAGGGAACCGAGCACTGCGGGGCCTACTTCGCGGATCGGCCCGGCTACATCGCCCGCGCCGCGGGGTTCCTCCGGCGCCGCTGACCCCCTCCGGCCGTCATTCCTGCTCCCGCTCCTGGTCGCGGAGGTGCTCGCCCAGGATGCGGATGGCGTTGGCCGCGCACGGGAAGCCCATGTCGGGGAACGCCTGGACCAGGGCCGCGATCACGCGCTCGGGGTCGTTTCCGGCGCGCAGCACCCCAGCGAGCCGCCCCAGCCCGACCGTGGCGGCGGTGCCGAGGGGGTAGGCCAGCGCGCCGACGACGTACCACGGCGCGGCAGACGGCAGACGCAGACGAGGGGCGACCCGGTCCGTCGCCAGCCGGTCCCAGCACTCAGATGCTCAACGAATGAGTCGTTTCGGACACGGCCTTGCCGGGCCCTCCCCCGCGGTGACACGATCACGCGAACTCGACGACGAGCCAAGGAGACTCCCATGTCGCACCGCCGCACCCTCGAGCATCGCGCCGCCGCAGCCCTGTCCGTGGCCGCGTTGGGGGCGACCGCCCTGGCGCCATACGCGCAGGCCACCCCCCTCAGCTCCGCCGCTCCTGCCACGTCCCGCCCCGGCCACACGGCCGTCCTGTCCGCCCGCTGCCTCGACCGCACCGTCCCCCTCACCGTCGAGGAGCAGCGCCTCGCCGCGCGGATGCCCGACCCCGCTGCACCCTCCCGCCTGAGCCGTATGCCGTTCGCGCAGGAGATGATCGCGGGTGGGGGCTTCGAGCGCGTCGCTCCCCAGATCGTCGACCGCCTGTGCCGCACCCGCGACGCCCGGGCAGCGCGCAGGCTCGCCGAGCAGGAGGGACGCGCGCTGTGGCAGGCGGCCGTGAGGCGCGTGCAGTCCACGGGCACCGTGCGGGGCAGCCTGCCGCGCAGCGACGACCGGCCCCTCTACTGGACGCGCCTGCAGGTCACGGCGGCGCTGCGGCAGTGGAAGCCCCGCGGCGGCATCACCGCGGCCGAGCGCGAGCAGGTCATCGAGACCTTCGAGAAGGCCTCGCGCGGCATGACCGACATCTCCTACCCCGCCGGGTCGCGCGTGGCGCGCGTCCTCGCCAGCGGCTTCGACCCCTACACCCTCGACGGTGGTGATGCCGGTGACGCCCCGGGGGCGGCCGGCAACAACATCCGCCACGGGAACCCCTCAGGCGCAACGGCGCTCGCCATCGACGGCACCACCCGCGTCGGCAAGGACGGACGGCGTCAGGTCGTCCACGCCTATGTCCTGCCGGTCAACTACACGGAGTTCGAGTCCGGCTGGATCGAGGACACCGTCGGCCCGCACATGAAGCCCGGTCCGCGCGCCCTCACCTCGTCGTTCACCATCAGCCAGGGCCGCGAGGGCCGCTTCGACCTCGAGGTGTGGAACGGCCGCTACCACGGTGTCTCCGCCGGCAACGACGGCAGCTGGCCCTGCCGCCCCATCAACGGCGTCCCGCAGCTCGCGATCAACAACCCCGGCTGCAACACCCAGCCGCCGGCGCGCTGGGGCAACCCCCGCGTCTTCGACCTGTTCGACCCGCCGCAGTGGACGACGGCGTCGCTGCCGTTCCAGCGCATGATCGAGGGCGGCACCGGCACCAACCTGACGCCTCCGCCCGGCGCGCCGTGGACCGCCGGCCAGGGCTTCCCGGTCATCCGCAACACGAGCTTCACGGAGTTCCCCCGCTGCGACTCCCCCGAGCGCGTCACCCTCAACGCGGCGGCGGACGGCGGGATGCAGCCCTCCCAGCCGGGCACCCCTCCCTCGGAGGGTTCGTGCTCGTATGCCGGGGGCGGCGGCAACTACCTCTCGAACGAGTCCGGCTATCGCAACACCCTGCTCCGCGACCGGCTGGGCCGTGACATCCCCGCCGGGCACATCCACACGCCGATCATGCAGCACTTCGAGGAGGGCAACCGGTTCGCGCCGAGCGACCCGACCTTCGACGCGTGGCGTCGCGTGATCGTCGCGCAGACCGCGGCCCTCATCGGCGTCGCCGCCGCGCGCTGACCTGCGCTGACCCGGGCTTGCGGCGGCCCTCGTCCGCCTCGCCGCCCTGGACGAGCCGCCGCTGCGCTTCGCCGCTGGCGCGGACGCCCTGGAGACCTTCGAGGCCAAGGCGAAGTCGCTCCTCGAGCAGGCTGACGCCCATCGCGACCTGTCGGCCAGCCTGGCGCACGACGACGCCTGACCACCCTCCGAGGCGCCGCTGACCCGTCGGTGACGCGCGTCTGCCCGGGCAGCCTGGAGGGGCTGTCCGGGTGGACGTGTCTGTGGAGGGGCCGGCTGGCGGTCGCTGCGTGGCGGGTCAGGCGGTGAGGGCGTGGTGGCCGGGTGGGCGCGGGGTTGGGTCGCCGGGTGGGCGTGACCGTTGCCCGCCTGGCGGTGGCTGCCCGTGTCCGTCGTCGGGTGGTTCGCGTCCCGCGCTGGGAGCGCCCGCGCCTGAGGCAGCCTTCGCGCCCGCCCCAGTCCCCGTGCTCCCGCCGGCACCCGCGCCAGCACTGACGTGGTCGTCAGCGTCGGGCCCGGTGCTGCTGTGGTCGGGGTCGGGTGGTGGGGTGGGGTGCCAGCCGGTCCAGGTGTGGGTGATGTCCCACTGGACGCGGGACCCGTCGGCGGTGACCCGCCCGGTGATGTGGTGGGCGTGGATGAACCGGTGGTGGTGCCCGCACACCAGGGCCAGGTTGGCCAGGTCGGTCGGACCGCCGTCGGCCCAGTGCACGATGTGGTGGGCCTGGCACCACGACGCGGGCGCGTCGCAGCCGGGGAAGCTGCACCCCCCGTCACGCACCTCCAGGGCGCGACGCTGCCGGGCGGTGGCCAGACGAGTGGTGCGCCCCACGTCCAGGGGCCGACCGACCGGGTCCAGCCAGACCGGGGTCACGTCAGCGCCGCAGGTCAGCTCCCGCGCGGCGCGGGGCCCCAGGATCGTGCCCAGGTCGTCGACGCACGCGGCCGGGACCGGACACCCGCACGGCCCCCCGCCAGCGGTGCCGCGCCACAGCCCGAACGCGTCCTTGGCGCGGTGCTCGCACGGCTCCAGCA
>NZ_AUFG01000003.1 GCF_000426385.1 Arsenicicoccus bolidensis DSM 15745
CCGGAACTGAGCTCCCGGCTCACGATTGGTCGTCTGTGGGGCTTGGAACCCCTTCCGGGCGACGCGAAGTGAGCTCCCGGCTCACGAATGGTCGCGCGGGAGGTGGACGCGGCGGGCCGGGTCAGAGTTCTGCGCGGGTGGGCGGGTTGGCGCCGGCGCGCGAGACGGTGATGGCGCCGCACGCCACCGCCCGCTCGATCGCGGGGCGCACGTCCTGCAGCGAGGCCGTGCGGAGGCGGTCGCGCGCCTCGACCGAACCGACCAGGCCGGCGTCGAGCAGCCCCGAGATCAGGCCTGACATGAACGAGTCTCCGGCTCCCACGGTGTCGATGACGGTGGTGCGGGTGGCCTCGGCGACGAGCCGCTCGCCGGTGCGGGGCAGCAGCACCAGCGCGCCCTGGCCGCCGCGCGTGACGATGACGAGCTCGGGCCCGAGGCGGCCCCACAGCTCCATGATCTGGTCGGGCGTCGCCTCGGGATAGAGCCACTCGACGTCCTCGTCGCTGGCCTTGACCACGTCCGAGAGGCCGACCAGCTGCTCGATGCGCTGCCGGACCTCCTCGGGGGTGCCCATGATCGTGGGTCGGGCGTTGGGGTCGTAGGACACGGTGCCCGTCGCCCGCGCGCGCAGCGCCGCGTCGACCACCGCTGAACCGCCCGGCTCGAGGGTCGCCGCGATCGAGCCGGTGTGCAGGTGTCCGACGGGCTCCTCGTCGAGCGCCCCCGCGACGTCCCACAGCAGCTCGAAGTCGTAGGTCGCGCCACCGGCCGGGTCCAGCGTCGCCTTGGCCGTCGAGGTCGACTCCGCCTGGTCGGACCCGTCCGTCAGCGTCAGCAGCCGCTCCTGCACCAGGTGGGCACGCACCATCTCGCCATACGTGTCCCGCCCGAACTGCGTGGCGAACTGGACGGGATGTCCCAGCCGCGCGAGGCCGATGGCGACGTTGGCCGGGCTGCCGCCCGGGTGCTCGTCGACGGCTCCGCCCTGGCGGTGGACGATGTCGACGAGGGACTCTCCGACGACGAGCAGGCGGTCGGTCATGCGGGTGACTCCTCGGGGCGGCGGTGGCTCGGGCCCCTCAGTATCCCCCGGTCGTCGCGGACCCGCCTGGCGTGGTTGGCCCTTGACCCGTCTCATCGGGGACGATGGCCTCATGAGCACCAGCGCCTCCGCGGACCCCTCGAGCGACCAGCAGCGTCCGCCCCGGCGCAACCCGCACGCGATGGGCGCCTTCACCTCGATGGTGCTGTCGACGGTGGTGGTGACGGCGGTGGTGCTGGCGTTCTTCGCGCTCGTGGCGCGTCCCGACACCGTGGCCCGGCCCAGCGTCGACGTGCCTGCCGTCGTGACCGAGGCGCGCCGCAGCACCGGCTGGCAGCTCTCGCAGCTCGACGGCCTGGGGGAGGGCTGGGTCGCCAACTCTGCGCGGCTCGAGCCCGAGGCGGACGGCCTGCGGACGTGGCACGTGGGGTACGTCAAGGACCAGGAGTACGTCGCCCTCGACCAGACCGCCAAGGCCACCGACGGCTGGGTCACGGCGCAGACCAAGGGACGCACCCCGGCCGGGGCCATGACGGTGGGCGGGGTCCCGGTCGACAGCTACACGGACCCGCGCAACGGTGACTGCACCCTGGTGCGGCGCGGCGGCGACGCTCTGACCAGCGTGATCGAGACGACGGGCACCTGCGCCGAGGCCGCGGCCCAGGCGCAGAAGCTGTCGCCCGCCCTGCGCTGACCCCGCGTCGGCCTGGCCCCGACCCGGCCACCGGGGTGGCACACGTGTCGGCGCCGACCTCTTCTGACCGATCGGCCCGCGCGCCTAGGGTGGGTCCATGGCCGACCTGAAGCCCCCGAGCACCGAGCGTCCGATCGAGGACCTGACCTACGAGCAGGCCCGCGACGAGCTGGTGACCATCGTGTCTCAGCTCGAGGCGGGGCAGCTGCCGCTCGAGGACAGCCTGCGTCTGTGGGAGCGGGGCGAGGCGCTGGCCGCGCACTGCTCCACGTGGCTCGACCAGGCGGAGGCCCGCCTGACCGGTGACGCCCCCGCGTCGGCTCCCGGCGCCAAGGCCAACGCCGACGGGGAGAGCGACGAGGCCTGAGCCGTCCCACCCGCCGTCTCTCTCCCACGATCGTGATTGTCTGGTCCAAGGAAGGTGGACGAAACACTCACGATCTTCGTGAGGCGGCGGGGGGCGGGGACGGGGTCAGCCGAGGACGCGGACGCCGAAGTCGCCCGTCGCCACCCGCACCCGCAGCAGCTCCTCGGGCTCGACGTCGTCGCGGTCGGTGACGACCGACCCGTCGCGGTGCTGCACCACGGCATAGCCGCGCTCGAGAGTCCCCAGCGGTGACAGCGCCCGCAGCCGTCCGGCCAGCCCGTCGAGGCGCGCCTGGTCACGGTGGATCCCCGCCTCGATCCGCCGCGTGACCCGGTCGAGCAGCGCCCCGATCTCGGTGCGCCGTTGGTCGACCAGCGTCACGGGCTGCGCCATCACCGGCCGAGACCGTATGGCGGACAGGCCGCGCCGCTCCCGATCGACATACAGCTGCAGCGCGCGCTCGATCCGCCCGCGGGCGACCGCCACGACCTCCTGCTGCTCGGCGAGGTCGGGCACGACGCGCTTGCCGGCGTCGGTCGGGGTGGAGGCACGCCAGTCGGCGACGTGGTCGAGCAGGGGCGTGTCCTCGTGGTGGCCGATGGCGCTGACGACCGGGGTGAAGCAGTCGGAGACGCACCGCACGAGCGCCTCGTTGCTGAACGGCAGCAGGTCCTCGACCGAGCCGCCGCCGCGGGCGATGACGATGACGTCGACCTCGCGGTAGGCGTCGAGCTCGCGCACGGCGGCGCTGACCTCGGCGACGGCGTTGACGCCCTGCACCGCCACCTGGCGGACCTCGAACTGCGTTGCGGGCCAACGCCGCAGGGCGTTCTGCACGACGTCGTGCTCGGCCTGCGAGGCGCGCCCGCAGATCAGTCCGACCCGGCGTGGCAGGAACGGCAGCGGTCGCTTGCGGGCCGGGTCGAACAGCCCCTCGGCGCGCATGACCGACTTGAGGTGCTCGAGCCGGGCCAGCAGCTCGCCGACGCCGACGGCGCGGACCTGGCGCCCCTCGAGCTGCAGCGTCCCGCGCTTCGTCCAGAACGTCGGACGCGCCTGGACGACGACCCGGGCCCCGCTCGACAGCGGCGTCGGCATACGGTCGATCGCCTGTCCCGGCAGGGTGACGGTGAGGGACATGTCCACGTCCGGGTCGCGCAGCGTCAGGAAGGCGAGGCCGGCCCCGGGCCGACGGTTGAGCTGGACGACCTGCCCCTCGACCCACAGCCCGGACATCTTGTCGACGTAGTCCGCGATCTTCATCGACAGGACCCGCACCGGCCACGGCTGCTCCGCGGTGGTCTGGTTGGCGCGTTCGGGCAGGTCGGGGCCGGGCATGCCCCTGAGCGTATGACGCCCCGCCGTCACCCGGGGTGACGCCTCGAGGGATGGTGGGCGTGTCGGGGTCAGCGGCGGCGCGCTACTTGGTCTCGTTCGGGTGACGCGTGTGGCAGCGGACGAGAACCACCGTGCGGCCGTCGACGTAGAACCAGAGACGGCCCCCGCCGGACAGCTTGTGCTGCCACTGCTCGTGGACCCGCCCGCCGCGCGTAACGGTGGCGAGGACATCTCGTAGCGGGTGATTCCCAGCCTGCCGCTCAAGGGGCGTCCGGGTGAGGAAGTCCCAGGCGTCGGCGAGGGCATTGCCCTGGGTGGCCCGCAGGTCCGCCCACCCCTTCTCGGTCTCGCTGCTTCCAAAGACGATGGTGAACTCGCCGCTCTTGATGGGCCTGTGGGCGACACCTCCTCGCTTGGCCATCATGCGAGGCGCGGGTCGGGGACGGGCACGGGGTCGTCATACCACCCGATGTCCTCGACTCGGGTGTACCCGGCCGCCATGGCCTCGGCCGTGGCATGCCACTCGTGCAGCTCCACCAAGAAGGGTCCGAAGTCGCGGACCGCGGCGCATGCGCGGGCCGTGGCCACGATAGACCGGGCGAACTCGGTGCGCCCGCCATCCGACAGGAACGCCATCCAGGGGAGACGGGACTGGAGCCGCTCGACGAAGGGCACGTCGTCCGGGCCGAGCGAAGCGGCGATGAGGTCCGCCGCGAGGTTGAGGACCGTGAACTGACGTTCGTGGTCGCTCTTGCGCGTGAGGACGAGGCTCTCCCCGTCGCGGCGCGTGATCTCGACTGGCCCCTCCTCAGCGGCCCGGAACACGTCAGCGCTGTGACGGGACAGGTCCGAGGACGGCACGACGCGGGAGGTGGTAGGAGGCATGCGCACCATTCTATTCTGAACGTGTTCAGAAGCGAACCCGGATTGCTCCAGCGCGGTGCAGGGTCGGCCCAGTCTGCTCGCCTAGACTTGCTGGGTGACTGACTCGCAGACTGACCACAAGCGCGTCCTGCTGGCCGCCCCGCGCGGCTACTGCGCCGGCGTCGACCGCGCCGTCGTGACGGTGGAGAAGGCCCTGGAGCTCTACGGCCCGCCCGTCTACGTGCGCAAGCAGATCGTCCACAACAAGCACGTCGTCTCCACGCTCGAGAAGCGCGGCGCGATCTTCGTCGACGAGACCGACGAGGTGCCCGAGGGTGCCACCGTCGTCTTCAGCGCCCACGGCGTCGCGCCGGTCGTGCACGAGGAGGCGTCCCGCCTGCAGCTCAAGACCATCGACGCGACCTGCCCCCTGGTGACCAAGGTCCACCGCGAGGCCGTGCGGTTCGCGGGCGACGACTTCGACATCCTCCTGATCGGCCACGAGGGGCACGAGGAGGTCGTGGGCACGAGCGGCGAGGCGCCCGAGCACATCACGATCGTCGACAACCCCGACGCCGTGGAGCACGTGACCGTGCGCGACCCCGACAAGGTCGTGTGGCTCTCGCAGACCACACTCTCCGTCGACGAGACGATGGAGACGGTGCGCCGCCTGCGCGAGAAGTTCCCCAACCTGCAGGACCCGCCGAGCGACGACATCTGCTACGCCACGCAGAACCGCCAGCTCGCCGTCAAGCAGATGGCCCCCGACACCGACCTGATGATCGTGGTCGGCTCGCGCAACTCCTCCAACTCGGTGCGTCTGGTCGAGGTCGCGGTGGAGCACGGCGCTCAGGCTGGGTACCTCGTGGACTACGCCGACGAGATCGACGAGGCCTGGCTCGAGGGCGTGGCGACGGTGGGCGTGACCAGCGGCGCGAGCGTGCCGGAGGTGCTGGTGCGCGACGTGCTCGACTGGCTGGCGGCGCGGGGGTATGCCGACGTGAAGCCCGTCGTGGCGGCCGAGGAGTCGCTGCTGTTCGCCTTGCCCATGGAGCTACGCAAGGAGCTCAAGGCGCGCGGCCAGTCCGACAAGATGCGGCACGACGCCGGATCGCTGCACTGACCCGTGCGTCTGCTGTGGACGGTGAGGTTGGGACGCCTGACTCAGGTGCCGCCGGCGCTGCGGGTGCTGCCGGGGAGGCGTCGTGGCGCGTGACCTGTGGAGCGACCCCGCGACCGTGCGCAACGGCTGGATCCTGACGACGGTCGTCGTGGGCGTCGGCCTGGTGTGCGATGCGCTGGGCGCGGTGTTCCTGCGCGACTGGCTGATGCTGATCAGCGTCGCCATCGCCGTGGCCTTCGTATGGCGCAGCGTCCGGCTGCACGACGGCATCGCCATGCTCAACAACGGGCTCGGGCTCGTCCTCGCCCTCCTCGGGGCGGGCTATGTCCTGCTGGCGGCGCTCGCCACCTGACCTCCGTCTCAAGCTCCGCTCCCCGTCTCGAGATCCGCTCCCCGTCTGGTGCTGCAGCCCCCGTCTGGTGCTGCAGCACCAGACGGGAGATGGACGCCGAGACGGCGGATGACGGTCGAGACGGTGGACGACGGCCGACACAGCGACGGCGGTCGAGGCGGCGACGGCGGTCGAGAGGGCGACGGCGGTCGAGGCGGCGCGCTCCGGCATACGGGCTGGCGCGGGGTGAGGCGCTGCGATGCCTGGGATTGCGGAAGTCTGGGCACGCCTGACGGTGCCCAGGTTTCCGCGATGGCGAGCGGGCAGGATCCGCCCGGGTTCGACACGTCGGCCTGCGGTGCGAAGTCGGGCGGATGTGACTACCTCAGGTGGTCACATCCGCCTGGCGTGCGAAGTCGGGCGGATGTGACTACCTGAGGTAGAGATGCGGGGGTGTGCATGGCGCCGGGGGTGGATGAGCGCCACCACGCAAAAGCGTCTGCATAACCCCTCAACCTGGGACAACGTCCGGCCGCACCCCGTCTCGGCGGGACGATTTCTCGTGTGTATCCTCGCGAGCGAGACGTCAGCGGTGACGTGGGCCACGCCATCTGGCCCGGCCCGCCGGCGCGCGCGACGAGGAGCAGCGATGCGGCAGATCAGGGTCGTCCAGTGGGGTCTCGGAGCCATGGGCAGCGGCATGGCCAGGCTCATGGCCGGCAAGAGCGGCCTGCAGCTGGTGGGCGGGATCGACAGCCGCCCCGACTACGTCGGCCAGGACCTCGGCACGGTGCTCGGCATCGACCCGCTCGGCGTGACCGTCACCGACGACCCGAGCAGCGTGCTGGACACGGACCAGGTCGACTGCGTCGTCATCGCGACGACCTCCTGGGTCAAGGACCAGATCGACGACCTGCGCACGATCCTGCGCGCGGGCATCAACTGCGTCTCCATCGCCGAGGAGATGGCGTCCCCCGAGGCGCAGAGCCCCGAGCTCGCGCGTGAGCTGGACGAGCTGGCCAAGGCGGGCGGCGTCTCGATCATCGGCACCGGCGTCAACCCGGGTCTGTCCATGGACCTGCTGGTCGTGGCGCTGACGGCCGGCTGCCACGAGGTCACCAGCATCGAGGCGTCCCGCGTCAACGACCTGTCGCCATACGGCCCGACGGTCATGCGCACCCAGGGCGTCGGCCTGTCCGAGGAGGAGTTCCGCCGGGGCGTCGAGGACGGCAGCGTCGACGGGCACATCGGCTTCCCCGAGTCCGCGCGGATGATCTCGGACGCGCTCGGCCTCGGCGTCGACCGCATCGAGCAGCGCCGCGAGCCGATCATCTCCACCGTCCGCCGCGAGACGCCGCACGTGGTGGTCGAGCCCGGCATGGTGGCGGGCTGCAAGCAGACGCTCCTCGGCTACCGCGGCGACGAGGTCGTCCTCACGCTGGTCCACCCGCAGCAGGTGCTGCCGGAGCTCGAGGGGCAGGGGACCGGCGACTACATCACCATCGAGGGCACCCCGCGGATCCAGATGCAGATCACCCCGGAGTATGCCGGGGGCACGGCCACCAAGGGCATCGCGGTCAACTGCGTCCCGCGGATCGTGGAGGCCTCGCCGGGCCTCAAGAGCATGCTCGACATCCCCGTCCCGGCCGCCCTCATGGGCGACTCCGCCTACGCGCGCCGCGTCTGACGTGGTTGAGCGCCAGGGAGGTTCGTGATGAGTGACGTCGTCGCCGCGGGCGCGTGGGTCGAGATCGAGCGCGTCCTGCTGGAGCCGGAGCAGCGGTCGCCGCAGCTGCCGGAGGAGACCCGCAGCACCCCTTACGTCCTGCGGATGTCGGGCTTCCTGGACGCCGAGGCGCGCCTGGGCGACGCGGTCACGATCACGAGCCTTATCGGGCACCAGCACGCGGGGACGTTGCGGCTGGTCAACCCGTCCTACGAGCACAGCTTCGGCACCACCGTGCCGGAACTGCTCCACATCGGCCTCGGCGAGGAGTGGCGATGACCGCCGTGACCCGCAGCAGCAGCGGCGCCGCCCGCGACATGAGCTATGCCGCCGTCATGGGCCGCAAGGTCGAGATCATGCGCGGCGCGCTCGGGATCGACTACGACACCTACGAGCTCACGCCGCTGGCCTTCGACTACGACCGGATGATGGCCGACACGGGCTACACGATCGAGCGGATCGCCGAGATCCAGGCCGAGACCAAGGTGGGTCGCACCCCGCTGCACGAGCTGTGCAACCTCACCGATGCCGTGCGCCGAATCTCGCAGCCGGGCAAGGGCGCTCGCATCCTGCTCAAGGACGAGGCGGCCAACGCGTCCGGGTCCTTCAAGGCGCGGCGCGCGTCGATCTCCTGCTACGAGGCCAGGACTCGCGGCTACGCGGGCGTCGCGACCGCCACCAGCGGCAACTACGGCGCGGCCGTGGCGTCCCAGGCGGCGATGCGGCGGCTGCGCTGCATCGTGCTGCAGGAGGTCTTCGACTCCCACGGCGTCGGGCAGCCCGAGATCATCGAGAAGTCCCGCGCCTGCGAGGCGTACGGCGCTGCGGTGCAACGACTCTCGGTCGGACCCGAGCTCTTCTACCAGATGCTCGTGACGCTCGAGACGACCGGCTTCTTCAACGCCTCGCTCTACACCCCCTTCGGGATCCGCGGGGTCGAGACCCTGGGCGCCGAGATCGGTCGCGAGGTGCAGGAGCGGTATGGCGCCCCGCCCGCCGCCGTCGTGGTCACCCAGGCCGGCGGCGGCAACCTCACGGGCACGGCCCGCGGGCTGCGCGAGGTCGGTTGCGAGACAAGCACGGTCGTGGCCTGCTCGGTGGATCTCGGTGGGCTGCACATGGCCTCGGACGTCGACTTCAACCGCAAGTCGTTCACGACCGGGCACACGGGCTTCGGGGTGCCGTTCGCGACCTGGCCGGACCGGACCGACGTGCCGCGCAACGCCGCTCGCAGCCTGCGCTACATGGACGACTACCAGCTGGTGACGCAGGGCGAGGTCTTCTACGTCACGGAGCTGCTCACCAAGCTCGAGGGTCTGGAGCGCGGCCCGGCGGGCAACACCAGCCTGACCGCGGCGGTCGCCCTGGCCGCGCAGCTCGGCGAGAACGAGACCGTGGTCGTGCAGGAGACGGAGTACACGGGGGCCGGGAAGCACCACAACCGGCAGCTGTCCTTCGCCCGCGAGCGCGGCATCGAGATCAGCACCGGAGACCCTGCGGGCAACGTGCCGGGGCAGCGGATCGTCATACCGGACAACCTGACTCAGGTGCAGGGCAGGGCGCAGGACCTGGACCGGCTGCGCCGCTCCTATCTCAAGAACGCCGCCAAGGT
Organism: Arsenicicoccus bolidensis DSM 15745; assembly: GCF_000426385.1. GTDB lineage: Bacteria > Actinomycetota > Actinomycetes > Actinomycetales > Dermatophilaceae > Arsenicicoccus > Arsenicicoccus bolidensis. The sequence continues at coordinate 9,098 of NZ_AUFG01000003.1, forward strand.
CCTCGACCCCGCGGCGTGGACCGACACGGACGTCGACTATGTCGCGGCTGAGACCAACAGCACGCGCGAGTGGGTCCTCGCGAACGTCCCCACCACGGAAGGCAGCTGACGATGGACACCCAGCCCCACCAGCCCGATGGCAGCAGCGGCGACACCGCCAGCGGCACCCCCAGTGGCACCGGCAGTGACGTCGCCGGCGGCGAGATCGACCGGCGCACACGGCAGTTCGAGGAGCGCCGGGTCGCGCTGGACGCGCTCAGCGACGAGCAGCTCAAGGCGCGCTTCTGGGAGCTGAGCCACCAGATGATGGAGCCCGTCGTCGAGCTCGCCCGCACGCACACGAGCCCCTCCATCGAGCGAAGCATCCTGCTGCGCATGGGGATCGACTCGGTCAGCAGCCACGGCGTGGTCGACCGGATCCACGACCGCGGCCTGCTCGGCAAGGGCGCCGGGCACGTCGTGCTCAAGGTCGCGCACCAGCTCGGGGTCGACGTGCGGGCCGCGGCCGCCGCGATCGCCGCCGACGACACCGTGCTGGACGGCCTGTTCACGCCGACCTCAGCCGCGCCGACCTCAGCCGCGTCGACCCCCGCCACCACGACCGAGGGAGCCCGGCGATGACGCAGCAGGCGCAGCCGATCGGGCCGCTCGACGAGAACGTCAAGCTCGACATCGAGAACATCCTTTCCGACCTGGAGTCCTACCGTCCCCGCCGCAAGGGCTGGGTGTGGCGCGAGGCGCCGGCCGAGGGCGTGGACATGGGGCCGTTCCACTTCCGCGACATGGCGACGCCGCTGGCCAAGAGCCTGGGGCTGCCGGCGAGCAAGTACTTCGGCGGGATCGACCCGCAGCCGAAGTGCGTGGTGACGACGGAGATCGCGAGCGGCCGGTTCGAGGACGACATCCGCCGGATGCGGATGGCCGCGTGGCACGGCGCCGACCACCTCATGGTGATCCGCACGACGGGCCAGTCCCACATCGACGGGCTGCTCGAGGGCACGCCCGAGGGGATCGGCGGAGTTCCCATCACCCGCAAGCAGATCCGCGCCTCGCGCAAGGCGTGCGACCTGATCGAGGACGAGGTCGGGCGGCCGATCAACTTCCACAGCTACGTGTCCGGCGTCGCCGGGCCCGAGGTGGCCGTGCTGTTCGCCGAGGAGGGCATCAACGGCGCCCACCAGGACCCGCAGTACAACGTGCTCTACCGCAACGTGAACATGTATCGCTCCTTCGTCGACGCGGCCGAGGCCAAGCGGGTCATGAGCGGGGCCGGCATCTTCCAGATCGACGGTGCGCACAACGCCAACGCCACCGCCAAGGCCGGCTGGCTGGTCATGCCGGAGCTCATGGTGCAGCACGGCATCAACAGCGCGTTCTCGGTGATGGTGGGCATGCCCAAGGAGCTCATCGGGCTCTCGACGGTGCCGCCCAACAGCCCGCCCGCCCCCAAGCTCTGGTACGACCTGCCCTACGCCGTGGCGCTGCGAGACGTGTTCTCCGACTTCAAGATGCGGGCGCAGCAGAACACGCGCTACATCGAGGCGGACATCGAGGAGGCCGTCCGCACCCACACCATCGACACGCTCATCTCGATGCTCACCCGGGCCGACATACAGTCGACGATCACGCCCGACGAGGGCCGCAACGTGCCCTGGCACTACAACAACATCCGCGGCCTGCAGACGGTCAAGCAGACCTGGAGCGGCCTGGACGGGATCAACGAGCTGCTGGGGCTCAAGCACGACGGCCCGCTCGGCGAGATGGTCCGCGACATCAAGGTGCGCGCGGTCGCGTTCCTCGAGGAGGCCATCGACCAGGGCGGCTACTTCGCCGCGGTGGAGAAGGGCTTCTTCGTCGACTCGGCGAAGTACCCCGAGCGCAACGGTGACGGCATCGCCCGCGACGGCCAGGGCGGCGTCGGCGCCGGCTCGATCGTCGAGCGCGACCCCGACTACTTCGCGCCGGTGTCCTGCCACTTCGGTGACAACCACATCCCGGAGTTCGTGCACGAGCTGGTCGGGCGCCGCATCGAGCGGCCCGAGGAGGCCATCGGCGGCGACACGCTGTCCGACCCCGACAAGATCGTCTACATCGACGAGCTCGACCCGGAGGACTCGGCCGACGCCCGCCTCGAGGCGACCAAGCCCTATCGCAGCGGCGGGATGATCAAGCCCGAGGCCGAGTGGGCGGGCGACGGCACCGTGCTGATCCAGCTCTTCGTGCCGGAGAACGCCGACATCGCCGACGTCTACGCCGTCGAGATGGCCAAGCAGATGGGCCTGGTCGACCCCGAGGTCGTCAACCTGCAGCCGATGCACCCCTCCGAGGGGACCTTCGTCGAGGTCAAGGGCAAGGTGGCCTTTGCGATCGACCGGTCCACGCTCAAGATCCCCGAGAAGGAGGTCGTGCTGCCCGAGGACGAGCTGCGGGCGGCGGTCGGCGACGCCGGGCTGCGGGTCGTGGCCGGGACGGTCGGCGAGGACGAGCACAGCGTCGGGCTGCGCGAGATCCTCGACATCAAGCACGGCGGCATCGAGAAGTACGGCGTGAAGTACGACTACCTCGGCACGTCGGTGCCGCTCGGCAAGATCGTCGACGCGGCCATCGAGACCGGCGCCCACGCGATCCTCATCAGCACGATCATCAGCCACAACGACGTGCACCGGACGATGATGCGCAAGCTGCACGAGCTCTGCCAGGAGAAGGGGATCCGCGACCGCGTGGTGCTGATCGCCGGCGGCACGCAGGTCAACCGCGAGATGGCGGCCGAGACCGGGCTCGACGCGACCTTCGGCCGCGGCACCAAGGGCATCCACGTCGTCAACGCCATGGTCAAGACGCTGAGGGCGCGCGGCCAGGTCTGAGAGACCCGCCGGGGGTAAAGGCATCAGCCTGGCGAACGAAGGCCGGTCGATGCCTTCACCGCCGGTAGGTGGAAGGAGAAGTGGATGGGCAGCGTCGACATCCTCACGATCGAGGTCGGCAGCACGATCACCAAGGTCAACGGCTTCCGGCGCACCGACGCGCGGCTGGAGCACGTGGCGCAGGGCTTCGCGCCGACGTCGGTCGCCGACGGTGACGTGGGCCTCGGCGTCGACGCCGCGATCGCCGCCCTCGAGGCGGACGCCGGGGTGTCGGTGGCCGGGCTGCCGACATACGTCTCCTCCTCCGCCGCAGGCGGATTGCGTATGACGGTGCACGGGCTCACCGTCTCGATGACCTCCCGGGCCGCGCGCGAGGCCTCCCTCGGCGCCGGCGCCATCGTCAAGCTCGTGACCGCGGGGCCGCTGGACGAGGACGACATCGACGAGGTGCGCGAGATCGCGCCCAGCATCGTGCTGCTCGCGGGTGGGGTCGACCACGGTGAGAAGCAGGTCGTGGTCGCCAACGCCCGGGCCCTGGCCCCCGTCGCGGCCGAGCTCGGCGTGCCGGTGATCTATGCCGGCAACGTGGCGGCGCGGCGGGCGGTGGCGCGCGCGTTCGCGGAGCACGGGGTCGAGCTGATGGTGGCCGACAACGTCTTTCCCGACGTCGACGTGCTCGACGTGGAGCCGCTGCGGGTGCTCATCCACGAGGTGTTCAACCGGCACATCACGCGGGCGCCGGGGATGGCGCGGTTCGCCGAGCTGACCGACCACGGGATCCTGCCGACGCCGGGCGCGGTGCTCAAGGGCGCCGAGCTGTTCGCCGAGGAGCTGGGCGACGTCCTGGTCGTCGACGTGGGCGGGGCCACCACCGACATCCACTCGGTCACCGAGGGATCGATGGAGTATGCCGCCAAGGTCATCGACCCGGAGCCGCACGCCAAGCGGACCGTCGAGGGCGACCTCGGCGTCTATGTCAACGCCCGCAACGTCGTCGAGGCCTATGGCGACGAGTCCTGGGCGACGCGGCTGGACGACCTCGAGGCGATGCCCGCCGACGAGCGGGGGCGGGAGCTGACCCGCTGGCTGTGCGCGCGCGCCGTCGAGGTGGGGGTGCGGCGGCACGCGGGGACGCTCACCGACCTCTACACCCCCACGGGCAAGAAGCAGATCGTCCGCGGCAAGGACCTCACCGCCGTGCGCTGGGTCGTCGCCACGGGTGGCGCGCTGACGCGGGTCGAGGGGTCGTCCGAGGCGCTGCGGGCCGTGTGCACGGGCGTGGGGACGCACCTGCTGCCGGAGCCGTCGGCGCGGGTGCTGGTGGACCGGGACTACCTGTTCTCGGCGTTGGGGACGATCGCGACGGAGCTGCCGGACGAGGTGCGGGCGACCTTCCGCGCCTGGGTGACCGGCATGGATGGGGTGGCCGGGCTGGACGGGGTGGCTGGCGTGAACGGGGCGACCGGGCCGGACGAGGGTGAGCGGCCGTGAGCGGCCACCCGACGCCGCGCGTCGAGCTCTATCCCGACCGCATCACCTACAACGCGCTGTCGGTCGTCGAGCTGGCGCACGACCACGGCGCCACCGTCGCGGGGGTCGCCAAGGTCACCTGCGCGCACCCCGCCGTCGTGGACGCGATGGTCGCGGGCGGCGTCGACCTGATCGCCGACTCCCGCATCGACAACCTGCGCCAGACGCGGGAGCGGGGGATCGAGCTGCCGCTCATGCTGCTGCGCATCTCGGAGCGCTCGCGGGCGGCCGAGATCGTGGAGTTCGCCGACATCTCGCTCAACTCCTCGCTGCAGACGATGGACGTGCTGTCGCAGGCGGCCGTGGCGGCGGGCAAGCGGCACCAGGTGATCCTCATGGTCGACGTGGGGGACCTGCGCGAGGGCGTGTGGCCGGACCGGGCGGTGGAGGTGGCGTTCGGCGCGGCGCAGCTGCCGGGGATCGAGGTCGTGGGGCTGGGCTGCAACCTCGCGTGCTTCGGGGGCGTGGTGCCGAGCGAGGAGAACATGTCGCTGCTCGTCGACGTCCGCGAGGCCTGCCGCGCCGCGACCGGCCTGGAGCTGCCGATGCTGTCGGGCGGCAACAGCGCCTCGCTGCCGTTCCTGGCGTCGGGGCACATGCCGGCCGAGATCGACAACTTCCGGATGGGGGAGTCGATCGTGCTGGGGCGCAACGTCTTTGACCGTTCCCCGTGGCCGGGGACGCGGCAGGACACGGTGCGCCTCGTGGTGGAGGTCGTGGAGCTGGAGCGCAAGCCGTCGGTGCCGATCGGCAAGCGCGGGCAGAACGCGTTCGGCGAGGAGCCGGCCTTCGAGGACCGCGGGACCCGGCTGCGCGCCATCGTCAACCTCGGCCGCCAGGACGTCGTCATCGACGGGCTCGACCCCCTAGACCCCAACATCTCGATCCTCGGCGCGAGCAGCGACCACATGATCCTCGACGTCGAGGACGCGGTCGACGCCGGCTCCCTGCGGGTGGGCGACGAGATCGCGTTCTACCCCGACTACGCCGCGCTGCTCGCCCTCTCCACCAGCCCGTACGTCGACAAGGTGGTCATCGGTGGACCCAGGGCCTACCCGTCTGCCTGGCGTGTGGGATAACGGACCCATGCTGTACGCGACGCACGCCGAGGTGGACCTGTCCGCGATCCGTGCCAACATCGAGGGGATCCGGGAGCAGGTGAGGGACCGGACGATCCTCGTGGCGGTCAAGGCCGACGCGTACGGCCATGGGGCCGTGGCGGTCTCGCGGATGATCCAGGCCACGGGTGTCGCGGACTGGCTGGGGATCGCGACCGTCCCGGAGGCGCTCGAGCTGCGGGCGGCCAGCATCACGATGCCGATCCTCAAGCTGTCGCACTGCTTCCCCGGCGCCGAGATGGAGGCGGCGATCGCGGCCGACGTCGTCACGGCCTGCCCGTCCCGCGAGTGCGCGGACGCGCTCCAGGCGGCGGCCGAGCAGGTCGGGCGGCCCGCCCGGGTGCACCTCAAGGTCGACACCGGTATGGCGCGCATCGGGGTGCCGGCAGGCGAGGCGGCGGCGCTCGCGGCATACGTCGAGGGGCTCGGATCCGTCAGCCTGGAGGGCATCTTCACCCACATGCCGGTGGCGGACACCGCCTCGCAGGATGCGTTCACCGAGGAGCAGGTCGCCCTCTTCGCCCGGACCGTCGAGGAGGTGCAGGCCACTCTCGGACGCTGCCTCGAGCACGTGCACGCCGCGAACTCCGGTGGTGTGCTGGGGCACTCGTCGTCGTGGCTGACGATGGTGCGGCCGGGGATCATGGTCTACGGCTACTACCCGGACGCGTCGACGCCGCGAACCATCGCGCTGCGCCAAGCGATCCGCTGGGTGACGCGCGTCAGCTTCGTCAAGCGGGTGCCGGCCGGGACGACCGTCGGCTACGGCCGCACCTGGTCCGCCGACGAGGACCGGTGGGTCGCAACGATGCCCGTCGGCTACGCGGACGGCTACAACCGGCTGCTGTCCAACCGGGGGCGCGTGCTCGTCGGCGGGCAGAGCCACCCCATCGCGGGGCGGGTGTGCATGGACCAGACGATGATCGACGCCGGGCCCGCGTCCGAGCCCTGCCCGGTGTCCGTCGGCGACGAGGCCGTGCTGCTGGGCACCTCTGGGGCGCAGGAGATCACGACCGACGAGATGGCCGAGCTGCTCGGCACCATCACCTACGAGGTCACCTGCGACATCGCCAGGCGCGTCGAACGGACCTATCGCGACGGCTGAGCGGGGCCAGGCGTGACCGAGTCAGTCAGTCCCGGCGGGCTGCCAGCGCCCGGTCGATGACAGCGTCTGCGACCGTCACCCGCATCTGCGGGTCGGAGAAGTGCGTGCCGTCCGAGCGGACCGTCACGCCGCTCCCGTTGCGGTCGTCGCACGGTGTGGTGCCGTCGTGGCAGTACACGTCGTCGATCTCCACCACGCGAACCCGCGGGTTGCCCGCTGCCGCTGAGCGGAGGATCTCGTTCCACCTCTCCCGGTAGTGGTCCTCGTCGACCATGCGGCGCAGGAAGGGGTTGCAGCTCTGAGGAGTGCATCTGCTGGACATGCCCACGCCGGGCCTGTCGGTCGCGACGAAGACCAGGGTCGCGCCGTTCTGCGTGAGCTGGCCTATCCGCAGCTGCAGCTGCCGCCGTTGCGCAGTCCAGAACTCCGGCTGCTCGGGCGTGAGCAGCCGACCCTGGTGGATGCTGTCCGCCGTCTCGTAGCGGGACCACCAGATGATGGTGCCGGGGTGGTGCGCCGCTACGCCGTCGCTGATCCGGGCCGGGAGCGCGCCCTGACATCGCCTGCCTCGCTGGTCGCTCGGTGAGACCTTGTTGACGACGCCGAGCGGTGAGCAGCCCCCCGCCGTCGAGCTGAACAGGGTGAGGCCCCGCCGCTCGGCGGCGTCCGACAGCTCCGGCAGCAACCGGTGGGGCACCGAGTCCCCCAGGACCAGGGTTGTCTGGGCACCACGGGATCCGGGCAGGGCGACCAGACTGTTGACGGCCGAGGAGGTGGGCGTTCCGCCGAGGACGGAGGCGGCCAGGGCCAGCGTGACCGTGACGCCCAGGCCGGTCAGCATCACGCGCGCTGGTCCCCGTCGTGAGGCCAACCTCCCTGTGCGCACCGGCTTCTCGACCAGGTGGTAGGAGATCGATGCGAGGAGAACAGACGTCGTCAGGGTTGCCGCAGTCCGCGCCGCCGACCATGACCCCTCACCGGCGAGGACGAGGGCGACGGGCCAGTGCCAAAGGTAGATGCCGTAGGAGATGCGCCCCAGGTAGACGGGCGTGGCCCAGGACAGGGCTGGAGACAGTAGTGGCACGTGACCGATGGCCAGAGCGGCGACCAGGACCGCAGCCAGGCCCACGAAGGCCACGGCACCGCCTTGGTAGTAGAGGAGCGTGGCTCCCTTGGGCCCGGCGAGCGACGGGGTGAGCAGTGCTAGGAGCGCGACGGCAGCCCATCCGAGCGCCGGTGCCGCACGTCTCGCCCAGGTCGCCCCTCGTCCCTGCACCACGCAGAGCGCCAGCAGGGCCCCGGCCATGGGTTCGAACACCTTGGTGTCCGTGCCCATGTAGGCCCGGTCATAGAGGTGCCACCGTCCGTAGCGCAGGAGCAGCGCCGCCGAGGCCGCTGCCACCAGCGCAGTCACGACCACGAGCGCCACGCGCGCGAGACGTGGGCTGCGCTTGCCGATGGCAGCCCACACGCCGGCCACTACCAGGGGCCAGACCAGATAGAACTGCTCCTCGACGCCCAGCGACCACATGTGGAGCAACGGTGACGGCACGGCCTGCTGATCGAAGTAGCTGCTGGTCTCGATGAAGCGCCAGTTCCCCAGATAGAGCGCGGTCCACCAGGCATCGGCTCCGAGTGATTCTCGCCGGTATGCCGGCGCCACCGTCATCGCCCAGACCAGCACGGCGGCGATCACCACCGCGGATGCGGGCAGGAGGCGACGCACGCGACGCGCCCAGAACGCCGTCAGGGCCGCCCCGGTGCCCCCGAGGTGGGCGCGGACCAGCCCATCAGTGATGAGGAATCCCGAGAGGACGAAGAACAGGTCGACGCCGAGGAAGCCCCAGTCCAGGCCCGGCACCCGGGCATGGAAGAGGACGACCATGACGACGGCAACCGCTCGAAGGCCGTCGAGCGCCGGTGACCGCCATGCGCGCGACGTGGGCCAAGGATCGGGGCTCGGTCCGGAGCGCCCGGACGCTGAGCCCACCCTCGTGGCGTCCGCCTCAACCTGCGCCGGGATCGTCATCACCGCTGATCTGATCAGCCGCCGCTCGCCGACCTGTCAGAGCCTGGTGGACGGTGGCAGCCCACAGCTTCGCGCCGGCATCGGTGATGCCGTCCGCGTTCTGCAGCGAGGCGGCACCGGGTGACGAGGCAAAGGCCGCGGCGACGTCGATGGCGGGGACACCCTCCTGCACGGCCCAGGCGTCGACGGCCGCGATCGCGGGACGTTGGGCTGGCGTGGCCGCGGGCTCCCTCACGACGACCACCTGGGCCTGCGGATAGGCCTTCAGGATGGATGACCGGGTGGTCGAGAGCTGCTGACCTATCGCGCGGGCGTCTGCCGCACGACCCACGCTGAGGAGCACCACGTCAGGTCGCTTCGGCACCACCACCCTGGCTCTTTCGTCAGTGACCGCGGCGAAGGGGGCTGCCGTGGAGGCGTTCCACACCTGGAGCTCGGGCCCCGTGTCGCCGTAGCGGATCGGAGCCCGATAGGACGACTGTCCCGTCTGGCTGATCCGCTGCACGCGCGTGACCCTGGACTCCCCGAGCTGTTCCCCCAGGACGTTGACCCACCCGCCCAGCTGATTGCTCGTGGAGTCGCCGATGACGGCGAGCGTCGCCGGTCGGTCGGCGGGGAGGTGGGGGACGGGCCGGGAGGTGGGTCGCGCGGCGGCGGGTGGGGTCCTCGTGGCGGTGGGTGCAGGGGCGCTGCTGGACCGGGCCGCCACGCTGGGCGCTGGCGTCGCCACGGTGGGGGTGGCCTCAGCGTTGCGGGGCGACCACCCACTGAGTGCCAGGCCGGACACGGCGACGGCAGAGGCAACGACGGCGCTGATGGCGAGGTTGCCTCCGACCGTGCGATCCATGGGCCTAGTGTGCCTTACTCATAGTTATCATCAAAATACTCTGAGTGATGCACTCGGCCAGGTGCCTGGGTCTCACGTCCATGACCCGAACGATGTTCAAGTCGTAGATGACCGCGCGACACGCCTCCGTGCCGCAGATTCGGCTACTAGTTACCATATGTCACATTCGGCTACGTGCTGTAACGTAACGGACGTCTATCCGGGTGGGCCGCGCGCACGCGCGATCCTGAGAGAGCTGGAGCGCTGTGAACGTCACCGTTGTTGGTCTGGGCAAGATCGGCTTGCCGCTTGCCGTCCAGTTCGCCCGATCCGGGTGCAAGGTCCGTGGCGCCGATGTGAACCCGGAAACTGTCTCGCAGGTGAACTCGGGTGTTGAGCCCTTCCCAGGGGAGAGCCACCTGGGGGAGTACCTGGGCGAGGTCGTTGCCGACGGCCGCCTTGAAGCGACCACAGATACCGCCTCCGCCGTCGCCGAGTCCGACTACGTCGTCGTGGTCGTGCCCTTGTTCGTCGACGACGAGGCTCGGCCTGACTTCGGCTGGATGGACTCCGCCACGGACGACATCGCGCGAGGCCTGCGTACTGCACGCGGTACGACGGTCATCTACGAGACGACCCTGCCCGTGGGCACCACGCGCACGCGGTGGGCCCCGCGCCTCGAGGCAGGCTCGGGACTGACCGAGGGCAAGGACTTCCACCTGGTCTTCTCCCCGGAGCGCGTCCTCACCGGCCGCGTCTTCGCCGACCTGCGCAAGTACCCCAAGCTCGTGGGCGGCCTCTCCCAGGAGGGGGCCCGTCGCGCCACCGCGTTCTACGAGGAGGCCCTGCAGTTCGACGCGCGCCCCGACCTGCAGCGCCCCAACGGCGTCTGGGACCTGGGGTCGGCCGAGGCCGCCGAGATGGCGAAGCTGGCGGAGACGACCTACCGAGACGTGAACATCGGTCTGGCCAACCAGTTCGGCCGGTTCGCGGCGTCGCACGGCGTCGATGTCTTCCAAGTCATCGAGGCCTGCAACTCCCAGCCCTACAGCCACATCCATCGCCCCGGGATCGCGGTCGGTGGGCACTGCATCCCGGTCTATCCGCGGCTGTACCTGTGGAACGACCCCGACGCCACGGTCGTGCGAGCGGCGCGTGAGGCGAACAAGGCGATGCCGGCCTACACGGTGGGACTCGCGGTGGGAGCCATGGGCGGCTCCCTCGCCGACGCACGGGTTGCCGTGCTCGGCGCGTCCTATCGGGGTGGGGTCAAGGAGACCGCGTTCTCCGGGGTGTTCGACACCGTCGCGGCCCTGCGCGACGCAGGTGCCGAGGTGGTCGTCCATGACCCGATGTACTCCGCCGAGGAGATCCGCGGATTCGGATGGGAGCCGTACGAGCTCGGCCGAGAGATCGATGTCGCCGTCCTGCAGGCCGACCACGCGGAGTACCGCGACCTCGAGTCCGCCGACCTGCCTGGTGTCCAGGTCGTCGTCGACGGCCGGGACATCCTCGACCGGACTAGGTTCGACGGCGTGCGTGTCATCTCCGTCGGGCGTCCGGAGCCGGAGGTGGCCCGATGAGCTCGCGAGAGGGAGTGCGGATCGTCGAGTCCGCCGACGTGGCCGACTCCGCTCTCATCGGCCCGGGATCCAGCGTCTGGCACCTGGCCCAGGTGCGGGAGGAGGCCGTCCTCGGTGAGGGCTGCATCGTCGGCCGGGGAGCGTATGTCGGGACCGGCGTGCGCATGGGGCGTCACTGCAAGCTGCAGAACTACGCGCTCGTCTACGAGCCGGCGGTGCTCGAGGACGGCGTATTCGTCGGTCCGGCAGCGGTGTTCACCAACGACCACTACCCCCGATCGGTGACTCCGGAGGGCGACCTCAAGCGAGGGGACGACTGGGAGGCCGTCGGGGTCACCTGCCGCGAGGGCGCGTCGATCGGCGCCCGGGCGGTCTGCGTGGCACCGGTGACGATCGGCCGCTGGGCGATGGTCGCCGCCGGATCCGTGGTCACCAAGGACGTCCCTGACTTCGCCCTGGTCGCCGGTGTCCCGGCCCGCCGCATCCGCTGGGTGGGCAAGGCCGGCGAACCCCTCGAGCAGACCGGTGAGCGCGAGTGGACCTGCCCTCGCACCGGTGACCAGTTCATCGAGCACGACGAGACCCTCATGGAGGCCAGCTGATGTCCGACTTCATCCCCCCTGCCAAGCCGCTGATCGGTGAGGAGGAGATCGAGGCCGTCACCCGCGTGATGCGCTCCGGGATGGTGGCGCAGGGCCCCGAGGTCAAGGCGTTCGAGGAGGAGTTCTCGGCACACTTCCGCCTCGACCGGGAGTGCGTCGCCGTCAACTCGGGGACCTCGGGATTGCACCTGGGCCTCCTGTCATCAGGTGTGAAGCCCGGCGACGAGGTCATCGTGCCGTCCTTCACCTTCGCGGCGACCGCCAACTCGGTTGCTCTGACCGGCGCCACCCCAGTGTTCGCGGACATCGAGCCGGACACCTTCTGCCTCGACCCCGCCTCCGTGGAGGCCTCGATCACCGACCGCACCGTCGCGATCATGCCGGTCCACCTCTACGGCCACCCCGCGTCGATGGACTGGCTGCTCGAGGTTGCGAACCGGCACAACCTGAAGGTCTTCGAAGACGCTGCCCAGGCCCACGGTGCGTCGCTGCACGGGACGCCGGTCGGAGCGTTCGGTGACTTCGGCATGTTCAGCCTGTACCCCACGAAGAACATGACCTCCGGGGAGGGCGGCATGATCTCCTGCGCCACAGACGAGATCGCCCGTCGGGCACGGCTCTACCGCAACCAGGGCATGGAGAAGCAGTATCACAACGAGGTCGTCGGCTTTAACTGCCGCATGACGGACATCCACGCCGCCATCGGTCGCGTCCAGCTCACCAAGGTCGACGCCTGGACCAAGACCCGGCAGGACAACGCCGCCTACCTGTCCAGCCATCTCGAGGGAGTGACGACACCGCCGGTGCGCGAGGGCGCCGTCCACGTCTACCACCAGTACACGATCCGCGTGCCCGAGGGCCGCGATGCCTTCGCCAAGGCGCTGAAGGACGAGTACCAGATCGGGTCCGGGATGTTTTATCCCGTTCCCAACCACCAGCTCACTCCGTTCCAGGTGTGCGTCGACCTGCCCGAGACGGCCAAGGCCGCAGCCGAGTGCTTGTCTCTGCCGGTTCACCCGAGCGTCGACCAGGCTGGGCTGGAGCGCATCGTTACCGCGGTCAACACGCTCGCGAAGGCCGGTGCCTGACATGACTGACCAGAAGCCACGCGTAGAGACCGCAGATCGCCGTCGGCGGGGCAACCGTGAGGACCGCCTCCGCGCGGGTCTCGTCGGGCTCGGGATGATGGGCCGGCACCACGCCCGCGTCCTGGGTTCGCTCGACGGCGTCGACCTGGTGGCCGTCGCCGACGAGTCCGGCGACCCGCACGGTGTCGCGGGAGGGCGCTATCTCGTCTCTTCAGTGGACGAGCTCCTGGAGTACGACCTCGACTACTGCGTCGTTGCCGTGCCCACCGTGTACCACGAGCCCGTGGGCCTTCAGCTGGCGGAGGCCGGCGTGCACGCCCTCATCGAGAAGCCTCTGGCCCACGACGTGCCGTCCGCCGAGCGTCTCGCGCGCACTTTCGACGACAAGGGACTGATCGGCGCGGTGGGGCACATCGAGCGCTACAACCCGGCGCTGCAGGAGGCCCGTCGTCGCATCGCGGCGGGAGAGCTCGGCCGCGTCTTCCAGGTGGCGACGCGACGGCAGGGACCCTTCCCAGGCCGCATCGCCGACGTGGGGGTGGTCAAGGACCTCGCCACGCACGACATCGACCTCACGGCGTGGGTCACGCAGCAGGAGTTCGTCAGCATCTCCGCACGCACGGCGTTCCGCTCCGGGCGCGAGTACGAGGACCTAGTCGCTGCGGTCGGCACACTGGCCGACGGAACCGTGACGAGCCACCTCGTCAACTGGTTGTCCCCGCTCAAGGAGCGCACGACCGTCATCACCGGTGAGAAGGGTGCGTTCATCTGCGACACCCTCACTGCCGACCTGACGTTCCACGCCAACGGCACGACCGCTACGACGTGGGACGAGGTCGCCCGCTTCCGCGGTGTCAGCGAGGGCGACATGATCCGCTACGCGATCGCCAAGCCGGAGCCGCTGCGCACCGAGCACGAGAACTTCCGGGATGCCGTCCTGGGCAAGGAGGCCGACATCGTCACGATGCGTCAGGGCCTCGCCACCGTCCGCGTGGCCGAGGCGATGATCGCCGGCGCGCAGGTCGGCACCGCTGTCGCTACGCGGACGGCGGAACTTTGACCCTGCGGAGGGGCAGCGACCAACTCGAATTCGAGGCGAGGTGACCTCATGCCGCTGAGCACGGCCAAGAAAGGTCTCGCGTCGATCATCGGTGGCACCGCGGGCGGCCAACTGATTGCCCTGGCCTGCGCGCCTCTGATCAGCAGGCTGTTCCCGCCGGAGCAGTACGGCCCGTTTGCGATCGTGAACGCGGCCGTCCTCCCGTTAGCTACGGTGGCGGCGCTCAGGCTGGACCTGGCAATTCCACTACCCGATGACGACGATGAGGCGCTGGACCTAGCAGCGCTCGCGCTGTGGGTGGTCGCCGTGGTGGGCGCCGTGCTCACGGCAGTCGCGTGGTGGTGCCGTGCTTGGCTGGTCGACCTCCTGCGGCTGGAGGTCGATCCGACCCTCCTGCTGTGGGTGCCCGTGGTGGCCACGCTGATGGGTCTGTTCACGGTGCTGAACCAGGTCGCGATCCGCTGGCGATTGTACGGTGCGATCGGCCGGCGAAACATCCTGCAGGCATCGGTCCTGTCTCTTGCGCAGGTCACCATGGGGGCCCTCGGATGGGGCGCCCACGGGCTCGCGATGGGGCTTGCTGTCGGCCAGGTGGCTGGGGTCCTGTCCTTGGCCGGCTCCGTGCGTCGACGAGTCCAGGGCCCAGCGCTCGCGCGTCCGCCGAAGTACGTGGACCTGCTGCGGCGGTACAAGAGCTTTCCCTTGCTGATGGCACCCTCAGGTCTCGTGAACGCTCTGGGGCTGCAGGCTCCGCTCCTGGTGATGGCCGCGTTGTACAGCACCACGGTGTCGGGGTGGCTGGGGATGACGCAGCGCATCCTGTCCCTGCCCATAGCCCTGGTCGGGGTGGCGCTGTCCCAGGTCTACCTCGGTGAGTTCGGGGCCGCGAAGCGCTCTGGGACGGTGGACTTGCAGCGCCTGTTCCTCAAGGCCTCCACCAGGCTAGGAGCAGCCGGACTCGGCCTGGCTCTACTCCTGCTTCTACTCGCCCCGGACCTGTTTGCTTGGGTCTTAGGCGACCAGTGGCGTACGAGCGGCGACTACGCGCGCGCATTGGCCGTCGCGAGTGCGCTGCAACTTTTGGCGTCCCCGCTATCCCAAACCCTCATCGTGATGGGACGGCTCAAGACGCAGGTTGCATGGGACTGCGCCCGCTTGGTGCTGTGTGTGGGGTCGGTTGTTGCCGCGTACGGATTAGCCCAAACCCCCGGTAACGCCGTTGTGTGGCTCGGAACAGTCATGGCGATCAGCTACGCAACCTCTTGGGTACTTTCTTGGCGGAGTTTGTCAGCCGACGCGAGATCCATAGAGCGCCGCCCCCACGCCTGATTGCCATCACGGCGAGCACCGTTTGGGGTCGATGCCCCGAGATGCCGTCATCGAAGTCTTGAAAGCACCGGCAGAGGTGGGCGAGCTGACCCGGTCCAGCAGGAGCCGAGTGCGCGGACGCCGACGACCCGTCGATCGAGCTGCCGTGCTCGCGGCGGAGGTGGACCAGTCTGGCGTCGGCCAGGGACGCAAGGAAGGCCCGCAAAATGAGATTGATGAACTGGTGGGCTGCGCTGGGATAGTCGCCCCTTTTCAATGAGCCGTATTGCCAAGCGCCAGCGCCGGGTTTCGTGCGGGTAACTGGCTCTCCGAATAAAGGTCCCGACTCGCCTATGAACTGGCCGAGTGGGGATCTGTTCGACTCACCTTCCAGTGATGAGCATCTCACCTTCCGGTATTACGAGTAGGACGCCCGCGGTCAAGAGCCCACGTCAGGACGCCTCCAAGAGATATGCCATCCCTCATCGTCGACCTGACCTTGAAGAAGATTCTGTAGGCGCATCGGCCCACATGCTCCTAGGGGCAGTCGCGAAGAGGATGGCGGCCAGAAGAAACCCGTTGGTGATGATGGCTGTAATGGGACTCGAGTTGACCAACGCGATTACCGGGGTGAAGAGAACGCCAGCCGTCACTGTCAGCGGGAGCCTTCGACCAGCGGACGCGACCCCCGCGACAACCACGGCGCAGACGGCTGCCTCGATGAATACTCCGGTGAGGTGCAGGTTAGCGAAGCCATCCGCGACATAGTTGGCGTTCGCCTGCACAGCGGCGTTACCGGTCATGTGCTTGCCGACTGTGAATCCAGCCGTGCTCAAGTAAGGCGAGGGGCCAAGAAAACTCAAGAAGCTGTCACGCCAACCGATGACGGGGTTCTGGTCGAACACCGCCCAGTGAGCCGCCGCGAGGTTGCCCGACACGAGGATGAAGCGATCGATGAACAGCGCGGTCCACAAGCTGGTGCCCCTCACAAGGTCAGCAGCCAATGACAGAGAGACAAAGCCAATGATGCCAGCACCCACGTGCAGTCCAGACAGGTGACGCACCACCCTGATGCCGGCAATGACCACCAATATGCCTATGCCGGACAGGATGGTGGTCTTAAACCCCGTGATGGAGTAGATGAGGAATTGACCGACGAAACCCGCAGTAATCAACCAGCGACTGCCACCCGTCGCGCCACGCGTTATGAGGAGGGGGTTGATCACATTTCCCTGGAGGCGCACGAGGTATCCGAGGAGGGCCCCCTGGGATGCGATCGTGTCACGATACGAATCGCGAATGGAGTACACCTGAGTGAGGTCCAGGGAGGCCATGGTGAATCCGGCATTGAGGCCCATGTAAGCATACGTGGATAGCGAGAAGGTGGCAATGGCCAGCCAGTAGAGTTGAGGCTCGACGGGGATAATGGGGGAGACGTCGGTTGGAATCCCCCTAATCAAGAGGACCATTGCGATAAAGGAAACGCCACTCACCGCAGTGATCACGTTTGCCTGATCGGGAGTGCACAGCTCGGTGTAGTGGGGGACCATCATGAGGGGGACGATCATGATGAAGTACATAATCCAGATCATGACGTCTGCCGCGGTCTTGACTAGTTGCGGCAGCATCAGTCCCACGAGGTAGAGACCGCCGAGGCTGAATGCATAGTTGACCAGGTCGGGAGCGCGGTATTGCTCGCCCATGTATGAGAACGTCGGGCTGACGACCAACTCATAAGCCAGCCTAAGCACGTACGTATAGGCGACAAGAGACGCGGCCAACCACAGGGCGTGGAGCGCCGGTCCTCGACCATGCTCGCCGCGGCGGCCGGCCGCATTGACTTGCTGAGACCGCCGAGACCGGGTAGGGGTGGGGGTCACGTCGCCCACCCCGTGCGGGCTGGTGACGTGAGAATGCGCTCGGCCAGGGCCGCGGTGCTTAACCATAGATTTTCCCTGCAGCGCGCCTCTCGCAAGGCATCGCTCGCGTAGAGAGCCTTTACGGCCGCCTCGCTAGCCATTACGTTGAATAGCTTGGGCGTGAGGTCTTCGCCCGCTTCGAAGACCGGACCGCTTGATGGATTCCTGATCAGGTGCTGCACGATGTCGTTGGTCGGTAGAGCGACGCGCAGGCCGGTTCCCATGGCCTGCTGGATCGTGATGGCGGGCATCGCCGGCCACACCCCTAGGTCACTGGCATTGAAGAGGGCGTTGAGCCGTGCTGCAGTGGTGAATTCGAACAGCATGAAGTGTTCGGAGAACCCGGATTGACGGACGTGTCGTCGGAGGTCATCACTGGTCGACGACCGGTCGAGACCTGCTAAAACGATTCTTATCTTGCGGCCCTGTCGTATGTGCTGGAGGGCGGCCTCGATCAGTGCGTCAAAGCGCTTTTGCGGCTGGACCTTGCCAGGGGCGATGATCGTAAACTCGTCTTCGGCGATGCCCAACTCCGTCCGAGCTTCCCGCCGCAGGGCGGGCGACCAGGAGAACACCTCGTCGTCGTAAGCAAGGGGGAGAAGTTCCATCTCGTGCCCCGCCGAAAAGGGTGCGAGCCGTCGAATGGTTTCAGGTGTATAACCGTAGAGGTGGTCGGCTCGGCGGTTGATGAACTGATAAAGCCTTCCCTTGGTGGCGCTAAAGATGCGGAACTTGAGAGCGGCAGCCTGGGGGGAGAGCGAGGCGTACATGGCAGAGTTGTCCCCATACAGCACCGACTTGCGCGCCTGGGTGCGCGCAAGGGACGCGGCCAATGGAAGCAGGTGGCCGGGAAAGACCTGGATGATGTGATCGAAGGGACGAGCCTCGACGGCGCGTACGGCGCGGGGAGACCACACCATGGATCTGACTTCGGCCACGGGCAGGCGCAGCAGGGTAACCCCCTCCTCCGTCGTGGTGCCCGGTTGGTAACGCCGCTCCAGTCCCAGCGCTTGGATGTGCGCGTCCTTGAAGATGGGATTGACCTGATCTCCGGTTAGAACGTAGGTATCCGCCGACTTCCTGAGTGCTCGAACGAGGCCGATCTCTTGATAACCGCTGAACCAGTCGAAGAAGCCGGAGATAACGAGGATCCGCGGGCGCTCATGCATAGCCACGTTAGCCTCGCAACCCGGACCAAGAACGGTGGCGGCGGGCGGTTGACATTATGAAGCGAACAGCCCGGTCTGAAGTATTCCCAATCGCGTAGTCCGCCGGGAGCGTGGGTCCCTGTTCCGCAGACAGGTTGGGCCGGGCCATCACATCACGTACGCCGGCCTCGACATCGTCGGGGCACAACCCGGTCATCATGATGCCGCCCGTGTCGAGGGCCTCGGGACGCTCGACCGAGTCGCGCAGAGTGATGGCGGGGAAGCCCAGCATCGTGGACTCCTCAGCGATGGTGCCGGAGTCAGACAGCACGCAGGCTGACGCCAGCTGGAGTTTGTTGTAGTCGTGGAACCCCAGCGGATCGCTAAAGGTCACCCCCTCCGGCTCGCTCCAGTTGGGAAGGCCCTCCAACTTCTTGCGTGTGCGCGGATGGGTGCTGACGAACACCGGCAGGTCATAGGCGTCGTGCACCCGTACGAGGCAGCCCAGCAGCTTACGCAGCCGCTCAGGGGAGTCGACGTTCTCCTCGCGGTGGGCGCTGACCAGGAAGTAGCCGCGCTCCTGGAGACCAAGCCGATCGAGCACATCAGACGCCTCGATCTGGGGTCGGTAGTGCTCGAGGACCTCGCGCATGGGCGATCCCGTGAGCAGGATCCGGCGGGGGTGCAGGCCCTCGGCGAGCAGGTTGCGGCGGGCGTGCTCGGTGTAGACGAGGTTGAAGTCCGCGACGTGGTCGACGAGGCGTCGGTTGGTCTCCTCGGGCACGTTCTCGTCGAAGCAGCGGTTGCCTGCCTCCATGTGGTACACGGGGATTCGCATGCGCTTGGCCATGACTGCAGCGATGCACGAGTTGGTGTCGCCCAGCACGAGGAAGGCGTCCGGGCGCTCCTCAAGCAGCAAGGCCTCCACCTTGATGAGTGTCTCGCCCAGGACGTGTCCGAGGGAGCTGGTATCCACCCCGAGCATGTGGTCCGGCTGGCGAATACCGAGGTCGTCGAAGAACACCTGGTTGAGCGTGTAGTCGTAGTTCTGCCCCGTGTGCACCAGGACGTGGTCCACCGTCTCGTCCAGCCGGGCCAGCACGCGGGACAGACGGATGAGCTCAGGGCGGGTCCCGACGACGGTCATGACCTTCAGGGGCATGCTTTCTCCTGGCGGACAGGCTCCCAGAAGGTATCGGGAGCGGCGGGGTCGAAGAGGGTGTGAGTCCAGAACTGCGTGAGCAGCTCGGCGTCTCCGACGTTGGTGATGTTGTGGACCCACATGGTCGGCATGTCGATGGCCACCGGGTTGGCGCCGTCGACCTCGAAGTCGATCACGTCATCGTGGAACACGCGGCGGAGGGAGATGCGAGCGCGCCCACCCAGCACGACGAACCGCTCGATCTTGCCGAGGTGGTAGTGCTCGCCCCGGGTGATGCCGCACCGCGTCGTCGACACGAAGGTCTGCCCCTGCCCGCCGTGGCTGCGCACGGTCTCGACCAGCCGGCCCCGGTCGTCGCTGTGGGGTGTGAGCTGGATGGGGTAGGCCTGGGGGAAGAGCGCCGCGCGAAGGGTGTTGAAGAGGTTGACGTCGAAGGTGGGTGGTAGGGCAGGGATGTCGCCGGTGCGGTATGTCTCGCGGAAGGACACCAGCTTGTCCAGGACCTCCTGCACCGACGTCGGGTGAGGCTTGGGCGCCAGCTCGGCCTGATCCGTGGAGAGGGCGTCGATGAGGACCTGCGCGGCGTCCTGCACGTGGAGGACGCCGATCTCCTTGTCCTGCACGGAGGTCGGCGCCTCGTCGCGAGCGACCGCGTGGGCGAAGGTCGCGACGAAGGAGTTGTAGCCCGGCCGGCCGTGCTCGCCGAACAGGTTGGGGAGCCGGACGTCCACGACCTTGGCGCCGCTCGCCCGCAGCGCCTCCGTGGCACGGGACTTCCCCCGGCCGTAGGGCGAGTCGGCCCCGGCGTGAACCGTGTTCGCGTAGACGACGGTGCCGATCGAGCCCGAGCTGCGGACGGCCTCGGCGACGGCCTCCGCGAGCTCGACGTTGCCGCGCTCGACCTCCTCGTCGGACGCCCGGTTGACCCCGGCCACGTGCAGCACGGCGTCACAGCCCTGGACCAGCTCCGGCATACGGCTGAAGGACTCACGGTCCACGGCCACGACCTCGTGGTCGGTCAGAGCCGCCAGGCGGACCCGCGTGTGCCAGCCGAGGAATCCTCCTGCCCCGGTGAGGAGAACCTTCACAGCCCACGCTCCAGCAGCAGGCGGACCTCGGGGAGCGTTTGCAGGAGCTCCTTGGTCTGCTCGACGTCCAGACGGGTCGTGTTGGCCGAGTTGTAGGCCTCGAGCATGCGGGGCTTGTCCTCGCCCTCCTCGACGTACTTCTCGTACTGCAGGGACCTGGCGTCCAGCGGCACCCGGAAGTAGTCACCTTCGTCGGAGGACCGCAGGACCTCCTCCCAGGACAGGAGGGTCTCGTGCAGCTTCTCCCCGTGGCGGGTGCCGATGACGTCGATGGTGGGGGAGTCGTCACCGAAGAGAGAGGCGACACCGCGGGCGAGCACGTCGACGGTGCTGGCCGCCGCCTTGCGCACGAACAGGTCGCCGGGCTCGGCGTGCTCGAAGGCGTGGAGCACGAGATCCACGGAGTCCGCGAGCGACATGAGGAAGCGCGTCATGTCCGGGTCCGTGATCGTCAGGGGCTTGTCCGTGCGGAGCTGGTCGACGAACAGGGGGATGACCGAGCCACGGGAGTACATGACGTTGCCATAGCGCGTGACGGCGACGGTCGTCTTGCTGCGGGGGTTGTTGCGGGCATAGGCCTGGGCCGTCTTCTCCATCAGCGCCTTGGACATCCCCATGGCGTTGACGGGATAGACGGCCTTGTCCGTGCTGAGGCACACGACCGTGCGGACCCCGGCGGCCGCGGACGCCTCGATCACGTTGTGGCTGCCCTGGACGTTGGTCTTGACCGCCTGCTGGGGGAAGAACTCGCACGACGGGACCTGCTTGAGCGCCGCCGCGTGGAAGACGAAGTCGGAGCCGCGCACCGCTGCTGCCACGCTGTCGATGTCGCGCACGTCGCCCAGGAAGAACTTGAGACGGTCGTCGCCGAAGTCCTTACGCATCTGGTCCTGCTTGGCCTCGTCGCGACTCAGGATGTGCACCTCGGCGGCGTCACGATCGAGGAGGTGACGTGCCATGGTCTTGCCGAAGGAACCCGTTCCGCCTGTGATGGTGACGGTTGCTCCAGACATGGTGTTCATGCGGGGTCCTTCGCTCGTGAGTTGTCATGACGTGCTATGGCCCGGCCCAATGCCAACCAGGAGATGTGGGGATCAAGGGGAGGTTGCCAGCCGGATTGCTCTAGCCAGGACGGGGCTTGTTGCTGACCTCGCCAGAGAGTCTCCAGGCGCCGTTCAATCCCGGCCGACCTCGGCACTATGGCGCTGGCGAGACAGGTCACGGCTAGGAGCGCGGAAGCCCATGAGTCGGAGACGCGATGCGGTTCGCGTCCCCCTAAGGCGGTGAGGACCGAATGCGTGGTAAGTCCTTCGCTTGGATGGTGCACGACGGATGGCGTAGCCAACGGCGTTGTGGCAAGCCAGGCAATGGCGTCGGCAACGTTTTCTACGAGAGCCTGCGGTGTCGGCTGCGCCGTCTTTGGTACGACGGCCAGCGGGGAGCGGGCGAGTCGGGCGATCGACCGCGTGACGGCTCGGCCCTCGCCATGGACTCCACCAGGTCGGTAGATGACCCAGTCGTGGCCCCCAGCATCCTTGAGTGCAAGCTCGCCTGCAGCCTTGGCCTGGGAGTAGGGCGAGAACGGATCTAATTGCCACGCACTGTCAAGGACAGGACGTCGCCCTTGAACGGCTGCGCTGCTCACATGAACCGTACGGCCCACCCCCGCCAGACGGGCAGCGGTCAACACCACCGCCGGCAGCACTGCGTTGGCGGACCACAAATCTGGGCTTTCGCCGCTGCGTGCTGACGCCATGCCCGCCGCATTCACGACCGCGTCAGCACCGGCAAATGCCGTGCCAAGGGCTGTGACCATGGCGTCGTCCGGGGCAGTCACGTGAAGACGCGGTGCGCTGACGCGGCGTGTCACGATGCCTCGTCCCTCAAGGGCCGTCGCGACGGCTGACCCTACAAACCCGGTGCCGCCAAGGACCACGACCTCCGTCATCGTGCCCCCGCCGCTCGCTCCAGCAGGTCCAGCAGCGCTGAGGCACCGGCAGCTTCGCTGAGGTGCTCCGAGTAAAAGGCCCTTCCATTCGCACCCATCGACGCGAGAGCAGGCGCATCGTCCAACATCTCAGCCAGAGCTGCTGCGATTGAGCCGGGGTCTCCCGGACGGGCCGTGCGACCTGCTCCGGCCCGCCGAACCAGGTCAGCACCGTCGCCCGCCAGGATCCCCAATACCGGGTGCCCGGAGCACATCGTTGCCTGGAGCTTGCTGGGCAACGTCATGGCGAACAGTGGGTCATCAATCAGAGTCACGACTTGCACGGACCCCAGCGCGAGGATATCTGCCATGCGATCGAACGGCTGGGGGTCAATAAATGTCACATTGTCCAAGTCAAGCTCGCGGACCTGTTCTCTGAGCTTAGGCCGGGACACGCCATCCCCGACAAATGCGAATTGAATATCCACTCGCCCACGGAGCAGGGCAGCAGCCTCAATCAGGACGTCAAGCCCCTGCACCTCACCCATGTTTCCGGCGTACATGATCACATGGGGTGCGACAATTCCTAGCGACGAGGCGAGCGCTGGGTTGCGTCCCACAGGCCGGAAGGCCTGTTCGTCGGCCCAATTCGGCACCACAGAGAGCTTTCCTGTTGGCACACCGCGCAACGTCAATTCGTCAGCCATCCCCGGGGAGGTGACAGCAATGTGATGCGCCGCTCCGTAGACGGCGCGGAGCCCCGCGTTAATGCTCCCACGAGCTAACGCACCGGCGCGACGCGGGAGGAAGCCGCTGGAAAGGACACTGTCAGGCCAAAGGTCCTGCACGTGCAGCACGTAAGGAACCTTCGCAGAGGCTCGCGACACCATGGCTGGGAGTGAGGCGGTCGCGGGTGAGCAAAACACGAGGTTTGCGTCTCGATCCCACAAGGTCGCAGCAGCGGTCAGGCTACCCGTGGCTGCAAAGGAGGCGTAGTTCGCCATGCGCCGCAGGGCGCTGCGGTCGTGGCTGGGATAGATCACGCTGCGCCGCACATCGACCCCGCGGAGGGTCTCCCGTTGGTAGGGGCGCATCCTGTATCCCGGGTAAAGGCGGCCTGCTGGATAGATGGGAAACCCTGTGACAACTCGAACGTCGTCACCCCTGCGCCCAAGCGCCCGGGAGATGGTCCCTGACAGGGATGCCGAGCCTACCTCTGGGTCGTACCAATGTGTGATGAACCCTAGTTTCATGATGCCACCCCTACAGCCCAACGAAGGATCTCAGGTAGCCGGGAATACCCGGCCAAAAGAAGCCCTGAGGCGGCGAGTCCGGTGACGGATCGCTTGTGAACGGCGACGGTGATCACTGCCGAGATCCCGGCGGCGAGCGCTGCGCTCTGCGCATGCGTCCAGCCATGTTGTGAGACCAGCCGTTGGTATACGTGCTCGCGATGTGCTTCCGTCAGCGGCGAACCCCGGCGAGCGCGTCGGACGACAGTGGAACCCGTGTCAGTCAGGTAGACCGAAAGGGGCGCGATGCAGGCCATGGCCGACCACCCGTCCCGTTGGGACAGGATGCCCGCTGCGAACGCGCCGCCGAACAAGTAGCTGCCTACATCGCCTAGGAAGAGACTGGCCTGCGGCATGTTGTAGGGAAGGAAGCCCAAGCCCGCGCCCGCGGTCGCTGCTCCCAGCTCGACTAGAGCGCCACGGTGCGTCGAGGCGCCAACTCGCATCACAGAAGCCCCCCACAGGGCGGCCGTGAGCCCCGACATTCCATTGATGCCATCCATGAAATTGGTTGTGTTCACTGCCACGGAGGTGACAGCGGCGCCGACTACCGCGCCTGGGGTTCCGCCCAGAAACGCCTGCCCCATTACCCCCCCTACCACACCCTGGGCGATCAGACGGGTGAAGGGGGGCAGCCCGCGGATGTCGTCAAGCCGCCCGATTCCTGCGAGGGCACCGGCCCCCGCAAGGGCTGTCCAGGCAACGTCATGGCCAGCCACCTGGGCGGCTGCTGCGGCAACGCCGATACCCGTTGCGCAGGCAATCCCTCCGCCACGGGGGGTTGGAGACACGTGTGACGACCTGTGGTTGGGCATGTCCAGAAGACCTGTGAGGCGGAGGTGACGAATGGCGATAGGGCAGACCAACGCCGTCGCGGCTGCCGAGAGCAGCAGTGCTCGGGAGCCGATCACGATGCATCGCTCGGTTGCGCATCACGGACAGGCCGAAGTGTGGGAACGGGCCCCCGTCCTTCACGCGCGCAGCCGCGCATCCAGCCGGCTGCTCGCTCGTGAGTCAAGGGCATCCCGTCGACGGTGTTGCCGTCCAGGGCAGGCACGTCGACTGACGTGACCAGTCGGTGGGTGGTGGCGCGCGACCTGTCGGCTGCGTTGAACAGATCCTCAGACATCTTCTCGCCCGGCCGCAGGCCGGTGTAGACGACCTCGATGTCATCGCGGCCCGACATGGCGATCAAGGTCTCTGCGATCTCCCGGATGCGCACCGGCGTCCCCATGTCGAGCACCATCACCTCCCCGGCATGGCCCATCACGGCGGCCTGCATGACGAGCTGGCAGGCCTCGGGGATGAGCATGAAGTAGCGCTGCACGTCGCGGTGGGTGACCGTGACGGGGCCGCCCTTGGTGATCTGCCGGGTGAACGCGGGGATGACCGAGCCGCGCGACCCCAGGACATTGCCGAAGCGGACGCTGAGATAGCGTCCCGGGGCGTGCTGAGCCATGTCTGCCGTCAGCCGCTCGGCGATGCGCTTGCTGTAGCCCAGCACGCAGACGGGATCGGCCGCCTTGTCGGTCGAGATGTTCACGAAAGTGCCGACGCCGGACCCCTGCGCAGCTCGTAGGACGTTCAGGGTGCCCAGGACGTTGGTCTTCCACGCTTCCAGCGGATAGCGCTCGAGGAGGGGCAAGTGCTTCAGGGCGGCCGCGTGGAAGACGACGTCCGGGCGGTGCTGCTGGAAGACTCGATGCATGGCCTCTTGGTCGCGGATGTCGGCCAGGACGATGCTGTCGCTCTCAAGGAGCCCGTGGCCGTCCAGGTCCAGCTGCACCGACTGGAGCGCAGACTCGTCGCGGTCGAGCATCACCAGCTTCGACGGGTGAAAGTTCGCGATCTGGCGACACAGCTCGCTGCCGATGCTGCCGCCCGCGCCCGTGACCAAGACGGTGCGACTGTCGAGCTCGCTGGCGATGGCGGCCTGGTCCAGCGTGACCGGTCGACGACCGAGGAGGTCCTCCAGGTTGACGTCGCGGATGTCGTGAGAGGTGGGGGTGCGGCCCACCATGGCGCTCATCGTCGGGACGACCAACGGCTTGACGCCCGCTTCAGCTGCAGCCTGTCGCAACTCGCGGATGGTCTCTGCGTTAGCGCTGGGGATGGCGATGACCATCTTCTCCGCGTCGTAGGCCTCCGCCGCCTTGGCGATGTGGTCACGCCCACCGCGGACCCGAACCCCGTCGAAGGAGCGTCGGCGCTTCCCTCTGTCGTCGTCGAGGAGGGCTACGGGGATGTAGGGGGACGTCGGGTCGTGGCGCAGGTTGCGGATGAGGAGCCGACCGCCGTTGCCCGCGCCGAAGACGAGGATCCGCTCCTTCCCCTCCAGGGTCGCCCAGTGGCGTTGGCGGGCGGCGCGGATGACGAAACGGATGGCCATCATGGCTAGCGAGGCGATGAGCGCCGCCATGACAGGGACGGTGCGGGGCACGACGATCGGACGAGCAGCCAGCGCCCACGCCATGAGGCCGGCGCACACGATGGCGACCGTGGCCGCCACCTCGAGCACCTCCTCGAAGGAGCCACGGACGTGCCCCTTGCGGTAGGGGCCAGTGAGGAAGGAGGCCAGGACGTGTCCCATGGCAGCTGCGCAGGCGACGATGGCGGTGTTGCGGACTAACGTCGGCTCCACCTCATAGGCGTGACGTAGCCACGTTGCACCGTAGATCGCGACCACCCAGATGACGGCGTCGATCAGACACCATGACACCCGGACCAGGCGATCCCGGCGGCGGTGGGTGAGCATCCTGACTCCTCGGATAGAGGTACATGACCCACAGTGTCAGTGGACATACAGAGAGTAGCCCAAAGTCCAACAATCAGCGCACGTAAGGTCCGAAAAATCACGGATTGTCTATGAGCACTCAACTAAGTGTCAACATTCATGGATCCGGCCAGCGATCGCCACGTACGGTGGCCCCATGACCTCCGCGGCGCGCATCCTCATCGTCTGCACCGGCAACGTGTGCCGGTCTCCCTACATCGAACGGCGGCTCCAGCACGAGCTGGATCTCGCCTGGGGCCACGGCGCCGTCGAGGTCAGCAGCGCGGGCACGGGGGCCCTCGTCGATGCCGCCATGGAGCCGGACGCGCTGTCGCGCCTGACGGGTGCCGGAGGAGCGGGGGAGGACTTCCGGGCACGGGCGATCACCCGTGAGCTGGTGGCGGACTCCCAGCTCGTCATCGTCGCGACCCGCGACCACCGAGGTGCCGTCAGCCGGCTCTATCCGCGTGCGCTCGCCCGCACGCACACGCTGCGGGACCTGGCTCATCTGGCTGCGGGCGTCCGTGACGACGAGCTGCCGCCCCGCGCCTCGGCCCGGGAGTGGCTGGACCAGGTCGTGCCGCTCATCGCGTCGCAGCGGGGCCTGCGACCCCCGCTGGAGCCGCGGGAGGCCGATGTCATCGACCCCTTCCGCCAGGGGCGGGACGTCTTTGACACTATGTCCACACAGGTCGAGGACGCGCTGCCGCAGGTGCTGCGCGTCCTCGGTGCCGGTGCCGGGAGCCGCTAGACCGGCGTGCTCTCCCGGTGGGCGCCGGAGCCCGTGGGCGTCCGCTCGACCGGGCCGGCGGGCTCGGACGACCGGTAGGCGTAGCGCTCGCCGTAGTAGGAGTAGCCGTCCGCGCCCTTCGTTGGAACGCGGTTCATCACGAGGCCGAGAACGCGCGCGCCCACGGTCTCCAGGCTCTCGAGGGCCCGGTGGAGGTCTTCCTTCTTGATGACTCCGGCACCGACGACCATCACGGCGCCGTCGGCCAGGCGGGACACCACGGCGGCGTCCGTGACGGGAAGCACGGGCGGGGCATCGATGATCACGTAGTCGAAGCGTTGGCGGAGCTCGTCGAGCACCGCGCGCATGGGGTCCGAACCGAGCAGCTCGCTCGGGTTGGGCGGGATGGGGCCGGCCCCGAGGACCTGGACGTTGTGGCCGAAGGGCTGGAGCACGTCGTCCAGCTCGGCGTCGCCGATCAGCACGGTGGTCAGGCCGACGCCTCCCTCCAGGCCCATGTACTGCAGCAACCGCGGTCGCCGCAGGTCGCCCTCGATGACGCAGACGCTGGCGCCGCTCGCGCCCAGGGTGAGCGCCAGGTTGGCGGTGGTCGTCGACTTGCCCTCACCCGGCAGGGACGACGTGAAGACCATGACCTTGGGGTGGTTTGCCGCGTCGACGAACTGGAGGTTTGTGCGCAGCGTGCGGAAGGCCTCGGCCCGGGTGCTCTGCGGGTCGCCCTGCACGATCAGCGGGTGCGTCTTGGCGTCGGGGTCGAAGTGGATGCCGCCGATGATCGTCTCGTCAGTGACCTCCTTGACGTCGCGCTCGCCCTTGATGGAGGTGTCCAGCAGGTCCCGGAGCAGGGCGAGGCCAAGGCCCAGCAGCAGGCCCAGCAGCAGGCCCATGGCAAGGTTGCGGGCGGGGCGGGGCGCGACCGGCGTGGAGCCCTCGGTCGCGGGCCGCACGACGGTGGCCTTGACGGGGCTCTCCTGCCCGGCCTTGACGGACTGGAGCTCTTGGACCGTGGAGGTGAACTCCTCGGCGACGGCGTTGGCGACGCGAGCGGCCTTGGCCTTGTCGCGGTCGACCACGGAGACGTTGAGCAGGACGGTGTCGGGCGGGGTGGTGGCGGTGACGGAGCGCGCCAGGGTCGCCGCGCGGTCGATGCCGAGCGCGTCGTGCACCGGGTCGAGCACCTTCGGCGACGTGATCACGTCGGCATAGGTCTTCATCTGCTTCTGGGTGAACGTGCTGCCCTGAGCCAGCTCGGCCGTCGTCTCGCTGTTGGCTGTCGAGATGAAGAGCTGTGCCGTGGACTGGTACGTCCGGGGCGTCAGGATCGTCAGCGCCGCTGCGGCGAGCACGGTCAGGCAGGTGACCCCGACGATGATGCGCCAGCGCTTGCGAACGACGCGGAGGTAGTCCTGCAGGTCCACGAGCGGTCTCTCTTCTCCCAGGCGCAGACGTCACAGTCGGCGCACATCTGAATACTTAGCGTAATACTAACGGGTGAAACGGGGGCGAGGTAGGACCTACCCGCCAAAACCCTGCTTGGGAGACACGTTGTCGACATACGTCGCCATCGAGTCGGTGCGCAGGTGCTCGGCCAGCGTGGCCATCTGGCTGCGGCTCATGACGACGATCGACATGTTGTTGGGGCCCGGCTCGGCCGCCACCCACGGTGCCGTCGTCGTGTGAATGTCGCCGCCGCGGACGTTGCGCATGCTGAGCGCGGCCTTCTGCATCTCGTCAACGGTGAAGCCGCTGTCCACGGTCATGTTGCGCGTGCCGGCGTCGAGATAGCTCGAGAACTCGCGGGGGTTGAGCAGCACGTCGCGGGACAGTCCCTTGGTCAGGACGGCGCGGATGAACGCCATCTGCCTCTTGCCCCGGCTGATGTCGCCCTGGTCGAGGCCGTAGCGCTCGCGCACCCAGGCCAGACCCTGCGTCCCGTTGAAGTGGCGGACGCCCGAGTCGGTCGGTACGTCGACGCCGCCGATCGCGTCGGTCATCGACTTGAAGCCGTTGAAGTCGATGGTGGCGACGTGGTCGATCGGCACTCCGATCAGCGGCTGGATCGTCTGCACCAGCAGCGGCGCGCCGCCGTACTGGTAGGCCGCGTTGATCTTGTTCTTGCCGCGCCCCGGGATGATGACGTAGAGGTCGCGGGGGAAGTGGACGAGGTCGACGCGCTTGCGGTCGTCGGACACGTGCGCGACGACGATGACGTCGGAACGCCCCTGGTCGGAGCCGCGCGAGTCGCTGCCCAGCACCAGGTAGTTCAGCGAGTCCTTCGACGTCGCAACTTTCTTCGGCTGCGCGACCTCCTCCGAGGCGGTGCCGAGGATGGGCTTGCCGCCGGACAGGATGGGCTTGCCCTGCTGGTCGACGATCTGGCCCTTTGCGTCGACGTGCGCTGCCCCGGCGTCGACCGGTTTGCCCTGCTGGTCCGTCACGATCTTGCCGCTGCTGTCGACCAGGTTGCCCTTGTCGTCCTGCGGGACGATCCGGTGCTCGGCCGGCGCGTCGGGCAGGAGGGGCGCGCGCTGCACGTTGTCGGACACGGTCCGGCGCAGGTGCCAGGCATAGCCGCCGACCGCGGCGGCGCACAGCACGAGGACGGCGGCGAGCGTCCACGCCAGGGGCTTGAGCCACCGGCGTCGACGTCGGGGCTCGGCGTGACCGTCAGGGCCCGCGTCGGGCGCCTCGACGTCGCGCTCGGTGGGAGAGGGAGGGACCGGCATACGACCAGAGTAGTTGCCTGGGGGAGTGATGTAACACAAAGCAACCGTCAAGCACTCTGCGTTGTCGCTCCGTGTGACCGGTTGGGGCCCCGCTCGTCCGGAGCGGACGGCGACCGGTGGAGCTCATGATCGGATGTCCGGCACCGCTCGCGCTCGCACGCTGAGGCAACACCTCTGCACCCCGCGGGCTGGGGTCTGCCGGTCAGCGGCGCACCCGATAGCGCAGGTGGAGCACCCGGTTACCGACGAGCGCCACGGCAGGATCCTCCAGGAGGTGCTGCGCGTCGACGGACCCGAAGTAGCGCCTGCCGGAGCCGAGGACGACCGGCGCCACGTCCATGCGCACCTCGTCGACGAGGCCCGCCGCCAGGGCCTGGCCACCGACGTCGCCCGCGGCGACCTCCACGATGCGGTCACCCGCGAGCTCCTGCGCCCTGGCCACGGCGGCCTCGACCCCCTCGACGAAGTCGAACGGTGCCGTGGGATCCCAGCCTTCGGGCGGCGGCCGGTGGGTCACGACCACCACGTGATCGATCCCGCTCGGAGGTGTCCCGTCCCAACCGTCCGTCAGGTCGAAGACTCGGCGGCCGACGACGGTCACCCCGATGCTGTCCCAGTAGGGCCGGGTGTAGTCGTGGGACGCCTGCGACACCGTGAGGGCGCCGCTCGCGTCCAGGGGGACGTCCCCGCTGACGAGCCAGTCGAACAACGGCCCGGGCTGGTCGTTCTCGTCCGCGACGAAGCCGTCGACCGAGACTGATGCGTACATGACTACCGTGCCCATGGGGTGCTCCTCTGTATGTGTTGGGGGGGACTCACGCTAGGGGCGGGGGAGCGGCGGCTCTTGTAAGAAATCAATCGGTCGGAAGCGACCAGCTGTCGAGCACGTGACCGGGATGCTCGCGCAGGAACCGCTGACGGACGCCGACATATTCCGTGGGTGTGAGTCCCGTGAACTCGCGGAACTCGTGACCGAAGTGGGCCTGGTCGAAGAAGCCTGCGCCGGCCGCGAGGTCGGCCCAGTCGATCCGTTCGACGGGGTCGAGCGAGAGCAGGGTGGCGGCGAAGCGGTAGCTGCGGGCGAGCCGCTTCGGCGTGACCCCGACGACCTCCTTGAACCGCTGGGCCAGGTGAGTGCTGCTGACGCCGGCTGCCACGCTCAGGTCCCCGACCACGACCACCCCGCGGGTCGCCGCGATCACCCGGCTGGTGTGGCGACCAGCCCGAGACCGGTCGTCGCGCGCATCCGCCCCATCAGCTCGTCCTCGAGCAGGGCGAGCATCTCCGCCGGGCCGGCTGCCGTCGCCAGCCGGTCGCGCAGCTCGTCGCTGGCCGACCGACCCCACGCCTGCTCGATCGTCACCGGCCGGTCGCACAGCTCGCCGGCCGGCATCGGCAGGAACGAGGTCGCTCCCCAGGGCTTGAAGTGCACCCCCACGGACCGGGTGCTGACCGGGTAGCCGAACTCGATGGCGCGGGTGGGCGTCGTCACGACGCAGCCGTCGGAGTACTCCTCCGCCTCGGCGCCACTGCCGGCGCGGATGCGCAACGGGTCGCCGAGGTTGACGACGAGGAACGCCGCCGGCGACGGCGGCAGCCGCAACCGGGCGTATGGCGGCGCGCCCTCCAGGTAGTAGAGGTCGTCGATCAGCTCGTCCAGTGGCGGCCGCGGCACTCTGGAGACGTACTCCATGCGCCCAGCATCGCCGATCACCGCGGCGACCGGCTGGCGGCGGCGTCGGCATACGGCCGAAAGCCGGCGCCGCCGGGGCTGCCGCCCGGCGCAGGCTCACTCCGGAGAGGGCTTGCCGCGGATCGGGTGCCCCTTCATCCCGGCCATCCACAGCACGACGTCAAGGTGCCGGAGCGTTAGCGTGCCATCGCCGAGGTCGGCACCTCGACTGATCGCCTCGCTGACGACGCGGTCGAGACGCTCCCGGACGACGTCGTCCCGCATGATCGCGGCGAAGGCGGGCCAGTCGGTCGAGTAGCCGGGCGTGAGGCCGAGGAACTCCAACACCACGCGGTCGCGGACAGGGAACAGGTTCGGCCGTTTCCGCGCGCAGAGCTTCGACGCCGTCACCCACGGGTTGGCGCCGAGAGTCGCCTTGGCGAAGTTGTGGAACTCCGCCATCTGGTGGGCAAGCTTCGGCGCGCTGTCATCCTCGAGCCGAGCAGAGGCGGGTAGCCGCTCCAGGAGCTCCGAGGCCCGCTGCGCATGGTTGTCGTCGAGAAAGCGCCGGATCGCGAGCGGCAGCACCCTCACCGACAACGTCGTCACCGCGAGCAGATCCGCCGGTCCGATCGACATGGGGTCGTTCGGAGCGAGGTCAGTGAAGGTCGATCCGGCGTAACCCCTCGCGGGGTCGTAGTACCGCACAAGGTGGTCAGCCGCGCAAGGATCGCCCACCGCACTCCGAGCACGTTCGACGGCTGCGGAGCACAGCGTCTCGTCGACCACCCAGGCCGCAGTCTCAGGCGCGCCCATCACGCACCTCCTCGTCCAGCACGACACCCTCAAGCTCGAGGTCGCTGACGATGCTGATCTCCTCGTCGGCGACCGGCTCGGCTCCCGGCATGCTGAAGGCCTCGTGGATATCCACCGAACCAAGGTCCGGGTACTTCTCCAGCAGGAAGCGACGTCGGTAGACGAAGTCCGCTGTGTCCACGATGGATTCGAGCGTCGCCCAGTTGAGCGCCCCGGACACGGCGATGCCCGCGGCAGGAACAACCTTGCCCAGGCTCTGCTGTGTCCAACGGACGTTGAACGACTTCGCAAACTGTGTGGTGATCTTCGAGAGCACGGACTTGTTCAGCTCGTCCCACGTCTTCTTGCGCACGAGAGCCTGGGTCAGTTTTGAGACATCCTTGAGCGCAGCCGATTTCGCGCCGCTCGACGCAGCTGTGCCTGCGTTCACCACTGACATGATGAAGACCTTCTCGGCCGGCGCCTCGGGGTCGTAGCCATAGGTCAGCGCAACCTGCCCCGCGGCCCTGGAGGAGAGGGCGAGGACGGCGGCAGCATCCGCGACGAATGCGCCCGCCACGGCGGCACCCCCTGGCGCAGCGCTTGCGCCGGCCCCAACCACGACCACGAGCTGTCCGCCCGTCATCGCCAACGCAGCTCCCGCACCCGACATCGCGGCAGCCAGCGGGTAGGACCAGCTCGTTGTCCGCCCGCGGAGCTCGTCCACCTGCTCGAGGTCGAGGCGGCGCACGTCGGCGAGATGTTTGACCTCGTGGCCCGCCTTCTGGTGCTTCTTCACGACGCCCTTGGGCGAAAGGCCGACGCGGGACGCGCGCGCAAGGCTGCTGCCGATCGACGTGACAGCCGTTCCGGTCCAATTAGGACTGCTCGCTGCAGCCTTCTTGGCAGCCTTGCTGGCAAGATCCGCGCCTTTCGACGACGCCACTCGCGCTCGGTCGACGATGGCCTTCGCCTGCGGTCGCGCCTCGACCTGAGCGTGGGCCTTGTCCCCGAGGCTGACGGCCAAGTTGCCTACCTTCGAGGCAGCCTTTCCGGCGGCTTGGTTGACCTGAGCCACGCCGCTCGACATCGTGCGCCCCTGGAACTCCTGAACCTCACGCCACGCATCCAGCTCGTACTGCGACGGTATCCCCATGCACGGAACGTAGCCAACGAGCCCGGGGGCCGACCAGACTGAGTGCGAACGCCGCCCGGTCGGCCTAACGGGGGCCAGGTGAAGCGGTCATCTCCACAAGACTCGGCCGGCTCTAGCGGCTCTCGCCGAGGACCTGGGCGATGCCGTCGCGGTAGCTCGTGACGGCGAAGTCGGGGAAGCGGCGGGTGAACTCCGAGGAGTCGAAGACGTTGTCCCCCCGGTAGCGGGGCAGCAGCTCGCTCATCTCCTTGAGGGGCTGGGAGACGAGGCTGCCGAGCCGGAACGCCGCGACGGGCAGGACGGTGAACGGGATGCGCCGGCCGGTCACCTCCGACGCGACCGCGATGAGCTGGCGGTAGGTCAGGCGGTGCGGGTCGACGGGCAGGTGCCAGGTCCGCCCGTAGGCATCGGGGGTGTTGCCGATGAGCGCCATCGCGCGGCTGGCGTCAGGCGTCCAGATCAGCGACCGCACGGCGTCCGCGTTGACCGGCACGAGTGGCCGCTTGCCCGCCTTGATCCGGTCGAGCACCAGCGTGTTGGTGTAGCTTCTGGTCAGGCCCGGGCCGTAGAACTGCGGCGCCCGGCAGATGACGGCGTTGATCCGGCCCGCCCCCATCTCCCGCAGCAGCAGCGAGGTCATCTCGGCGCGCACCCGTCCCTTGCGGCCGTTCGGCGCGAACGGGGTCGACTCGGTCTGCGGGGCCGTGCTGCCCGGATACATGTAGGTGTTGTCGAAGTAGACGAGCGTGGTGACGTGCTCGACGCACGCGTCGATGACGTTGCGCATCATCGTGGGGAACTGCTCCTCCCACAGCTGCGTGTCCAGCGGCAACCCCACGGTCATATAAGCGATCTCGCTCCCCGCGACGGCGCGCGACGTGGCCTCGGCGTCGGTCAGGTCGGCGGCCACCGGCTCGTCGGTGTCGTGCACCTTCTGCGGGTGACGACTGACCAGCCGTATGTCGTGCGTGTGGCTGCGGTAGAGCTCGCGGGTCAGCTCCACGGCGATCTGGCCGTTCGCGCCGAGGACGGTCTGCATCAGGAACCCTATGTCTGTCGTGATGTCTGTCGTGCGGGTCGGGACGCACCGCTGCTGCGGCGGTCTCGGAGACGTGGGCGACAACGCAGCCCCTGCGCGCCGTCATTCCGTAGCAGACTGAAGTCTCTGATCCCGCAGGCGAAAGGACTGACCATGAGCGTTCCCACCGATGCAGCGTTCGAGATCCCCAAGGAGGGGGACAACGAGGGCGCGCGGCCCCAGGAGGGCGGCGAGCACGAGGCCTACGTGGACGAGAACAACGTCCCTCACTCCGACCGCGAGGCGACGGACGACCCGTCCATCTGACCCCGCTGCCTGCGAGGACCCCCGACCCGCCGCGGGCCGGGGGTTCTCGCGCGACACCGGCCCTGGGCGGGGCGGCTTAGCCTGGCCCCATGGACAAGCCCTCCTGGCCCCCGGTGGCAGGCCCCATAGGTGTCGGCACGCTCTTCGTCGTCGTGACCTTGGCGTTCCCACGAGGCGGTGACCTCGAGACGCTCGGGCTGGTGCTGAAGGTCGCCCTGGGGCTGTGGTCCCTCTACCTCTTCGTCCAGCTGTTCCGTCAGATCCTGCGTGACGACCCCGACTTCAACGGGGAGAGCGAGCGTCGGTTCCGCGAGCGGCACAACCGCCCCAAGGACTCCTGAGGGGACGCAGACAGCTGCGACACGCCGCTCGGAGGAGCACTTCTCGTCCTCTCGCGGCGAGGGGCGGGGCGGGCGGCATACGGGCTCTGCCTCTCGATCAGGCGCCGACCTCGCGCAGGCGACCGGTCGCCACGTCGAAGACGAAGCCGCGGATCGAGTCCGTGTGCGGCACATAGGGATCGGCGACGATCCGGGCGATCGAGGAGCGGACGTCGGCGTCGAGGTCGGTGAACGCCGCGGACTCCCAGCCCGGCCGCGTCCCCGTCTCCTGCTCCAGGTCGTCGCGGAAGGCCTGGTCGGTGAACGTCAGCATCCCGCAGTCCGTGTGGTGCACCAGGACGATCTCGCGCGTGCCCAGCAGGCGCTGGCTGATCGCCAGGGATCGCAGGACGTCCTCGGTGACGACGCCTCCGGCGTTGCGTATGACGTGCGCCTCGCCCTCACCGATGCCGAGGACGCGGGACACGTCGAGCCGGGCGTCCATGCACGCCACCACCGCCACGTGCTTGGACGGCGGCAGGGGGAGCGGGCCCTCGAAGCCCTGCGCGTAGGTCTCGTTGTTGGTGAGCAGCTGGTCGGTGACGGCCATGGGGGTTCCGTTCCTCGAGGCGGTGGGTCAGTGCGCGTGGTTGCGGATGCCGTCGAGCCAGCGGTCCACGCCCCGCACCGGGCGGCCGTGCGTGGAGACGATCAGCTCGGGCTCGAGCTCGGCGAGGTGGCGGCGGGACTCTACGGCTCCGGCCGGGTCGTGGTGCCAGCTGACCGGCAGCTTCATCCAGCGGGGGGAGGTGGGGTCGTTGGAGATGTTGGTCGGCCCGTCCCCGACGATGAGGACGCGGTCGGACTCGCGCCAGAAGGCCAGCAGGCCGGGGCTGTGGCCGGGCTGCGGCAGGACCGTGAAGCTGCCGACCTGGTCGCCCTCCGTGAGGCGCTGGTCGACGTGGTGCCGCTGGCGCGTCATACGGGGCACGATCAGTCGCCCGGAGAGCCCGGCGTGGTAGGCGATGCT
This sequence comes from Arsenicicoccus bolidensis DSM 15745, assembly GCF_000426385.1. Lineage (GTDB taxonomy): Bacteria > Actinomycetota > Actinomycetes > Actinomycetales > Dermatophilaceae > Arsenicicoccus > Arsenicicoccus bolidensis. The sequence continues at coordinate 45,315 of NZ_AUFG01000003.1, forward strand.
GCCGCGCTCGAAGTCGTCGGCCTCGAGCTCGCTCATCGCCAGCGGCGCGCCGGTGTGGCTGCACAGCCAGGCGCTCGAGCCGACGTGGTCGCCGTGGGCGTGCGTGACGACGTGGCGGCCGACGTCGCGGCCCCGCAGCAGCCGCGCCAGGCGCTTGCCCGACCACGCGGGGCCGGAGTCGATGACGATGTCACCGTCGGGCCCGTCGAGGACCACGGAGTTGAACATGCTGAGCGGGGCGAGAGAGGCGAGGTGCACCCCGTCCGCCACGGGCTGCAGGGAGGTAGCCATCCATCGAGCCTAGGCGCCATCCGGCCGATCGGCAGTGGGGAGCGCTTGCGCGCCCCGTCAGCGGCCGAGCTGGGCGTGCCAGGCGTCGTGCTGGGACTCCTCGGCGGCGCCGACCCTGGCGCCGCAGCGATCGCACACCTGGTAGCGAACCGCCCAGCTGCCGGACCAGCGGTAGCCGGGGCCCGACGGCGGCATCGTGAAGCCGAGATAGGTCATCAGCTTGTGCGGGACGTTCCCCATCTCCGCAGTATGCGTCGACGGGCGCGTCAGCCCTTGCCGAACCGCGTCCCGCCGTACTTCTTGTGCACCGCCTGCCTGCTCACGCCCAGCACGCCGGCGATCTGCGCCCAGGACGCACCCTTGGTCCTCGCCCGGCGCACGACCACCGCCTCGGTGCGGTTGATCTCGCGGTGCAGCTCGGCGACGGCGGCCAGCGCACGCAGCGGGTCGTCGTCGCCGGCCTGGCTCACCAGTGCACTCATCTTCTGCTCACCCATCTCGTGTCCGTTCCTCGCGGCGACCTGGCGTCAATCTACGTTGACGTCCGTATGTCGTCAATCCTGGTTGACGTCTGGCCCGGGCCCGACGCTCGCGGTCGTCCGTCATGAGCCGGTCCTGCAGGGGCGTGGCAGGGGTGGGCCCATGAGCGACGCGTGAGGGTGTTGGTGGTCGTCGCGGGGGCCGCCCAAGCGTGGGATGCCTTGCGCGCCAAGGATTCTCGATGACGGACCCGGTGTGAATGGTTGAAGAGGCGCCTGCTGACGGGTGGCAAGGTGCGTGGGCGGGTGCTGGAGTTGCGGCCGGGGTGCGGCCGGGGTGCGGCAGGTCTCGAGGGCGGGACTTGCCACATACGACACGTGCTGTCTCATGACAGGCCAGTTGTCCTATGGGGCAAGTGCGGCCGAGCAATGAGGTCATCGCCTGGAGCGTGCGGCCGTGACGGCGTCAGGAGGGTTGACGGGCGGCGTCCTGGCTCCTGACGATCAGCGAGCGCGACAGGTTTCCCTGCGGCTCCGGACGGTGAGTTCCCGCAACGCCACGTGAGCGTGGCCTCCGGGGCGAGGGTTGGCAGCGCTGGGCCGCGTCAAAGGTGCGTCGGGCCAGCACGAAGCGCACGCGCGGCGGCGCCCAGCGTGGGGGAGGGGCGTCGGGCCAGCAGAAAGGGCACGCGCGGTCGCCGAGGTGAGCGGCGAGGGGACGCAAACGTCCGCGACACGCCGCGCTAGGAGTCATCTGCGTCCCCTCGGTCTGCGCGCGGGCACGTCGGGGAGCCCGAAGGCGTCGACGAGCCCGGATCGCGGGCGGGCGCGCGGGTGATAGGGCGAGCGGGGGTAGGTGCGCGGGTGTGAGAGGGCGAGAGTGGCAGCGAAAACGCCGGTCGGGAGAGCGATCTGTGCCCTCTCGACCGGCGTCAGCGTGAGCCACCGGCGGCGTTGCCGACCGCCGGCGTTGGCGACCGGCGTCAGCGTCCGCGGCTGCGCGCGGCGTGGTTCAGGCGCGGAGGGACTTCTCGATCGCGTCGACCATCACGTCGATGTCGTCCGTCGTCGCGACCAGCGGGGGAGCGAGGCGGATCGTCGAGTCGTGGGCGTCCTTGGCGAGGACGCCGTGACCGGCCATGCGGTGGCAGAGCTCGTAGCCCGTCATCAGGTGGGGGTCGACGTCGAGGCCGGCCCACGCGCCGCGCACCCGCACCTGCAGGACGCCGTGCTCGCGCAGCGCCTCGAGTCGCGGCGTCATGTAGTCGCCGAGGACGCGGGCGCGGTCGTTCCACTCGTCGGTGAGGAGCATCTGCACGACCTCGTGGCCTACGGCCGCGGCCAGCGGGTTGCCGCCGAAGGTCGAGCCGTGCGAACCGGGCGTGATCACGTCCATCACGTAGTGGTCCGCCGCGATCGCCGACACGGGCAGCAGGCCGCCGCCGAGCGCCTTGCCCATCACGTAGATGTCGGGCACGACGTCCTCGTGGTCGCACGCGAACGTCCGCCCGGTGCGCGCGAGGCCGGACTGCACCTCGTCCGCCATCATCAGCACCTCGTGGCGGGTGCACAGGTCACGCACGCCCGGCAGGAACCCGGCCGGCGGGATCAGCACCCCGCCCTCGCCCTGGATCGGCTCGAGCAGGACCGCGGCCGTGTGCTCGTCGATCGCCTGGTCCAGGGCCTCGAGGTCGCCATACGGCACCACCCGGAAGCCGGGGGTGTAAGGGCCATAGCTCCGCCGCGCGATGTCGTCGGTGGAGAAGGACACCACCGTGGTCGTGCGGCCGTGGAAGTTGCCCTCCATGGTGACGATGTTGGCCTGGTCGGCCGGGATGCCCTTGACGTCGTAGCCCCAGCGCCGGGCCACCTTGACGGCGGTCTCGACGGCCTCGGCGCCGGTGTTCATCGGCAGGATCATGTCCTTGCCGGTGAGCGTGGCGAGGTCGCGGGCGAACGGCCCGAGCTGGTCGCTGTGGAACGCCCGGCTGGTCAGGGTGAGCTGGTCCAGCTGCTGGTGCGCCCGGGCCACGAGCCGCGGGTGGCGGTGGCCGAAGTTGAGCGCGGAGTACCCCGCCAGCGCGTCCAGGTAGCGCCGGCCGTCCACGTCGGTCACCCACGCGCCCTCGCCCTCGGTGAGGACGATCTCGAGCGGGTGATAGTTGTGCGCGGCATAGGTCTCGACGAGACGGATCTGCTGGTTGGTGGTGCTCATGCAGGGGCTCCTTGCTGTATGCCGGAGGCGCTGGCGCGCCGGCCCGACCTGGGGCGGGGACGGCCGGATCAGGCCGTCTCGTCGGTGAGCACGCGTCCGCGGGTCTCGGGGAGCGTGAGGACGGTGGCTGCGCTCACGAGCAGCAGCGCGATGACGTAGTAGGAGAAGGCCTGGGGACCGTAGGCCCGCGTGAGGTAGGTCTGCAGGTAGAGGCTCGTCCCACCGAAGATAGCAATGGCCACCGACAGCGGGAGCGCGACGCCGATCGTGCGGATGCGGGTGGGGAAGATCTCGCACATGATCGCCGGGGTGATGGCGCACGGCGCGGCGACGAAGACCTGGGCGATCGTCATTGCGAGGAACAGCTTCATCGGGGTGCCGTCGATCATCGCCGACAGGGGGATGCACAGGGCGATCAGGCCGACGATGCCGATGAGCATGACGGGCTTGCGGCCGATCCGGTCGGACAGGATGCCCCACAGCGGCAGCCACAGGAGGAACAGCGTGTTGGCGGCCACGCTGGCGATCAGCGTCTGCGTTGGGTCGGCCTTGAGGACCGCGATCGAGTAGCCCGCAGCGGCCACGGCCCAGAGGTAGTACGAGACGGTCAGGCCGACCGTCATACCGATCACCTGGAACGCCGAGCGGCGGTGCACCCACATCTCGTGGGCCAGGCTGGGGCGGTCCTGCGCGATGGTCGCCTCGGTGCGCGCGAACTCCTCGGTCTCGCTCATCCGCGAGCGCATGTAGAGCGCGAACAGCCCGCCGAGGGCGCCGATGACGAAGGCGATGCGCCAGCCCCACGCGATCATGTCGGCGCGGCCGAGCTTGGCGGACAGGACGGCGGCCAGGACCAGCCCGACGTTCGCCCCGATGGTGCCGGAGAAGTAGATCAGCGTCGACCACAGGCCGCGACGCTCCGGCGGGGCGGCCTCCGCGAGGTAGGCCTGCGCGGCCGGCTGCTCGCCGCCGTGCGCCAGGCCCTGCAGGACGCGGGCGACGAACAGCAGCACCGAGGCGAAGACCCCGACCATCGCGTAGGACGGGGCGATCGCGATGATCAGGCTGGCGAACGCGCCGAGGGCCACCGTCATCGCGAGGGCGCGCTTGCGGCCCAGCCGGTCCGAGACCCGGCCGAACAGGAGCCCGCCGAGGGGGCGCGCGACGAAGCCGACGGCGAAGACCGCGAGGGTCGACAGGAACGCCGAGACCGGGTCGGTCGACACGAAGAAGCTGGCGGCGAAGAACGGCGCGAAGCTGGAGTAGATGCTCCAGTCGAGCCACTCGATCGCCTTGCCGATGCCCGTGCCGACGAGGGTGCGACGGGTGGACGTGGGGCGGGCGCTCGCGGAGGTGGAGCCGGAGTCGGACGCAGGGGCGGGGGCGTCCGAGCCGCCGGAGCTGCTGGGGCTGCTGGGGCTGCTGGAGCCGGGCGAGGCTGCGGAGAAGGGCAGGGAGGTGGCGGACATGGGACTTCCTCGATGGGTGAGGTGGAGAGGCTCAGGAGGGGAGCGTGGCCAGCCTGCGGATGGCCAGCTCGGTGGGTATGGCGGCGCCCAGCGGCAGGACGGCGTCGTCGTACGCGGCGTGGGCGCTGTGGTTGAACGGCGCGCTCGCGGGGTCCAGGCCGGCAGGGGTGGCGCCGAGTCCCAGGAAGGTGCCCGGGACGGACTGCAGGACCCGGGAGAAGTCCTCGGAGGCCGAGAACGGTTGTGGGAGAAGGGAGAACGTGTCCTCGCCGAGCACGTCCGCGACGACGGTGCCGGCGAAGTCGGTCTCGTCGGCGGACGTGTGGGTGACCGGGTAGCCGTCGAGGTAGGACACGTGGGCGGTCATGCCGTGGGCCTGCGCGATGCCCCGGGCGAGCTGCCCGGCGAGCTCGCGGAAGCGGGCGCGGGCCTCGGTGGACCAGGAGCGGACGCTGGCGACCAGGCGCGCGTCCTCGGGGATGACGTTGGGGGCGTCGCCGGCCTGGAGGCTGCCGACGGTCACGACGACGGGGTCGAAGACGTCGAAGCGGCGGGTGGTCATCGTCTGCAGGGCCATGACGATCTCGCAGGCCACGGGCACGGGGTCGAGCGCGTGCTGCGGCGCGGAGCCGTGACCGCCTCGCCTCTCCACGACGACCTCGAAGCCGTCGGCGGCGGCCAGCATGGCGCCGCGCCGGCTCACGACGTGGCCGCCGGGCACGGTCGCCGCGAAGGCGTGGATCGCGTAGGCCGCGTCGGCGCGACGACCGGCGGCGTCCAGGACGCCCTCGGCGATCATGAGGGCGGCGCCGTCGTGCATCTCCTCGCCGGGCTGGAACATGAGGACCACGTCGCCGCGCAGCTCGTGGCGGCGGTCGGCGAGCAGGCGGGCGGCGCCGGCACCTCGACCGCCTCGTCGCGTCGGGAGCCCTGGCCTTCCGCTGCGACCTGGCGCACGACGCCGCCGACTGGCCGGTGACCTCCGCGTGTTCGTGCGCGTGCCGCCGTCCGACCTCGCCCGCACCGTCACGCTGCTGTCGACGCTCACCCAGCTGCGGCTCATGCTCGGCGTGATGGGGGAGGTCAACCTGGTGTTCTCGGTGTTCGGGCGCTCGGTGGCGGGGGTCGCGGCGTTCGAGGAGACGCTGGGGCGGCGGCTGCCGTGGCTTGAGCACGTCGAGTCGCTGCTCCTGCTGCGCTCCGTCAAGCGCATGGGCTGGGTCCTCGACGAGCAGGGCCGCCGCACCGACCGCCTCGTCGTGCCCGCCGTCGTCGACCGCCTCGGCTGAGGTCTGTCCCGCGCAGAGTGGTCGCGCATCGACGTCAGGGCGGCCCTGGTGTCGGATCTGTGACCACTCTGCGCGGCAGGGCGCGCCGCACGGCCATCGCGCCCGCCGAGGTTATACGATGCCGCACATGTCCCGTCGGGCCCGTCGTGCCCGCACGCACAGCTGACCGAGGAGCGTCATACGAGATGGGTGCCCTGCGAACTCCCCGAGAGAAGTGGATCGACGAAGGGCTGCGCGTCCTGGCCGAGGGGGGCGTGGACGCGGTGCGCGTGGAGGTCCTGGCCAAGCGGCTCGGGGTCACCAAGGGCGGCTTCTACGGCTACTTCCAGGACCGGCAGGCGCTGCTGACCGAGATGCTGGACACGTGGGAGCGCGAGGCGGTCGACGAGGTGATCGATCGCGTGCAGGCCGAGGGTGGCGACCTGCTCGACCAGGTGCGGACCGCGGGCCGGCTGACCTTCTCCAACGACCGGCTGCTGCCCGTCGACCTGGCCATCCGCACCTGGGCGCGCCGGGACCCGGAGGTCGCCGAGCGCCTGCGCCGGGTCGACAACCGGCGCATCCAGCTGTCGCGCGACGCCATCTCGACGTTCTGCGACGACCCCGACGAGGTCGAGGCGCGCGCGCTGCTGGCCTACTGCGTCGCCATCGGCAGCCACTTCCTCGCCGCAGACCACCCCCGGCGCACGCGACTGGAGGTCATCAACCACGCGGCCGACCTCATCCTCGACCAGGGGGACCGCGGCCACCTGAGGTGACGCAGGTCGCACCCCCGCCAGTCGTGCACCCGCGGCCGCCGGGCGAGCGACTCCCCGTCTGACGGCCGGCACAGAGTGGTCACACGTCCGACGTCAGGGTGACCTTGATGTCGGATGTGCGACCACTCTGGATCGGGCAGGGCCGCTCCCACGACTGGGGCGACCGCTCCACGGAACGTTAGATTGCAGAGGCGGATCGTCCCGCCGCAACGCCGCGCCCTGGAGGTGGACCTCGTGTCGTCCCTGCTCGTCCGCAACGTACGCCTCGTCCCAGTGACCCCGCCCGAGCTGGGCGGGCGTCATACGGCCTCTGCCGCAGGCGAGCTCGACCCAGGCGAGACCGTTGCCGCGCGCACGGGCTCCGAGCCCGTCGACGTGCGCGTCGTCGACGGCGTCGTCACGCAGGTCGGGCTGGGGCTCGCGGACGACGGGTCCCCGGTGCTCGAGGGTGAGGGCCGCTGGGCGATCCCCGGGCTGTGGGACCAGCACGTCCACTCGGCGCAGGCCGGGCTGATGGCCCGCCGGCTCGACGTGTCGGGGACGGCCGGGCCCGAGGAGGTCACGGCCCGCGTGGCCGAGCACGTGCGGTCGCTGGACGAGCGGCCCGACGCCGACCGCACCTCCGTGGTGTCGGCGTGGGGGCACCGCAGCGCGACCTGGTCCCGGCCCGCCACCGTCGCCGAGCTCGACGCCGTCAGCGGCGACCACCCCGTCCTCATCGTCAGCGGCGATGGGCACAACGGCTGGCTGAACTCCCTTGCGCTGCAACGACTCGGCGCCCCCGCGACCCGGCACGCGCTGGACGAGGACGACTGGTTCCCGGTGTTCGGGAGGCTGTCGGAGCTGACCGGGGACGACGACGTCGAGGGGGCGGTCGCCGACCTCGTCGCCGACGCGAACGCCCGCGGCGTCGTGGGGATCGTGGACTTCGAGTTCGGCGCGGGCTACGCGCGCTGGCCGGAGCGGGTCGCGGCCGGGCTGGACACGCTGCGGGTGCGGCCCGCCGTCTATCCCGAGCTGCTGGACGCGGTCCTCGAGGCGGGGCTGCGGACCGGTCAGGACCTCGCCGCCGGGCTGGTCGCGATGGGCCCGCTCAAGATCATCTCGGACGGCTCGCTCAACACGCGCACGGCCTACTGCTGCGAGCCGTACGTCGACGCCGGGTCGCTCGAGTTCCCGCGCGGCAAGGTCAACTTCCCGCTCGACCGGCTCACCTCGCTGCTGTCGACAGCCCACGGCGCCGGGCTCGAGATCGCGCTGCACGCCATCGGCGACGCGGCCGTGGAGCAGGCGCTCGCGGCCTTCGAGGCGACGGGGGCGCGTGGCGCCATCGAGCACGCCCAGCTCGTGACCTGGTCGGACGTGCCTCGTATGGCGCGCCTCGGGGTGCGCGCCAGCGTGCAGCCGGCCCACCTGCTCGACGACCGCGACGTCACCGACGTGTGCTGGGGCGACCGGTCGGAGCGGTGCTTCGTGCTGCGGTCGTTCATCGACGCGGGGGTGACGCTGCGGATGGGCTCGGACGCGCCGGTCTCGCCGCTGGACCCCTGGCTGGCGATGGCGGCGGCGGTCCACCGCAGCGCCGACGAGCGCTCCGCCTGGCACCCCGAGCAGGCCATCACCCCGGCCGAGGCGCTGGGGGCGAGCACCGACGGGCAGGGCACGATCGGCGTCGGGTCGCACGGGGACGTCGTGCTGCTCGACGCCGACCCGCTGGCGTCGGGTCGTGGTGCCGTCGAGGCGGCGGCGACTCTGCGGGACATGCGCGTCGCGGCCACCGTGGTCGCGGGCCGGGTGGTCCACGACGCCCGCTGACGCCGCCGCATGAGGAGTCGGCGTGGGCAGCCGGCATGGGCAGCCGGCGTGGGGCGTGGCCGATGGCTTGGCTTGCCACATATGACGCCTGGTGTCCCATGGCCCCGTTCGTGTCCTATGGGGCAAGTGCGACGGCCCGGCTGTCACCCAGGCCCCACCGACTGGTCAGTTCCCGACGGCCTCGTGCGTCGGGAACTGACCGGTCGGCGGGGGTGGGGTGTCGGGAACTGACCGGTCGGCGTGGGGGTCAGGCGTCGTTGTCGTTGCCGTCGTCGTTGTGGTGGTCGAGGAGGGCGGGGTCGCGGGCGACGCGGACCAGGGCGGCGGCGAGGTGGGCGAGGTCGTCGCCGTCGACCAGGCTCGCGAGCTGCTCGGGGTCGTCGGGCAGCCCCGCCGCGCGGGCGCCCTCGAGGGCCAGCCTGTCGAGGTAGGGGCGCACCTGGGGCCACACCGCCTGCACCTCGCGCAGGAAGATGGATGCGCCCGCCGGGCCGATCCCGTCGAAGGTCTGCAGGGACTTCGCGATGCGGCGCGGGTCGCCGTCGGCCTCGTCGCGCAGCCGGCGCAGGTCACCGCCCCACCGGTCGAGCAGCAGCGCGGCGGCGTCGTCGAGCCGGGTGGCGGTGCTCTCGTCATACCGGCGATAGCCCCCGCGTCCGAGGATGTTCACGCGGTGCTGCCAGGTGCTCTCGCGCAGGTGCTCCGCGGTCCGCCACCCCTCGGCGAACAGCTCGCGCGCCGTGGCGACCGCGATGTCGGAGCGGATGCGCGTCGACAGCAGGAGGCTCAGAACAAGCAGCTGCCACAGGGGAGCGGGCTTGTCCTGCAAGGAGATTCCCGCGTCCGAGGCAAAGGTGGTCCCGTGCCGCTCGAGCAGCCGACGTGCGGTCTTCGCCTGCGTGCTTCTGCCCTTGGTCATGCGGGTCGCCTACCCCGGGCGGGGTTCGTCCATGCAGGGCCGAGGTGCGGGCGGTTGCGCCATACGCAACTTGGGGGTTGCGCATCGATGAGGCAAGTGCAATGCTGGAGTTGCACATCATTCACCGACACGAAAGAGTGATGACCATCACCACTGACCGCATCGAGCGCGAGACCCTCATCGCCGCACCGCAGGACCGTGTCTGGGCCATGGTCGCCCAGCCCGGCTGGTGGGTCGCCGACGAGGGCTCGCTGACCGACGAGGTCGCCGAGGAGGGACGTTCCGTCCTCGCCAAGAACAGCGCGTACGGCGAGTTCCCCGTGCGCGTCGAGAAGGTCGACCCCACGTCCTACCTCGCCTATCGCTGGGCCAGCGCCTTCCCGGGCGTGGAGCTCCGCGACGACAACAGCACCCTCGTGGAGTTCACGCTGACCCCCGAGGGGGACGGGACCCGGCTGCGCGTCGTCGAGAGCGGCTTCGGCTCGCTCGCCGGCGCCACCGAGCAGATCGACCAGGCCCAGCAGCAGAATGCCGACGGCTGGATCGAGGTCCTGGACAGCTTCCGCTCGCGCGTCGAGAAGGCCGCCGCGTGACCGAGCAGGCACCGCTCGACGACGGTGGGGCGGACAGCGTGCTCGTCGCGCTGGCCGACCCCACCCGCCGCCGACTGCTCGACCTGGTGGGCTCGCTCGGCGAAGCCACCGCGACCACCCTCGCCGCGCAGGTCTCCGTGACCCGCCAGGCCGTGGTCAAGCACCTCACCGTCCTCGACCAGGCCGGCCTGGTGACCGGTCGGCGCGTCGGCCGAGAGGTGCGCTACTCCGTACGCCCCGAGACGCTCGACGCCACCGCCAGCCGGCTCGCGGCCCTCGCCTCCGACTGGGACACGCGCCTGGCCAGGCTCAAGGAGCAGGCCGAGGCCCCCGAGGGCAGCTAGACCCGCGACGCCTGGCTCGCGAGGGCCGGCGCGTAGTCGCACTCGCTCCACCCTTCCGCATCCTTCCGCACCCGGCGATCCCTAATGGATCGTCCGGCGCCTTCGCCGACCCTCGGGCCGGACCCGTCCACCACTCGCGTGGGCCACCCACTCCTGCCCTAGGACGCCCCATGTCTGCCCCAGCACGCCCGCACGCCTTCACCCGCCGCCAGTGGCTCGTCCTGCTCGTCCTGCTGGGCGCGGGATTCCTGCTCGCGCTCGACTTCTCCATCCTCAACGTGGCCCTGCCCGAGATCGGCGCCGGCGTCGGTCTGAGCAACGCCGACCTGCCCTGGATCGCCGCCGCCTACGCCCTCCCGGCCGCCGGCTTCACCCTGCTCTTCGGCCGGCTCGCAGACCTGCTCGGCCGACGCCGGGTGTTCCTCGGCGGCATGGTCCTGCTGATCTGCGCCTCCGCCCTCGGTGGCCTCGCGACCACCCCGGAGGTCCTGCTCACGGCCCGCGTGCTCCAGGGGCTCGCCGCCGCCATGTCCACCCCCGCAGCGTTGTCGCTGCTCACCACCGAGTTCGACGAGGGCGCGGCCCGCGACCGCGTGCTCGGCTTCAACGGCGCCATCCTGTCCGGCGGCTTCACCGTGGGCGCCCTGGTCGGGGGTGCGCTGGTGAGCCTGATCAGCTGGCGCGCGGCGTTCCTCATCAACCTGCCCGTGGCGCTCGCCATCCTCGTCCTCACGCCCGGTCTCGTTGCCGCATCACGGGTGCCCCACCGCCCGGTGCTGGACGTGCCCGGTGCACTGACCGTCACCGGCGGGCTGCTCGCCGGCGTCTACGCGATCATCGAGCAGGACTGGCGCTGGGGCCTGGCCGGCATCCTGCTGCTCGCGGCGTTCGTCGTCGTCGAGCTGCGCGCCACCGCCCCGCTCGTGCCGCTGCGGATCCTGCGCCGACCCCCCGTGCGGTGGGGCAACGGCGCCGGCATGGTCACCTTCTCCATGGAGACGGCCGCGATCTTCCTCATGACGATCTACGTCCAGCAGTCGATCGGGCTGTCCCCGGTCATCACGGGCCTGGTCTTCGGCATACCGGGCCTGGCCGCGGTGAGCGCCGGCATCCTCGCCGGCCGCTTCCTCGGCGCGTTCGGCACCCGTCGCGTCCTCGTCACCGGGATGGTCGTCCAGGGGGTCGCCACCCTGCCCCTGGCCTTCGTCGGAACCGACCGCACGGCCCTCCTCCTCATCGTCCCCGCGCTCCTCGTGGGCTTCTTCGGGCACGTGACGGCGATCGTCGCCTACACCGTCGCCGGCACCTCCGGGCTCCCCGACGACCAGCAGGGCCTGGCCACCGGCCTCACCTCTATGACCCAGCAGGTGGCGATCACGGTGGGCATCCCGATCCTCGGCTCCCTCGCCGCCACCCAGGCGACCTCGCAGTCGGGCCTGCGGCTGGCGCTCGTCGTCGACGCCGCCGTCGTCGTGGTCGGCGCCGGCCTGGTCTGGCACGGGCTGCGACCCCGCACCCTCACCACGAACGGCCCGTCTGCCCCGGCCCAGCCCGCCGACCCCTACGTCCACGTCTCGACCGAAGGACTGTCATGAACAACATCAGCCTGTGGATCATCACCTCGTTCCTCGCGACCGGTCTGGTCGTCGACGGTCACCGAAGGCTCGGCAGCTCGCCCGTCGCCTACGCAGCGCTGGCCCGTGCGTCGGGCGGTGGGTCGGGCGGTGCCGCGGGTGCTGCCTCGGGCAGCCATGGCGCTCGGTATCTCTCCCACGGTGCCTACCGCAACGTCGGTGCCCTCCAGCTGGTCGCCGCCGTCGGCCTGATGGTCCCCGGCCTGCTGCGCACCGCCACCCTGCTCGTGCCGCTGTCCGCCTGCGGCGTCATCGCGCTGCTCCTGTGGGCCACCGACGTCCGCGACCTCGGCCGCGATCACCGCCGGGGCGTCAGCGTCGTGGTCGCGATCGCCGCGGCGGCCTTCGTCGCCTACGGACGGTTCGGGACCTGGGCGCTGTGAGGCGTCGTCGAGGCGTGCACCGTCGCCAGGTCCTCAGACCCTGTGGCGGGCGAGGGGGTCGTGACTACAGTTGAGGGATGGGCGAGTTCACGTGGGGTGACCTCTTCGGCAGCCTGGCCCTACTCGGGTCGCTGCTCGGGTGGCTGCTGAGCCGCCGCTCGGCCAAGGCGGCGTCCCTCGCCGCCGCCCGAGCGGAGGAGCGCGCCGAACGGTCGGCCGACTCCGCCGAGCGATCCGCCCTCGCGCAGGAGCGGCTGTCGCGCCTCTTCGAAACCTTCCTCAGCCGCGAGGAGCGTCGCGCGGTCGGCGCCGCGCAGCCGGGCACCAGGCGGAGGGCGATCCTCGGGGGAGCACCCCGGCCTCGAGGCGCCCGCTGGTCGCTGGACCGCGACCCCGGGGGCCGGGCGACGCTCACCAACCTCGGTGACTCCGCCCGCCACGTGCGCCTGCGCGGCGAGGCGACGTCGACCTTCGAGGCGCCGGAGCCCCTGGACGTGCTCGGCCAGGGCGAGAGCGCGACCGTCGTCGCGATCGGGGACTGGCAGGCCGGGACGCCCACCCTCGTGGTCACCTGGGAGGACGAGGACGGGGATCAGCAGGTATGGCGCCGCGTCCTGCCATGACGCCGGCTGCGGCATACGGCGCTCAGCTGAGGATGTCCTTGCGCCGGAACCACCAGTAGGCCAGCGCGATCGTGACCACGCCGTAGATCAGCGACCACAATGCGCTGAGCTGGATGTCGGTCCAGCCGATGTCGGGGGACAGGGCGCGCACCCAGGCGCGGGAGTAGTGCATCGGCAGGGCGTGGCGCAGGTCGCCGAGCTGCTCGATGGTGTCGAGGATCGACGCGACGATCGTCACGAGCACCGCGCCGCCGACGGCGCCGAGCGGTGCGTCGTTGAGGGTGCCGATGAGCAGGGCGATGCCGATGACCTGGACCAGGTTGATCGCCACGACGGCGGCGGCCAGCGCGAGGCGGGGCAGGAACTCCGCCCACCCCAGGCTCGTGCCGACGGGGCTCGAGTAGGACGTCCACCCGTAGGCGACCCCGCCGACCAGCAACGCCCACGCGGGCAGCAGGAACGCCGCCAGGACGGTCGACCCCAGGGCGACGACGAGCTTGCTGGTCAGCAGCCGCGCCCGACTGACCGGCGCGACGAGCAGGTAGCGCAGGGAGGACCAGGACGCCTCGGACGGCACGGCGTCCCCGGCGAACAGCGCCGCGAGGATGACGAGCAGGAAGTCGCTGGACGCGAACAGGCAGAAGACCGCGAAGTTGGCGCCGCCCTCACGCGCCAGGTCGACGAATCGACCGCCGCCCGAGCCGTCGTCGCCGAGTGAGAAGGCGCCGACCAGGATGAGCGGGAGCGCCAGCAGCAGGCCGAACCCCCACGCCGTGCGGCGCCGCCCGATCTGCCGGCCCAGCTCGACGCGCCACCGCAGGGGCTTGGCACGACGGGCGCCGGCGGACCCCCGCTGCTCGCCCCCGCGCTGGGTGCGGTCGTTGCCGTCATTGCCGTCGTTGCCGTCGCTGCGATCGGGGCGCCGCGTGCGCGCGGTGCTGGGGGTCATCGGGCACGCACCTGGCGCAGGCTGTCCATCCGAGTCCTTCCGTCAGGATCATCGAGATCGTCGGTGCGGTCGTGACCGTGGTCGTCGTCGCCGCCGGTGGCAGGACCGTCGCCACCGATCACGCCGAGGAAGACCTCCTCGAGCCGACGCCGCGGCACGACGGAGTCGACGTCGCCACCCGCCTGGACGACGGCAGAGACGATGGCCCCACGGCTCGCGTCGCTGACGAGGGTGAGCGTGCGCGCATGGCGGTCGAGGCTCAGCTCGTGCAGCGACGGGCCGAGCGGCCCGGTGCGCAGGGCGTGCTCCACCGCGGCGGGGTCGCAGTCCGGGCCGAGGGTGACCACGGTCGTGCCGTCCCCGCTCGTCAGGTCGGCGACCGAGCCGGAGGTGACGACGCGGCCGCGGTTCATGACGACCACGTGCGTGCAGGTCTGCTCGACCTCCGAGAGCAGGTGGCTCGACACGACGACGGTGCGACCCGTGCTCGCGTAGTCCCGCAGGATCGGCCGCATCGCGGCGATCTGGGGCGGGTCCAGGCCGTTGGTCGGCTCGTCGAGGAGCAGCACCTCGGGGCGGCCGAGCATCGCCTGCGCGATGCCGAGCCGCTGGCGCATGCCCTGGCTGTAGGTGCGGACGGGTCGGTCCACCGCACCCCCGAGCGCGGCGACCTCCAGCGCCTCGTCGACGTGGGCGTCGGCGGGGTCACGGCCGGTCGCCCGCCAGTAGGCGTCGAGGTTCTGCCGACCCGTCAGGTGCGGCAGGAACCCGGGCCCCTCGATGAGCGACCCGACCCGGCCCAGCACGGGGGAGCCCGCGTGCACGGGCTGCCCGAGCACGTGCACCGCCCCCGAGTCGGCCCGGATGAGACCGACGAGCATGCGCATCGTGGTCGTCTTGCCTGCGCCGTTGGGCCCGAGCAGCCCGACGACCTGACCGGCCTCGGCCCGCCAGGACACGTCGTCGACGGCCCGGTGCCCGTCCTTGTAGGTCTTGACCAGGTGCTCCACGACCAGCGGCACCTCGGCGTCCTCGGCCCGCGTGTCCCGGCGGTCCCCGCGTCGGCGGCGCCAGGCGGCGAGGCCGGCCAGGACCGAGATGGCGAGCAGGAGGGCGGCGAGTCCGGCTGCGGCCCAGACGACCTCGCGGTCCACCGACCGTATGCCGTCCCCGCCGGCCTGCGGATCGGTGACGGCCTGGGCCGGGACCGAGGGCAGGACGAGGCTGCTGTCGGCGAGGCTCACGGCGTAGGCGCGGGCGTCCGTGGGCACCGCGAACCCGGCGTCGGTGGCGGACACGAGCACCCGCCACCGCGAGCCCTGGGCCATCGCATAGGTCCCCGCCGGCAGCGGGACGTCGACGTCGACGGGGGTGCCGGGCGTCGTGGTGATGCGGACGGGGACGACCTGGCTGCGGGGCGACACGGGACCGGACGGGGTGACGCGCCACAGCGAGACGAACAGCGTCGCGTCACGCGCGGTGGAGGTCACGCGCAGGCGGACGCGCGGCGCGCCGACGACATCGACCCGGTCCTCGAGCGGGACGGTGTCGAAGGCCGCGTGCTGTCCCGGCAGGGCGGCGATCGAATACCCCGCGGCCGCAGCGAGATCCAGCCCACCGTTCCCGCTCGAGCCGCCGGAACCCCCGGATCCACCGGACCCGTTCGAGCTGCCGGATCCACCGGACCCGTTCGAGCCGCCGCTGCCCGAGCCGCCGCTGCTGCCCGAACCGCCAGTCGTCCCACCGCTGCCCGAGCTCGCGTTGCTGTCCGAGCCCCCTGAGCCGCCATCGCTCTCGGCGCCCCCCGAGGCGCTGCCGCCGGACGTGCCGGCCCCGAGCGCCCCACCGAGAGCGCCGAGGTTGCTCATGGCGGCGGGGTCGCCTCCGGGTGGTGAGAGCAGGCGCATCGGGCGCGCGGGGGAGCTGTTCGACCCGTTCCCGTTGCCGGGGGCCTGTCCGGTGGCCGGCGCCAGCGTCACGCGGGTCGCGTCGGGCGGAGCCTGGTCGAGGCGCGGCGGCCTCGTGAGCGTGACCTCGCGCTCGCCGCCCTGGGCGGCCAGGGGAGCGCTGAAGGCGGGGAGCGGCATACCGGCCCGAGGGTCTGCTCCGGCCTGCTGGCGTCCCTGGTCGGTGAGGTAGCGCTGGAACCACGGCAGCAGGGTCGTGGCGTCGCTCGGCTCGGCGCCGCCGTCGTGGCCTCCGTCGAACCAGCGGACCGCGACGGGGGTGCCGTTCGCGGCGAGCTGCTGCGCGGTCTCGTCCGCCTCGCCGAGCCCCACGAACGAGTCGCGCATCCCCTGCACCAGCAGCGTCGGTGCGGTGACCTTGCCGGTCACGGCGACCGGGCCGTGGCGACGCAGGACCTGCTCGAGAGCGGGCGAGGGCCGGCCCGTCTTGGCTGCGTCCAGGAACAGGCGGCAGATGGTCGGGTCGAAGCGACCGCACAAGGCGGTGTCCGGTCCGAGCGGCGCGTTCGTGGCGCCCGTCGGCCGGGCCTGCCCGATCGCGGACGAGAAGAAGATCGAGGCCCAGCGACGCTTGAGCACGCCTGGCGCCGAGCCCACCCCGCCCGGGACGAAGGTCTCGGACAGGTCGTTCCAGGTGATGCCTGCGACGGCGGCGTCGACGCGCCGGTCGGTGCCGGCGAGCATGACGCCGAGCGCGCCGCCGTAGGATCCGCCGGCCACGCCCACGCGGGGGTCCTTGGCGACGTCGAGCTGCACGTCGGCCCGGCCCGCGAGGGTGTCGAGCAGCCGTGACGCGTCGGCGACCTCGTAGTCCGGGTCGTCCAGGTGGATGCGGCCGCCCGAGGCGCCGAACCCGCGTGCGGTGTAGGCGAGGGTGACATAGCCCTGGCCGGCCAGCTCGCGGGCGCGCTCCATGAGGTCGGCCTTGCTGCCACCGAAACCGTGCGCGAGCAGCACCGCCGGGTGTCGTCCGGTCGAGGTCGGCGCCACGACCGTGGCGTCGAGGGTCACCGTGGAACCGTCCGGCTCCGCCTTGACCGGGACGCGCAGCGCCTCCTCACGAACCTCGGCGGAGACGCGCTGCACCGGCGCCGACATCGACGCCGACGCCGAGGCCGGCACCGAGATCGCAGGGGTCATCGCCAGGGCAGTGGTGAGCACCGCCATCGCGGCCAGCCTGCGTCTCATCGTCACCTTTCGAGAGGCGGAGCAGGGTCGGTGGTGCAGGTCGTCGGGCTCGTCGCTCGGGACGTCCCGCGCGTCACGAGACACCCAGTGTCCTACGCGGCACGTCCACGAACCCGCCTTGTCAGCTCAGGCCACCGTCGACGCCAAGGCCTCGAGGTCTGCCCGTATCCGTGCGATCACGGCGATGGGGTCCGCGGACTCCGACCGCACCTCTTTCATGAGCAGATCGCGCGCGAGGGTCGAGGCGGGCACTCCACGTGCCGCGGCCATGGTGAGGAGGGCCTCCAGCTCGTCTGCGTTGAGGCGCACCTGCAGCGTCCTGGATCGACCGTGGCCGCGCCGCGTCGTGGTGCCAGGACGCAGCTCGGCATCTGGGTGCGCCTCCGACGCCTCGGCTTCGGCGGTGATGAGGTCGTCAATCTTCATCGACCTCCTCCTCTCGGTATCGACGCTGGTCCGTCCCGTTCGATGGCCACGCGTTCACGCCCCAGGTGACCTCACCGTCTGGCAGCAGGATGACGGTGATCAGAATCTCGCGGTTGGAAGACCATCCAACTATGCGGATCGTCCGGCCTGATTGGGACGAGGGGTCGGGGTCGAGGACAAGGCGGTTGGGGTCGTTGACCGCCTCGTTGGCGAGCGCGGGCGTCAAGCCGTGCTTGGCGATGTAGCTGCCGCGATGGCGCCAGTCAGGCGGGCCGTCCGTAGCCCCATTGTAGTGCACGCGCATTACACTCGGCCACCCCTGTCAGACGATGCCGGACGCATCACGATCAGGCGGTCTCGTCGCGGCGGGGGAGCGTCGCGCGGCGGGGTGGTGCCAGGTCGAGCTCGGGCCGGTGGACGTCCTCGTCGAGCGCGTCGAGCAGCTCGGCCGACGTCAGAGGCCGGGCCGCCGTCTCGACGACGTCGACGGTGGGTGGGGCCGCCGACACCAGCTCCAGCTCGTGCATGCGCCGTGCCGTCACGAGGACGCGTGACTCGAGCGTGCCCACCATCGCGTTGTAGGCCTCGACCGAGCGCGACAGCTGGGCCCCGAGCCGGGTGGTGTGGCCGGCCAGAGTGCCGATGCGGGAGTAGAGCTCCTTGCCGAGCGCGAGCAGCTGAGCGGCGTTGGTCGCGAGGGCGTCCTGCTGCCAGGTGAACGCGACCGTGCGGAGCAGCGCGAGCAGGGTCGCCGGCGAGGCGAGCACGACGTGCCGGGCGAGGGCGTCGTCATACAGCGTCGGGTCGTGCGCGAGACCGGCCGCCAGCACGGCGTCGGACGGCACGAAGCACACGACCATCTCGGGTGTGGTGGGGAAGGCGGTCCAGTAGGCCTTGGCGGCGAGCGTGTCGACGTGCCCCCGCAGGGCCCCGGCGTGGGCCCGCAGGTGGGCGGCGCGCTGGGTCTCGTCGAGCCCCTCGGCCTGCGCGGCGAGGAACCGCGTCAGGGGCGCCTTGGCGTCGATGACCAGCACCTTGCCGCCGGGGAGCCGGACGACCGCGTCGGGGCGCACCGCGGCGTCGTGCTCGCTCACCGCGCTCACCTGCTCGTCGAAGTCGCAGCGCGCCAGCAGGCCGGCGTGCTCGAGCAGGCGGCGCAGCTGCGCCTCGCCCCATGCTCCGCGCACGCTGCTGGACTGCAGCGAACCCGCGAGGGATGCCGTCTGTTCGCGCAGGGCCGCGGTCGTCGCGGACACCTCCTCGAGACGGCTGCCGAGGGCGCCATACTGCTGCTGCCTGTCGCGCTCGAGGGTCCCGACCGTCCGCTCCATGCGGGAGAGGGCCTCGCGCATCGGCCCCAGCGTCGCCGAGGTCTGCGAGTCCTCCGCGACCGTCGTCTCCAGGTCGAGGCAGCGCTCGCGCAGCAGGTCGCGCTCCGCCGTCACGCCGGCGAGCGCGGTGCGATCAGCCACGCCGGACCCCCGCAGCGCCAGCCAGGTGACCAGCGTGCCGAGGGCGATCCCGACGAGGAGCCCGATGACCAGGTTCACGTCCATGGCTGCAGCCAAGCACCCACCACCGACATACCCCTGCCGCCCCGCCGCCGCCACTGCCCGAAGCCGCGGCGACCAGGAGTGACGGCGCGAGCCACTAGACTCGCCTCCCGTGGCTCTTACTATCGGGATCGTCGGTCTGCCCAACGTCGGCAAGTCGACCATGTTCAACGCCCTGACCAAGAACAACGTGCTCGCCGCGAACTACCCCTTCGCGACCATCGAGCCCAACGTGGGCGTGGTCCCGCTGCCGGACCCCCGGCTCAAGGTGCTCGCGGGGGTGTTCGGCTCGGAGCGGATCCTGCCGGCCACCGTGTCCTTCGTCGACATCGCCGGCATCGTGCGCGGCGCGTCCGAGGGTGAGGGTCTGGGCAACAAGTTCCTCGCCAACATCCGCGAGTCCGACGCGATCTGCCAGGTCATCCGCGCGTTCAACGACGACGACGTCGTGCACGTCGACGGCAAGGTCTCGCCCGCCAGCGACATCGAGACCATCAACACCGAGCTGATCCTGGCCGACCTGCAGACTCTGGAGCGGGCGATCCCGCGCCTGGAGAAGGAAGTCAAGGGCAAGAAAACGGACAAGGCGATCCTCGACAACGCCCTGGCCGCGCAGAAGGTCCTCGAGGCAGGCGACACCCTCTTCGCCCGCGGCGAGGCCGCCGGCGTCGACTTGGCCGCGATCAAGGAGCTGTTCCTGCTCACGACCAAGCCCTTCCTCTACGTCTTCAACGTCGACGAGGACCAGCTGACCGACACCGAGCTGCAGTCGTCGCTGCAGGAGCTCGTGGCCCCCGCCGACGCGATCTTCCTCAACGCCAAGCTCGAGATGGATCTCGCCGAGCTCGACGAGGAGGAGGCGGCCGAGCTGCTGGAGTCCGTCGGTGTCACGGAGGCGGGCCTGGAGCAGCTGGCGCACAAGGGATTTCACACGCTCGGGCTGCAGACCTACCTCACGGCCGGGCCCAAGGAGTCGCGGGCCTGGACGATCCGCACGGGCTGGACCGCCCCGCAGGCCGCCGGCGTCATCCATACGGACTTCGAGCGCGGCTTCATCAAGGCCGAGGTCGTGTCGTATGACGACCTGGTCGCCACGGGGTCGATGCAGAAGGCCAAGGAGGCCGGCAAGGTGCGCATCGAGGGCAAGGACTACGTCATGAACGACGGCGACGTCGTCGAGTTCAGGTTTAACGTCTAGCGTTATTGACGCTACGCGTTATATATTCGCGTGGTGATCAGGTCGTTCGGGAGCAAGGACACCGAACGCATCTGGCACGAGCAGTACGTCAAGCGCGTCGACCGGACGGTGCAGCGTGCGACCCTGCGGAAGCTCGAGCTGATCCATGCGGCGAAGGATGTCGAGGACCTCCGGGTCCCGCCGGGGAACCGCTTGGAGCTTCTGGTCGGCGATCGTCGCGGACAGCACAGCATCCGCGTGAACGCGCAATGGCGACTCTGCTTCGTCTGGAGAGATGGAGGTGCAGAAGATGTCGAACTCGTCGACTACCACTGAGGCGGACTTGATTCAGCCGATCCACCCGGGAGAGATCCTGATGGAGGACTTCATCGAGGGCTTCGGGATCACGCAGAACAAGCTGGCCGTGTCCATCGGTGTGCCGCCGCGACGGATCAACGAGATCGTGCACGGCAAGCGAGGGATCACGGCTGACACGGCCATTCGTCTGGCGCGGTACTTCGGGACGTCAGAGGAGCTCTGGATGAACCTGCAGTCGAACTACGAGCTGCGGCTCGAGCGGCGGGCGCTGCGCGACAAGGTCGCTGCGATCACGCCGTTGCATGTCGCATGACCGGGCATCTCGTCGTGATCTCCGGTCTTCCCGGCGTCGGAAAGACAAGGGCTGCCGAGATCGCCGCCGCGAGCACAGGCTCGATGCATCTGTCCATCGACGCCACGGCAACGCGGACTGCGGATGAAGTCGCAGACGCACTCACCGCGCGCCTCGGCGCAAGACGAGGCCCGTCTCGCTGATGGTTCTTTGTACCGAAACGCGGTGGAATTCCGGTTCGACGTGAAGTTCAGATGGAGACCGTCATGCTCCCGAATCCCCATGTGGTGCGCCGAGGCGCCGGAACGCCGGTGCTGTTCATCCACGGCAACGGAGTCGATCATCGGCTGCTGAGCGATCTCGACGACGTCTTCGCCAGTGATGACGGGGATGGGTGGGAGCGCATCTATGTCGACCTTCCTGGGTTCGGGCAGACCCCGCCGCTGATCGGGCGGGGCGGCCTGCCTGACGTTGCGGATTGGCTTGACGAGCTGACCTCCGAGCTGATCGGTTCCTCGTCGTTCGCCGTCGTCGCGAACTCGCTGGGGGGTCTGCTCGCGAGGGACCTGGTGGCGCGCCGACCGGCGCAATGCCTCGGGATGGCCCTCCTGGCACCGGTCGTCGATCCCGCGCACGAGCGCCGGACGGTGCCCGAGCGGTGCGTGCTCGTCGAGGACCACGATCTCCTGGCCTCGATCGCACCTGCGGACGCCGTGACGTACGCAGAAATGGCCGTCCTGCAGAGTCGCGAGAACTGGCTCCGGTTCCAGCGAGCCGCACTCCCTGGAATCACTGCGGCCGACGACGACGCGATGCGTCGCATCGGCGATCTCTACGAGCTCCCGCATTCGAACGAGGACAGGCTTGTGCTGGACCGCCCCGTGCTTGTCGTCGCGGGCAAGCGGGACCACATCGTCGGCTACGAGGATCAAGACGCGCTGTCGAGGCGGTTCCCTCGATCGACGTATGCGGCGCTCGACGGTGCCGGGCATAACGTCCATCTCGATCAACCGGAACTGGTCCGTGCTCTCCTGCGTGAGTGGAGGAGCGCGGTGACCACGGAAGCAGAGATCGCGTAGCGCAAGCTCGGCCCGTTGAGGATCGGCAGCCACGAGGGGTAGTTGAACACGTCATGTTCCGGAGCGACGCGACGTCGTCGAGTTCCGTTTCAACGTGTAGGCCAAAGGGCCAGCCTGGAAGCCTGGCTCCGCCCCCAGCCCGCCGGCTCACTCGTTCTCTTCCTCGGCCCTCAGGCCGCCCCCGCCACTCCCGGCCTGCCCGTAGCACGTGCGCTACGCTCGGTGGTATGAGCGCGATCGAGCCTCCTGCGGAGAGCCTGTCGCAGCGTGAGCTGCGCAACGAGTCCGGGCGTGTGCTGCGGGCGGTGAGCGAGGGCCACTCCTTCGTCCTGACCAACAGCGGGGTTCCCGTGGGCCGGATCGTCCCGCTCGACAGGCCTCTTCCAGCGCTGCCGATCGCGCGCCCGGCGCGTCGCACCGGAGGGTGGACGGCGTTGGCGATCGAGCGCAGGAGTGGCGCCCGGAGCCTCGCCGAGACCCTCGACGACCTTCGCGAGGATCGGTTGTGACCTCGAGCGGGGTCGTATACGTCGACACGTCCGCTCTCGCGGCACTGCTCATCGACCAGCCAGAGAGTGCTGCGCTCCTGGACTGGCTCGACTCGACGGCAGCCGAGCTCGTCTCGAGCGACCTGCTGGAGACGGAGCTGCGCCGGGTCGCGGTCCGCGAGGGGCTCGACCAGTCAGACGTGACGCGACTCCTCGACGGCGTCGCCCTCGCAGCCCTCGATCGAGCCGTCTATCGAGGTGCCGGCTACCTGCCCATGCCCTACCTGCGGACCCTGGATGCCTTGCACCTCGAGGCGGCCATCCGGCTCGATGCCTCGGCGGTCCTCACCTACGACCGCAGGCTCGGCGAGGCGGCCAGGGCTGCCGGCCTGGACGTGATCGCCCCGGCTGGCCCCCCCGGCGCGCCGCCCCGCCCAGCCTGAGGGTCAGAGAGTCCGCTCGGGAGGAGGGCCGGCCGTCACATGTAGATCATGCGGCTGAGCCGGACGGCGTAGTCGGAGTCGAGTCCTGCAGCCGGGTCCTCCATGCGCTCGTTCAGGATCGCCGCCGCGAAGTCCCGGCGCTTCGGCAGGCGCTCGCGCTGCGCGGACTCCAGCGCCGCAGGGAGCTCGGCCGCGGTCAGCTCGGTGCAGTACGCGGGTGAGCCCGGCTGCTGGCGCCACGAGTCGGCGATCGAACCCGCGTCCACGGCGTCGAAGCCCGAGTCGTCCATCAGGGTGGCGGCGACCTCCTTGGCGCGCGGGTCGTCGCCTGCGATGGGGATGGCGAGGCGGTCGGGGTGCCCGGCGGGCAGGGCGCGGTCGGCAAAGGTGCCGGAGCCCACGGCGTTCCAAGCCTTCACGATGGGGCGACCCAGCTGCTGGGATGCCCACTCGCTCTCCCAGAGCCTGGGGGAGACATGGATGATCGTGATGTGTCGACGATGCCCGTCGACGGCGTGCTCGGCCTGGCCGCCGTCGGTCCGACCGTCCTGTCTCGTGCCGGGCTGGAGCGCATCGGCTACGCCGACGTGTTCACCATGAGGGTGCCGGGCGCAGCGGCGACGCCGGAGCAGTGGGCTCGAGCGATGTTCGGCGACGTGCCGACCGTGGGGGAGCAGTTCATCTGGCAGGGACTGCTGCAGCTGCGACTGGTCCCCGGGCGATCGGGCTCGGCGGTCGCGGGGTGGCAGATCGCGGCGCGCGGCGAGGACTGGATTCGGCTCGAGGCCCGGTCCTGGGACATGGCTGTCAACCTGATCGTGCGCGCGACGCCGTCGGAGGTCTCGCTGGCCACGCTGATCCGCTACGACCGGTTGCCTGCCTCCCAGGTCTGGACGGTGCTCTCGGCGGTCCATCGCCGGCTGGCGCCGGGCCTGCTCCGGGCTGCTGCCACCGCCGTGGTGAGGGTTGATCGAGGGTCAGGTCAGGTCGGGTCATGAGGTCGCGGCGTGCCGTCCTGGGCGTCGAGCAGGCGCTCGATGGTCGCCCGCAGCTCGCGCGCATGACGTGAGATCACCAGCCACACAATGTCGTCGTCGACCGCGTCGTGCTCGTGCGCGATGCGGTGACGCATCCCGATCGCACGACGCGGTCGGGTCGCCCTGACGCTCGTCCAGGAAGCCCTCGGGCAGTCGGCGCACCGCCTCGCCCAGCTTGAGGACCACGGAGTCCGCGGCGAGCTTCGGCACCTCGAGGTCGGGGTCGCTGTCATACCACTCTCGGCCCCGGGCAGCGATCGCCTCCGCTCGGTGGCACAGGCGGACGATGTCGGTGAGGCGGGCGATGGTGGGTGCGGACAAGGCAGGTTCCCGCGTCATACGGGCACCGCCGAGGTCGCGATCTCATGACCGGTCCGCAGCGACCGAGACGTCACGATGTCGACCGGCACCTCCAGCAGGTCCTCGAGCTCCGCGGCGGCGTCGATGATGTCGAGCAGATCCAGGTCGTCGGCAGCGTCGACGAGCAGATCGAGATCGCTCCGGGTGGCATCGGAGGCGGTCGCGGCCGAGCCGAAGACCCGGGGGTTCGTCATTCGATGCTGCTCCAGCACCCGCACGACCGCGTCTCGATGTCTGGCCAGCGCCTCTCGGGGCAACGGGCGCAGCGCCGCCACGAGTCGCTCCTGCGACGCTGCCGACGGGCGCCGTCGTCCTGACTCGTAGGCCGCGATGTTGGGCTGCGCCACACCGCTGCGGGCAGCCAGGGCCGTCTGGGTGAGCCCAGCGCGCAGTCGCCGCTCCCGGAGATCGTCCACGCTGAGATTACATCGCTCGATATCAAGCCCCTCGCCTCCCGCAGGACTAATGCGCGCGTCAACGACGTTGAGGGGCCCATGAAGGCCTTCGGTTTCCTCAGCTTCGGGCACTACGGGTCCGGACGTGGCCCGGGCGACCCCAGCGCTGGCCAGTCGCTCAAGGACGCGATCGAGATCGCCCGGGGCGCGGACGAGCTGGGCGTCAACGGGGCCTACTTCCGCGTGCACCACTTCGCGCGCCAGTCAGCCAGCCCCATGCCGCTGCTCGCCGCCATCGCCGCGACCACCGAGCGGATCGAGGTCGGCACCGGCGTCATCGACATGCGCTACGAGAACCCCCTCTACCTCGCCGAGGAGGCCGCCCAGCTCGACCTCATCGCCGACAACCGGATCGCCCTCGGCATCAGCCGCGGGTCGCCCGAGCCGGCGCTGCGCGGGTGGGAGGCCTTCGGCTACACCGGGTCCCGGGACCCGCGCGGTGCCGACCTGGCGCGCGACAAGTTCGCGACGTTCATGCGGGCCGTCCGCGGGGACCGGCTGGTCGACGCCGATCCCGCCCAGCACGGCCCCGGCCAGCGGCTGCGGGTCGAGCCGCACTCGCCGGGTCTCGCCGACCGCGTCTGGTGGGGCGCCGGCACCCGCGAGACCGCCTCGTGGGCAGGAGAGCTCGGCGTCAACCTGATGAGCTCCACGCTGCTGACCGAGGCGACGGGGGAGTCCTTCGGCGACCTGCAGCGCGAGCAGATCGAGCGCTACCGCGCCGCCTTCGCGGCTGCGGGGCACGGCCGCGTGCCGCGAGTCTCGGTGAGCCGCAGCGTCTTTCCGATCGTCGACAGCCGCGACCTCGTCTGGGGTCAGCTGCGCGGAGGGTCCGGCGACCAGGTCGGCGTCATCGACGGATTCACCTCGACCTTCGGCAAGTCGTATGTCGGAGAACCGGATCGGCTCGTCGCGGAGCTCCAGGCGGACGCCGCCGTGAGGGCCGCGGACACCCTGATGCTGACCATCCCGTCGCAGCTCGGGCCCGAGGCCAACCTGCGCATCCTGCAGACCTTCGCCGAGCACGTGGCGCCGGCCCTCGGGTGGGAGCCCAACCAGGACGGCCCGGTCAGCGGCTACGCCGAGCTGCCGCGCTGAGCCGCCGAGCCATCGCACCCGCACTCGCCGTCCCGTCACCGCGCGACGCACAGAGACGAGCGCGTGGTCATCCGTCGCGGGGTGACAGCCAGCCCGCGAGGCGACGGGCGCTGACGGCATACGGCATCGACCCGGTCGCCACGTGCACGACCAGGTCGTAGACCTCGTCGTCCGGTCCGTCGACCACCCATCCGTTGATCCAGCAGAAGGTCACGGTCGCCAGCCAACCGAGGCGCTTGTTGCCGTCGACCAGCGGGTGGCTGCGGGTGATCGACTCCAGAAGGACGGCGGCCTTCTCCTCGACGGCGGGGTAGGCGTCCCGGCCGTCGACCCAGGTGCGGGGCCGGTGGGCGGCGGCATCGAGCAGGCCGACGTCCACGACCGGGCCGACGTCCAGCTGGTCGGCCAGCCCGAGCAGGTCGTCCAGCTCGAGGTAGCGGGTCGTCATTCGCCGAGGCGCCGCAGCACGTCGGCGTAGCGCTCCCGACCCCAGGCTGATCCGGCAGCGACGTCGGCACGGTGCATCCGCCGCGAGGCGGCCTCGTGGATGGCGCGCACGACGGCCTCCTGCTTGGAGACGCCCTCCGCGCGCGCGAGCTCGGTCAGGGTGGCGTCCTGCTCCGGGGTGAGTCGTAGGTTCATGGCCATGCTCCATGGTACCTCCGTGGTACCACGCGTCGGGTCAGGTGTTGCGCCGAGCGGCTCGGCGAGGGCCTGCGCTGAGCCGGTGCGCCAGGACCAGCACCACGAGCGTCACGAGGCCGGTCCACAGGGCGGGGCGTGAGGCCGAGCCGACCCCGAGGAGCACCAGCACGCCGACCATGAACGCGACGGCGGCCCAGCTGGCGACCGGCCACCCGGGCACGGGGAAGCCGCCGGGGGAGAGCTCGCTACGGGCGATCTGCCGCTTCATGGCGACGTGCGAGAGCAGGATCATCAGCCAGACGAAGACCGTCGCGAAGCTCGCCACCGACGCCACGAGCATGAACACGCCCTCAGGCACCAGGACGTTGAGCACGAGCCCCACCGTCAGCGCCGCCGCCACGAAGCCCACGGCCGCCACCGGCACCCCGCGACCGTTGGTGCGCGCCAGCGCTCGCGGCGCGTCGCCCTGCTCCGCGAGGCCGTGCAGCATGCGGCCGATCGAGAAGGTGATGGCGTTGAGCGCCGAGAAGGCCGCGGTGATGACGACGGCGTTGAGCACGTTCGCGGCGGCGGGCAGCCCCACGGCGTCAAAGATCTGCACGAACGCGCTCGACCGCCCGTCCACCGTGGTCCACGGCGCGAGGCAGAGGATGACGCCGATGGCGCCGACGTAGAAGAGCAGGACGCGCCAGGGGATGGTGTTGATGGCGCGCGGGATGGCGTGCCCGGGGTCCTCGGCCTCCGCGGCGGACAGCCCCAGCGTCTCGATCCCGCCGAACGCGAACACCACGACGGTGAGCGAGACCAGCGCGCCCCACAGCCCGTATGGCGCGAAACCGCCATGCGCCCAGAGGTTCTCGACCGTCGGGTGGCTGCCGCCGGGGACCTGCAGGCCGAGCGCGAGGATCGTGAGACCGGCGGCGATCATCGCGATGATCGCGGTGACCTTGATCAGCGAGAGCCAGAACTCCGTCTCGCCGAAGACCTTCACGTGGATGAGGTTGAGGCCGGTGACCAGGGCGATCGCGCCGACCACCCACACCCAGCCCGGCACCTCCGGCCACCAGTGGCCGAGATAGATCGTGAGGGCGGTGACGTCGGCGACGGCCACGACCAGCATCTCGATGACGAACATCCAGCCGGTCACGAAGCCGCCGAGCGGCCCGAGGTAGGTACGCGCGTAGCGCCCGAAGGACCCGGCGCCGGGGTCACGGACGGCCATCTCGCCGAGCGCCCGCATCACGAGGAACACCGCGAGTCCCGCTGCGACATAACCCAGGAGGACCGCCGGCCCCGCCATCCGGATGGCGTCGGCGGAGCCGTAGAACAGGCCCGTCCCGATCGCCGAGCCCAGCGCGATGAACTGCACGTGCCGCGTCGTCAGCCCGCGCGCGAGGGTGTGGTGGGGCACGGGCGCCGGGCCCTGCGGG
Organism: Arsenicicoccus bolidensis DSM 15745; assembly: GCF_000426385.1. Taxonomy (GTDB): domain Bacteria; phylum Actinomycetota; class Actinomycetes; order Actinomycetales; family Dermatophilaceae; genus Arsenicicoccus; species Arsenicicoccus bolidensis. The sequence continues at coordinate 73,032 of NZ_AUFG01000003.1, forward strand.
GGCTCGCTCTGCCGGGTGGACGAGCGGCGGCTCGGTGACGACACGGTGGTCCTTCCTCGTGGGCAACCCTCCCAGGCTAGTCCGCAGACCTCTGCGTATGACGGGGGTGTCCGGGGTATGCGCCTCGACGAATCGGACGCCGGCACCACGAGGAGGCAGCAGTGGACATCACCGAGATCATCCTGGAGCAGCACGCGCAGCAGCGAGCGGCATTCGCGCAGTTGGAGGAGTTCCCCAAGAAGGACGTCGAGGGGCTCGAGGCGCTGTGGAAGCGGCTGGTGATCTTCCTGGAGACCCACGCCGAGGCCGAGGAGCGCTACTTCTATCCCCACCTGCTCGAGAAGGGGACCGGTGCGGCGGACGCCGACGACGGCACCGTCGAGGGCGAGGTCGAGGACGCGATCAAGGACCACAACAAGATCCGCGACGCGATCGGCCGGGCCGACGAGGCCAAGGTGGGCTCGGACGAGTGGTGGCAGGCCGTCACCGACGCCGACATCGCCAACTCCGAGCACATGGGCGAGGAGGAGCGGCAGGACCTGCGCGACTTCCGGGACCACGCGAGCCTGCAGCTGCGGCACGACATCGCGGTGGAGTTCCTGCGCTACCAGGCGACCAAGGCGGCGACCGGCATCGAGCCGGTCAACAAGGACGCCGAGGAGTACGTCGAGGACCCGAAGGCCGAGCTGGAGGAGGCCGAGGGCAAGGCCGAGCCCGCGAAGAAGGCCTCCGCGAAGAAGGCTTCTCCCAAGAAGTAGGACAACAGCCTGTCGTCAGGGCCGTCCGGCCGGTGCCGGGCGGCCCTGACGCCGTCTCCGGGGGCCTGCGACGCCGCTCGCCGGCGTCACGCAGGCGGCGAGGTTAGGGTGCCCTTATGAGCGACCAGCGACCCCAGCGCCGCCCCCGGGTGATGCGCACGGCCACCGTCACCCGCACCGAGCGCCTCACCCGCGACCTGGTGCGCGTGCACCTCGAGGGGTCCGACCTCACGACGATCGAGCCGTCGGAGCAGACGGATCGCTACGTCAAGCTGCTGTTCGCGCCCGCCGGGGCCGACTACGCGTGGCCGTTCGACCCCGACACGCTCCGCGAGGAGCGGCCGCGCGAGCAGTGGCCGGTGACGCGGACCTACACGATCCGCAGCCTGGACCCCGTGGCCGGGCAGATGGCGCTGGACTTCGTGGTCCACGGCGACGAGGGGCTGGCGGGCCCGTGGGCCGCTGCGGCGCGACCGGGGGACGGCATCGGGTTCTACGGCCCCGGCGGTGGCTGGGGTCCCGACCCGACCGCCGACCACCACCTGCTCGTGGGCGATGAGTCGGCGGCCCCCGCGATCGCGGCCGCCCTGGACGCGCTGCCCCACGACGCGCGCGCCAGCGTGTTCGTCGAGGTCGCGGACGCCACCACGCACGTGCCGCTGCGCACGACGCCGGGGATCCAGATCACCTGGGTGCACCGGGACGAGACCGGCGGCCGGTATGGCGTGGCCCTGGCCCAGGCCGTGCGGGCGGCCGGGCTGCCGGGCGGGGACGTCCGGGCGTTCGTGCATGGCAACGCCGACATGATCAAGGACCTGCGCCGCTACCTCTTCGTCGAGCAGGGGGTGCCTAGAGATCGCGTGTCGATCTCGGGATACTGGCGAACGGGTCAGGACGAGGATGCCTGGCAGGCCGGCAAGCGCGAGTTCGTGGCCGCGATGGAGCAGGAGCAGGACGGCTCGACCGCGGCGGCGCCGACCGGCTGACCACCGCACGATCACAGGGGGAAGCACCGATGGACCGCAACCACAAGGCCCTGGCCGCGCTTGCGACCGGAGCGATCACGCTCGTGCCCGTTCGGCGCTGGCCCGCACCCGTGCGGGCGGGGCGGGACGCCCGACGTCGACGCCCCACCGGCGGTGACCCCGCTCGCCCTGGCCGGCGGCATCGGGGCGGCCGGGGCGGCATACGGCCTCGGTCGGCTGAGCGTCTCGGCCGACGGCTGGATCGAGGACCGGCTGCGGGACTGGGGCGTGCTGCAGCCGCGGCTGGTGATGGCGGTGCTCGCCGCCGCGATCATGGCGCTGCCGGACCCGAGCGACGAGCCCGTCGTCAGCGCAACCGGGGGCTGACCAGCCTGATCGACGACGGTCGGCGACAGGTCTGTCGATAGGTCTGTCGGTAGGCTGCGGCCGTGGTGGACGACTTCCTGATCGCTCGCAACCCGGAGCCCGGCTCCAGCCTGCCGTACCTCCTGCGCATCCCCCTCGGCCCTGACGGGGTGGTGCTCAAGGCCAAGGAGATGTGGCCGCGGACGGCCAAGGTCTACTGCCACCGCGCCGAGTGGCCGGATGACGCGGAGATCGTCGAGCGCACGCCCACCCGCACCTGCGTGCGTCGCGGCGCGGCCATCGACCTCGTCCTGGACCGGGGTCGGGAGAACCGCTCCCAGCTCGTGCTCACGCAGGTGCGGGGCAGGGAGGCGATCTTCTGGCAGACCGCGCGGACGGCCAAGCAGGCCCGCCCGTCGGTGCGCTCGCCGCGGGCCAGGGCGGCCGGGATCGCCGAGATGCAGGTCGTGGTCGACAGCCACGAGCGGTACGCCTGGAAGTTCTCGGACGAGCAGGTCACGACGGTGCGCCGGGGGCTGCCGGTCGGTGACTACGCCGTGGAGGTGGAGGGTCGGCCCGTCGCGGTGGTCGAGCGCAAGTCCTTGCCGGACCTGGTGTCGACCCTGACCTCGGGGCGGCTGCGCTATGCCCTGGCCGAGCTGGCGACCGTCCCCCGGGCCGCCGTCGTCGTGGAGGCGAGGTACTCCGACGTGTTCAAGCTCGACCCATCGATCCCGGTGCGTCCCTCCGTGGTCGCCGAGGGGCTCGCGGAGTGCCAGGCACGGGTGCCGAGCGTGCCCGTCATCTTCGCCGAGACCCGCGCGCTCGCGCAGCAGTGGACCTACCGGTTCTTCGGGGCCTGCCTGGTCGAGCTCGCCCAGGAGGACGGCGCCTCGGCGCGCGTGGCGGACCTGTCGCCCGGCCCCGGGATGCCTCCGCGTGAGCCGACCCCCGCCGAGATACGCGCCTGGGCGGTGGCCGAGGGCCTGCCGGTCTCGGCGCGCGGTGGCCGTCTCGCGGCGAGCGTGGTGGCGGCATACCGGGCCGCCCACGGTGATACCTTCCCGAACGGCTGACGACCCCCTGAGCGCACCCGTCGGCCACGATCCGCGACCGAGCTCCCCTGACCTGCACGGAGTGAGCATGAGCGACCTAGTCGCACAGAGCGACCTGCACCGCGGGCTCAAGGCCCGCCACCTCAACATGATCGCGATCGGCGGGGCCATCGGCACCGGCCTGTTCGTGGCGTCGGGGCAGTCTATCTCCAAGGCCGGGCCGGGAGGCGCGCTCCTGGCGTATGCCGCCATCGGCTTCATGGTCTACCTGCTCATGCAGAGCCTCGGCGAGATGTCGACCTATCTGCCGGTGGCCGGCTCCTTCGAGACCTACGGCACCCGCTTCGTCAGCCCGAGCTTCGGGTTCGCCACGGGCTGGAACTACTGGTTCAACTGGGCGATCACGGTCGCGGCCGAGCTCGTGGCCGCCGCCATCGTCATGAAGTACTGGCTCCCCGACGTCTCGTCGTGGTTGTGGTCGGCGGTCTTCCTCAGCCTCCTGTTCGCGCTGAACTGCGCGTCGGTCAAGGCGTTCGGCGAGAGCGAGTTCTGGTTCGCCTCGATCAAGGTCCTGACGGTGATCGTGTTCCTCGTGGTCGGCGTCGCCATGATCGTCGGCATCCTGTCCGGCCCCTCCCCGGGCTTCAGCAACTGGACGACGGGGGAGGCGCCCTTCGTCGGCGGCTTCACGGGCATGCTCGCGATCTTCATGGTCGCGGGTTTCTCCTTCCAGGGCACCGAGCTCATCGCGGTGGCCTCCGGGGAGGCCGAGGAGCCGGAGCGGACCATCCCCAAGGCCATCCGCGCCGTGTTCTACCGCATCGTCCTGTTCTACGTCGGGGCCATCGCCGTCATCGGCTTCCTGCTGCCCCACACGGATCCGCGCCTGCTCGGCAGCGACATCGACAAGGTCGCCGTCTCGCCGTTCACCCTGGTGTTCGAGCGCGCGGGGGTGCTCGGTGCCGCCACCCTGATCAACGCCGTGATCCTGACGTCAATCCTGTCTGCGGGCAACAGCGGCATGTTCGCCTCGACCCGCATGCTCTACGGCCTGGCCCGCGGCGGCAAGGCGCCGGCGATCTTCGGCCGCACCACGCGTCGCGGCGTCCCGATGAACGCCCTGCTCGCCACCACCGCCATCGGTGCGCTCTGCTTCCTCACCAGCCTCATCGGCGACGGCAGCGCCTACATCTGGCTCGTCAGCGCCTCCGGCCTGGCCGGCTTCATCACCTGGATGGGCATCGCCTGGTCGCACTACCGCTTCCGCAAGGCGTACGTCCTCCAGGGACGCCGCCTCGAGGACCTGCCGTTCCGGGCCCGGTGGTTCCCCCTGGGGCCGATCGTGGCGCTGCTGATGTGCGCGATCGTCATCGTCGGGCAGAACTACGAGGCGCTGGTCGGCAACACGGACGTCAAGACCCTGCTCTCGTCATACCTCGGTCTCCCGTTGTTCCTGGCCCTGTGGGCCGGGCACAAGCTGGTGACCCGGTCACCCTCCGTCGACCTGGCGACCGCCGACCTGAGTCGGCGCTGACCGGGACGGGCGCTCGGTGTGCTGGTCATGCGGGGGTACGCGTGACCAGTCGGGATCATTCACTCATTTGGTCCTGTCGGGGCGAATAGGACGAGCATAAGGTTCCAGCACCCCCAAACGAACGACGTCGTCGTTCGTGCTCATCATGAGGAGCACCATGAAGCGCACCATCGCGGGCGCCACGGGAGCGATGCTCATCGCCCTGTCGCTGGCCCCCACCACCGCCCACGCCGCCCCCACCCAGGGCGACCCGCAGCTCGGCACGTCGAAGAAGAACGACGACCGCTCCCACCCGCTGGGTGACAAGCAGCGCGCGCTGCGCGAGAAGGGTGTCGAGAAGGTCGTCAAGGGCACGGCCAAGGTCGAGACCAACAAGAAGGGCAAGAAGGTCATCAAGGTGGCCAAGGGCCAGTACGTCAACTACGACGTGAACCGTGAGGAGGACATCTTCACGATCCTCGCGGAGTTCGGCGACGGGGTGGACCCGAGGACCGGCGGCACCGCCGGTCCGCTGCACAACCAGATCCCGCAGCCCGACCGCTCGCAGGACAACTCCACGATCTGGCGTGCGAACTTCGACCGCGCCCACTACCAGAACCTCATGTTCGGCGACGGCGAGTCCTTCAAGGACTTCTACCTCAAGCAGTCCAACGGTCGCTTCCTCGCCAAGGGCGACGTCTCCAACTGGGTCAAGGTGCCCTACAACGAGGCTCGTTACGGCAGCAACAAGATCTCCGACGCAGCCGGCGCCTGGCCGTTCGTCCAGGACTCCGCCAACGCCTGGTATGCCGCGCAGAAGGCTGCTGGCAAGACCGACGCGGAGATCGCCGCCTACCTCAAGGGCTTCGACAAGGTCGACCGCTACGACTTCGACCAGGACGGCGACTTCAACGAGCCGGACGGCTACATCGACCACTTCCAGGCCATCCACGCCGGTGAGGGCGAGGAGGCCGGCGGCGGCGCCCAGGGCGAGGACGCCATCTGGTCCCACCGGTGGTACGCCTACTCCAACAACGCCGGCAAGTCCGGCCCCGCCACCAACAAGGCCGGCGGTGTGCGCATCGGCAGCTCGGACATCTGGATCGGTGACTACACCACCGAGCCCGAGAACGGCGGCCTCGGCGTCTTCACCCACGAGTTCGGTCACGACCTCGGCCTGCCGGACCTCTACGACACCCAGGGCGGCGACAACGGCACCGGCTTCTGGACCCTCATGAGCGCCGGCTCCTGGCTCAACGACGGCACCGTCGACATCGGCTCCAAGCCCGGCTACATGGGCCCGTGGGAGAAGCTCCAGCTCGGCTGGCTCGACTACCAGACCGTGAGCTACGGCAAGGACGGCAACGTCAAGCTCGGCCCGGCCGCGCTCGCGGGCAAGATGCCGCAGGCCGCGCTCGTGTCGCTGCCTGACAAGACCCGCACCACCCAGCTCGTCGCCCCGCACTCGGGCAGCAAGCAGTGGTGGTCCGGCGCGGCCGATGACCTCAACGTCACGCTGACCCGCCCGATCGACCTGACCACCGCCAAGACGGCGTCGCTGTCCGCGTGGGTCAACTACCAGACCGAGGCGGAGTACGACTACTTCTACGCCGAGGTCACGGACGACGGCGGCGCCACCTGGAAGCAGCTGGCCACCTACGACGGCAGCTCCGGCGGCTACGTCCAGAAGACGTACGACCTGTCCGCCTACGTCGGCAAGCAGATCAGCTTCCGCTTCCGCTACGCCTCCGACGGCGGCGTCCACGAGCTCGGCGCGTTCGTCGACGACATCACCCTCGTCGCCGACGGGCAGACCGTGTTCACCGACGACGTCGAGGGCGACGCCAAGGGCTGGACGGCCAAGGGCTTCACCCAGGTCGGGGCCAGTTCTTCCGAGGCCGTCACGCATTACTACCTGGCGGAGAACCGCACCTACACCGGCTACGACCGCTACCTCAAGACCGGGCCGTACAACTTCGGCTGGGCCAACACGCGGCCCGACTGGGTGGAGCGCTTCCCCTACCAGGACGGCATGCTCGTCTGGTACATCAACAACGAGTACACCGACAACAACACGTCGGTCCACCCCGGTGGCGGCCAGGTCCTCCCGGTCGACGCGCGTCCCACGCCGATCCGCTTCCCCGACGGGGCGCTGCTCGGCAACCGTCGTCAGCCCTTCGACGCGACCTTCGGCCTGCAGGCGACCGACCCGGTGACCTTCCACCGCAACGGCGTCCCGGTCACGGTCCCGTCGCAGCCGGCGATCCCGACCTTCGACGACAGCGACCCCAACCGCTACTGGTCGGCCGCCAACCCGTGGTCCTCCACCAAGGTGGCCGGCGCGGGCGTCAAGATCACGGTCAACAACATGGCCAAGCAGGGCGACCAGATGAACATCAAGGTCGACTACACCAAGTAGTTCAGAGGTCCGGGACGTGAGTCCCGCACCACGACGGAGCGGCCCTGGCAGGTCAGACCTGCCGGGGCCGCTCCGTGCGTGCTGCCGGTGCGTGCTGCCGATGTGCGCGGACCGGGGTGCGTCAGTCGTCAGTCGACCACGAGATGTCGAGGTGGACCGCGTCCGGCGTGCGGCGGCCGGTGCCGACGAGGATGCGTCCCGCCAACCAGCCCCACCGGGGTCCGCTCGACTGCATGCGGGGGGTGCAGCGGAAGTAGATGCGGTCGTGCGGCACCGACTCACCGCGCACCAGGGCGGCGATGTCCTGCGCCTCTCCCGTGCGGATGCCGAGGTTGGTCACCCAGATGCGCTCGCCGTCCTCCGTCTCGACGGCGTAGCGGGCCTCCAGCTCGGTGAGGGTGTCGCTGCGCAGCACCTGGAAGTCGGCGCCGCCGGGCAGGACGACACCGCTGAGGGTGCCCTCGGCCCGCTCGACCCCGGTGACGGTGCCGCCGGTGATGGGGATGATCCGGCGCACGCCGTCGGCCACGCGCCCCAGCTCGATGGGTGGGCCGACGGTGACCTCGAGCCGGCACAAGGGACTGAGGGAGGGGGGCGCGAGGGCATCCATGGGCGGCACGCTACCGGCACTCCTCGCCGCGTGCGCCGGGCCGCCGATGGGGCAGATGGATCACTACTGCCAGACGCGGACCCAGTCGACGCGCAACGGATGATCGACCCCGGTGCCGAGGATCACTGTCTGCCCGTTGACGTCCGTGTCGAGCGGGCTGAAGATGCCCGGCGCCAGGCCACGTGGGTTCGGCGATGGCGCCGCATCCTTGGAGTAGGTCTGCGTGAAGAGCTCTCGTCCGTCGAAGATCCAGGTGATGCGACCTGGCTGCCACAGGCAGGCGTAGGTGTGCATCTGGGTGAGGTCGACCCCGGCCAGCGGGGCCGAGCTGTTGCCGTGGTTGGCCCGATCCGTCTCGGGCGGGCCGGCGAGCCAGTCGTGGACGGTGCCGGCAAAGATGTGCTCGTAGGGCCTGCCCGGGTCTCGGTAGGCCTCGAAGAAGTCGAGCTCGGCCCACCGCGGTCGGCCGACTCCGACGATCTGGTCGTGGGACAGCCCCCAGAAGGCGGGCCACCCGGTGGACCTGCGCCAGTCCTCGGGGTCGAAGGCCATCCGCGCCTCGAAGTAGCCGTAGCGGAAGCCGCGACCCTCGTGCGAGGTGGGGGAGGACGTGGCGATGCCGTAGTTGGGGCTCTTGGTCGAGGGCGAGATGGTCAGGACAGAGTCCCTGACGGTCAGGTCCTGCGGCATCGTCCGCCCCCATCCGAAGGGTCGGTCGGTGAACCAACGACGCCCTGGAGCGCCGGTTCCGGTCAGGTCCACCGAGGCCAGATCGTCGAAGGTGTCGTCGAGCGCCAGGGAGGTGTAGCCCGAGTCCTGGGCGGCCCTCGGGACGGCCGAAGCGGGTTCGCCGGTGGTGCGAGAACAGGCAGATCCCGCCATCGCGCACGCAGCGAGAGCGACGGTCAACGTCATACGGGCACGGCGGCCTGCTGGGGCGAGGCCTTCTCGGTGGCTCAGGGCGATCACTCCTGGACGGGGAGGGGTATGGCGGGGGCGCGAGACGTCATCGTCGGCGAAGGAGCCGCCCGACCGACGTGAGGGGTGAGGATCGACGGGCGAGGGGACGTCGATCGATCTCGATCGCGCTCGTCACCAGGTCGGCCAGGGTGGCCATCGACTGGGTGCGCTGCAGAGACCGCGCGGTGCTGGCCTGACCCCTGCCCGTTCGCATGGCGTCCGTCACGGCCTGGTCGAACTCGTCCTGGGTGAGAGCGAGGTGGACGATCCCCTCACCTGCGAGGTATCGGCTGAACCGCTGCTGGTGGGAGTCCACGTGCTCGCCGAGCGTGGGGTCCCGGGGGACGCACACCGGGACGTGTCCGTGCTCGACCGCCTCGAAGATTGTCGCAGGGCCACCATGGACGATGGCGACCCTGGCCTCGTCGAGGGCGGTCTGCAGGTCCGCGTGCGCGAGATACTGGTGGTTGCTGCCATGCCTGGAGGGGGCCGACGTCCCGTGCTGGACGATCGCTCCCGCCTGGTGCTCGGGATGGGCCTCCAACCACGTGTCGAGCCAGCTCACGGCTCTGTCGAAGGCGTGGAAGTCGGTGCCGACGCTGAGGAGGATCGACGCGGGGGCGGTCATATCAGGGGTCCGATCACGGTGGCGCCCGGGTAGACCTCGAGCTGGACGGGCAGCTGGACGCAGAAGGTGGTGCTGAAGGGACGGCAGAGTCGGCCGGTCAGGGTGGGGGTGTCGATCCGGTCGACCACCTCGATGTAGATCGTGGGGATGCCGAGGATGCGGCCGAGGACGAAGAACGGGAAGGCAACCGCAGCGCCCGTGCTCACGATGGCATCGGGACGCCTGGTGCGGAGCACACGCACGGCGAGGCCGAGGTTGCGGACCAGGTTGGGGATGTTGCGCGTGGTGGGGTGGTAGGCCCAGATCACGTGCTCGTCGTGGAGCTGGGTGCGGGCGTCGGTGAGGTTGAAGGTCACCCACCGGCGGGTGTGCCTCTCCCACCACGGCCGTGCAGCCATGAGCTGCGACAGGTGCCCACCGCTCGAGCACACGAACAGAAGGTCCTGGGCGGGCTCGACGACGTCGGTCAGAGAGGTGGTCATCGGTGGCTGCCCCGCCCCAGGTCATGCACCACGATGGCCGCGGCATCGGATCCGGTCGCCCAGCCCGTGACGGCTGCCTCGATGCCGCGCTCGGTCGACCGACGGCGGTCGGCGCACACGACTGTGATGACGGCACGGTCAGGCCGCTGCTCCACGAGGGCCGGAGTCGAGGCTGGGGACACCTGGATGGTGCAGGTGCTCTCGACGAGCGCCGCCGCTCGTTGCAGACCGGTGGACATGACCTTGGTGTCGGCATCGGCCCGGCGATCAGCCCCGCGCAGCTGGACGACGAGGTGCTGGGGCCGGTGGGCCGTCTGGTGCAGCCACCCCAGGAGGCGCTCGTAGCCTTCGGGGTCGTTGCCGGTGAGCACGGTGGGATAGGTGTCGACGGTCCGCCCGGACAGCTGCAGGGCATCCGGCCCGAGCACCGGCCGTCGCGCGGAGCCCAGCACGAGGGCGCCGACGACTCCGGCCGCTAGGCCGACCAGACCGCCGGCGGCCAGCGAGGTGGTCCGACCGGAGCTGGCCTTCGCCGGGGTGACGTAGAGAGGGGTGACGGTCAACGCGCTGCGGCTCGACTCGGCGAACGCCAGGGTGAGGGCGCGAGCGCGATTGGTCGTGAGGTCGGCGTCGTCGGTCGTGACCCGCAGCTCGACGGTGTCGTCGGCGCTCCCGCCCAGCACCTCGAGGCTGTCTCTCAGCTCTTGGAGGCTTGGCACGGGCTGAAGGGTCAGCGCCGCCTTGCGGATGACGGCATCGCTGAGGGCGCGCTGCCCCTCGGACTTGACGAACCGCATCGGCTCGGACGCGTAGCCCAGCTTGGGGATGTCGCCGGCCGGGCGGATGAGCACGTGGGACGACGACACGTAGGTCGTGGTCCGTGCGTGCCACGCCCAGCCGAGTGCCAGACCGGCGAGAGTGGCCAGCAGGAGCAGCGGCAGGTAGCGCCGGGCGAGTCGCCAGGCGTGGATGACGGTCACGGGTGTTCCTTCCAGGGGTGGGCGACGAGGCAGAACGAGACCAGGAGCACCCAGGACATCCCGGTGAAGGCCACGGCCTCGGTCATGTTGAAGACAAGGACTGCGGCCAGGACCAGCAGCACCCAGGTGGAGCTCCACGAGCCCCGGTGGACGTGGCTGCGGAGGGCTCGCCACAGGCCGGTCGCCACGACGAGCAGTCCCAGCGACATGCCGATCAGCCCGGCTTGGGCGGCCGAGTCGAGGTATCCGTTGTGGGCGTGGTGGAACGCGAAACCCGCCTCGGCCCAGAGCGCTTCGGTGGCGGGGCTGCCGGCGCGCCACAGGGCACCCCAGCCGTAGCCGAGGAACGGGCGCTCGATGATGCCCGTGACCACTGCACCCCAGATCTCGGTGCGGCCGGTCAGGGTCGCGTCGCGGCCGAGGCCGGTCACGACCTGCTCGGGGTTGAGGGCGACGCGCACCAGCGCCCCCACCAGCACGACCAGGACCGCCACCGCGCTCAGCCGGGCAGGGCGCCTCAAGCCGCGCATCGCCAGCATCACGAGGGCGAGCGCCGCAGTGACCCCCAGCACCGACCAGGCGGTACGCGACTGGCTCATCACGGTGGACACCAGTGCGAGGCAGGCCCACGCCAACGAAGGTGAGAGGAGACGGCGCGGGCCGCGTGCCCACCGCACGAGCATGGTGATCGTGATCAGGGCGGCGAAGTAGCCCAAGGTGTTTCGGTGCACGAATATGCCTCGCATCGCGCCCGACTCGTACCCGTCCCAGTTGCGCCCCACATCCGGGAGAGCGAAGTACAGGACCCAGCTCGCCGTGAGGGCCACCTGCCCACACCTGGCGATGACATCCATGAGACCGTCCACCGACCGCCCGGCCGAGACGAGGGTGCCGAGGAGGGTCAGCAGCGCCATCTTCAGGACCGAGCTGGCTGTCTGGGCACCGTCGACGGACCACAGCATGGTCAGTGCCAGCCAGAGCAGGAACAGCAGGATCGGCCACGAGATGCGCGCTACAGCGGCGCGGTCGCGCCGAGCGAAGAGGCACCACGACATCGGTGCCACCATGGCCAGCAGGGCGATGCGGTCACCCTCGAAAGGAGCAGCGGCGGCGACAGCGAGGAGGCAGCCGCCCAGCCACGTCGGGATGACCACACGACCGCTGGGAGCCACGACTGCCACGGGTGCGGCACCAGGGACCGTTGCGACGGTGCTCATGGTGCGGTCCCACGAGGCGCCGCGATGAGCCAGGCCCAGACCAGCGTGGTGCACACCAGGCTGGCGCTCAGGGCCGTCGCGGCGCCGCCGGCGCCGCCGAGGTACGCGCCCAGGACGACCAGGACCAGTGTCACCGGGACGAGGAGGATACGGGCACGAACCTGGTCCGAGACCTGGCCGAAGGATCTGAGGCAGATCCCCAGGCAGGCCGCCAGCGCACCCAGCCCCAGGTACAGCGACAGCAGCGGCACCAGCGCCCGCGCCCGCGGCCAGCCGTCGCCCACGATGAGCGAGACCCACGACACAGGCAGCACCATGACGGCCACGCCGAGCACGAGGGCGACGGCGCCGGACCCCAGGCCGAGGAACCAGGCCAAGCGCGCGATCTCGGAACGCCCGCGCCCCTCGGCGACACGGCGCACGAGCGCCGGCTGAACGGCCGCGACCAGACCGTTGGTGAGCACGATGACGGGCGTCAGTGGCAGCTGGCCCAGCCGTAGCAGGCCGGTCGCCTCGGCCCCCGCGACGACACCCACCAAGATCATCGACGTCTCGGCCGACGTCTGCGTCAGCGCGAAGTCCGTCGCGAGGCTGCGGGCGCTGCCGGCATGCTCCCGGAGCCAGCGTGCCCCTCCCCCCGGGCGCACCGGGGTGCCCGTGGCGATCGAACCGGCTAGTGCTCCGACACCGGCTGTCCCTCCCCACAGGAGGAGTAGGCCGGCGGGTCCCGCAGGCACCGAGGACAGCGACAGGACGACCAGCCCCGTCAGCAGCGCCAGCGTCCACGCGGCACTGTTGGCGAGCGCCGCAGCCGGCCTACCGACGGCGTAGGCGACCGACCTCAGGACGTCCTGCGTGGCCAGGCACGGCAGGACGAGGATCAGGACGACCCCGACCAGCAGCGCGGAGCGGACGTCCCTCGCGCCTGCCCACACCACGACCGCACCGATCGCGGCCACGGCCGCGCCCCAGCGCACAGCACGGTCGAGGGCGGCGCCGACGGCTCGTCGGGCGGCGTCGCGGCGGGGTCCCGGATCATCCGCCGCGTGACCGAGAACCAGCGTCTCGGAGAAGCCTGCTCGCCACAGGCCGGTGCTGACCAGGGCGAGCAGGAGCGCCAAGCTCCAGGTGCCGAAGGCGGGGAGGTCGAGAGTCCGCGCTGCCATCACGCCCACCGCGAAGTTGCCCAGGCTCGAGACCCCGGCGTCGGCGATGCCTAGCGCCGGACCCGACACGAGCTGAGGAGCGACCCGGGGGCGACGGTGTCGTGCAGCGATCATCGGCGTCGCAACCACGATGGTCTCGCTGGTGACGGCCCCCGGACACCGGCACCCTGGTCAACCCGTGCTGGTCCTCGGAACAACGCTACGTAGCCCTCGGCCATCCGGCCTGGTGAGAAGGCAGGTAGCCGCTCCAGGGCGTCGCGTCGCATCCGGTCCCGTGAGCCCGAGTCCTGGGCGAGACGATCGATTGCCTCGGACCATCGGCGCACAGCCCCTGCGCCGTCGTCCACGGGGAGGTACACCGCGGAGTCACCCAGCACGTCTCGGTTGCCCGGGATGTCGGAGGCGAGGACCGGCAGGCCCGCGGCCGCGGCCTCGACCAGCACGAGGGGCAATCCCTCCGAGCAGCTGGAGAACGCGAAGAGATCGGCTCCGGCGTAGGACTCCTGCAGGGACCTCTGGTCGAGCATCCCGGTGAACCGAACCGCCACACCGAGCTCGCGGCTGAGCGCCTCGAGCCGTGCACGGTCTGGCCCGTCACCGCACACGACCAGGCCTACAGGCTGGCTGCTCCCGGCCACGGCGCGGACGAGCAGCTCGAGGTTCTTGCCCGGGACCAACCGCCCGGCGGTGATGACGGTCATGATGGCGTCCGACCTGAGCGGGGTTAGCCCTGCTGCGGCCGGGGCCGCGTCAGCGGCGGGCACGCCGTTGACGATGACGGTGACGTGACGCGCGACCTGCGGGTCCAGACCGACGAGCGAGGCTCCCACGGCTGGACCGACCGGCACCAGCCGTGTGACGACGCCGGCCCGCGCAAGCACCGTCAGGAGCCGAAGGGGCCCCGGTCTGAGCGAGCGGGCGTTCTCGTGGATCACCGCCACGCGATGCGGCACCCGAGCGACAGCGGCCGCGGTGAGGGACACGACGGCGGTCACGGGGGCGTGGGCGACGACGGCCCGGGGCCGTCGTCTGCGCCACAGCTGCACGAGTCCTCGCCACTGCCGCGCGCCGTCGGTGAGGGTCGGACGGGCACCCTGGGACGCGCGAAGGGCGCGTACCTGCGAGGTCACTCCGAGCGACGGCAGCGCCTCGTCGAGGATGCGTGCCACCTGCTGCATCCCGCCTGGCCCCTGGAACGGCACGACCTGGACGACATCGATCACGACGTCGACCCGAGGCGTCGGGCGTGGACCCAGCTCCGCAACCGGGACGGAGCCGCGTTGAGCGCGAGGTACCTGGCGACGTCGCGCGGCCTCGGCCGGCCGCCCATCGCGCAGCGCAAGATGGCAGTGCGGGTGCCTAGTGGGGCGTCGCTGCGAACGGCCGCGCGACCGGCCTCGGTCAGCACGAATCCCGAGAAGGCCCTGGGCCCCAGCCGCGCTCGGTGCTCGACGGACCACGCGAGCGACTCGCTCCAGGTGCTCTGGGAGCTGAGCGACTGGCGGCCGGAGGAGGCGTCGACGCGCACGAGCGGCTGCGGCAGGACCACGAAGCTGGCTCCCGCGGCCTCCAGCCGCAGGAACCAGTCGAGGTCTTCGTGGATGCGCATCGTCGGGTCCATCGGATGGGCCGCTGCCAGCGTCCTCGGCAGGAGGATGGTTGGCGTGGCGAGGAGTCCTTCGCCCGCGTGGTCCCGCACGAATAGGTACTCAGCGATCGGCTCGCCGGGACGAGGGGAGCGGGTCGGCCATACGGTGGCCCCGTCGCCGGTGTCCCAGAAGGCGGCCGTCGACACGACGGTGTTCCAGGGGTCCGTGGCTGCGGCGAGGACGGCCCACTGGCGCTGCAGCTTGGCCGGCAGCCACAGGTCGTCGTCGTCCAGGAAGGCGATGAGGTCGCCGGTCGCGCGGGTGACGCCTGCGTTGCGCGCTGCGGCGGCGCCCCCGCTGGAGGCGAGAGGGACCACCACGACCCGCGGGTCCAGGCCGGCCAACGCCTGCTCGGTGGCGGGATCGCGACCGTCGACGACCACCACGACCTCATGAGGGGGACACGTCTGGTCGAGCGCGGACCGCACGGCACGCACCACGAGGCGCGGACGACCGCGCGTAGGGATGACGACGGTGACGGTCGCCGGCACCCCTCGGACGTCGGACACGAACGGCTCTCCCCTGGTTGTTCCCCACGTGGGGCTGCTCGGTCGTGTGGCGCTGCACAAGTCGGGCAAAACGCCCAGAGGGACTGTAATGACCGTGCCACTTTCAACCAACTGCCACCGAGCGAGCGGGTGACCGTATGACGGAAGGTGCAAACCGATGACTGAACGTCAGGGGGTAGCGCCCTTTCGGGGCTAGCGTCCCGGGTGCGATGACTCCGGAGCTCACACCGAGTAGCGGTGGAGCTGCCGCCCCGCCAGGCGGCGCACGACGACGGTCCCGGCCGTGAGGTCGTAGGCCGCTGACCACTGCGTGTCGGCCTGGCGCACGTCGTCCAGCAGCCGGAGCGCGCCGTCGGCGTCGATGCGACCCTGCGAGGCGGTCAGCTGCTCGCGGCAGCGGGTGTAGCGGGGGTGCTCGTCGCGCGCGGCCGGTGGCGTCGTAGCCAGCTGGAAGTTCTCGAGGCACTGCCACGGGGTGGCCGCGGCGCGCTCGCGCACCGACAGCCGCCCGTTGACGAGCTCGATCGTCGCGGAGGCTCCGGAGCGGTCGGCCACCAGGTAGTGCAGCCCCGGCCCGCCGGCGAACTCCAGCGAGTGGCGCTCGAACATGGCGAGGGCGCCGCGCACGTCCTTGGCGTGGTCCAGCACGAGCCGGACGATGCCGACCCCACCGACCACGATCGTCCCGGGCCGCGCGACGGACCGCGCCTCAAGGTCGGCGGCCAGGCCGATGAACAGCCCGTGCTGGTTCATGCCGTCCACGACCCGCCCGTGCGCCCGCAGCAGGCGACGCCGCACGGCCGCCACTCCGACCCGGGGGAGCTCGGCGGTCGGCAGCTCGACGAAGGACAGGTCGCACATCCCGATCGACCGCGGCCCTCGGTCGGTGCGCGACCGCACGACGGCCGCGGGGTTGGGGTCCCAGTCGAAGTTCCGGCCCACCATCACGCGCCCCGGGTCGCCTGCGGCGACGAACAGCGTGCAGCCGTATGGCGTTCGCGTGTCAGCGCGAGATGCGGCGGCCGGCGCGTCCACCTCCGCCAGGGCGCCGGACCACCGCAGCTCGTGCAGGACCGGGTCGCCGGTGGACCGCCACGAGGCGAGGGTGGCTCGCTCCTGGGCCGGCGTCTGCACGAGACGCAGCGGTCGGGCGGCGGACGGGCCCGCGGTGGTCGGAGCGGCGCCCGTCGTCGCGGCCGACGTGGAGCCGGTCGGCGTGGGGGAGGTCGGCGGGTGCTCGGGGTGGATCACCGTGCCGGAGGCGGACGAGGCTGCGCAGCCGGCCACTCCCGCCGCCACCGCGGCGAGGCCGGCGCCGAGCACCGTCCGACGCGTGACGTCCACCCCTCCAGGCTAGACCCGACGTGAGACGGGAGCCCGTCATACGGACTGGCTGTCTAGTCTGGAGACATGCCTGCACTGCGCTCACGCACCACCACCCACGGACGCAACATGGCCGGGGCGCGCGCCCTGTGGCGCGCGACAGGCATGACCGAGGGCGACTTCGGCAAGCCGATCGTGGCGATCGCCAACTCGTTCACGCAGTTCGTCCCGGGCCACGTCCACCTCAAGGACATGGGCCAGCTCGTGGCGGGCGCCGTCGCCGAGGCCGGGGGAGTGGGCCGCGAGTTCGACACCATCGCCGTCGACGACGGCATCGCGATGGGGCACTCGGGGATGCTCTACTCCCTGCCGAGCCGCGAGGTCATCGCCGACTCGGTGGAGTTCATGGTCAACGCGCACCAGGCCGACGCGCTCGTGTGCATCTCCAACTGCGACAAGATCACGCCCGGCATGCTGCTCGCGGCGCTGCGGCTCAACATCCCCACGGTCTTCGTCAGCGGCGGACCGATGGAGGCCGGCAAGGCCGTCATCGGGCCCGACGGGACCGCCCAGACCCGCCTCGACCTCATCGACGCGATGATCAAGTCGGTCGACGACTCGGTCAGCGACGAGGACATCACCACCATCGAGCAGAACGCCTGCCCCACGTGCGGCTCCTGCTCGGGCATGTTCACCGCCAACTCGATGAACTGCCTCACCGAGGCGCTCGGCCTGTCCCTGCCCGGCAACGGCTCGACGCTCGCCACGGCGAGCGCGCGCCGCTCGCTCTTCGAGCGGGCCGGTCACCTCGTCGTCGAGCTGTGCCAGCGGTGGTATGGCGAGGACGACGACTCGGTCCTGCCGCTGTCGATCGCCACCAAGCCCGCCTTCGCCAACGCCATGCGCCTGGACATCGCCATGGGTGGCTCGACCAACACGATCCTGCACCTGCTCGCGGCGGCGCAGGAGGCCGGTGTCGACTTCGACCAGGACGACATCGACGCCCTGTCCCGCGTCACGCCCTGCCTGGTCAAGGTCGCTCCCAACTCGAACCAGTTCTACATGGAGGACGTGCACCGCGCCGGCGGCATCGCCGCGATCCTCGGCGAGCTGCACCGCGGCGGCATGCTCGACGAGGACGTCCGGTGCGTCCACTCGCCGTCGATGCACCAGTGGCTGCAGGACTGGGACATCCGCAGCGGCGCCGCCAAGCCCGAGGCGATCGAGCTCTTCCACGCCGCCCCGGGCGGGGTGCGCACCACCGAGGCGTTCTCGTCGTCGAACCGGTGGGCCACGCTGGACACCGACCCCGAGAACGGCTGCATCCGCTCGGTGGAGCACGCCTACACCACCGAGGGCGGCCTCGCGGTGCTGCGCGGCAACCTCGCCCCCGACGGCTGCATCGTCAAGACGGCGGGCGTGCCCGAGCACCAGTGGTCCTTCTCCGGCCCGGCGCGGGTGGCCGAGTCCCAGGAGGAGGCCGTCTCCAAGATCCTCAACGGCGAGATCCAGGGCGGCGACGTCGTGGTCGTGCGCTACGAGGGCCCCAAGGGAGGGCCCGGCATGCAGGAGATGCTCTATCCCACGAGCTATCTCAAGGGCGTGGGCCTCGGGCCGAAGTGCGCCCTGATCACCGACGGCCGGTTCAGCGGCGGCTCGTCCGGCCTCTCGGTCGGCCACGTGTCGCCGGAGGCCGCGTCCGGCGGCCCGATCGGGCTGGTGCGCGACGGTGACGTGATCGAGTTCGACATCCCGCAGCGCCGGGTCAACCTGCTCGTCCCCGACGAGGAGCTCGAGCGCCGCCGGGCCGAGCAGGACGAGCTCGGCTGGGAGCCCCGCGACCGGGACCGCCAGGTATCGACGGCGCTCAAGATCTTTGCGCGGTTCGCACAGAGCGCCGACAAGGGCGCCGCCCGCAAGTTCGACTGACCGGCCCCGCCGAGGGCCCGAGCGAGGCACGAGCCGGGCCGGAGGCGGGCGAGCGGTCAGCTCGAGACGGTGACGCTCATGCGCTGCCGCGCGGTCGACGACCCGCGCCCGACCGGGGTGGTGCCGATCGCCTTGCCCAGGCCGAGGCTGGGCATGTTGACATAGATCGCCTCCCTCCGGCCGGGTGTCGTCACGTAGGTCTCGTGCCAGACCCCGACGTGCCCGTCCTTGGTGAGTTGTGCGAAGTCGCGCCAGGCCTGCAGGTGCGGGGCGTCCGCGTCGGCCGCGAAGGCCTGCAGCTGCTCCGACGACTCCCAGTACATGAGGACGAGCGGGGAGGGCAGCGCCCACAGGTCGTAGCCGAGCATGCCCGACCCGGGGTCGGTCTCGAGATGCTTCAGCATGCGTGGCATCGCGGTGAAGACTGGCCACCACCGGTCCACGCGCAGCGGGCTGTTGATGCCCATGCCGATGAGGAAGACCGTGATCTCGCGGTCGGAGTCGATGGTGTGGCGACCTAGGTTGATGCGGGGCATGACGCCTCCTGTGGTTCTGGGTGCGTACCGACGAATCATGACACCGTTATAAAACACCGTTATGTTACGGTCGTCAAGTGCCCAGACCCAAGCTGTATGACGACGACCTCCGGGGTCGCCTCATCGCCACGGCTGCCGACCAGGTCGCCGCCGGCGGGCTCGACGGCCTCTCGCTGCGGCGGGTGGCAGAGGAGGCCGGCACCTCGACCAACGCCGTCTACACCGTGTTCGGCGGCAAGGACGGGCTGGTCGGGGCCATGGCGTCCGAGGCGCAGACCTCCTTCGTCGCAGCCCAGCTCGAGGCGGTGGCCGGCCGCGACCCCCTCGACGACCTCCTCGCCCTGGGTCTGGCCTACCGCCGCTGGGCGGTGGAGCACGCGAGCCTGTATGCCGTCATGTTCGGCGGACGGGTGCCGCCGCCCGAGGACTGTGCCGAGGACGGGCTCGCCCCTCTGCTCGGGGTGGTGCAGCGCGTGGCCGACGCCGGCCGGCTGGTCGGGGAGGACGTCCACGCCGCCGCGCTCGCCATCTGGGCTGCCACCCACGGGTGCGTCGCGCTCGAGCTGGCCCTGTGGCCGGACCAGCCGGAGGAGCTCTCGGCGCGCGACTTCGAGCGGCAGCTCGCCGCGCAGACCCGCGCCTGGATCCTCGCCTGACGGACACTGCCCCGCGACGTGACGCCGGCCCTCCCTGCCCGCTTCGGTGGCGGCCCGACCCCACCCGCCGACCAGAAGTGACCCGTCGGGTCAGGCTGAACGATCAAACCCGCGGTGATGCGACGGTTCGAGCCCCGCCGGGTCACCTTTTGGCGCTACCCGCCCGCGGGCCGGGCCGGCGGGGCGACGCAGGCGCGAGGTGCCGGGGCGGCGGGGTGGCGTGGGGGGAGTGGGCGCGACGTGCCGGGTCGGTGGCGGCCCGACCCCACCCGCCGACCGGAAGTGACCCGTCGGGTCAGGCTGAACGATCAAAGCGGCGGTCACGCGGCGTCTCTCGCCCCGTCAGGTCACTTCCTGTCGCTTGCCGGCGAGCCGGGCGGCGGGTTGGGGCGGTGTGGGAGCGGACCTGAGGTGCGGGTGCATGCGGGGGCGACTGGGCGACTAGGCTCGGCGTCCGTGACCGTGCGCCGTGCCACCCCTGCTGACATCCCCGAGATCGTGCGCCTCAAGGCGCTCCTGATGGAGACGGGCTGGCCCTGGCCGGTCGCGGTCTCCGAGGACGAGGACTGGCGCCGGCGATGCGCCGAGGCGGCGGAGGTGCTGCTGGCGCGCGACACCTACGCCTGCTTCGTCGTGGACGTGGATCCCGTTGCGGGAGAGGGTGGCTCGCTCGCCGGGTGCGTCAGCGTGGCGGTGGAGCAGCACCTGCCCGGTCCCCGCGGGCGGGGCTTGTCGGCATACCTCTCGGACATGAGCACCGACGTCCCCCACCGCGGCCGGGGCATCGGCACCGCGCTGCTCGACCACGCGATGGCGTGGGCCCGGGAGCAGGGCGCGGGTCGGATCGAGCTGCACTCGACGGAGTCGGGGCGTCGGGTCTACGAGCGGGCGGGGTTCGAGGCGGACGGGCCGTTCCGGCACCTGGGCCGTCAGCTCGTCTGACCGCGCCGCGCCCCCATCCGCCGATTGGCCAGGCACCCTCGGATGCCTGGCCATTCGGGTGGAGCCGGACCTCAGAAGGTCTTGGCGTCGATCACGAAGCGGTAGCGCACGTCGCTGGCGACGACGCGGTCGTAGGCCTCGTTGATCCGGTCGGCGTCGATGAGCTCAATCTCGGCCGTGATGTCGTGCTCCGCGCAGAAGTCGAGCATCTCCTGGGTCTCGGCGATTCCACCGATGCAGGACCCGGCCAGCGACTTGCGGGCGGGGATGAGCGCGAACGCCGGCACCTCCAGCGGCTTGGACGGCGCGCCGAGCTCGACGAGGGTGCCGTCGTAGCGCAGCAGCGCGAGGTAGTCCGCCATCGGCAGGTTGACCGACACGGTGTTGATGATCAGGTCGAACGTGCCCGCGAGGGCCTTCATCTCGTCCTCGTCGGTGGTGTTGACGTAGTGCTGGGCGCCGAACGTCGCGGCGTCCTCGCGCTTCTTGTCCGAGTGGGACAGGACGGTGACCTCGGCGCCCATCGCGCTCGCGATCTTGACGCCGACGTGCCCGAGGCCGCCCATGCCGATGATGGCGACCTTGGTGCCCTCGGTGACGCCCCAGTGGCGCAGGGGGGAGTAGAGCGTGATGCCCGCGCACAGCAGCGGCGTGACGGCGGCCTCGTCGAGGGACTCGGGGACGCGGACGACGAACTTCTCGTCGACGACCACGTGGGTGGAGTAGCCGCCCTGGGTGATCGTGCCGTCCTTGTCGACGGCGCCGTAGGTGCCGATGTTGCCCTGCAGGCAGTACTGCTCGAGGCCCTCCTCGCACGCGGCGCACTCCTGGCAGGAGTTGACCATGCAGCCGACGCCGACCAGGTCGCCGACCTTGTGGCGGCTGACGTCCGAGCCGACCTCGGTGACGCGGCCGACGATCTCGTGGCCGGGGGCGAGGGGGTACTGCTGGGCACCCCACTCGTCGCGGACGGTGTGGATGTCGGAGTGGCAGATGCCGGCGAACTCGATGTCGATGAGCACGTCGTGCTCTCCGACGTCGCGGCGGGTGATCGTGGACTTCTCGAGGGGGGCTCCCGCAGAGGGGGCCGCGTAGGCAGCAACCTCCATCATGCGCTCCACGATAATCCGCGTGGTTGAGCCGATCTCGTCCAGTCTGCTGAGCGAGACCTGCGCGTCCCACGCAGTGTTCACGTCGTCGTGCCCGCCCCGTCACCCCGGTGTGAGACACCAGTCGTATGACGACCACCCCCGTCGCGACGTCCGCCTCCCGGAGCTCCGGCGTCACCGCGCCGTCCGCCAGGCGGGACCTCCGAGCTCGGCGCCAGGTCCTGACGACGTCGGTGATGGGGCTGGCCCTCCTGGTCGTGGTGCTCCACGCCGTGGTCGGCATCCTGCCCGACGCCCCGGTGGTCTGGGTCCTCACCCCCGACCGGCTGGTCCTCCTGCTCGGGCTCGCCGCGGGCCTCGTCGCAGCCCCGTCGCCGCGCGAGTGGGCGACCTGGCTCGACCTGCCGATCGTGCTCCTGGTCGCGGCGTCGGCCGCGTCCGCGGTCGCCAGCGGTCAGGGATGGCCGGTATGGCGGGCGCTGCTCACCGGCGTGATGACCTGCTACCTCGCGGTGGGGCTGATGCGGCGGCACCCGTCGTCGTGGACCCTCGTCACCGGATCGGCCCTCGTGGCGTGCGCGGTCACCGGGCTCACGGCGCTGCACCAGTGGGCGGACGACGTGCCCACCGGCTTCTGCCGCGCAGGCCTGGCCGCCGGGCGGGAGCTGTGCAGCGACCCGGACGCGATGGTCCGCGTGACCGGGACCTTCGGCAACCCGAACGTGCTCGCCGCGGCCCTCGTCCTGCTCCTGCCCGTCGCCTGGGCCGGGGCGACGAGCCTCCCGACGTCGTCGGCCCGTCTCGTGGGGTACGCGGTCGTGGTGCTCGGCTACGTCGCCGTGCTGCTGACCTGGTCCCGGGCGGGCGTGGCTGCGGCCGTGGTCGGAGCGACCGTGCTGGTGGTGCTGCGGCCCGGCTGGTCGCGCCGGGTCTCCACCGCTGTGGCGGCGGCGGTCGTCATCGGCGGGGTGCTGGTGGTCGGCGGCAGCCTGGGGGTGCGGCGGGACGTGTGGGGCGCGGCCCTGCGCGTCGTGGCCGGGCACCCCCTGGGCGTCGGGCCCGGCCGGTCGGGCGCGGTCATCGACCAGCAGGTGCCGGGTCCGGAGAGGTTCCGGCACGCCCACGACCTGTGGCTGAGCTGGACAGTCGAGGGTGGCTGGCTGGCGGGGGCCGCGGTGGTCGCGCTCACGCTCGGGGCGGTGTGGTTGGTCCGGCGTGGCGTGCGCTCCGGCTCGACGGTGGCGCGGGTGGCCGGTGCCGGTCTCGCGGGGTTCGCGGTGATGTCGTTGGTCGACCACCCGGCGAACACGACGGGGATCGCCACGCTGATGTGGCTGCTGCTGGGCCTGGTCGCCGGAGTCAGGGACGTCGGGGGCAGGGATGTCGGGGTCAGGGAGGCCGGTGCCAGGGACAGCAGGTCACCCGCACCGCCGCGGCCCTAGCGGGTGGAGATGGCCACCGTCAGCGGTGGTGGACCCCACCCGTTGCGCGGCGAGGTGGGTTCCACGCGTTGCGTGCGGCGAGGTGGGTTCCACGCGTTGCGCGCGGCGGCGGGGTGAACCGACCGATCTGAGGCGCCGGCGGGTCAGGCGTGCTGGTGGCGGGGCCGCTCGAAGGCCATGACGACGACGGCACCGACGAGGATCACGGCGGCGGGGACCAGCAGGGCGTCACCCATCGCGGCGCTGAACGCCTCGGCCACCTGCGGCGGCATGGTGCCGCCCGTGCCGCCCATGGTGGGGGCGGCGCCCGAGGATCCGGGCAGGTGCGCGGCCAGCCGGTCCTCCATGGCCAGCGCGATGGCCGCCGACCCGAGCACCGAGCCGATCTGCCGGGTGGTGTTGTAGACGCCGGACCCGGCGCCCGCCTCGCGACGGTCGAGGTTGGCGGTCGCCGAGGTGGACAGGGGAGCCCACATGAAGCCGTTGGCGACGCCGAGCAGGGCGACGGGCAGGAGCAGCTCCCACAGGGGCATGTCGGCGCGCAGCACGGCCCGCATCCACACGAGCGACACGGCGTAGGACAGCAGCCCGATCCCCGCCAGGACTCGGGGGTGCGTGCGGGCCACGAGCCGGCCCACCACCGGGGCCAGACCACCGGAGATGACCGCCATCGGCGCCATGAGCAGGGCGGCGTAGGTCGGCGAGAGGCCCCGCACGCTCTGCGCCCAGATCATGATGGGGAACATCGTCGAGGTGACGGCGAAGCCCACGGTGGTGATGGCGACGTTGGCCACCGAGAAGTTGCGGTCGCGGAAGAGGCGCAGCGGCACGAGCGGCTCGCTGCGCTGACGCGCCTGCCAGACGACGAACGCGATCATCACGAGCACGCCGAACCCGATGAGGCGCCACACCGTGATCGGCCCTGTGATCGTGGACCAGTCGTAGCCGTGCCCCTCCTCGATGCCGAAGACGATGCAGAAGAGACCCACCGCGGACAGCACGACCCCGATCCAGTCGAACCGGTGCGCGTGGGTGTCGAGGGTGGGGACGAGCCGCCAGGCGAGCACCATGGCGAGCAGGCCCACCGGGACGTTGATGAAGAAGATCCACTCCCACCCGAGGGTGTCGACGAGCACGCCACCGAGGACCGGTCCGACGAGCGTCGCCACCCCGGCGACGGCGCCCCACAGGCCCATGGCCTGCCCGCGCGACTGCGGCGGGAAGAGGCGCGTGATCACCGACATCGTCTGCGGGCTCATGAGCGCGGCCCCGAGGCCCTGGACCACGCGGGCGACGATGAGCCCGGTGATGGTGCCGGTCAGCCCGCACCACAGGGACGCGAGGGTGAAGATCGTGAGCCCGACGAGGTAGACGCGCTTGGGTCCGTAGCGGTCGCCGAGACGCCCGGTGATGAGCAGGGGGACGGCGTAGGCGAGCAGGTAGGCGCTGGTCACCCACACCGCCGCGCCGATGTCGGCGTGCAGCCCGGACATGAGCGCGGGCATCGCGACGGTCACGATCGTGGAGTCGACCAGGATCATGAAGAACCCCAGGCACAGGGCCCACAGCGCCGGCCACGGGCTCGCGGTGCGCGAGTCGTCGGTGGGGGCGCCGCCGGCGGGGCGCGCGGTGGGTGGAGCCTGCTCGGGTGACGTCACGCGCGCAGCGTCTCACGAGCCACTGACACACCCCGCCCCTGCGCGAGGCACCGAGACGGTCCGCGCCCGCCGCCTCGCGGATCACCGCAGGCGGCTGGCGGACGGCATACGGCTCAGACCGCGGCGGGCCGGGCACCCTCGCGCGCAGGTGGCTCCGCAGGCTCGTCCTCCGGCGCCCGGGTCCCGCCCGAGATGCGCATGCCGTAGAAGGAGCGGTAGACGAAGTAGGCCGAGATCACGAAGAACACCGCGGCCAGCGAGTGGGTCAGCACGGTCCCCGACGACGCGGCGAGCTGCACGGCCAGCTCGACGGCCAGCAGGCCGAACAGGGTCGTGAACTTGATGACCGGGTTGAGCGCGACCGAGGAGGTGTCCTTGTAGGGGTCGCCGACCGTGTCGCCCACGATCGTCGCGTCGTGCAGGGCCGTGCCCTTGGCGTGCAGGTCGACCTCGACGACCTTCTTGGCGTTGTCCCAGGCGCCGCCGGCGTCGGCCATGAAGATCGCCTGGTAGAGCCCGAACAGCGCGATCGAGATCAGGTAGCCGATGAAGAAGAACGGCTCGACGAACGCGAACGCCAGGGTGGAGAAGAACACGCCGAGGAACATGTTGAGCATGCCCTTCTGGGCGTACTGCGTGCAGATCTCGACGACGCGGGTGGAGTCCTCGGCGCTGGCCTTGGTGGCCCCGTCGAGGTGGATGTTGTCCTTGATGAACTCGACCGCGCGGTAGGCCCCGGTGGTGACGGCCTGGATGGACGCCCCGGTGAACCAGTAGATCGTCGCGCCGCCGGTGATGAGCCCCAGCAGGAACGGCGGGTGCATCAGCGAGAGGTTGACCATCTCCTCGGTGCGACCACCGGTGAGCGCCATGATGATCGAGAAGATCATGGTCGTGGATCCGACGACGGCGGTGCCGATCAGCACGGGCTTGGCGGTGGCCTTGAAGGTGTTGCCCGCGCCGTCGTTCTCCTCGAGGAAGTACTTGGCGCGCTCCCACTCCACGTCGAAGCCGTGCTCGGCCCGGATCTGCTCGGCGACGCCGGGGATGTCCTCGATGACGGACAGCTCGTAGACGCTCTGGGCGTTGTCGGTGACCGGCCCGTAGGAGTCGACCGCGATGGTCACCGGCCCCATCCCGAGGAAGCCGAACGCGACCAGCCCGAACGCGAACACCGCGGGAGCGATCATCAGCGCACCGAGGGCGATCGTCGAGATCAGATAGGCGCCACCCATGAGCCCGACGATGGCGATGCCCAGCCAGTATGCCGAGAAGTTGCCCGCCACGAGCCCGGAGAGGATGTCGAGGGAGGCGCCGCCCTGGCGCGAGCTCGTCACGACCTCCCGCACGTGCCGGCTGTGGGTGGAGGTGAAGACCTTGACCAGCTCGGGGATGAGGGCACCGGCCAGGGTGCCGCAGGACACGATCGTCGCCAGCTGCCACCACAGGCCGGTGCCCAGGTCGGCGATCAGCGCCCAGGAGGTCAGGTAGGTCAGGGCGATGCACACGGCCGACGTGAGCCACACGAGCGCGGACAGCGGCGTCTCGAAGTTCATCCGGTCGCGGTGCGCGTAGCGGCGACCCGCCATGACCTGGTTGCCGGCGTAGGACAGGCCGGACGCGATGACCATCACGGCGCGGACGACGAAGATCCACACGAGCAGCTTGACCTGCGTGGCGGGGTCGGGGACCGCCAGGAGGATGAAGGTGATGAGGGCGACCCCGGTGACGCCATACGTCTCGAAACCGTCCGCCGACGGACCGACCGAGTCGCCGGCGTTGTCACCGGTGCAGTCGGCGATGACGCCGGGGTTGCGGGCGTCGTCCTCCTTGATCTTGAACGCGATCTTCATCAGGTCCGAGCCGATGTCGGCGATCTTGGTGAAGATGCCGCCCGCGATGCGCAGGGCGCTCGCGCCGAGGGACTCGCCGATCGCGAAGCCGATGAAGCACGCCCCCGCGAGCGACCCCGGCACGAAGAGCATGATCACGAGCATCATCAGCAGCTCGACGCTGATCAGCGCCATGCCGATGGACATGCCGGACTTCATGGGGATCTCGTAGACGGGGTAGGGCTTGCCCCGCAGCGCCGCGAAGGCCGTGCGGCTGTTGGCGAAGGTGTTGACGCGGATGCCGAACCACGCCACGGCATACGACCCGCCCATCCCGACCAGGCTGAACGCGAGGACGACGAGCACCCGGCCCACCGAGTAGTGCATGAGGAAGGCGAAGTAGGCCACGATCACCGCGGCGATGAAGACCCACAGCATCAGCAGGAAGCGGCCCTGCTGGACGAGATAGGCCTTGCACGTCCGGTAGATGAGCTCGGAGACCTCGTGCATCGATTCGTGCACCGGGAGCCTCCGCAGCTGGCCGTAGGTCACGAAGCCGAACACCAGGCCGAGCAGGCACACCACGATGCCGCCCATGAGCAGCGAGTGGCCGCTGATGCCACCCAGGAAGTCGACCGACCCGAGGTCGGGGAGGTGGAGGTCGGCCTCGCCGGCGGCCGGGACGCGGAGTGGGGGCGCAAGGACTGTGTCTACCTGCATGATCGGCTCGATCCGAGAACGTCGTCGTTCAGCTGTCGCTGGTCACCGAATCCGTCTAGTGGCACCTACGACACTACGAGGGCGCGTTCGGGGGCCGAGCACGGGGGTCGGGGTTACCGAGACCCCGCTGCGAATCCCCTGACGGCGCAAGGGAAGGCCCGGCTGGGCACGACGGGCGGGACGGGCGCGGGGTGGCTACTCTCCTCGCTAGGTCGCTCGACCACGACGCGATCGCTCACCGAGGAGTCGCCATGCTGACCATCTGGGGTCTGCTGATCGTCACCATCTTCATGGCGCTGATCATGACCAAGCGCACCACCCCGTTCACCGCCCTGGTGCTGAGCCCGGTGCTGATCGCCCTGATCGCGGGGTTCGGCGACAAGATCGGCGACCACAGCCTCGCCGGCGTCAAGGGCGTGGCGCCCACGGTGTTCCTGCTGCTGTTCGCCATCCTCTACTTCGGGCTGATGCTGACCGCGGGGCTGTTCGACCCGCTCGTGCGACTGATCCTGCGGATCGTCAAGGGTGACCCCCTCCGGGTGCTGGTGGGCACGGCGCTCCTCGCGGCCGTCGTCTCGGTCGACGGCGACGGGTCGACCACGACGATGATCGTGTGCTCGGCGATGATCCCCGTCTATCGCCGGCTGGGCATGAAGATGATGGACCTCGCCGTCCTGGTAATCATGGCCAACTCGATCATGAACCTCCTGCCCTGGGGCGGTCCGACGGCCCGCATCATCGCCGCGCTCAAGGTCGACGAGGGCGAGCTGCTGCGCAAGCTCCTGCCGGGCATGCTCATCGCCACGGTCTGGGTCGTGATCGTCGCCGTGATCCGCGGTCGTGCGGAGCGCAAGCGCCTCGGCATCGTGGACCTGTCCTCCGAGGAGGTCATGGCGCTGTCGCCGGCGAACTCCCTCATCGAGGCGTCCAACGACAGCGAGGAGACCGCGCACGCGCTCGAGCACGAGGGCGAGAAGCTCAAGCGGCCCCACATGATCTGGCCGAACTTCATCCTCACGATGGTCATGATGGTGACGCTCGTGTTCGGCGGGACGTGGATCATCCCGGACATCCCCTCGGCGATCATCTTCGAGGTGGGCTTCGCGATCGCGCTGCTGCTGAACTACCGCAAGCTGAACGAGTCCCGCGACATCATCGAGATCCACGGCGCCAACGCGATGCACGTCATCGTGATGGTGCTGGCGGCCGGCGTCTTCATGGGCATCCTCAACGGGACCGGCATGTCCGAGGCGATGGGTCAGTCCATCGGCGACGTCGTCCCGCCCTCGCTCGGCGACCGCTGGGGCATGGTCACGGCGTTCGCGTCGATCCCCGGCACGTTCCTGCTGTCCAACGACGCGTTCTACCTCGGCGTCCTGCCGATCCTCGCCGAGACCGGCGCGGGCTACGGCTTCACCCCGATGCAGATCGCCGTGGCCTCGACGACCGGCCAGGCCTTCCACCTGCTGTCCCCGCTGGTCGGCTTCATCTACCTCCTGCTCCACCTGACCGGCGTCGACATGGGCACCTGGCAGCGCACCGCCGCCAAGTGGAGCATCGGGACGTTCGTGGTGTTCCTGCTGTGCGCCGTGACGATCGGCGGCGTGCCGATCTGACCCCCGCCGCCCCGCCGCCAAGATCGTGAGTGTCTCGTCCAAGAAAGCTGGAGCAGACACTCACGATCTTGGTGCGGCTGGGGCTGGGGCTGGGGCTGGTGGTGCCGTGACCGCCGTGGCCCGGGTGGCCTCGGCGCGCTGGCGGATGCGGTGCGCCAGCTCGACGTCCAGCTGCGTGATGCCGTCCCGCCAATGCGTCCACAGCTCCCAGCGCGTCCGCGCCATGCGGATGTCGATGAACGGGTGGTGGTCCATCTGCTCGGCCTCGTCGGCGACCCACTCGACCAGCCGCACGGCCTCGAGGAAGGACCCGGACTCGTAGGTCGCGACCAGGTGCCCGTCCACGCGCTCCCACCCCGGCAGGTCGCGCAGCTGGCGGGTGATCTCCTCGTCGTCCAGCAGTCGGCTCATGCCGACATCATCGCCCCTGGGAGAGGATGGGCCGTATGCCGGAACCCATCGCCGTCGTCGGGGCCGCGCTCCTCGACGACCTGTCACGACCGAGGCTGCTGCTGGGCGCCCGCCGCACCGAGCCCTCCCACCTGGCGGGTGGGTGGGAGCTGCCCGGCGGCAAGGTCGACCCCGGCGAGACCGAGCTGGAGGCGCTGCACCGCGAGCTGCGCGAGGAGCTCGGCGTCGACCTGGTCGTGGGGGAGGAGGTCACCGGTCCCCTCCCGGACGGGCGGTGGGTGCTGAGCGAGCGGTACGCCATACGCGTCTGGACCGCGCAGGTGAGCGGGGTCGAGCCGAGGGCGCTGGAGGACCACGACGAGCTGCGCTGGCTCGGGCGGGAGGACCTCGGCGAGGTGCCGTGGCTGCCCGCCGACCTGCCGATCGTCGAAGCGGTGGGTCGACTCCTCACGCCCTGACGCCCGCCCGGGATCCTCGTGGACGGACCTGGACGGGGGTTCGTCACGCATGGTCACGGCAGGTCCCGCGGGCTGAGACAATGGAGGCATGGCTCAGAAGACCCGCGGCGACATCCGAAACGTCGCCATCGTTGCTCACGTCGACCACGGCAAGACGACTCTTGTCGACAAGATGCTCTGGCAGGGGGGTGCCTTCGGCGAGCACGACCACGTCGACGAGCGGGCCATGGACAGCGGCGACCTGGAGCGCGAGAAGGGCATCACGATCCTCGCCAAGAACACCGCGATCCACTACAACGGCCCCTCGGCCTCGGAGTTCCCCGAGGGCGTCACCATCAACATCATCGACACCCCGGGGCACGCCGACTTCGGTGGCGAGGTCGAGCGCGGCCTGTCCATGGTCGACGGCGTCGTCCTGCTCGTCGACGCGTCCGAGGGCCCGCTGCCCCAGACCCGCTTCGTGCTCCGCAAGGCGCTGCAGGCCAAGCTGCCGGTCGTCCTGTGCATCAACAAGGTCGACCGCCCCGACTCCCGCATCGCGGAGGTGGTGGACGAGGTCTACGAGCTGTTCATGGACCTGGACGCCGACGAGCACCAGATCGAGTTTCCGATCGTCTACGCGTCGGCCAAGTCCGGCCTCGCCTCGACCGAGCGCCCCGCGGACGGCGGCCTGCCCGACAGCCCCGACCTGGAGCCGCTGTTCCGCACGATCATGGACACCGTCCCCGCGCCCGTCTACGACGACGAGGCCCCGCTGCAGGCGCACGTCACCAACCTCGACTCGTCCAACTTCCTCGGCCGCCTCGCGCTGCTGCGCGTCTTCAACGGCGAGATCCGCAAGGGCCAGCAGGCCATGTGGTTCCAGCACGACGGCTCGTCCAAGCAGGTCAAGATCACCGAGCTGCTGGTCACCGAGGGCCTGGAGCGCAAGCCCGCCGACAAGGCCGGCCCCGGCGACATCATCGCCATCGCGGGCATCGCGGACATCATGATCGGCGACACCATCGCCGACCCCGAGGACCCCCGCCCGCTGCCGATCATCACGGTCGACGAGCCCGCGATCTCCATGACCATCGGCACCAACACCTCGCCGCTCGTCGGCAAGGAGCGCGGCACCAAGGTCACGGCCCGCCTGGTCAAGGACCGCCTCGACCGCGAGCTCATCGGCAACGTGTCGCTGCGCGTCCTCCCGACCGAGCGTCCCGACGCCTGGGAGGTCCAGGGCCGTGGCGAGCTCGCGCTGGCGATCCTCGTGGAGCAGATGCGCCGCGAGGGCTTCGAGCTGACCGTCGGCAAGCCGCAGGTGGTCACCCGCGAGGTCGACGGCAAGCTGCACGAGCCGACCGAGCGCCTCACCATCGACACCCCCGACGAGTTCCTCGGCGCGGTCACCCAGATCATGGCCGCCCGCAAGGGCCGCATGGAGCAGATGACCAACCACGGCACCGGCTGGGTCCGCATGGAGTTCCTGGTGCCCTCGCGCGGCCTGATCGGCTTCCGCACCGAGTTCCTCACCGAGACGCGCGGCGCCGGCATCGCCCACCACGTGTTCGAGGACTACGAGCCGTGGTTCGGCACCATCTCGACCCGACAGTCCGGCTCGCTCGTGTCCGACCGCGCGGGGGCCGTCACGTCCTACGCCATGGTCAACCTGCAGGAGCGCGGCACCCTGTTCGTCGAGCCGACCACCGAGGTCTACGAGGGCATGATCGTCGGCGAGAACTCCCGCGCCGACGACATGGACGTCAACATCACCAAGGAGAAGAAGCTCACCAACGTGCGCGCCTCCTCCGCCGACAACTTCGAGAAGGTCGTGCCCCCGCGCCGGCTCTCCCTGGAGCAGTCGCTGGAGTTCTGCCGCGAGGACGAGTGCGTCGAGGTGACCCCGCAGCACGTGCGCATCCGCAAGGTCGTGCTCGCCGCGAACGAGCGCGCCCGCACCGCCTCCCGCGCCCGTTCCGAGGCCAAGCGCGAGCAGGGCCAGTGATCCACCGCCCCTGATCCTCGGGGGCAGCGCGTATGCCGACAGCCGGTCACCGTCCCGCGACGCGGGGGTGACCGGCTGTCCGGCATACCGGAGGACAGGGCACTGAGACCCAGGTCACGATCGGGACACGGTGGGCGTCGGGGACTGTCCAGGGCCCGGTGCTGTCCCTAGTGTCACGAGCACCTGCGCGCCCCGGTCGCTCACCCGGGGGAGCGCAGGCCCGCTCCCGAAAGGCACGCCGTCGATGTCGACCTCTCCCACCCATGCCGATCAGGCGGAGATCGCCGTCGACGTCGCGCCCGTGGAGGGCGACGACATCAAGGGTCGCTCTCCGTGGCAGCTCGTGCTCGCCCGGCTGCGGCGCGACCGCGTCACGATGGCCGCGCTCGTCGGCTCGATCGTGGTCATCCTGCTCGGCATCCTGGCCCCCATCCTGACCTCCCTCGGCGTGCTGGACCTGAGCAACCACGAGGAGCTCGTGCAGGAGCTCGGCTCGATGCCGTCCGGGTCGATGGGCGGCGTCACCGGTGACCACTGGCTGGGCGTCCAGCCGGGCACCGGCCGCGACCTCCTGGCACTGATCCTGTCCGGGATGACCACCTCGCTGCTCGTGGCTGTCTCGGCCACCGCCATGGCCATCGTGCTCGGCACGATCATGGGCCTGATATCCGGCTTCGCGGGCGGGCGCACCGACTGGCTCATCAGCCGGGTCATCGACCTCGTGCTGTCCTTCCCGCAGACCCTGATGCTGCTCTCGCTGCAGACGGTCATGGTCACCTGGATCGCCGACCTGATCGGCCTGGCCGACACGGCCTCCACGCCCAAGCTGCTCTTCATCATCACGGTGCTCGGGTTCTTCGGCTGGCCCTACTTCGCCCGCATCGTCCGCGGTCAGGTGATGTCGCTGCGCGAGCGGGAGTTCGTGGAGGCCGCACGCTCCCTGGGGGCCCGACCCTGGCGGCTCTACACCAAGGAGCTGCTCCCGCACCTGTGGGCGCCCATCCTCGTCTACACCACCATGATCCTGCCGCAGAACATCGCGCAGGAGGCCGCCCTCGGCTTCCTCGGCGTCGGTGTCCCGCCGCCCACCATCTCGCTCGGCACGCTGCTCAACGACTCCATCAACTACGCGCTGCCGGACCCCGCCTACTTCCTGTTCCCCGGACTCGCCGTGTTCCTCATGGTCTTCGCCTTCAACATCCTCGGCGACGGCCTGCGGGACGCCCTCGACCCCAAGGCCGACCGGCAGTGACCGATCCGCTGCCGGCGGGCCGTTCCTCATCGCACCAACCCATCACCGCCCACCCGCGGTGGGCACCTTCAAAGGAGAAGTCATGAAGCGCACGACGAAGGGCTCGCTCGCCGTCGCCCTCGGCACCGCGGCGACCCTGGGCCTCGCGGCCTGCGGTGGCGGAGCCAGCACGACGACGTCGACCAGCCAGGCCCCGGCCGCCAAGGGCGGGACCCTGACGGTCCTCAACCTCGGTCCCAAGGAGCACCTCGACCCGCAGCGCATGTACGTCGGCGCCGACATCCTGTTCGGCTCGCGCACCTACGCCCGCACCCTGACGACCTACACCCCCGGCAACGACGCCAAGATGGTGCCGGACCTCGCGACGGACACCGGCCAGATGTCCGATGCCGGCAAGACCTGGAAGTTCACGCTCATCAACAACGCCAAGTGGCAGGACGGCAAGCCCGTGACCTGCGACGACGTCAAGTATGGCGTGTCGCGCACGTTCGCCCAGGATGTCATCACCGGTGGCCCCAACTACGCGCTGACCTTCCTGGACATCCCCACCAAGAAGACCCCGGACGGCGACGTCCCGTCCTACACCGGCCCCTACAAGGCCGACGCCGCGGGCCAGGCGGCCTTCGACAAGGCCGTGACCTGCGACGGCCAGACCATCACCTTCAAGTTCAAGAAGCCGTGGACCGACTTCAACATGAACAACGCGGCGCTCGCGGCCTTCGCGCCCTTCCGCAAGGACAAGGACCAGGGCGCCAAGTCCGACTACCAGGCCTTCTCCAACGGCCCCTACATGCTCGAGGGGACCTACGACCCCAACAAGGGTGGCACCTGGGTCCGCAACCCCAACTGGTCCGCGGACTCGGACAAGGTCCGCATGGCCTACCCCGACAAGATCGTCGACATCCAGGGCATCCCGGTCGACACGACCTACCAGCGCCTGATCGCCGACGCCGGCGAGGACAAGACCGCCATCTCGGCACTGCAGGCCCAGGCCGCGTCGCTGCCGCAGATCGCCGGCAACCCCTCCGCCAAGTCCCGCTCGGTCAACGGCCCGGCGCCCTACGTCGACTACCTCGCCCCGAACTTCAAGTCCAAGACGATGTCCAACCCCAAGGTGCGCCAGGCCTTCGCCATGGCCACCAACCGCAGCGCCTACATCACGGCCTACGGCGGTCCGACGGTCATGACGCCCGCCTTCGCCATGTGCAACAAGGAGCTGAAGTGCTTCAAGGACTTCAACCCCTTCGGCAACCAGCCCAACGGTGACGTCGAGGGCGCCAAGAAGCTCCTGGCGGAGGCGGGCCAGCCGTCGCCGCTGCCGATCACCGTCGTCTACCGCAAGCGCGGCAACGCCGACAAGGCGCTGACCGCGCTGAAGGAGACGTGGGACAAGGCCGGCTTCAACGTGACGCTGCAGCCCATCGCGGAGAAGTACTACGCGACGATCCAGGCGCCCGGCGCGGCTGACAAGGACGTCTTCTGGGCGGGCTGGGGCGCCGACTGGCCGTCCGGCTCGACGGTGCTGCCGGCGCTCTTCGACGGCCGCGTCAACATCTCGGCCGGCGGCTCGGGCCAGGACTACGGCTACTTCAACGACCCGGAGGTCAACGCCAAGATCGACGCGGCCTACGGCATCCAGGACGAGGCCGCCCGCGAGAAGGCATGGGGCGAGATCGACGAGATGATCGGCAAGAAGGGCGGCTACGTGGCCCTGGTCAACCAGAAGTTCACGTTCATGCGTGGCTCGGGCGTCAAGGGCTTCGAGACCAACTCCCAGATGGGCGGCTACCCCGACCTGGCGCGCATCGCCGTCAAGTGACCGACCCCGCCTGAGAGTCGGGGGCGGCCGGCCCACCCGGACCGGCCGCCCCCGGCCCAGCACGACCACACCCTTCAGCTGCTCCCGAGAGGCGGTGAGGGCGCCACGACCTGGCGCTGACGCCCGATGATCTTCTACATCCTGCGACGACTGGCCACAGCCGTCGTCATGCTCCTGATCGTCACCCTGGCGACCTTCCTGGTGTTCTACGCCGCCCCGGAGGACCCGGCCCGGCTCACGTGCGCCAAGAACTGCACGCCCGCCGTCATCGAGGGCAACCGCAAGTTCATGGGCTTCGACAAGCCGGTCATGGCGCAGTACGGCGACTTCCTCAAGGGGATCGCCGTCGGCCGCGACTACCCCGCCGACGAGGAGCTCCGCAAGGCCGCCCCGCAGCTGGCCAGCCACTGCGAGGCCCCCTGCCTCGGCTTCTCGGTGCTCAAGAGCAAGTCGGTCACCGACATCCTCAAGGAGACGATGCCCATCACCGTCTCCATCGCCCTCCTCGCGTTCGTGCTGTGGATGGTGGTCGGGATCGTCGGCGGCATCGTGGCCGCGCTCAACAAGGGCAAGCTGCTCGACCGGGCGGTCGTGGGCCTGGCGCTCCTCGGCTACTCGCTGCCCACCTTCTTCATCGGACTGCTGCTGCTGACCTTCGTCGCCATCAAGTGGCAGGTCGTGCCGCCACCGGTCTACGTGCCGTTCACGCAGAACCCCGCGGCCTGGCTGCAGGGCCTGCTCCTGCCGGCCATCACCCTCGCCAGCATCTTCGCGGCGCAGTACGTCCGCCTCACCCGGGCCTACATGATCGAGACGATGTCCGAGGACTACATCCGCACCGCGCGCGCCAAGGGCGTCAAGCGGCTGCCGATCATCCGCCGGCACGGCCTGCGCGCCGCCCTCACCCCGATCGTGACGGCCGCCGGCCTCGACCTCGGCGGCCTTCTCGGCGGTGCCGTCATCACCGAGACCGTCTTCAACTTCCAGGGCATGGGGTGGACCGCCGTCCGCGCCATCACCGAGACCGACCTGCCCGTCGTCGTCGGGATCGTCCTGGTCGCCGCGTTCTTCATCGTCCTGTCCAACCTCGTCGTCGACGTCCTCTACGGCGTCATCGACCCGCGCGTGCGGCTGACCTGAGGCGAGGAGACCAGCCCAGATGACACCTTCCACCCCGTATGCCGGAGAGCGAACCCCCAGCAGCAGCGCGGCCTCCGGGACGCGCTCGGACCGTGCGGACGCCACCAGCACCGGCGCCCAGGGCCGCAGCCCCGCAGGCCGCGGCGCGGCGCCATACCTGCAGGTCACCGATCTCCAGGTGCACTTCCCGACCGAGGACGGGCTCGTCCGCTCGGTCGACGGGCTGACCTTCTCGGTCGACAAGGGCCAGACCCTCGGCATCGTCGGGGAGTCAGGCTCCGGCAAGTCCGTGACCAGCCAGGCCATCCTCGGGCTGCACCGCGGCACCCGGGCCCGGCTGTCCGGCTCGGTGCGCCTCGACGGCCAGGAGCTGCTCGACCTGCCCGAGTCCGAGCTGCGCGAGCTGCGCGGCAGCACGATGGCGATGATCTTCCAGGACCCGCTGTCGGCGATGCACCCCTACTACACGGTGGGCGCGCAGATCGTCGAGGCGATCCGGGTGCACCACTCCGACGTGTCCAAGAAGGCCGCCAAGGAGCGCACCAAGGAGCTGCTCGCGCGCGTCGGGATCCCCAACCCCGCCAAGCGCGTCGACCAGTACCCGCACGAGTTCTCCGGCGGCATGCGCCAGCGCGCGATGATCGCCATGGCCCTCGCCAACGACCCCTCGCTGCTCATCGCGGACGAGCCCACCACGGCGCTCGACGTCACCGTGCAGGCCCAGATCCTCGACCTCATGCGCGACCTGCAGCAGGAGTTCGGCTCGGCCATCATCGTCATCACCCACGACCTCGGGGTCGTCGCCGAGATGGCCGACGAGGTGCTCGTGATGTATGCCGGCAAGGCCGTCGAGCGGGGCCCGGTCGACGACGTGTTCTACGCACCGCAGATGCCCTACACCTGGGGTCTGCTGTCGTCGATGCCGCGTCTCGACCGCGTCCGCCAGACCCGCCTGGACCCGGTCCCCGGCAACCCGCCGTCGCTGATCCGCGTGCCCCCGGGCTGCGCGTTCAACCCGCGCTGCACCTATCGCGAGCACGTCCCGCAGGACCGCTGCGTCACCGAGGTCCCGGACCTGCTGCCCACGCGCCAGCCCGACCACCTCGTCCGCTGCCACATCATGGAGGAGCGGCGACGCGAGCTCTTCGAGACGAACGTCAAGCCGCGGCTGTGACCGGAAGGACCACACCAGCATGAGCACCGCCGTCATCCCGTCCGCCAAGCCGGCACCCCGCGCCGGCGACGAGCCCCTGCTGCGGGTCACCGACCTGCAGAAGCACTTCCCGCAGTTCCGTCAGACCCTGGTCAAGCGGGCCGACGCCCCCGTCAAGGCCGTCGACGGCATCACCCTCGAGCTGCGCCAGGGCGAGACCCTCGGCCTGGTGGGGGAGTCCGGCTGCGGCAAGTCCACCGCCGGCCGCACGATGCTCAAGCTCCTCGAGCCCACCGGCGGCCGCATCGAGTTCGACGGCGAGGACATCACCCGCGCCAAGGGCACGCACCTGCGGCGTCTGCGCCGTGAGATGCAGATGGTCTTCCAGGACCCCTACGGCTCCCTCAACCCCCGCCACACGATCGGCTCGATCATCGCGGCGCCCTTCGAGATCCAGGGGATCAAGCCCGAGGGCGGCGTCAAGCGCACCGTCCAGGGCCTGATGGAGCGCGTCGGCCTCAACCCCGAGCACTACAACCGCTACCCGCACGAGTTCTCCGGCGGGCAGCGTCAACGCATCGGCGTCGCCCGCGCGGTGGCGCTGCGCCCACGCCTCGTCGTCTGTGACGAGCCGGTGTCCGCCCTCGACGTGTCGATCCAGGCCCAGGTCGTCAACCTGCTCGAGGAGATCCAGGACGAGCAGGGGATGGCCTACGTCTTCATCGCGCACGACCTGTCCGTGGTCCGCCACATCTCCGACCGGGTCATCGTGATGTACCTCGGCAAGGTCATGGAGGAGGCCGACCGCGACGAGCTCTACGAACGGCCGCTGCACCCCTACACGCACGCGCTGCTGTCGGCCGTCCCCGTGCCCGACCCCCGCCACCAGGAGCGCCGCGAGCGGATCCTGCTCAAGGGCGACCTGCCCTCGCCGCAGAACCCACCCTCGGGCTGCGTGTTCCGCACCCGGTGCCCCAAGGCCGAGGAGCGCTGCGCCGCCGAGGTGCCCCTGCCCGTCGAGGTCGAGCCCGGCCACCGCGTGGCCTGCCACTTCCCGGAGCTGCGCACCGTCGTCTGACGCCCCGTCCCGCCCTGCCGCGCGCGTCTCAGGCTGCAGGGCGAGACGAGCGCTGCAGCCCGAGACGTGTCCTCGGCATCCTCGGCATCCTCGGTCTGGGCTCAGTCGTCCACGGTCGCAATGCCGCGGCGCACGATCAGCGGGTCCGGCTCGAACACCACGTCCGGGTCCTTGCCGTCGTAGTCGAACTTGTTGAGGAAGTAGCGCATCGCGTTGATGCGGCCGCGCTTCTTGTCGTTGGACTTGATCGTGATCCAGGGCGCGTAGTCCGTGTCGGTGGCGGTGAACATCGCCTCCTTGGCCTCGCCGTAGCGGTCCCACTTGTCGAGCGACTCGAGGTCCATCGGCGAGAGCTTCCACTGCCGCACGGGGTCGATCTGGCGGATGGCGAAGCGGGTGCGCTGCTCGCTGCGCGACACCGAGAACCACAGCTTGGTGAGCGAGATCCCGGAGTCGACCAGCATCTTCTCGAACACCGGCGCCTGCTGCATGAACTGGGTGTACTGCTCGTCCGTGGAGAAGCCCATGACCCGCTCGACCCCGGCCCGGTTGTACCAGGAGCGGTCGAACATGACCATCTCCCCGGACGTGGGGAAGTGCTGGACGTAGCGCTGGAAGTACCACTGCCCGAGCTCGGTCTCGGTGGGCTTCACCAGGGCGACGACGCGGGCATACCGAGGGTTGAGGTGCTCGGTGAACCGCTTGATCGTGCCGCCCTTGCCCGCAGCGTCCCGCCCCTCGAAGACGAGGAGGTGCTTGCTGTCGGTCTGTCGCGTCCACTTCTGGAACTTCAGCAGCTCGACCTGCAGGAGGTACTTCTCGATGTCGTACTGCTCGCGGTCGAGGCGCTCGTCGTAGGGGTAGTCCTCGCGCCAGGTCTCGACGGGGTTGCCCAGGGGGTCGATGAGGTCGGGGTCCGAGCCCTGGTCGTCACGCACGGTGTACCCCTGGTCGTGCAGGGTGGCGAGGTACTCACGGAAGTTCTGCTGCATGGGATCTCCAGCCGGGTGGGGGGTCTGCGGGGAGCATAGGCCGAGGTCGTGAACGAGGTGTGAACTGCGTCGTCCCCGCCCCGGAACCCCTCTCGCCCGGAGCGAGTCCCCGCGGAGCGGTCGTCGCGGCACCGATCCGTGGGGACGAGTAACGTTCTGCGGGATGACCCTGACGCGCTCCCTCGACGACCTGGCCCTGCGGCGGGTCGTTCTCGTGCATGCCCATCCCGACGACGAGACGTTGTGGACCGGGGTGACCACGGCTCACCTGGCGGGTCAGGGGGCCGACGTCCACGTCGTCACGTGCACCCTCGGCGAGGAGGGCGAGGTGATCCCGCCCGGCCTGCGCCACCTCGAGGGCGACGGTCCGGCGCTCGCGGCCCACCGACGCGGCGAGCTGGCCGGCGCCACCCGCGTGCTGGGCGCCACCTCGCACCTGCTCGGGGCGGACGGCTCCCGGGGATCGGCCGACCCTGCCCCACGCTGGCGCGACTCCGGTATGGCGGGAACCCCGGCCGCCGATCACCCCGACGCGTTCGCCACCGCAGGAGGGGCCGCCGTCGACGCCCTGGCCGCCGTGCTGCGCGAGCTGCGTCCCGACGCCGTCATCACCTACGACCCGCACGGCGGGTACGAGCACCCCGACCACGTCGCGGCCCACCGCGCGACCCTGGCGGCGGTGGCGTCCCTCGAGGAGTCGCCCCATGTGCTGCTGGTGGTGGTGCCGCGGTCGTGGGCGATGGAGGACCGGGCCTGGCTGACCGAGCACGTCCACCGCACGGACGTCGTGGTGCCCGGGCGCGACGACGCCTATCCGCCGTCGGTGGTGGCGGACGAGCTGGTCACCCACGTCGTGGTCGACGCCGCGGCTGCCCGCGTCCAGGCCTCCGCGCTGCGGGAGCATCCCACGCAGGTCACGGTGCACGACGGCTACTACGCCCTGTCCAACGACATCGCCGCCCGGCTGGCGGG
Source organism: Arsenicicoccus bolidensis DSM 15745 (assembly GCF_000426385.1). Lineage (GTDB taxonomy): Bacteria > Actinomycetota > Actinomycetes > Actinomycetales > Dermatophilaceae > Arsenicicoccus > Arsenicicoccus bolidensis. The sequence goes on from NZ_AUFG01000003.1 coordinate 113,334, forward strand.
ACGCGAGGCCTTCGTGCTCGTCGACCCGCGGACCGGCGCCCCGACGGGAGGATCCGATGAGTGAGAGCGCGCCGCACGCGCAGGTGCAGACCCAGCCGCCGGACCGGGACGTGTTCCGACGGGCGATGGGGCGGTTCGCGACCGGGGTCTCGGTGTTGACGACCTGCCTGGACGGCGTCGACCACGCGATGACGGCCAACGCGATCACGTCGGTCTCCCTCGACCCGCTGCTCCTGCTGTGCTGCGTCGAGCAGGAGGCGCGCTTCCACGACGTGGTGCTCGAGACGGGCGTCTGGGGCGTCAACGTCCTGCCCGCCGAGTCCCGCTCGCACGCGGCCTGGTTCGCGACGAGGGGGCGACCCGTGCACGGCCAGCTCGACCGCGTGGCGCACCATCGCGGGGCCGAGACGGGGGTCGCGATGTTCGACGACGTGCTCACGGCCGTGGAGTGCCGGACCACCCAGGTGGTGGAGGCGGGCGACCACTCGATCATCATCGGGGCCGTGGTCGGTCTCGAGGTGCCGGCGCACGCCGGCGAGGCCCTGACCTACTACCGTGGCGCGTTTGGTCACCTTTCGTGACGGTGGACCACGTAACGTGTCCCTGACCGTCTGATCCAGGAGTTGTGATGGCTGCTTCCCCCTCCGGGACGAGCCGTTCGGGCACCGCTGTGCTCGTGCGTCTGCTCGTCTCGCTCGCCGTGCTCCTGGGGCTGTATGCCGGCCTCGCGGCGATCCTCACCCGCCAGGCTCCGGCCGGGACCCGCGTGGGTGGGGTGTCGATCGGCGGGATGGACCAGGCCGCGGCCGAGCGCACCCTGACCGACCGCCTGGCGCCGCTGGCCACCAAGCCGGTCACCCTGCGCTCCGGGGATCGGACAGCCACCCTCGACCCACGCGCTGCGGGCCTGTCCGTCGACGTGCCGGGCAGCCTGACCGGGCTCACCCGCTTCTCGCTCGACCCGCGGGACGTCGCCGCGCACCTGACCGGTGGTGGCGACCGGGACGTGGAGGTCGACGTCGACGAGGAGACCCTGGACGCGGCCCTCGGCAAGGCCCGCACCACCCTCGACGTGTCCGCCACGGACGGCGCGCTGTCCATCGCCAAGGGCGCCGTCGAGGCCAAGGACGCCGTCGTCGGTCGCCGCCTCGACGTGGACCGCACCCGCGACCGGTTGCTCGAGCAGTGGCCCCGCACCACCACGACGGACGCCGTGATGCAGGAGCAGCAGCCCGCCATACCCCAGAAGGCCGTCGACCAGGCCGTCTCCACCGTCGCCCGGCCGGTCCTCGCCGGTCCCGTCACCGTCACGGACGGCACCCGCAAGGGCGTGCTGGCCCCCGCGCAGCTGGCGTCGGTCATCGCGTTCGCGCCCAGGGACGGGGCGCTCGCCCCGCAGGTCGACCAGGACAAGCTGGGCCGGCTGCTCGCGGCAGTCGCCCCGGGCATCGAGACGCCGCCCGTCAACGCCACGGTGCGGCTCGTCGACGGCCGGCCCCAGACCGTCCCCGGGCGCAACGGCACCGAGGTGCCCGCCGACCAGCTGTCCGCGGCCGTGCTCGGCGCCGTCTCGTCGCCCGCGCGCACCGCGACCGTCAAGGCCCAGCAGGTGGAGCCCGGGATCGGCGCCCAGGAGGTGGCGGCATGGGGGATCAAGGAGGTCGTCTCGCGCTACGACGCGGACCTGCCCTACAACCCCAACCGCACCGCCAACATCCGGCTCGCGGCCGGCGCCATCGACGGCACGATCATCAAGCCGGGGGAGACGTTCAGCCTCAACGGCATCGTCGGCGAGCGCACCCCGGCCAAGGGCTACCGCGACGCCCTCATCATCCAGGGCTCGCGCTACGTGCGGGACACGGGCGGTGGCGTCTCCCAGGTGTCCACGTCGGTCCTCAACTCCGCGTTCTTCGCGGGGATGGAGCTGGTCGAGCACCGCGCCCACAGCTTCTACATCACGCACTACCCCGAGGGGCGCGAGGCGACGGTCAGCTGGCCGACGCTGGACAACAAGTGGCGCAACGACAGCCAGCACGCCGTGCTGGTGCACTCCTGGGTCGAGGACGGCGTGCTCAAGTTCGAGCTGTGGAGCACCAAGCGCTACGACGAGGTCAAGTCCCTCAAGAGCCCCCGACGCAAGATCGTCCCGCCCCGCACGATCGAGGACGCCAGCCCGACCTGCCAGTCGCAGGTCCCCGTGCCGGGCTTCGAGGTCACGATCACCCGCCAGATGATCAAGGGCGGCCAGGTCGTCAAGACCGACGGCTTCGTCACCAGCTACGCCCCGCAGGACAAGGTCCGGTGCACCGGACCCGTCAAGGGGCAGCCCAAGCGCACCTGACGCCGGTCGGGCCGACCGCCACCACCTGCTCGGATCGGCCCGTCGGTCCGTCCAGCCGCCAGACACCGTGCCGGTGCACCGCCTGCGACGGCATAGTGTTGTCCTGATACACCCCGCCCCCCGGAAGGTACTGAGCAATGACCTACGTGATCGCCCAGCCGTGCGTCGACCTCAAGGACAAGGCCTGCATCGAGGAGTGCCCTGTCGACTGCATCTACGAGGGTGAGCGCTCGCTCTACATCCACCCGGACGAGTGCGTGGACTGCGGTGCCTGCGAGCCCGTCTGCCCCGTCGAGGCCATCTACTACGAGGACGACGTCCCCGAGCAGTGGACCGACTACTACAAGGCCAACGTCGAGTTCTTCGACGACCTGGGCAGCCCCGGCGGCGCCGCCAAGATGGGCATGATCAAGAAGGACCACCCGATCATCGCCGCCCTGCCCCCGCAGGCCCAGGACGCCTGACGCGTGGCGCCGCCCAGCCGCGTCGCGCTTCCGGACTTCCCCTGGGACTCCCTCGAGCCCGCCAAGGCGGTCGCGCGGGCGCACCCTGACGGCATCGTCGACCTGTCCGTCGGCACCCCGGTCGACCCCACCCCCGAGGTGGTGCGTCGTGCCCTGGCCGACGCGTCGGACGCACACGGCTACCCGCAGACATACGGCACGCCTGCGCTGCGCGAGGCGGTGGCCGGCTGGTTCGAGCGGCGTCGTGGTGTCCCCGGCCTCGACCCCGCCGGCGTGCTGCCGACGGTCGGCTCCAAGGAGCTCGTGGCGTGGCTGCCCCTGCTGCTCGGCCTCGGGCCCGGCGACCAGGTCGGCATCCCCGCCGTGGCCTACCCGACCTACGACGTCGGCACGCGGATCGCCCGCGCCGAGCCGGTGGTCGTCGACCTGGCGGGCGACCTGCCGCAGGCAGGCGCCATACGGCTGTTGTGGGTCAACTCGCCCAGCAACCCGACCGGCGCCGTCCGCGACGTCGACACGCTCGCGAGGGTCGTCCGGTGGGCGCGGGACAACGGCGTGGTCGTCGCGAGCGACGAGTGCTACGCCGAGCTCGTCTGGGACGACGGCGCGCTCGTCGACGGCCTTCCGCGGCCAGGCCACGTGCCCAGCATCCTCGACCCCCGGGTCAACGAGGGCTCGACCGAGGGCTTGCTGGCGTGCTACTCGCTGTCCAAGCAGTCCAACCTCGCGGGCTACCGCGCCGCCCTCGTCGCCGGTGACCCGCGGATCGTCAAGCAGCTGCTGGAGATTCGCAAGCACGCCGGGATGATCGTCCCCTGGCCGGTCCAGGAGGCGATGCGCGTCGCCCTCGGCGACGACGCCCACGTGGCCGAGCAGCGTGCCCGGTATGCCGAGCGGCGCGCCGCCCTGCTGCCGGCCCTGCAGGGCGCCGGGCTGCGGGTCGACCACTCCGAGGCCGGGCTCTACCTCTGGTCCACCCGGGACGAGGACTGCTGGACCACCGTCGACGCGCTCGCGCAGCACGGGATCCTCGTCGCACCTGGCGCGTTCTACGGCGCCGCCGGAGAGCGGCACGTCCGCGTCGCCCTCACCGCCTCCGACGAGCGCATCCAGGCCGCCGTCCGACGTCTCAGCCGCTGAGCCTCGCCTCACCTACCGCCGGATCGGGTCGATCCTGATTCGGGGCGTCCGCCCCACCTGCGGTAGCGTCCAAGCACCGAAGGACCGTGGTGTCCACGGCCCCCCAAGGAGGAAACCCATGACCAGTGATGCCGGCAAGGCCGTCCTGACCGACGGCGGCAAGAGCATCGACCTGCCCATCACGCAGGCCACCGAGGGCAACAGCGGGTATGGCGTCAGCAAGCTGCTGTCCGCGACCGGCAACACGACGCTCGACCCCGGCTTCACCAACACCGCCAGCTGCACCTCGGCGATCACCTACATCGACGGCGACGCCGGCATCCTGCGCTACCGCGGCTACCCGATCGAGCAGCTGGCCGAGAAGTCCAGCTTCCTCGAGGTCGCCTACCTCGTGATCTACGGCGAGCTGCCCACGGGTGAGCAGCTCGAGAGCTTCGAGCGTGGCATCACCCGCCACTCGCTGCTCGACGAGCGCATGCGCGACCTGTTCCGCTGCTTCCCCCGTCGCTCGCACCCCATGCCGGTGCTGTCGGCCGGTGTCATGGCGCTGTCGACCTTCGCCGTCGACACGACCGACCCGCTGGACCCCGAGCAGGTCGAGGGCGCGACCGTCCGGCTGCTGGCCAAGCTGCCGACGCTGGCGGCCTACGCTTACAAGAACTCCGTGGGTCAGCCCTTCCTCTACCCGCAGAACTCCCTCGGCTACGTCGAGAACTTCCTGCGCCTGTCGTTCGGCTACCCGACCGAGGACTACGACATCGACCCGGCCGTCGCCAAGGCCCTCGACGTCCTGCTGATCCTGCACGCCGACCACGAGCAGAACTGCTCCACCTCGACGGTCCGCCTCGTCGGCTCGGCGCAGACCAACATCTACGGCTCCATCTCGGCCGGCATCAACGCCCTGGCGGGCCCGCTGCACGGTGGCGCCAACCAGGCCGTCCTCGAGATGCTCGGCAAGATCCGCGACGAGGACGGCGGCGACGTCAACCGCTTCGTCAAGGACGTCAAGGAGAAGAAGTCCGGCGTCAAGCTGATGGGCTTCGGCCACCGCGTCTACAAGAACTACGACCCGCGCGCCGCCATCATCAAGAAGCATGCCGACGAGATCCTCAAGTCGTCCGGCCGCCAGAACGAGCTGCTCGACATCGCGCTCGCCCTGGAGGAGGTCGCCCTCACGGACGACTACTTCAAGGAGCGCAAGCTCTACCCGAACGTCGACTTCTACACCGGCCTGATCTACGAGGCCATGGGCTTCCCGGTCAACTACTTCACGGTGCTCTTCGCGCTCGGCCGGCTCCCCGGCTGGATCGCCCAGTGGCGCGAGATGATCACCGACCCCGCCACCAAGATCGGCCGCCCGCGCCAGGTCTACGTCGGCGAGACCGAGCGCACCTACCCGGGCTACGTGGCTCCGGAGGCCTGAGCCGCACGAAGCACGAAGCACCACCAAGCGCGAAGCACCAAGCACCAAGCACCAAGCACGCCAAGGGGCCGCTCATCCGCACGGGTGAGCGGCCCCTCGGCCGTCCCCGCCCCTCGCCACCCCGCCTGCCCGCCAATGGTCACCAATGGACGATTCGGCCTCACGCCATTGGTCACCAATGGACGATCCGGCCTCACGCCATTGGTCACCAATGGGCGATTCGGGGCGTGTTTGAACGATCCAGGCCATCACTGGTGACCAATGGCGCCGGTGCGGAGGTCGCGCCGGGGGCAGAGCAGACGGGCAGGCAGACGGGCTCTGGGTCAGCGGATCGTGACGGCCGTGGCGGCGACGGGCGAGCGGGCGGCCCGCCAGGACCAGCCCTCCTCGCCACGCGCCCGCGTCCACTCCCGGTCGCCCACCGTGACGGACGACAGCCCGTGCCGCTGCGCGTGCGCCACGGCCCAGTGCCCGACCATCCACGCCTGCTCCGCCGTCGAGCCCCGCACCTCGACGTGGTCGCCGCTGACGACGCCTCGCACGGCGAGCTGCTTCTCGAGGTCCCGGGCGACGACGACCGGGCCGGCCCGTCGGTCGCCGGATACCAGCGGCTCGAGCCGGCAGCCGAGTCCGCCCGGCGTGTGCCCGGCCAGCGTCGAGGCCAGCGCACGCCCCTCGCCCTCGTGGTCGGCATAGGCCTCGGGATAGCCCGACCGCTGCACGCGCTGGGCGATCTTGGTGATCTCCATCGTCTGCCAGCCGTCGACCTTGACCAACGCGTCGTAGAACTGATTGGTGGCGTAGACGGGGTCCATGATCTGCTCCACGGTGCCCCAGCCCTGCGAGGGTCGCTGCTGGAACAGGCCGACCGAGTCGCGGTCGCCGTAGTCGATGTTCTCGAGCTTGGACTCCTGGATGGCGGTGGCCAGCGCGATCGTGGCGGCGCGGGCGGGCAGCCCACGCCGCGCGCCGATCCCGGTGATGGTGGCGGCGTTGGCCGTCTGGTCCGGGTTGAAGGTCGCGGTGTAGGTCGAGGCGACCGCCCGGCACGTGGACGAGCCGAAGCCCTCGTTGAAGTCACGCACGGTGTGCCAGACGTAGCCGAGACCGGCGAGCACCAGCGCCACGACCACCGCGACGACGACGAGCCGGTGGGTGCGGCGCCGCTCGGCCCTAGTCGTTGGCATGCAGCTCGGAGTTGAGGGCGATGCCGTGGCCGTCGCGAGCCTTGGCGAGGACCGTCCCCGTCACCGAGTCCCGGATGAACAGCAGGTTGGACTGGCCGGACAGCTCGGCCGCCTTGACGACCCGGCCGTCGGCGAGCGTGACCTTGGTGCCGGCGGTGACGTAGAGCCCCGCCTCGACGACGCAGTCGTCGCCGAGGGCGATGCCGATGCCGGACTCCGCGCCGAGCAGGCAGCGCTCGCCGATGGCGACGCGCTCGGTGCCGCCCCCGGACAGGGTGCCCATCGTTGAGCCGCCGCCGCCGATGTCGGAGCCGTCGCCCACGACGACGCCCTGCGAGATCCGGCCCTCGACCATGGAGGAGCCGAGCGTGCCGGCGTTGAAGTTGACGAAGCCCTCGTGCATCACGGTGGTCCCGGACGCGAGGTGGGCGCCGAGCCGCACCCGGTCCGCATCGGCGACGCGCACGCCGGTGGGCAGGACGTAGTCCGTCATACGGGGGAACTTGTCCACGCCGTGCACCTGCACCGGACCGCGAGCGCGCAGCGCGAGCCGGACGTTCTCGAAGCCCTCGGGCGAGCACGGGCCGTGGTTGGTCCACACGACGTTGGCGAGCGCGCCGAACAGGCCGTCCAGGTTGATCGAGTTGGGGCGGACGAGCCGGTGCGAGAGCAGGTGCAGGCGCAGGTAGGCGTCGCGCGCGTCGGCGGGTGGCGCGTCCAGGTCGATCTCGGTCAGGACGGCCTCGAGGGTGACGCCCCGCGCCTCGTCCTCGCCCGCGAGGTCCACGAGCGCCGCGGGCAGGTCGGAGCCGTCATGGTCCCCGAGCACGGGGGAGGGGTACCACGTGTCGAGCACCGTCCCGGAGGTCGTGATGGTCGCGAGTCCGTGGCCCCAGGCCGTGCGAGAAGTCATGCCTTCCAGGCTATCGGTCGGTGCTGGGCGCGCGGTGGAGCGACGCTCGGGAGCGCCTGTGAGAGCGCGGGATCTGGGCACGGCGCTCGGCATACATTGTCCGTATGACGACCCCAGCGCACCTCGACCTGTCGGCATCGGCGGTGGACCTCACCGAGGCCGTCTGCAACATCGCCTCGGTGAGCCACGAGGAGGAGGTGCTGGCGGACGCCGTCGAGGCGGCGCTGCGGCCGCTCGCCCACCTGAGCGTGCGCCGCGACGGGCACACGATCGTCGCCCGCACCGACCTCGGCCGCCCCGAGCGGGTGGTCCTGGCGGGGCACCTCGACACCGTCCCGTTCGCGGGTCAGGGCCCGGCGGCCTCGCTGCCCATCACCCGCACCGCCACCGAGCTGGTCGGGCGCGGCACCACCGACATGAAGGGCGGGGTCGCCGTCATGCTGGCGCTCGCGGCGGCCGCCGTGGAACCCAGCCGCGACATCACCTACGTGTTCTACGACTGCGAGGAGGTCGAGGCGGAGCACAACGGCCTCGCGCGCCTGGTCCACAACGACCCCAGCGTCCTCGAGGCGGACTTCGCGGTGCTGCTGGAGCCGACCGACGGCACGGTCGAGGGTGGCTGCAAGGGCACCATCCGGATCGAGGTGACGGCCCGGGGCAAGGCCGCCCACAGCGGACGACCGTGGATGGGGCACAACGCGATCCACGAGGCGGGCACGATCATCGACCGGCTGCGGGAGTTCGACGCGCAGACCGTGGTCGTGGACGGGCTGGAGTTCCGCGAGGGCCTGTCGGCGGTCGGCATCCGGGGTGGGCGCGCCGGCAACGTCGTGCCGGACGAGTGCGTCGTCACGATCAACTACCGCTTCGCGCCGCACATCGACGCGGTCGAGGCCGAGCGGCGCCTGCGCGAGCTCTTCGCGGACTACGACGTCGTGGTGACGGACGCCGCCGACGGGGCGCGCCCGGGGCTGGACCGGGCGGCGGCTCAGGCCTTCGTGGCCGCGCTGGGGCTGCCGGTGCAGGGCAAGCAGGGCTGGACCGACGTGGCCCGGTTCAGCGCCGTGGGCGTGCCCGCCGTCAACTTCGGACCCGGCGACCCGCTCGTCGCGCACCAGGACGAGGAGCGCTGCGCGATCGCCCAGATCGAGCAGGCCTACGACCGGCTGCTCGCCTGGCTGACCTGATCGCGCAGGTAGGTTGGCCGCATGAAGGACGCTCGAGGGGACTACCACAAGGGCCCGGTGACGCTGCGCGGCAAGCGCGTCCCAGGCTCCACGACCGACCAGCGGCTGCTCGACAACAGCGGCGACGCCGAGTGGGTGCACTCGGACCCGTGGCGGGTCATGCGGATCCAGGCGGAGTTCGTCGAGGGTTTCGGCGCGCTGGCCGAGCTGGGTGACGCCGTCAGCGTGTTCGGGTCGGCGCGGGTGCCGCGCGAGCACCCGACCTACGAGCTCGGCGTGCAGCTCGGGCAGTCGCTGGTGCAGGCGGGCTTCGCCGTCATCACCGGCGGCGGCCCCGGGCTGATGGAGGCGGCCAACCGCGGGGCGCTCGAGGCCGGCGGCGCGTCGGTCGGGCTGGGCATCGAGCTGCCGTTCGAGCAGGGCCTCAACGAGTACGTCGACCTCGGCGTCAACTTCCGCTACTTCTTCGCCCGCAAGACCATGTTCGTCAAGTACGCCCAGGGCTTCGTCGTCCTCCCCGGCGGGTTCGGCACGCTGGACGAGCTGTTCGAGGCGGTGACCCTCGTCCAGACGCGCAAGGTGACGTCCTTCCCGATCGTGCTGCTCGGCTGCGACTACTGGGCGGGGCTGCTCGACTGGGTCCGCGGCTCGATGCTCCCGGCGGGCACCGTGAGCGCCTCCGACCTCGAGCTCCTGCACGTGGTGGACACCGTCGAGGAGGCCGTCCGGATCGTCCGCGGCGCGGGGGAGGACCAGGCGGCCCGCCGCCCCGAGTGACCTCTTCGCGGCCGCGCTGCCCCGGGCGCGGGGATGGCTTCCCCCCGGTGCCCGTGGCACGATCGGGGGCGTGCCGTTGCTGATGATCGTCCTGACCGTGCTCGTGGTGGGCCTGCTGACCGCGGCCCTCGTGTGGGCCGTCGGGGCGCGCCCGGGGTCGCTGTCCGACCAGGCGCTCGCCGACCCGACGTCGAGCTCGCCGTATGCCGGCCTGCCCGACGGGCCCGTGGTCACCGACACGGTGCGGGACCTGCGCTTCGACCAGGTGCTGCGCGGCTATCGCATGGACCAGGTCGACGAGGTGCTGGACCGGCTCGTCGACGAGCTGCGCCATCGCGACCACGAGATCGAGCGGCTGCGGGGTGAGGGTGGCGACGGCGTCCGCAGCGGATCCGTCGGGCCGAGGGGCCTGGACCCCGCGACCCATCCCGACGTGACGACCGGGCCGCTCGACGTGTCCGAGATCGTGCGCGCCCCCGCCGGGGCGAGCCTGTGGACCCGGCGTGATCCCGACGCCACCCGTCCTGCCCGCGAGCCCGACCGGTCGTCGTGACGGCGGGCGCCACGGTCGGCACCCGGACCCACGTCGCCGGGCCCCTGGGCGGGGTCGGGCGATGGCGGACGCCCCGGCTGCTGCTGGTGACGTTGCTGACCTATGCCGCGACGCGCCTCGTGTCCGGCCTCCTCATCGCCCGGGCCGCCCGCCACCAGGTGCCGATCGGCTGGACCGGCGATCCCGTCGACTACTGGGGCATGACCCTCATGTGGGACGGCACGTGGTACCGCCGGATCGCGGAGACCGGCTATCCCGTGCCGATCCCCGTCGACGCCGCTGGGGTCACGCAGCAGAACGAGTGGGCGTTCTACCCCCTCTTCCCCGGCCTGGCCCGGGGCCTCATGGCCGTCACCGGCCTCGAGTTCCGGTATGCCGGAGCGATCGTCGCCACCGTCCTCGGCGCCGCAGCCGCGGTGCTGCTGGTGGTGCTGCTGCGGCGGCACGTGTCCGACGGCGTGGCCGTCCTCGCGATGGCGGTGTGGGCCACCTATCTCGCGACCCCGGTGCTGCAGATCGCCTACACCGAGTCCCTCGCGATGCTGCTGCTCGTGGCCTTCCTCCTGCTGCTGGAGCAGCAACGCTGGTGGGGCGCGGTCGCCGTGGCCCTGCTCATCGGCCTGTCGCGCCCCATCGCCGTCCCCCTCGGCCTGGTCGCGCTGGTCGCCGTGGTCCTGCGGTGGCGGCGCCGCGCGGAGCGCCCGATCGGGCGGGGGGAGTGGGCCGGGATGCTCGCGACCCTGGCCGGGTGCGGGGTGGCGGGCTTCGTCTGGCCCGCGATCGTGTGGTGGGCCACCGGGCAGCCGGACGGCTACACCGACACCATGGCCTCCTGGCGCGCCGGGCACGAGATCACGCCGTTCGTGCCGTGGTGGACCAACGCCGAATACTTCTTCGAGGACAAGGCCCTCGTCGTCCTCGTGGCCTACACCGTGGTCCTGCTGCTGCTGGCGTTGGGTCCGTGGGCCCGGCCGCTCGGCTGGGTGATGCGCAGCTGGATGCTGGCCTACCCGCTCTACCTCTTCGCCGTGCAGGACCCGGGGACGAGCCTCTACCGCTACCTGCTGCTGCTGTTCCCCGCTGCCCTCATCGGGGTGGGGGCCACGTGCCGGGTGACGGCGGGCACCGTGGTGCGGGCAGCCGCCCTCGTCGGCCTGGGCGTTGCGCTGCAGGTGTGGTGGACCCAGGAGGTCCTGGTGCTCCACCTGCCAGCCTCCTGGCCCCCGTGACCCGCCCCCTCCCCGCGCTCTGGACGCCCTTCCTCGCCCCGCCACTGGTCACCACTGGCGTTCTTGAACGTTCAAAACGTGCTCTCAGACGTCATTGGTGACCAATGGCGCCAGCCGGGGGTCAGCGGCCCTCGAAGATCGGCTTCTGCTTGGCCAGGAAGGCGTCGACCGCCGCGGCGTGGTCGGCGCTGCCACCGGTGCGGTTCATCAGCTCCCCCTCGTGAGCGAGCGACTCGGCGAAGGAGTGCTGGGCCGAGTGGTGCACGGCCTCCCTGACGGCGGCGTACGCCAGGGTCGGGCCCTTCGCCATACGACGGGCCAGGTCCATCGCGGGGACCATCACGTCGCCCTCGACCACCTCGTTGACCAGGCCCAGCTCCTTGGCCTCGGCCGCCTTGATGGTCCGGGGAAACATCAGGAGCTCCTTGGCCCGCGCCGTCCCGACCAGGCGCGGCAGGGTCCAGGACGCCCCGGTGTCGCAGGAGAGCGCGATACCGGTGAACGCGAAGTTGTAGCCGCCACCCTCCGCGAGGAAGCGGTAGTCCGCGGCGAAGGTGAACGAGGCGCCCGCCCCCGCGGCGACGCCGTTGACCGCGGCGATCACCGGCTTGGGCATGGTGGCGATCAGCGTCACCGCCGGGTTGTAGTGCTGCTCGACGGTGTCCCACAGCGACGGGTCCTGGCGCTGGAGCAGCTCGACGTGCGACTTGAGGTCCTGGCCGACGCAGAAGGCGCGGCCGGACCCCGTGAGCACGAGGCAGCGCACCTCGGGGTCGTCGGCGACCTGCCGCAGAGCCGCGAGGAAGGCCTCCTTGGTGGGGATGTCGAGGGAGTTCATCGCGTCGGGGCGGTTGAAGGTCACCACGCCCACGCCATCCTCGACGGTCACGAGCACGGGAGCCTCGGACGTGTGGGGTGTCCGTGCGGGCTGGGCGGGCTGGGGCGCGGTCGTGTCGGTCACGAGCTCTCCTCGGGAGGTGGGTCTGCGGCGGTGCAGGGCTGCGGCCCAATCTAGCGACCGGCCGTCCAGGCGCCAGAGCGACAAGAAGTGACGTCCGGCACCTGTGGAGGTGATTAGGAACCACGGGCCAAGACTTGCGATAATGGATCCAGGTCTGTGACCCCGGTGCCTCGTCCGTGGGGTGGGGTCGCACTGATAAGGGAAGAGGAAGCGCATGGCGGCGATGAAGCCCAGGACCGGAGACGGTCCCCTCGAGGTGACCAAGGAGGGGCGCGGTATCGTCCTGCGCATGCCCTTGGAGGGTGGCGGACGCCTCGTGGTGGAGATGACTCCCGACGAGATCGCAGCACTCGGCGAGGCCATCAAGACGGTGACTGGCTGACCGGCTGAGAGACCGACGAGCACTGCTCGTATGACGGAAGGCGCCCAACCCCTACTCGGGGTGGGCGCCTTCCGGCTGTCCGACGTCAGCGTTGCTGAGGGCTGGCGCGGGCTGGACGGTGCTCGTCAGCTCGTCAGCTCGTCAGCGCTTGACGGCTGCGAAGAGGCCGTCGCCGGCCGCCAGCATCGCCGGCACCAGGTCGTCCCGCTCGCGCAGCTCCTTGCCGAGGTCGCGCAGCAGCGCGGTTCGCTCGTCGCGCGACGCCGGGTCGGCGACCCGGTCGTGCCACAGCATGTTGTCCATCGCCAGCACCCCTCCGCTGCGCAGCAGCCGCATCGCCTGGTCGACGTAGGCGGGGTACTCGCTCTTGTCGCCGTCCACCACGACCATGTCGTAGGCGCCGTCCGCGAGGCGGGGGAGCACGTCCAGCGCCCGCCCGGCGATGATCCGCGTGCGTTGGTGCGGGATGCGGGCCTCGGCGAAGGCCTCGCGCGCCACGCGCTGGTTGGCGGGCTCGACGTCGATGGTCGTGAGGATGCCGTCGGGCGCCATACCCTGCAGGAGCCACAGGCCGGACACGCCGGCACCCGTCCCGATCTCGACGACCGCGCGCGCCCGCACGCTGGCGGCGAGGAGGCGCAGGGCAGCCGCCGCGCCGGGCAGCACGGGGGTGCAGCCGAGCTGCTGACCGCGCTCGCGGGCCCGCTCCGCCACCGGGTCCTCCGTGACGAACTCCTCGGCGTAGGCCCAGCTGGCGGGCTTCTGTGTGCTCATGCCGAGAAGTCTACCGAGGGGCTGCGGCCGTGCTCACGGGGCTCCAAGCAATCTCCCAGACACCGCCCAGCACCGTGGTCGACCATGGAGGGGCAGATCTTGTGCCACCGAACGCCGACGCTCCTCCCGAGAGGCAGCAGATGACCATCCCCGTCGCCCACGAACCGTCCCGCGTCGCTCCCAGCGCCCCGGTCGGCTCGACCACCCTCCCCGAGGGTGCCGTCGCCACCGCGGAGGCCTGGGTGCCCCCGTCGTGGGACGAGGTCGTGCGCGAGCACTCCGCCCGGGTCTACCGCCTGGCCTACCGCCTCACCGGCAACCAGCACGACGCCGAGGACCTCACGCACGACGTGTTCGTGCGCGTCTTCCGCTCGCTGGACCGCTACCAGCCGGGCACCTTCGAGGGCTGGCTGCACCGCATCACCACCAACGTCTTCCTCGACCGGATGCGCCGCAAGCAGCGCATCCGCTTCGACGCCCTGTCCGACGAGGGTGCCGCGCGCCTGCCGAGCCGGGAGATCGGGCCGGAGCAGGCGTACGCCGACGGCACCTTCGACGACGACGTGCAGCGCGCCCTGGACGCGCTCAAGCCGGAGTTCCGCGCCGCGGTCGTGCTGTGCGACATCGAGGGCCTGACCTATGACGAGATCGCCGACGCGCTGGGCATCAAGCTCGGCACCGTGCGGTCCCGCATCCACCGAGGCCGCGCCCAGCTGCGCAGCGCCCTGGCCCACCGCGACCCCGCGCTGCGCCCGCAGCCGGCCGCCCCGGTGTCCCGCCCGGCTGCCCTGCGGCCGCGCCGGCTCGGCATCGTCGGCGCCTGACCGTCGTGCTCACCGCCCGGACGCCTGGAGTTCACCCCCGAGGGGTGGACCGTCTGCTCCGGCCGGCCCGGTCGTGCAGGCCGACCCAGTAGTCTCGCCCTCATGTGGGACGTCAACGGCACCGAGTTCTTGCTCCTGATCGTGATCGCCGTCGTCGTGCTGGGCCCGGAGCGGCTGCCGGAGTATGCCGCCAAGCTCGGTCAGCTCGTCCGCCAGGCCAAGGCCTACGCCGAGGGCGCCAAGACCTCCCTGCGCGACCAGATGGGGCCGGAGTTCGACGACATCGACTGGCGTCAGTACGACCCACGGCAGTACGACCCGCGCCGGATCGTGCGCGAGGCCCTGCTGGACGACGGCCCCTCGGGCTCGACGGCCGCGACAGCGGGAGCAGGTGCGGGGGCAGGTGCGGCTGGTGACGCGACCATGGCGAGTGTGCAGACGGAGCCGGAGCCGAACCGTCCCGGGCAGCGCTACGACCAGACCTACACACCCTTCGACGCCGAGGCCACCTGACCGCAGCGCGCTGTGCGCCGCCGCGGCCGGGCAGCGCTGGCGGTGGCTCACCCTGGCGAGCGTGTCTCGTGCTGCAGGGTGAGACGGATGCGCCAGGGTGAGACAGGTGCGCCAGCGCGAGACGCGGCTCGGTCAGCGCTCAGCCGCGCCGTGGACCCGCCGGCGTCAGCGGCTGGTGGGGGTGAGGCCCAGCTTGCGGCCGGCCAGGCCGCGCGACCGCGTGCCCAGCCCACGGGCGATGCCGTTGAGGGCCGTGCCCGCCGCGCTCTCGGGGGAGGACAGGACGACCGGGGTGCCCTCGTCGCCGCCCTCGCGCAGCCGGGTGTCGAGCGGGATCTGGCCGAGCAGCGGCACCGGGGCCCCGACGATGCGGGACAGCGAGTCCGCCACGGCCTGACCGCCGCCGGAGCCGAACAGCTCGAGCCGGGAGCCGTCGGGCTGCTCCAGCCAGGACATGTTCTCGACGACGCCGACGATGCGCTGGTGCGTCTGCACGGCGATGGACCCGGCGCGCTCGGCGACCTCGGCCGCCGCCTGCTGCGGGGTGGTGACCACGAGGATCTCGGCGCCGGGGATGAGCTGCGCGACGGAGATGGCGATGTCGCCGGTGCCGGGCGGCAGGTCGAGCAGGAGGACGTCCAGGTCGCCCCAGAACACGTCGGCGAGGAACTGCTGCAGCGCGCGGTGCAGCATCGGTCCGCGCCAGACGACGGGCTGGTTGCCGGCGACGAACATGCCGACGGAGATGACCTTCACGTCGTGCGCGACCGGCGGCAGGATCATGTCGTCGACCTGGGTCGGCTGCTGCTCGACGCCCATCATGCGCGGCACCGAGAAGCCGTAGATGTCGGCGTCCACCACGCCGACCTTGAGCCCCTGACGGGCCAGGGCGGCGGCGAGGTTGACGGTGACCGAGCTCTTGCCGACACCACCCTTGCCGGAGGCGACGGCATACACCCGGGTCGTGGATCCCGGCTTGGCGAACGGGATCTCGCGCTCGGCCTGGCCGCCGCGCAGCTGGTCGCGCAGGGAGCCGCGCTGCTCGTCGCTCATCACGCCGAGGTCGACGGAGACCCCGTTGACCCCCTCGACGCGCGCGACGGCCTCGGTGACGCCCTTGCGGATCGGGTCCTTCATGGGACAGCCCGCGACCGTCAGCAGCACCCGGACGGCGACCCGTCCGGCGTCGTCGACGTCGACCGACTCGACCATCCCCAGCTCGGTGATGGGCTTGCGGATCTCGGGGTCGTCGACCGTGGCCAGGGCGGCGTGGATCAGGTCCAGGGACGGGGCAGACATGCCCCCCATCGTATGCCGCCCGCCCGGCCTCTCCTTACGCGCCGGGATCGGCGGGGGGCGCGGGCGCGGCCTTCTTCTTCTTGGCCTTCTTGGCGCGGGGTGCCTCCGGGTCGCTGTCGTCGGCGGCCTCCGGGACCATCCCGCGCTCCTCCAGCACCTCCAGCAGGTCTCGCAGCTCGGAGCGCAGGTAGTCGCGGGTCGCCATGTCCCGCAACGCGATCCGCAGGGCGGCCACCTCGCGGGTCAGGAACTCGGTGTCGGCCAGGTTGCGCTCGTCGCGGGCGCGGTCCTGCTCGAGGGCGACGCGGTCCCGGTCGTCCTGGCGGTTCTGGGCGAGGAGGAGCAGGGGAGCGGCATACGACGCCTGGAGCGACAGGATCAGGGTGAGGAGCGTGTAGTTGAGCGACCGCGGGTCGAACTGCGCGGCCTCGGGCATGAAGGTGTTCCACCCGAGCCAGACGACCACGAAGATCGTCATCCAGATCAGGAAGGTCGGCGTCCCCATGAAGCGGGCGAAGCCCTCGCTGGCCGAGCCGAAGGCGCCCTCGGCGAAGATCGCGGGTCGCCGGAACCGGACCCGTGCCTCCTGCGGCTGGTCCAGCCGGTTGCGGTCCTGGGTGCGGGTGCGCTCAGTCATGGGTCACCTCGTGCCTCTCCTCGCGCCAGTCCTCGGGGAGGATGTGGTCGAGCACGTCGTCGACGGTCACGACCCCGAGGAGGTGACCGTCCTCGTCGACCACGGGGGCCCCGGTGAGGTTGTAGTTGGCGAGCATCCGCGTGACGGTGCCCAGGCTGTCCGTCGGCTGCAGCGGCTCCAGCTCCTTGTCCAGGATCGCTCCCAGCGGGCTGTGCGGGGGCTCGCGCAGGAGCCGCTGGATGTGCACGGTCCCGAGGTAGCGCCCCGTGGGGGTCTCGAGCGGTGGGCGGCAGACGCAGACGAGGGACGCGAGCGCGGGGGAGAGCTCCTCGCGGCGGGCCCAGGCCAGCGCCTCGGCGATGGTGGCGTCCGGGCCGAGGATGATCGCCTCCGGGGTCATCAGACCACCGGCGGTGTTGTCGTCGTAGGCCATCAGGCGGCGCAGCGGGGCGGCCTCGTCGGGCTCCATGTGCTGCAGGTAGTGCTCCTGGGTGGCCTCCGGCAGCTCGGACAGCAGGTCGGCAGCGTCGTCGGGCTGCATGAACTCCAGGACGTCGGCGGCGCGCTCGGTCTCGAGGTGGGTGAGGATCTCGATCTGGTCGTCCGCCGGGAGCTCCTCGATGACGTCGGCGAGCTTCTCGTCGTCGAGGGCGCTGGCCACCTCCACGCGTCGGCCGGGCGCCAGCTCGTGGATGACCTCGGCGAGGTCGGCGGCCTTAAGGTCGTCGTAGGCCTCCAGGAGGCGCGCGGCGCTCTGGCCCTGGTGGCGGGTCGCGAGGCCCGTCGTGTCGAGCACGTCGACGATCAGCGTCTCGCCGCGACGGCCCGTCAGGCGACGCAGCGACAGGCTGCCGCTGACGTGGCCGCGACGGACGAAGACCTTGGTCACGGACCACTCGCGCGGCCGGTCCTGCTCGATCGCCAGGTCCTCGACGGTCGCCTCGAACGGTTCCTCGGCGGGCTGGCTCACCGTCACCGCGCGGTCCAGCAGCTCGGCGAGCACGAGCGACTCGGTCGGGCGCTGCTCGAAGCGGCGCATGTTGACCAGGCCCGTGGTGATGACCTGGCCCGCGTCGATGCTGGTGACGCGCGTGATCGGCACGAAGACGCGGCGACGGCCGGGCACCTCGACGACGAGGCCCAGCACGCGTGGCTTGCGCCGGGTCGCGCTGAAGCTGACGACGACGTCGCGGACGCGCCCCACCTGGTCGCCGAGCGGGTCGAACACCGCGATGCCGGCGAGGCGGGCCACGAAGACGCGACGCAGAGAGCTCACGGGGGTCACCTTATCGGCGTGCAACCTTGTGCCCCGCCACGACGTCCTGAGGGTGTCAAGGAAGCACGTCCCAGAGGGGGGACCATCATGAGCAGCTCCACCATCCGTCGCGGTGTCACGCTCCTCGCCGCGTCAGCGATGCTCACGGGCGGGGCCGTGGTCGGGGGGACCACGGCCCAGTCCGCGCCCGTCGCACCGGCACGCATCAGCGCGTCACCCGTCAGCTCGACGCTCGTCAGCTCGGCACCTGTCAGCGCGGCGCAGGCCGCCCTGGCTCCCCGGGCCGCCGCGCGCACCCTGCGCGTCGGTTCGCGCGGTCCGGCCGTCACGGTCCTGCAGAGCAGGCTCAACGCTCTCGGCTACAGCCTCGGCCGGGTCGACGGCGTGTATGCCGCCCGCACCCGCCAGGCCGTCATGGCGCTGCAGAAGGTCGCCGGTCTGCCGCGGACCGGCGTGGCCGACGCCCGCACCCAGGCCGCTGCGAGCAAGGGGGTCCGCCCCGCCGCCCGCAGCCGCAAGGGTCACGTGATCGAGATCGACAAGGCCCGCCAGACGTTGTACGTCGTGGACGGCGGCCGGGTCTCGCGGATCTACAACGTCAGCACCGGCAACAACAAGCGCTACCGCGACCGCGGCCGGTGGGTGCGCGCCGTCACGCCGTCGGGCAGCTTCCGGTTCTGGACGCAGTACGGCGACGGGTCCGGCTGGCAGCACGGCCGGCTCGGCAGCATGTACCGCCCGATGTACTTCAACGGCGGCATCGCGGTGCACGGCAGCCGTTTCGACATCGGGGCCTACCCGAGCAGCCACGGGTGCGTCCGCATCCACAACGCCAACATGGACGAGCTGCGCGGTCAGCGGCTGATCGGGCTGCGGGGGACGGTGGTCGTCTACTGACCGCGGAGACCCCGCGGAGACACTCACCGCGCAGACGTCGCGAGGGTGGCCCCAACCTGATGGCGGGGTGCGGCGTCGTACGAGATGTGCCGGGTCTTGCGGGGGCTCGAACCGGCACGCACGACCGGTCGATCCAACACCCTTCGGACCGGTCCGAGGAGGCCGTCGGCATGGGGGTGCCGGCGGCCTCCTCACCTGTCTGCGGGTAGCAGGGGTCAGCTGGGTCAGCCGGGTCAGGAGTGCAGCCGGCGTCAGTAGCGCGCGGTCGCCTCGGCGACGAGCTCGCCCACCAGCTCACCGGCGTCGACCTCGAGCCCGCGTCGCACGAACCAGTCGCACATGTTGGTCGCGTCCCGCTCGAGGATCTCGAAGCCGTGCGGGTTGCCGATGACGTCCACGATCTGGGGCCAGTCGATCAGCACGAGCCGGTCCTCGTGGAGCAGGACGTTGTAGGGCGACAGGTCGCCGTGCGTCCACCCCTCCCGCGCGAGGACGAGCAGGGTGCGCCGCAGCTGGTGCCACAGCTCGTCGAGGAGCGCCGGGTCCGGCCGGGTCTGGGCCAGTCGGGGCGCGGCCACCGGCGTCGGCCCCTCCGTCATACCGATGAACTCCATGAGCATCTCGTCCCCGGTGATCTGGACGGGATAGGGGACCGGCAGGCCGAGCTCCCAGAGCCGGCCGAGGGCGTCGAACTCGGCCGCGGCCCACAGGCCTGAGATGACCTCCTTGCCGAAGGTCGTGCGGTGCGCCATGGCGCGCATCTCGCGGCTCTTGCGGACCCGGCGGCCCTCGAGGTAGCCGCTGTCGCGGTGGAACAGGCGGTGCTGGTTGGAGCGGTACCGCTTGGCCGCGAGGACGACCTCGGAGCCGTCGTCGCCGGGGACCCACCGACGCACGAGGTGGACGTCGGCCTCCTTGCCGGTCTTGAGGACGCCGAGGTCCTGGTCGACGGCGCCGAGGGCGGTCACCACCCAGTCGGGGCGGGGCTTCGGCCCGTGCTGCGCGACGTCCCAGGTGGACCAGCGCTCGCCCTCGGGCGGGCCGTCAGGCGATGAGTCGAACGAAAGATCCTGCTGCGCAGGGAAGTTCATGAGAGATCTCCAGGTGGGAGGTGGGGTCTGGGCGGTGCAGGCGCACGAGGACCGTCATGTCGCCACCTCCTGGAGATCGTCGGGGCCCGGGCCGTATGGCGGCAGGCCCACCCACTGTCGCGGCCGCCGCACCCCGCCTGCAACCCCTTTTCCTCCCTCCGACCGGCCAGGGGGTGGGGTTGCGCCCGCCACCGGGAGCGTCTTAGATGTGTCGCATAACGTCATGCTACAAAATGAGGGGAACGTCGTGATGGGAGAGGCCATGGTGTGGCTCGCGATCTGGACGTGCTGGACCGGGGGGATGTGCCTCGCCATCCGGTCCACGGCGGATCGAGGCAAGGACGTGCTCGCGTGATCCTCACCATCGACGAGAGCAGCCCGGCTCCGGCATACGAGCAGATCGTCACGCAGGTGACCGGCGCCGTCGCCGACGGCACCCTTCCGACCGGCGCCCGGCTGCCGACCGTCCGGCAGCTGGCCGGGGACCTCGGCCTCGCGGTCAACACCGTCGCCAAGGCCTACAAGCAGCTCGAGGCCGAGGGGCACGTGGCCACGCGCGGCCGCAACGGCACGGTCGTGCTCGAGCACGTGCGCGACGGCACCGCCGACGAGACCCAGGCCGCCGCCACGCTCCTCGCCCGCACCGCCCAGCGGCACGGCCTGGACCTCGCCGAGGCCATCGGGGTGCTGCGCCGCGCCTGGTGAGCGGATCTACCTGAGGTAGGCGTGGTGAGGCTCACGGCCCGTGCGCCTGTCGGCGACCACGGCCTTTCGTCATACTCCCTGGTAGACCGAGGCCACCCACCACCGAAGCCGGGAGATCCCCATGGGACGCATCCAGACGACCGACGGACTGACCGAGGAGCAGGGCGAGCTGCTCAAGCTCGTGCGCCAGTTCGTCGACGAGCAGATCATCCCCGTCGCGACCGACCTGGAGCACAAGGACGAGTACCCGACGGACATCGTCGAGGGCATGAAGGAGATGGGGATCTTCGGGCTGATGATCCCCGAGGAGTACGGCGGTCTGGGGGAGTCGCTGCTGACCTACGCCCTGTGCGTCGAGGAGATCGCCCGCGGCTGGATGAGCGTCAGCGGCATCATCAACACCCACTTCATCGTGGCCTACATGCTCCTGCAGCACGGCACCGAGGAGCAGAAGGAGCGCTACCTGCCCCGCATGGCGACCGGCGAGGTCCGCGGCGCCTTCTCGATGAGCGAGCCCGGCTGCGGCTCCGACGTCTCCGCGATCAAGAGCAAGGCCGTCCCCGGCGAGGGTGACGCGTGGACGATCAACGCGCAGAAGATGTGGCTGACCAACGGCGGCTCCTCGACCCTCGTCGCGGTCCTGGTCAAGACCGACACCGGCGCCGAGTCGGTCTACAAGAACATGACGACCTTCCTGGTCGAGAAGGAGCCCGGCTTCGGCGAGGTCGCGCCCGGCGTCACCGTCCCCGGCAAGATCGACAAGATGGGCTACAAGGGGGTCGACACCACCGAGCTCGTCCTCGACGGCTACCAGACCACGACCGCGCAGATCCTCGGCGGCGAGCCCGGGCAGGGCTTCTACCAGATGATGGACGGCGTCGAGGTCGGGCGCGTCAACGTCGCCGCCCGGGCGTGCGGGGTGGCCCAGCGGGCCTTCGAGCTCGGCATCGACTACGCCCAGCAGCGCGAGACCTTCGGCAAGAAGATCGTCGACCACCAGGCCATCCTCTTCCGCCTCGCCGACATGGCCACCAAGTGCGAGGCCGCCCACCAGATGATGGTCAAGGCGGCCCGCCTCAAGGACAAGGGCCAGCGCAACGACCTCGAGGCCGGTATGGCGAAGTACCTGGCCGCCGAGTACTGCGCCGACGTGGTCGAGCAGTCCTTCCGCATCCACGGCGGCTACGGCTACTCCAAGGAGTACGAGATCGAGCGGCTCTACCGCGAGGCGCCCATGCTGCTGATCGGTGAGGGCACGGCCGAGATCCAGAAGATGATCATCGGCCGGCGGCTGGTCAAGGACTACGCGCGACGCTGATCGAGCAGGCGAGCTCGTCCCTGCGTCCCTGCATCCCTGGCTGGCTGCGTTCGGCGATCGTGCGGCGGACATCCAGGGTGGGTCCGGGCGCGAACGGCATAATGGAGCCCATGTCCCCGAGCCCCATCAACAACCCCAGCGCAGCGACCATGGCCGAGCGGCTCACGCTCGAGTGGCCGTCGTCCGTCGCGGTCTTCGACCAGTACACCCAGGCGCAGAAGGCCGTCGACCACCTGGCCGACAACGCCTTCCCGGTCCAGAACGTCATGATCGTCGGCACCGACCTGCGTCAGGTCGAGCGCGTGACCGGCCGGCTCACCCAGCAGAAGGTCGCCCTCGGCGGCCTCGCGTCGGGCATGTGGATGGGTCTGTTCGTGGGTCTGATCTTCTCGATCTTCGACGGCCAGGGGATGCGGACGATCATCACGACGGTCCTGTTCGGTGCGCTGTTCGGACTCGTGTGGGCGCTGCTCGGCTACGCCTTCACCCGCGGCAAGCGGGACTTCACCTCGGTCTCGCAGGTCGTGGCCACCAAGTACGAGGTGCTCGTGGAGCACCAGGTCCAGGCCCAGGCCCGCGAGATGCTCCGCGGCGCAGGCCTGCTCGGGGCACAGGGCCCCGTGCCCCGCCAGGACGCGCCGCCGGCGCCGCCGACCGGACAGCAGCCGTACGACCTGGCCCCGCCGACCGGCAGCGACAGCACGGGCAGCGGCGCGACGCGCGCCGGCGAGGACGACCCGCGCCGCTGACCCTGGTGGCCTGACCTGTCAGAGCCAGATCCCTCAGGGGCGACCGCGCTCCTGCACCTCGGCGATCCAGCGCTCCACGTCCGCGGACGTGCGCGGCATGGCCGCCGAGAGGTTCTCGTGGCCGTCCGGCGTGACCAGCACGTCGTCCTCGATGCGCACGCCGATGCCCCGCAGCTCGTCCGGGACGAGCTCGTCGTCGGCCTTGAAGTACAGCCCAGGCTCGACGGTGAGGATCATGCCGGGCACGAGCTCTGCATCCATGTAGTCCTCGCGCAGCGCGAGCTGGCAGTCGTGGACGTCCATGCCGAGGTGGTGGGACGTGCCGTGCACCATCCAGCGACGGTGGTACTGCCCGTGCTCGGGGTCCAGGGTCTGGTCCACGGTGACGCCGTCGGGCAGCAGCCCCCACGCGTGCAGGTGCTCGGCGATGACCCGGATCGCGGCCGCGTGGACGTCCTTGAACCGGTTGCCGGGCTTGACGGCGGCCAGGCCGGCCTCCTGCGCGGCGAGCACGGCGTCGTAGACGCGCCGCTGCGGCTCGCTGAACGTGCCGTTGACCGGCAGGGTGCGGGTCACGTCGGCGGTGAAGAGCGAGTCGACCTCGACGCCCGCGTCCACGAGGATCAGGTCGCCGTCGCGGATGTCGCCGGTGTTCTTGATCCAGTGGAGCGTGTTGGCGTGGTCGCCGGACGCGCAGATCGAGTCGTAGCCCACGCCGTTGCCCTCGTGCCGGGCGTAGAGGCCGAAGACGCCCTCGACCCAGCGCTCGCCCCGGCCGCGGCGGACCGCCTCGGGCAGGTCGGCGATGATCCCCTCGAAGCCGTGTTGCGTGGCGGCGACGGCCTTGCGCATCTCGTCGACCTCCCACGCGTCCTTGACCATGCGCCGGGTGGACAGCGAGCGGGACAGCGCCTCGTCCACCTCGGTCTGGGACTCGGTGACGCCCGCCTGCTGGCGGACCTCGTCCACCAGCGCCGCCACGGCGGCGTCGGCGTCCCGCACGACCCGCAGCTGCACCTGGCCCGCGTCCTTGGCCAGCACGTCCTTGAGCTCGTCGATGTGCCGGGCTCGCACGCCGAGCTCCGACTCGACGTCGGCGATCGTGGGCCTGGCGCCGACCCAGAACTCGCCATACCGGCTGTCGGCGAAGAACTCCTCGCTGTCGCGCGGGGCCAGCGGGCGGAAGAACAGCGTGGTCTCGTGACCGCCCTGCTGCAGGGGGTCGAGCACGAGGACCGCGTCCGGCTCGCGGTCGGCGCCGAGGCCGCTGAGCCAGGAGAAGGCGGTGTGCGGCCGGAAGACGTAGTCGCAGTCGTTGCTGCGGACCTTCAGACCACCCGCCGGTATGACGAGCCGCTCGCCCGCGAACTCGGCTGACACGGCCTCGCGGCGGGGCACCGTCACGTCCGCGACCTCCGAGCGCGGCGTCGGCTCGGTCGCTCGTGGCGCCCACCCCGTCGCGACGAAGTCACGGAACTCGGCGCTGGTGGGTCGGCTCCGGTGCTCGGCCTTCGGCTGCTCTTCGCTCGTCATGGCGACCATCGTGCCACGCACGGGGAGGCGGCTTGCGTCGCAGGTGCGGCGACGGGGACAGTACGGAGCGTGACGAAGCCGCACTACCCGTCCTCGCCCCTGCCACGGCGCCCCTCCGCGCCCCGGGGGCTGCGCCGCACCGCCCAGCAGGCCGTCCGGGTCATTCGCCCCAGCGACGGCACTAGCGTGCTGCAGCTGCACCCCGACGAGGTGGACCCGATCCTCACGCGCAAGGCCCTCGACCTGGCCATGCGCGTGGCCGAGATGATGCTGTCGCACGGCGCCTCGGCCAACGACGTCACCCTCAACGCCCTGCGCATCACCAAGGCCTTCGGGCTCAAGGCCGTCCACGTCGACGTCACCTACACGTCCATCTCCGTCTCGCACTACCGCGGTCACGACCGGGAGCCGCTGACGACGCTGCGGGTGGTGCGGGCGCGCAGCATCGACTACACCCGCCTCCAGCGGCTGCAGGCCCTGGTCCACCGGATCGAGGAGGAGCAGGACGTCGACGAGGCCTTCGAGGTCTTCGCCGCGATCGTGCGGGCCCCGCACCCCTATCGCCGGTGGGTCGTGACCTTCGGCAACGCCGGTGTCGCCGCGGCCGTGTGCGTGCTGCTCAACGCGTCGTTCCTGATCACGATCGTCGCGTTCCTGGCGTCCGCAGCGATCGACCTGCTCATCGGCTGGCTGGCCCGCAAGCAGGTGCCGCCGTTCTTCATGCAGGTGTTCGCCGCCGCCATCCCCACCGTCGCCGCCACGGCCCTCATGGCGGGGGCCTACCAGGGGATCACGTGGCTCGAGGGCGTCCGGCCCGAGCTGATCGTCGCCGGAGGCATCGTGATGATGCTCTCGGGTCTGTCCGTCGTCGGTGCCGCCCAGGACGCCATCGACGGCTACTACGTCACCGCCGGGGCCCGATCCTTCGAAGTCGTCATCCTCACCCTCGGCATCGTCGTGGGCATCCTCATGACCCTCCAGCTCGCCCAGCGCGTCGGGATCCCCGTCGTCCTCAGCGGCGCCGCGCCGCCCCTCGGGAGCCTCGCCCAGCAGCTGGGCGGGTCGCTGCTCATCTCGGCCTTCTTCGCCATCTCGACGTATGCCGGGCCGCGAACCGTGGTGCTGTGCGCCGGGATGGGCGTGCTGGGCTGGGTCGGCTACCTCGCCGGCACGCTGATCGGCCTCGGGAGCATCTCGTCCAGCGCCGTCGGAGCGTTCGTGGCGGCCATGGTGTCGGTGCACCTCGGCCGGCGCCTGGCGGTCCCGTCGCTGGCCCTCACGACCGCCGCCCTGGTGCCCCTCATGCCCGGGTCGATGGTCTATCGCGGCCTGCTGGAGATCATGGTCCACGCGGGGTCGCGCACCTCCTTCGGCGAGGGCACGATGACGCTGCTCAACGCCGCGGGCGTCGGGCTGGCGCTCGCGGCCGGGGCGTCCCTCGGCACCTACCTCGCGCGACCCGGCCGAAGCAACCTGCGCCACGCCTCGCCGCGCGGCGACGGGTCCCGGGCGGACAAGGCGGTGGCCGCCGGCAGCCCCGAGGCCGAGGGCGCGACGCAGCGGCTCGAGGCGGCGACCACGGGCACGCTCCCCGTCGTGCAGGGGGACGGTATACGGCCGGAGTGAGCAAGGGCACGCCTCACCCGGGTGCCCCGGGGGGACCAGCTGCGGCAGCATGGGCGGCGGACCCAGACCGCCCACGACGAGGTGACCCACGATGTCCAAGACGACGGCCGGCAACTACTTCGAGGACTTCCGGCTCGGGCAGGAGCTCGTCCACGCGACGCCGCGCACCATCACCGAGGGCGACGTCGCGCTGTACGCCGGGCTCTACGGCTCGCGGTTCGCGCTGACCTCGGGGGAGACCTTCGCCCGCGGCCTCGGGCTGGAGCGCATGCCGGTCGACGAGCTGCTGGCCTTCCACGTCGTGTTCGGCAAGTCCGTGCCCGACATCTCGCTCAACGCGGTCGCCAACCTGGGGTATGCCGGAGGCCGCTTCCACCGCCCGGTCCACGTCGGCGACACCCTCACGGCCACCTCGACGGTCATCGGCCTCAAGCCCAACTCCAACGGCGCCTCCGGCAACGTCTACGTCCGCACCGAGGGCCGCAACCAGGAGGGCGAGGTCGTCCTGGACTACGTCCGCTGGGTGATGGTCCGCCGCCGCGAGACCGTCCCTGCCGACCGGCTGGGGGAGACGACCATCCCCGATCTCCCCGGCGCGGTGCCGGCGTCCGAGCTCATCGCCCCGTGGCGGGTCGTCGGCGGCTACGACACGGCGCTCGCGGGCAGCGAGTTCCTCTGGGACGACTACGAGGTCGGCGAGCGCATCGACCACGTCGACGGCGTCACCATCGAGGAGTCGGACCACATGCTGGCCACCCGCCTCTACCAGAACACCGCCAAGGTGCACTTCGACCAGCACGCCCAGGCGTCCTCGGCGATCGGGCGGCGGCTGATCTACGGCGGGCACGTGATCTCGCTCGCCCGAGCGCTGACCTTCAACGGGCTCGGCAACGCCCTCTCCGTGGCGGCGATCAACGGTGGCAGCCACGCCAACCCGACCTTCGCGGGACACACGATCTACGCCTGGTCGGAGGTCCTGGAGCGGATCGAGCTGCCGGGCCGGCACGACGTGGGGGCCCTGCGGATCCGCACCGTGGCCACCAAGGACCACCCGTGCGCCGACGTCCCGTTGCGCGGCGAGGACGGGAAGTACCTGCCGCACGTCGTGCTCGACCTGGACTACACGGTCCTGATGCCCCGCCGCTGACGCGACCGCGCATCGCCAGCGCCTAGATTGGCGGGATGCGCATCGACCTGCACACGCACTCGCTGGCCAGCGACGGCACGCAAGACCCTGCGGACGTGGTCCGTGCGGCGCGCGACGCACGCCTGGACGTCGTGGCGCTCACCGACCACGACACGACGAGCGGGTGGGACGAGGCGGCCGGCGTCGTGGACGAGACGGGGGTGGCGCTGGTGCGCGGCATGGAGATGTCCTGCGCTCACCAGGGCATCAGCATCCACCTGCTGGCCTACCTGCACGACCCCGCCGACCCGGACCTGGTGGCCGAGATCGAGCGGGCCCGGCTGTCGCGCGAGAGCCGCGCACAACGCATCGTGGAGCGGCTGCAGGAGCGGTTCCCCGAGCTGACCTATGACGTCGTCCTAGCGCAGGTGCGGGAGGGCGCGACGATCGGGCGGCCGCACATCGCGGACGCGCTGGTGTCCCTCGGAGCCCTGCCCGACCGCAACGCGGTCTTCCGCGACTACCTGCACGACGGGTCGCCCTACTACGTCTCGCACTACGCCCCGGACCCGGTCGAGGCGGTGCGGCTGGTGCTGGCCGCCGGGGGAGTGCCGGTGATGGCGCACCCCTTCGCCGCCAAGCGGGGGCGGGTCGTCGACGACTCGGTGATCGAGGCGATGGCCGAGGCGGGCCTCGCGGGGCTGGAGATCGACCACCGCGACCACGACCCCCGGCAACGTGCGCACGGCGCCGCGCTGGCTCGGTCCCTGCGGCTGCTCCAGACCGGGTCCAGCGACTACCACGGCGACGGCAAGCTCAACCGCATCGGCGAGCACACGACGGCGCCCGGGGTGCTGGAGCAGATCGAGGACCGGGCGAGCGGCGTGCCCGTGCTGCGTCCCTGAGCCTCGTCGTCCACAGCCTGTCGCGTTCCGGGCGTCGTCGTCCACAGGCGGCGCGGTGGATGGTCTCCTCGGCTCGCGCGTGCCTAGGGTCGACGGCATGACCCAGCAGTCCACGGACCAGCCGGCCGGGCAGGGCACCTTCGCCGGGATGCCGCAGCGGCTGTATGCCGCGAGCCCGTCCCGCCTGCTCGCCTACCTCGACTGCCCGCGGCGCTACCGCCTGCAGTACCTCGACCGACCCAAGCCGAAGGCGGCCCCGCAGCGGGCGCACACCAGCCTCGGGATCGCGGTGCACAACGCGCTGCGGGACTGGTGGGACGTGCCGGTGGAGCAGTGGTCGGTGGACCGGGCGCACGCGCTGGTCGCCGCGAGCTGGGTCGACGTGGGGTTCCGCGACGCCGCCATGTCCCGCCGCTG
The DNA here is from genome assembly GCF_000426385.1 of Arsenicicoccus bolidensis DSM 15745. Taxonomy (GTDB): domain Bacteria; phylum Actinomycetota; class Actinomycetes; order Actinomycetales; family Dermatophilaceae; genus Arsenicicoccus; species Arsenicicoccus bolidensis. Next base: position 141,581 of record NZ_AUFG01000003.1, read on the forward strand.
GCTGCGGACGGCGCAGCAGGAGGTCACGGACTACCTCCGGGGGATCGCCCCGGGCAACCGCCCGGTCGGGATCGAGCGAACCGTCTCGGTGCGCACCGGCACGGTGGCGCTGACCGGGCGGATCGACCGGCTCGACGACCGGCCGACGTCCGACGGCGGACGGGCGCTCGTGGTGGTGGACTACAAGACCTCGCGCCGGCCCTCGACGGTGGACGAGCTGCGGACCTCCCTGCCGATGGCGATGTATGCCGTGGCGGTCGCCGGGATGTTCAAGCGTCCCTGCGTGGACGTCGAGCTGCATCACGTGCCCACGGGCACGGTGGCGCGGCACCGTCATACGGCTGAGTCGTTGGACCGCAAGGTCGGCGAGGTCGAGTCCATCGCGGTGGACCTGAGGCGGGCGGACGCCGACTACCGCGAGCGAGGGGTGGAGTCCGACCAGTTCCCGCCTCAGGTGTCCGCCCTGTGCGGGTGGTGCGACTTCCGCGCCCACTGCCCCGAGGGGAGTTCCCACGTGCCCGAGCGGGCGCCCTGGGCGGCGCTGGAGCCGGACGACAGCGGAGGGACGTAGCGGGCCGGGGCAGCGTGGAGGGGAGCCGACACGGTCGACTCCCCTCCACGGTGCCTCTCGGGCGGACCCGATCAGCCGTTGCGGTAGCGCCCGATCAACCGGTCGAAGCGACGCGGCTGTGGGGTCTCGTCACGGGTGGCACCGTTCTGCTGGACCATCAGCTGCAGGTCGTCGTGACCGTGCTCGGAGACGCCGCGCACGACGGCCTCGCGCATCAGGCGGTCGGCCAGGGCGGCACGGCGCACGACCGGGTCGCTCTGCAGGTCCTTGACCAGCGCGACGCAGAGGCCGCCCATCACGATCCCGAACGGCAGCGCCGAGACGATCACCAGGCTCTGCAGTCCGCTGAGCGCTTCCTTCATGTCGCCGTTCAGGCTCCCGGCGAGCAGCATGACCGCGGCGACGGCGCCGGTCGCGGCGCCCCAGAAGATCACCGTCTTGCGGCTCGGCTCGATGGTGCCGTGCTCCGACAGCGTCCCCATGACGATGGAGGCGGCGTCGGCGCCGGACACGAAGAAGATCGCGACGAGCACCATGACGAGCACGGTCGTGATCCCGGCGAGGGGGTAGTGGTTGAGCAGCTGGAACAGCGACGCGTCGGCGTCGACGAGGAGCTCGCCCTTGACCTTGGTCGCCATGTCGCCGGCGCTCCGCTGCGCGTCGATGGCGGCGCCACCGAAGATCGCGAACCACACGAGCGAGACGAGGCTCGGGACGAGCAGCACGCCGGTGACGAACTGGCGGATGGTGCGGCCGCGGCTGATGCGCGCGATGAACATCCCGACGAAGGGGGTCCACGAGATCCACCAGGCCCAGTAGAAGACGGTCCACGTGGAGAGCCAGGCCTTCATCGGCTCGAGCCCGCTGGCGTCGGACCGCGAGGCCATGCGGGCCAGCTGGTCGACATAGGTCCCGAGCGCGGTGGGCAGCAGGTCGAGGATGAACAGCGTCGGGCCGACGAGGAACACGAAGACCGCGAGCACGAGCGCCAGGACCATGTTGACGTTGGACAGCATCTCGACGCCGCGGGAGATGCCGCTCACGGCCGAGAGGATGAAGCAGATGGTCAGCACCACGATGATGATGACCAGGAGGTTGGCGCCCGCGCTGTCGACCCAGCCGTTGAACTCGATGCCGGCGCCGATCTGCAGCGCGCCGAGGCCCAGCGAGGCGGCGGAGCCGAAGAGCGTGGCGAAGATCGCGAGGATGTCGATGACGCGCCCCAGCGGACCGGTGGCGCGGCGGCGCCCGATCAGCGGCGCGAAGACCGACGAGATGAGCTGGCTGCGACCCTTGCGGAAGGTCGAGTAGGCGATGGCCACGCCGACGACGGCGTAGATCGCCCACGGGTGCAGCGTCCAGTGGAACAGCGTGGTCGCCATCGCCGTCTGGAGCGCCTCGGGCGACTGCGCCTCGCCGCCGCTGCGCGGGGGAGGCGAGATGTAGTGGGTGAGCGGCTCGGCCGTGCCGTAGAACATCAGGCCGATGCCCATCCCGGCGCTGAACATCATGGCGATCCAGGACCGCGTGGAGAACTCGGGCTCCTCGTGGTCACCACCGAGCGGGACGTCGCCGTAGCGGCTCGCGGCCAGCCACAGGACGAACACCACAAACATCGAGGCCATGAGGACGAAGCCCCAGCCGGCGTTGGTCATCACCCAGCCGAGCGCCCCGGACGAGGCCGTGGAGAGCGACGAGGTGCCGAGGAATCCCCACACCACGAAGGCGATCGCCAGGACGGCCGTGATGCCGAAGGTGATCTTGTCGACGCCGGGCCGGCGGGCGGTGGACTCGGGCACCGCGGTCGTGAGACCGGCGAGCAGGGCGTGGTCGCGGCCGTCGCCCTCCGGGAGCGGCTGCTGACCAGGCCCCTCCGAGCGCGAAGGCTCAGGCGGTTCGGTGGTCACGGAGTGTGGCGGTTGATCGGACATCGGTGGTTCCTCCTCAGGGGCCGGCAGACCCCCCGAGGATCCCGGCCCGTCATTGGTCGTCCACAGGAAGCCACCACTGTGGCGGGTCTGACCGCTGCCTGGCAAATCGGACGAACCGGCGACGGGCCCTCCGCCGATGTCGTCGAAGGGCCCGTGACCTGGACAGTTGGTGTTGTATGGCGCCTCGCGGCGTCCGGCGTCAGGAGTCCTGACCGCCCTGCGCGGGAGACTGCCCCTCGACGGGACGGCCACCGCGGGTGCGGCGACGGCTCCGGTTGCGGCGCGGACGGGCGGACCCGCCCTCACCCCCATCCGAGGACGGACGATCACGCTCGGTGCCGCCGTGCGAGGCGTCGCGGTCAGTGCGGTCACCACGACCACCGCGACCGTCCTCACGTCCGCCACGACCGTCCTCGCGGCTGCCGCGCCCACCGCGTCCGCCGTCACGTCCGCCGTGGCCGCCGCCCTGGCGACCCTTGCCGGCGCGCTGGCCGGTCTCGCCGAGGTCCTCGAGACGTTCGGCGTCCAGGCCCTCGCGGACGCGGGCCGTGCGGGGCAACCGGCCCTTGGTGCCCTCGGGGATGTCGAGGTCGCTGTAGAGGTGGGGGGAGGACGAGTAGGTCTCGACGGCCTCGGGGATGCCGAGGTCGAGGGCCTTGTTGATAATGCCCCAGCGGGGTGCGTCGTCCCAGTCGACGAAGGTCACGGCGATGCCGGTGTGCCCGGCGCGGCCGGTGCGGCCGATGCGGTGCACGTAGGTCTTCTCGTCCTCGGGGCACTGGTAGTTCACGACGTGCGTGACGTTCTCGACGTCGATGCCGCGGGCGGCGACGTCGGTGGCGACGAGGATGTCGATCTTGCCGTTGCGGAACGCGCGGAGCGCCTGCTCGCGTGCGCCCTGCCCCAGGTCGCCGTGGATGGCCCCGGCCGCGAAGCCGCGGTCGCTGAGCTCGTCGGCCACCTTGGCGGCGGTGCGCTTGGTGCGGCTGAAGATGATGGTCAGGCCGCGGTCCTTGGCCTGCATCATCCGGGCGAGCATCTCGACCTTGTCGAGCGCGTGCGCGCGGTAGACGAACTGCTCGATCGCCTTGACGGTGTGCTTGTTCTCCGTCTCGTCGCCCATGGCGCGGATGTGCGTCGGCTGGCTCATGTAGCGGCGGGCCAGCGCCACGACCGCACCGGGCATGGTGGCCGAGAACAGCATCATCTGCCGGCTGGGGGCCGTGAGGGCCAGGATCTTCTCGACGTCGGGCAGGAAGCCCAGGTCGAGCATCTCGTCGGCCTCGTCCAGGACCACGATGCTGGCGTGCGAGAGGTCGAGGTGTCCCTGCTTGGCGAGGTCGAGCAGGCGACCGGGGGTGCCGACCACGATCTCGACGCCGCGCTGCAGCTGCTCGATCTGGGGCTCGAACGCGCGCCCGCCGTAGATCGTCGCGATGCGCACGCCGCGCTGCCGTCCGGCCCGCTCGAGGTCGCCGGCGACCTGCACCGCGAGCTCACGGGTGGGGGCCACGGCCAGGGCCTGCGGCTTGCCCGCGTGGCGCAGCTCGGCGAAGCCCTCGTCGGAGGGGGAGACCACGCGGTTGAGCATAGGGATGCCGAAGCCGAGGGTCTTGCCGGTGCCGGTCTTGGCCTGGCCGATGATGTCGTGACCGCCCAGGGCGACCGGGAGGGTCATGGCCTGGATGGGGAAGGGGTGCTCGATCCCGAGCGAGGCCAGCGACGCGACGATGTCCGGGTGGACGTCGAAGTCGGCGAAGGTCAGCTCGGGGGCGACCTGGGCCGCCTCGGCGCGGGTCTGCTCGTCGACGGGGGTGTCGAGGGCGGGGTTGGTCATGCGGGTGTCCTGTCGGGCGTGGTGAGCCGCCGGGGGCTGCAGCCGCGAGGCGGCCGGCGACCTCTTACGAGGCTCACGGGATGAGCGGAGCCGATCGGAGGTCTTCGGGCAGCGTGCTCGCTGCGGAGGGGACCACGTGGTCCACCTGGATTCGTGCCGACCGGGCACCTTGGTCCGACCCAGTCTACCGGCGGGACGACTACTCTGGGTGCACATGAGCCCCGCAGCGTCCGACACCGGTGTCGTCGAGCTCCTCGCAGCCCTCGCCTACGGCGAGCTGACGGGGTTCGCCAGGCTCGCCGGCGACAGCGAGCTGGCCCCCACGTCGGCCGCCCGGGCCGAGCTGGGACGGCTGGCCGCCCGCGAGTTCCGGCACTACGAGGCGCTCGAGGAGCGGCTGCGGGCGCTGGGCGCGGATCCGCAGGCCGCGATGGCGCCGTTCGTGGGGGCCATCGACGCCTTCCACCGGCGGACGGCGCCCGGGTCCTGGGCGGAGCGGCTCGTCAACGCCTACGTGGGCGACGGGCTGGCGATGGATCTCTACCGCGAGGCGAGCGACTTCGTCGGCGAGGCGGAGCGCCCGCTGATGCAGCGGGTCCTGCAGTCGGAGGGCAAGGCGGAGTTCGTCGAGCAGGAGCTCCGCAAGGTGGTGGACGCCGACCCCGCGGTGGCGGGCCGGTTGTCCCTGTGGGGGCGCAGGCTCATGGGGGAGGCGATGTCCCAGGCGCAGCAGCTGGCCGCCGCGCACCCCGAGCTGGTGGCGATGCTCGTGCCGGACGGTGACCTGGCCGAGCTGTCCCGGATGTTCACGCGCCTCGCCGAGGCCCACACCGAGCGCATGGGTCGGCTCGGCCTCTCGAGCTGACGGAGGTCGTATGCCGTCCGGTGACGGCACGCGCGGAGGGCGGCACCCCTCGTGGGGGTGCCGCCCTCCGGCATACGGTCTCGGTGCGGGTCAGACGCGACCCTTGCGACCGGTCATGCTCAGGTAGATGGCGATCAGGATGGCCGCGACGACGACGCCGGCCAGGACGGCGATCCAGGCGATGCCGCCGGACGCGTTCTTGTAGCCGAACTGGGAGACGAGCCAGGAGCCGATGGCCGACCCCAGGATGCCCAGGACGATGGTCATGAGGATCGAGATGTTCTGGTTGCCCGGCATGACCAGACGGGCCAGACCGCCGATGATGGCGCCGATGATGATGGCGGTGATGATGGTGCCCAGCATGTGACTCTCCTTGGTAGGTGCGTGACGCGAGGGGTGCCTCGCCTCGTGAGCTACCCCGCGGTCTCGGGGGGCTGCTTACACGGTGTCACTGATGGGATACCCCTCCATGCATTGTTCAATCACTCCAGCATCACGAAACAATGACAACCGCAAGACGGCGGGGATGTGGTCTGCACCACATCCCCGCCGTCCTGCGGTCTGACGCCGCTCTGCCTCAGAGCGAGCCGAAGCCCACCCGGGACTTCGCGGCCTCGCCGATCTCGACGTAGCCGAGACGGTCGCCCGGCACGACCACGGTCCGTCCGTGGTCGTCCTGGAGCGTCAGCAGGGAGCCGTCGCGGACGGCCGTGGCGACGGCCTCGGACACCTGCTCGGGGGACTGTGCGGACTCGAAGGTGATCTCGCGGGCGACGTTCTGGACGCCGATCTTGACCTCCACGGAGGGTCCTTTCGTTGTGGTCGGTGCCGGCGGGCGGGCCGGACGCTCTCGTCCGTGACCAACCGCCGGGCGGGTCGGGGTGTTCCCGGTCAGGCGGTGGCGGCCTCGCCGGGGGCGTCCGCCTTGGGGAAGCCGCCGATCCCCCGCCACGAGAGCGTGTCCACCAGTCGGCTGGCCTCGGTCCGGGTCACGCCCGTCTCGGAGCTGCTGGTGACCCAGTGGCGGGCGGAGTTCTGCGCGGCGCCGGCCAGCGCCATCCCCAGGATCAGCGCGTGCTCGCGGGACAGCGCGGCGTCCCCGCTGATCACGTCGGCGATCGCCTCGGCGCACTCGGTCTCGACCCGGTCCAGGCGCTCGCGGACCGCCGGCTCGCCCGTCAGGTCGGACTGGAACACGAGCCGGAACGGCGCGCCGTCCCGGTCGAAGAACTCGAAGTAGGCCGCGATGGTGGCGGCGACGCGGGCCCGGTTGTCGTCCGTCGACCCCAGCGCCTCGCGGACCAGGTCGACGATCGCGGTGCAGTGCTGGTCCAGCAGGGCGAGGTAGAGGTCCTTCTTGCTGGGGAAGTGCTGGTAGAGAACGGGCTTGGAGACGCCGGCCCGCTCGGCGATCGCGTCCATGGCGGCGGAGTGGTAGCCCGACTCGACGAAGATGTCCTGGGCGGCCTCCAGCAGCTGGGCCCGGCGCTCCGACCGTGGCAGGCGCCCGGGGCGGGCGGCTTCGGTGGAGACGTGGTCCGGTGCGGTGGTCATCGGGGTCCTTTCAGCCGGGGCCCGAGGCGCCTGGCCACGGGTCCGGCCATGCTACTCGGACGGCTCCACGCCTGCCGCCTCGCACCCGGTGCGGGGTATCGTCGCCGCATGGCACGACCACCGCTCGTCGACGTCGGGCCCGAGCTGTCCACCTCGCAGGTCGAGCGCTACTCGCGCCACCTGCTGCTGCCGGAGGTGGGCCGCGAGGGGCAGCGGCGCCTCGCCAACGCCCGCGTCCTGGTCGTGGGAGCCGGGGGGCTGGGGTCCCCGGCCCTCCTCTACCTCGCGGCCGCGGGCGTCGGCACCCTGGGGGTGGTGGACGCCGACGTCGTCGAGGAGTCCAACCTCCAGCGCCAGATCATCCACGGCCAGTCCGACATCGGCCGGTCCAAGGTCCGGTCGGCGGCCGAGAGCGTGCGCGAGGTCAACCCGCACGTCCAGGTGATCGAGCACGAGCTTCGCCTCGACTCGAGCAACGCCCTTGAGCTCCTTCGCGGCTACCACCTCGTGGTGGACGGCGCCGACAACTTCGCCACCCGCTACCTCGTCGACGACGCCTGCGCCCTGGTCGGCATACCGCACGTCTGGGGCTCGATCTTCCGCTTCCAGGGCCAGGTGAGCGTCTGGTGGGCGGGGGAGGGACCCTGCTACCGGTGCGTCTTCCCCACCCCGCCGCCGCCCGGCTCCGTCCCCTCGTGCGCCGAGGGCGGTGTGCTCGGTGTCCTGTGCGCCGCCGTCGCAGCCGTGCAGGCGGCCGAGGCGATCAAGCTCGTCGTGGGGATGGGCGACCCGGTCGTCGGCCGGCTCCTGCTGCACGACGCCCTGTCCCAGCGGTGGGACACGCTGCAGGTCGAGCGCAACCCCGACTGCCCGCTCTGCGGCGACCACCCGACCATCACCGAGCTCATCGACTACGAGCAGTTCTGCGGACTGCCCGCCACCCAGGAGGACGACGTGCACGCCATGCTCCCGACCGTGACCGCCCCCGAGCTCGCGCAGATGCTGCGCGAGCGCCCCGACAGCTTCCGCCTGGTCGACGTCCGGGGCGAGGACGAGCGGTCGATCGTCTCCATCCCCGGCGCGGAGCCCGTCCCGCTCGAGGAGTTCGTCTCCGGCCGGGCGGCAGCGCGGTTCGAGGAGGGCGAGGAGGTCGTCATCCACTGCAAGGTCGGCGGCCGGTCCGCGACCGCGCTGCAGGCCCTGATCGCCGGCGGCCACACCAACGCCCGTCACCTCGAGGGCGGGGTGCTGGCGTGGGTCCGCGACGTCGACCCGTCGCTCCCCACCTACTGACGGCGTGGCTGCGGACGCGGTGATCGGGGACTACGCCGAGGACGTGCTCGAGGTGGTCGACCAGATCCCGCCCGGACGCGCCCTCGCCTACGGCGACGTCGCGCAGCTCCTCGGACGTGGCGGGCCCCGGCAGGTCGGGTCGGTGATGAGCCGGTATGCCGGGGGCTCTCCCTGGTGGCGCGTCGTCCGGGCCGACGGTTCCCTCCCCGAGCAGCTCACGGCCCGGGCTCGCGAGCAGTGGCGAGCCGAGTCGATGCCGCTCGTCGGCGGTCTGGTCACCGGCACGCGCATCGACCTGCCCCTGGCCCGGTGGGACGCCGAGGGTGCGTGGATCCCCGGGGACGAGCCCACGTCTGGGGCCTGATCGCCCGGGCTCCGCCCCCCGCCCCAGCACCGACATGCCGATCCGTCCCGTCCCCCCGGGCTGTCGCGCGGGGGTGTGTCAGTGGTGTCTGGTGTGATCGAGGCATGGTCCAGCTCCGGCGCACGCCGACCCCGCTCCTCGCCGAGGCGCCCGTCCTCGACGAGCGCCAGCGGGCCGTGCTCGCCTCGACCGCCTCGCTCCTCCAGGTGGTCGGCGCACCGGGTTCCGGCAAGTCCACGCTGGCCGTCGAGCTGGTCGTCGACCGCGTGCGGCGCGGCCTCGTCGAGGCCGACCGGGCCCTGCTGCTCACCTCCTCGCGCGTCGCGGCTGCCGGGCTGCGGGACCGCATCACCAGCCGCCTGGGCGGCACCACCACGACGCCGCTGGCGCGCACGCACCAGTCGCTGGGGTTCGGCGTCCTGCGCTCCGAGGCGGCGCTGGTGGGGGACCCGTCTCCGCGGCTGCTGTCCGGGGCCGAGCAGGACGCCATCCTCAAGGAGCTCCTCGACGGCCACGCCCTCGGCGTGGTGCGGGGCCCGGAGTGGCCGGAGTCCGTGCGAGAGGCGTTGGGCACCAGGGGCTTTCGCGCCGAGCTGCGTGACCTGCTGATGCGGGCCGTCGAGCGGGGGCTGGTCCCGGAGGATCTCGTCGTCCTCGCCGACCGGCACGGGCGCCCCGAGTGGCGCGCCGCCGCGGCGGTGCTGGAGGAGTACGACCAGGTCACCGCCTTCTCCCGCCCCGGCGCCTATGACCCGGCCTGGGTGCTGTCCGCCGCTGCCGACCGGCTCGAGGAGTCGGCGGAGGCGCTGGACCGCGTGCGGAGCCGCATCGGGCTGATCGTCGTCGACGACGCCCAGGAGCTGACCTGGTCGGCGGCGCGGTTGCTCTCGGTCGTGCGCGCGCCCTCCACGCCGCTGGTGCTCGTGGGCGACCCGGACACCGCGGTCCAGACCTTCCGCGGGGCAGACCCCCGGGTCTTCGCCTCCGACTGGGAGCGGTGGTTCGGGGGTGACGACCTGCTCAGCCTGGGCGAGACGCACGTCCTCGGGTGCTCCCACCGCCAGGGGCGCGTGCTCGCCGCCGTCACCGCCCGCGTCTCGCGTCAGGTCGGCGCTGTCGGAGTCACTGCTCACAGGCAGGCGGGGACGGAGGCGCCGGTCGGCGAGGCCGGGCACCCCGTCGTCGGGCCGGGCGCGGGGCACGACGCGGGCGTGGCGGACCGTGAGGTCGAGGACCACGCAGCAGCCACGACCCATCAGACCGACCCCGGGGCGGCGCAGGCGGGGTCGGAGGGCACCGTCGAGACGGTGCTGCTCCGCAGCGCCGCGCAGGAGGCCGCGCACGTGAGCGGCGTGCTCCGCCGGGCCCACCTCGTCGACGGGGTGCCGTGGTCCCAGATGGCCGTGGTGTGTCGAGGCCGGTCCCGGCTCGCCGCGCTCCGTCAATCCCTGGCGGCCGCCGGCGTGCCGGTCCCCACCGCGATGACCGACCTGCCGGTCCGGGAGGAGCCCGCAGCCCGGGCCCTGCTCACCCTGCTCGAGGTCGTCGTCCGCGTCGCGCGGGGCCAGGAGCGTCCCCTGGAGCCCGACGTCGCCGTCGACCTGCTCCTCTCACCGCTCGGCGGCAGCGACCCGGTCGCCGTGCGGCGGCTGCGCCGTGCCCTGCGGCGGCGCGAGCAGGCCGCGGGCGGCCACCGGGCCCCCGACCAGCTCCTCGTGGCCGCGCTCCTGCGCCCGTCCGACCCGTCCGACCCGTCCGCGCTCGACGACGACGCGCTCCCCACCGTGGACACCCAACCGGTCCGGCGCCTCGGTCGCGCGATCGCGAGGGCTGCCGGGGCGGCCCGGCTCACCCCTGAGGGTCGGTGGTCGGCCGAGACAACCGCCGAGTCCATCCTGTGGCAGCTGTGGTCCGCGCTGGGCGTCGCCGACGACTGGAGGGGGGCCGCCCTGTCGTCCGGGCCGATGTCCGTGCGCTTCGACCGGCACCTTGACGCCGTCGTCGCGTTGTTCGGGGCAGCCGGTGCCTTCGCCGAGCGACTGCCCGGTGCCGGCCCGGAGGCCTTCCTCGAGCAGGTCCTCGGTCAGGAGGTCGCGGCGGACTCGCTCGTCGCCCAGGCCCCCACGACCGACGTCGTCCAGGTGCTCACCCCTCAGGGTGCGGCCGGGGGCGAGTGGGACCTGGTGGTCGTCGCCGGGTTGCAGGAGGGAGTCTGGCCGGACCTGCGGCTGCGCGGGTCCCTGCTCGGGTCCGAGCACCTGGTCGACCTGCTGGCAGGGCGCGGTCACGGACCGCGCGAGGCGCTCGCGGCGGTCCGCTCCGACGAGGCTCGACTGCTGCTGACCGCCGTGAGCCGGGCCCGTCGTCGCCTGGTGGTCACGGCGGTGTCCTCCGAGGACGAGCAGCCCTCGTCCTACCTCGACGTCATCGACCCTCCCGAGGGCGACGGGCGCAGCGTGCTCGAGGTGCCCCGACCGATGACCCTCACCGGCGTGGTGGCCGAGCTGCGCCGCCGCGTCCTCTCCGACGACGCGGCACACCGGGAGCAGGCAGCAGCCCGGCTCGGGGCGCTGGCCGATGCCGGGGTTCCTGGCGCCGATCCCGGCAGCTGGTGGGCCCTGCGCCGTGAGACGGATGCGCGGCCGCTCTATCCCGACGACCTGCCGGTGCCGGTGTCGCCGTCCCGCATCGAGAGCTTCGGGAGGTGCCGGCTCATGTGGGTGCTCCGGAGCCATGGGGGCGAGGGGGGCGATCGGGGAGCCGCCGACCTCGGCACCCTGGTGCACGAGATCGCCGCCGACCCCGACGTCGACCTGACCGACGCCACCACCCTGCGGCGCGAGCTCGACCGGCGCTGGCCCGAGCTCGGGCTGCCCGACAGCTGGCGGGGCCGGCACGACCACGACCGGGCGGGTCGCATGGTCGACAAGCTGGCCGACTACGCCCGCACCATCCGGGACGAGGGGTGGGAGCTCGTCGCGGTCGAGCAGGAGGCCCGCGTCGAGATCGGGCGCGCCCTGCTGACGGGCCGCGTCGACCGCCTCGAGCGTGCCCCGGACGGTCGCCTCCGGGTCGTCGACATCAAGACGGGCAGGAGCGCCCCCACGCAGGCCGAGCTCGCCGACCACGCGCAGCTGGCGGCCTACCAGGCCGCCGTCGAGGCCGGTGCCTTCCCCTCGGGCACCGGGTCCGCGGGTGCGGCCCTGCTGCAGCTCGGCGGCGACCGACGTGCCCCCCGCGTCCAACCGCAGGCGCCGGCCGTCGAGGCCGACGACCCGGGGTGGGCGCGCGAGCTCGTCGAGTCGACCGCCGAGGGGATGGCCGGCGACAGCTTCCCCGCCACGCCGGGTGACCACTGCTCCTACTGCCCGGTCCGCAGGTCCTGCCCGGCGCAGCCCGAGGGGAGGACCCTGTGACGCTGATCGGTGCTCTCGACATCGCCCAGGCCCTGGGCCAGCCTCCGCCGACGGCCGAGCAGCAGGCCGTCATCGAGGCTCCTCGGGAGCCGCTGCTGGTCGTGGCCGGGGCAGGCTCGGGCAAGACCGAGACCATGTCGGCCAGGGTCGTGTGGCTCGTCGCCAACGGTCTGGTCCAGCCGCAGGAGGTGCTCGGCCTCACCTTCACCCGCAAGGCTGCCGGTGAGCTGGCCGAGCGCATCGGACGCCGGCTGCGGCAGCTGGAGGCCGCCGGGCTGTGGCGTGACGGCTCACCCGACGACGGCCTCGACCTCACGCCCACGGTCTCCACCTACCACGCGTACGCCGGCCGGATCGTGTCCGAGCACGGCCTACGGCTCGGCAACGAGCCCGGGGCCCGGCTGCTGTCCGAGGCGTCCTGCTGGCAGCTCGCGCAGGAGGTCGTCGAGGCCTATCCGGGGCCGTTGGACACCGTCAGCAGCGCCGCCGGCCGGGCGGTCCCGGCCGTGTCCACGGTCGTCGAGGCGGTCCTGTCGCTCTCCGGCCAGCTCGCGGAGCACCTCGGCACCCCCGAGGACCTTGGCGACCACCTCCGCAGACTCCTGGCGGCCTGGGACGCTCTCCCCGACGGAGAGGGACGCAAGACGCCGCTCAAGCCGGTGCTGGAGGCCATCGGGGTCCTGCGTCAGCGGCAGGCCCTGGTCCCGCTGATCCTGGACTACCAGCGCGTCAAGCGGGCGCGGGAGAGCCTGGACTTCGCCGACCAGATGTCCGTGGCAGCCCGGATCGCGAGCGCCTTCCCCGACGTCGGTCGGGGGGAGCGGCAGCGATTCCGTGCCGTCCTCCTCGACGAGTTCCAGGACACCAGCGAGGCGCAGCTGGTGCTGCTGCGCCGGCTCTACGCCGAGGCGGACGAGACGGTTCCGGTCATGGCGGTGGGGGACCCGCACCAGTCGATCTACGGCTGGCGGGGCGCCAGCTCCACCACGTTGACGTCCTTCCCCCAGCAGTTCCCCGGACCCGCTGGGCCCGCCCGCACGTTGCCGCTGTCTACCTCCTGGCGCAACGACGGCGCCATCCTCGCTGCGGCCAACGTCATCGCCGCGCCCCTCACCGCCGCCTGCCCGGTGGAGGTGGCGGTCCTCGAGCCGCGCCCCGGGGCCGGCCCCGGTCAGGTGGAGGCGGCCCGCCTCGACACCCTGGAGGCCGAGGCCGCGCACATCGCCGACTGGCTGAGCGAGCGGCTGGCGGCGCAGCCTGATCCCAGCGAGACCGGCACGACCGTCGGCCTGAACGGCGACCCGCGCCCGACGGCCGCCGTGCTGTGCCGCAAGCGGAGCCAGTTCACCCTGCTCGCGGAGACCCTCACCGCCGCCGGCCTGCCCGTCGAGGTCGTTGGCCTGGGCGGGCTCCTCAGCATGCCCGAGGTCGTCGACCTCGTGTCCTTCCTGCACGTCGTGGACGACCCCTCCCGCGGTGACCACCTGATGCGTCTCCTCACGGGGCCGCTGGTGCGCCTCGGCCCGGCCGACCTCGCAGGCCTGCACGCCTGGGCACGGTCGCTCGGTCGAGGGGGCGAGGTGGGGGAGCCGGAGCAGGTGGGCCTCGTCGAGGCGCTGGACCGGCTACCCCCGACGGGATGGCACGACGCCCACGGCCGCGCCCTGGGCGACACCGGCCGATCGCGGCTCGTCGACCTGCGGCGCAGGGTCCGGCGGGTGCGCGAGGTCCTGAGCGCCACCGTGCCCGAGGTCGTCGGCGAGGCCGAGCGGGTGCTGGGGCTGGACCTCGAGCTCATGGCGCGACCGGGGCGTTCGGTCGCCGATGCCCGGGTCCACCTCGAGGCCTTCGCCGACGTCGTTGCCGCCTACGCCTCGTCGTCCGAGCGGCCCACGCTGGGCGGTCTGCTGACCTGGCTGGACGTCGCCGAGGCTCGCGAGAGAGGCCTCGCCGCCGGTCAGACCGCGCCCACCCCGGGAGCCGTGCAGCTGCTGACGGTCCACGCCTCCAAAGGGCTGGAGTGGGACCTCGTGGTCGTCCCCGGGCTCGAGGAGGGCACCTTCCCGGCCCACGACGCCCGGGTCGCCGCCCGGGACGACGGTGGGTGGCGGGTGCCGCCGCCCAAGGACAAGGCCTGGTTGAGCGGGCTCGACAGCCTCCCCTTCGGCCTGCGGGGCGACCGGTCCGGCCTGCCGCACCTCGACTGGGCGACCTGCCCGGACCGTCAGGAGCTGGCGAGCCGGATCGAAACCTTCGTGCTGGCGTGCGGGCAGCACGCCGTCGTCGAGGAGCGACGACTGGCCTACGTCGCCGTCACCCGGGCCCGCCACGAGCTGCTGCTGACCGCCCCCGTCTGGGCCACTCAGCGCAGCCCGCGGGTCACGTCCCGCCTGCTGGACGAGGTTCGCGAGGCGGGGATCGCCCGCACGACAGCCTGGGCCGAGATGCCGGACTCCCGCGACGACGACCTCGCCAACCCGCGGCTGGCGGATCAGCTCACCCTGCCGTGGCCGTTGCGCGACGCCCCTGACCCAGCTCTCACCCGGGCCGCCGACGCGGTCCAGGCGGCTCGCGGATCCACGGCGCCCACGTCCGAGGTGGCGCCCACGCCCGAGGTGGAGCCCACGCCTGCGGCGGCGGTCACGCCTGCGGACGAGTGGCGGCACCTGGACCGTGAGATCGCCGTCCTCGTCGCTGAGCGAGATGCGGCCCAGCAGCGCTCCGAGGTGCTGGTGTCCCTACCGCCCCACCTGTCGACGTCGTCGCTCGTGGCCCTCGCCGACGACCCTGACGAGTTCGCCGTGGGGCTGCGTCGCCCGATGCCGGCTGCCCCGGCCACAGCGGCCCGGCGGGGCACGGCCTTCCACGCCTGGGTCGAGCAGCACTACGCCCAGGCGGCCATCATCGACCTGGACGAGCTCCCCGGCAGCGCGGACGAGTCCGCTGCCGACGAGGGGAACCTCGACCTGATGAAGGCACACTTCCTCGAGAGCGAGTGGGCGGCGCTCTCCCCGGTGGCCATCGAGCTGGCGGTGGAGTCCACCGTGGCGGGCGCGAGGCTGCGCGGGCGCATCGACGCCGTCTTCCCCCGACCGGACGGGGGGTTCACGGTGGTGGATTGGAAGACGGGCGCGCCGCCGACCGGTCGACGAGCCGAGGTGCGCCGGCTCCAGCTGGCTGTCTACCGGGTCGCCTACGCCCGGTTGCAGCAGGTCGACCCCGCGCTCGTCGACGGCGCCTTCTACTACGCCGCCACCGGCCAGACCGTGCGACCGGACCTCCCCGACGAGCAGGCCCTGGCGACGCTCGTGGCCGACCTCACGGCTGGTCAGTCGCCCCGCTGACCGCCCAGCCCGTCAGCGGGAGTGATCGCCGGGCCGCAGGTGGGTGGTCGTGTGTCGGGTGGTGTCCACGACGTACTCGTCCTCCTGGACGGTGTCGTCCGGCGTCGCCTTCACCACCGGCACAGCGTCGGCTGCCTCGTCCCCGCGGCGGTCCCCGGCGCCCGCCGCGGCTGCCTTGTCGTCGTGGTTCTCGAGCTGGTCCCGCCGCTGGTCCAGACCCGGGATTCCTGTGACACCGTCGTCCGCGGAGGTATCGCCCTCGGTTCGGCGGTCCGGCCGCGACTCGCCCGGCTCGGCGACCGGGACGATCCGCGTGACCTCGGTGGCTGCGTCGCCAGGGCCCGTTCGCACCGTCTCGTCGGCCCTGTCTGCGACGTCGGCGCGGACGTCCCGCAGCACCACCGGCTGGGTGGGTGCGCCCGGCTCGTGCGGGTCGGCCATGGTGTGCCGGGCCTCGTCGAGGCCGGCGTCCATCGTCTCGGGGGCACCGACGGGTCCGGGCAGGGTCACGGCCGGGACGTGCGCGACCAGGTCGTCCCCGGCCACCTCGTCGTCCAGCCGCTGGAGCGCCGCCTGCGCGTCCCTGCGGGCCAGGTCGTCCTGCACGGTCTCGGCGTGGACGAGCTCGCGCACCAGGCGGAGCTCGCCCGCCAGCCTGGCGCGCATCTCGAGCGCGCGGTCCGGGCGCTCGTGCCGGGTCCCGGCATACGCCTCCAGGACGGTGTCGAACGCCTCGGGGGTCGCCTGCGACCACAGCACGGCGAAGTCGTCGGCCGGGTCGGCCACCCTGGCCTGGTCCCAGCCGGTGATCGCGACGATGCGCCCGCTCGAGGCGTCCCGGTCGTCCTCGAAGTCGGCGAGGAGGAGCTCGCCGGACATCCGCCCGTGGATGGTGGCGGGGGCGAAGCGCCAGTGGGCGACGTTCTCCAGGGCCCGCTCCCACCTGCTCAGCAGCCTCGCCGGGACGTGCCCGGTGCTCGCCGCCCGGTCGAGCTCGGCCAGGTGACGCGTGCGATAGGTCTCGGCGTCGTAGACCGGGACGCCGGCCTCGTCGTAGAGACGGGGGTCCAGGTTGTGGATCTCGCCCAGCGCGCGACCGAGGGCGGCCGCCAGGCCGGGCCCGGCGGGGAGTCTCGAGAAGTCGAGGTTGCGCCCCCGCACCTGCGCGTAGACCATCGCCCGACCCGAGTCGCGCAGGGCGACGCTGCCGGCCTCCTGGGGGACCTCGAACGCCAGCCGCTTGTCGAGGTGGGGGAGCAGCATCGCGGCCGACTCCATCTGGGCGGCGTCGGCCGCGGACCGCGGCACGCGGATCGTCCAGGTGCGCTGCTGCGAGTCGTGGACGCGGGCGACGTCGCACCGGTCGTCCTCCCCGTGCACGGGCTCCACCGACACCGGGTCCAGGCCCTTGACGGCGGCGCTGGCCAGGGCGGCGAGGTGCAACGGGGAGCGGAGGGCGACGGTCACGCGCCCCACGGTAGGCGAGCCCCGGCGTCTAGGCTGTCAGGCGTGACCGGAGCGCCGCGAATCCTGCCCGAACTGGCCCTGTCCCGCTCCGCGCTGGACCGTTCAGGCTGGTTGCGCGGCGACGCGGGACTCGTGCCACGGCTGCTCGACGACGAGGGCACCCAGGTCGTGGTGTCCCGTGGGGACCTGCTCCAGGCTCGCGCCGACGGGTCCGCCCTCGTGCTCCACCGCCCGGTCGAGGTCCGGGTGACCGCCGAGGACCTGGTGGTCTACCTGGGGGCCGACGAGGGTGGCGGTCAGTACCTGGGCGTGGCCCGGGACCCGATGCCAGACGCGTCCGGGCCCGGCGACCCCGCGCGGGACGGCGCCGCCGACGAGCCCTCTCGCTGGCTGGGGCTGCGCTCGCTCGGCCTCACGCTCGATCCGCTCGACGTCGCCCTGGCGTCGACGCTGGCCGGTATCTCGAACTGGCACCGGGCGCACCGCTTCTGCTCCCGGTGCGGCCTCCCCACGGCCGTCAACAGCTCCGGCTGGGTGCGGCGCTGCCCGGAGGGCCACGAGTCCTATCCCGTCACCTCGCCCGCCGTGATCATGGCCGTGGTCGACCGGCAGGACCGTCTGCTGCTGGCGCGCAACGCATCCTGGCCGGAGGGGCGCCTGTCCGTGCTCGCCGGGTTCGTCGAGCCGGGGGAGTCCCTCGAGGTGGCGGTGGCCCGCGAGGTCAAGGAGGAGGTCGGGCTGGAGGTCGAGGCGGTCGAGTATGCCGGGAACCAGCCCTGGCCCTTCCCGGCATCCTTGATGCTGGCGTTCACCGCC
Source organism: Arsenicicoccus bolidensis DSM 15745 (assembly GCF_000426385.1). GTDB lineage: Bacteria > Actinomycetota > Actinomycetes > Actinomycetales > Dermatophilaceae > Arsenicicoccus > Arsenicicoccus bolidensis. The sequence goes on from NZ_AUFG01000003.1 coordinate 159,039, forward strand.
CGCGCCCGCGACGGCCAGCTGCGGTTCGCCGACGACGAGATCGCCGAGGCCCGGTGGTACTCCCGCGACGAGCTGCGGGCCGACATCCGGGCCGGCGCCGTGCTGTCCGGCGGCACCCCGATCTCGGTGGCCTACCACCTCGTCGAGCGCTGGCTGGGCGAGCCCATCGCCGCGCTCCAGGATGGTCCTCCCGTCCCCTGGTGAGCCACGGCGGGTGGGCCGGCGCCGCGTCGAGGTATGTCGGTGGCATCTGGGAGACTTCGGGCGATGGCTGCGACCCCTGACGACATACTGACCGCCCTCGATCCTGAGCAGCGGGCGGTCGCCGAGCGACCCCTCGGGCCCATGTGCGTGCTGGCAGGTGCGGGCACCGGCAAGACCCGCGCGATCACGCACCGCATCGCCTACGGCGTGCGGTCCGGCGTCTACGTCCCCCAGCGCGTGCTCGCCGTCACCTTCACCGCCCGCGCGGCCGGCGAGATGCGCACCCGGCTGCGCGACCTCGGGGCCGGAGGGGTCCAGGCCCGCACCTTCCACGCCGCGGCGCTGCGCCAGCTCCACTACTTCTGGCCCCGGGCGATCGGCGGTGCGGCGCCCGAGGTGATGCCGCACAAGGCGGGGGCCGTCGCGGAGGCGGGGGCCAGGCTGCACCTGCAGCTCGACCGCCCTGCCATCCGGGACCTCGCGGCCGAGGTGGAGTGGGCCAAGGTCAGCCTGCTGACGCCCGAGACCTATCCCGCCGCGGCACGGCACGCCCGTCGGGACCCCGCAGGGCTGGACGCGACGGCGATGGCACGCCTGCTGCAGGCCTACGAGGAGGTCAAGGGCGAGCGCGGGGTCATCGACTTCGAGGACGTCCTGCTGATCATGGCCGGCATCCTCGACGAGCACCCGGCCGTGGCCCGCGAGGTGCGCGGGCAGTACCGCCACTTCGTCGTGGACGAGTACCAGGACGTCAACGCCCTGCAGCAGCGGCTGCTCGACCTGTGGGTCGGCGACCGCCAGGACGTGTGCGTGGTCGGCGACGCGGCCCAGACCATCTACTCCTTCACCGGCGCCTCGCCCGCGCACCTGCTGGGCTTCTCGGCGCGCTACCCGGACGCGGCCGTCGTCAAGCTCGTCCGCAACTACCGGTCCACGCCCCAGGTGGTCGGGCTCGCCAACGTGATGCTGCGCGCCCAGGGCCAGGCGAGCCGCACGGGCGCGGGCCGAGCGCTCGTGCAGCTCCAGGCGCAGGGCGAGGACGGTCCCCAGCCCCGGCTGACGGCCTACGACGACGACCAGGCCGAGGCGCGCGGTGTCGCGGCCGAGATCAGGCGTCGCATCGACGCGGGCACCCCACCCGCCGAGATCGCCATCCTGTTCCGCACCAACTCCCAGAGCGAGGCGCTGGAGTCCGCGCTCGCGGACGCCGACGTCCCCTACCTCGTCCGCGGAGGGGAGCGGTTCTTCTCACGGCGCGAGGTCCGCGACGCGCTGCTGCTGCTGCGGGGGCAGGCGCGCGCCGACGACGGCACGGTGCCGCTCGGGCGACTGACCAGGGACGTCCTCGGTGGTGTCGGCTGGTCGGAGCAACCACCGGCCTCGGGCGGCGCCACCCGCGAGCGCTGGGAGTCCCTCCAGGCGCTGGTGGCCCTCGCCGACGACCTCGTGGCCTCGCAGCCGGACGCACGTCTGCCGGAGCTCGTCGCCGACCTCACGGAGCGTGCCGCGGCCCAGCACGCCCCCACGGTGCAGGGCGTCACGCTCGCGTCCTTCCACAGCGCCAAGGGCCTGGAGTGGGACGTCGTGCACCTCGTGGGCTGCAGCGACGGCCTCCTGCCGATCTCGATGGCCGAGGGGTGGGAGGCCATCGAGGAGGAGCGCCGTCTGCTCTACGTCGGCCTGACCCGTGCCCGTCGCGAGCTCGCCCTGTCCTGGGCGGCGTCCCGCAACGTGGGCGGACGGGCCTCCCGTCGCCCCAGCCGGTTCCTCGACGATGCCGCGTCGGTCCTGGGAGAGGGCGCCAGGTCCGCGCCCCGCAAGGCCGCCGGCGCCACCGGCCGCCAGCGCAAGCCGTCGATCGCCAAGCCGGCGTTCTGCCGCACGTGCGGGGCGGAGCTGAGCTCGGCCGCCGAGCGCAAGACCGGGCGTTGTGGGGACTGCCCGCCCACCTACGACGAGGCCACCTTCGAGGCGCTCCGCACCTGGCGCAAGGCCACCGCGGCCGCTGCCGGCGTGCCCGCCTATGTCGTGTTCACCGACGCGACCCTGACGGCCATCGCCGAGCAGGTGCCGTCCGACGTCGCTGCCCTGGCCACCGTCTCCGGGGTGGGGGCCCGCAAGCTGGGGCTCTACGGCGAGTCCGTGCTGGCCATTCTCGGTGGCGCCGACGTCGACGAGATCCTTTCCGCTGCAAAGGAATCCGCGGGCAAAGAAGGCTGATCGGGTCCCGCCTGGCGGATCAGGTCGATAAAGGCATTGCCCCCTCTCGCGGGCGGAGGCTACAGTCCAAGGTGTCCTGTCACGAGCGCTGCTCGTGACGCACGTCCCGGCACCGAGGTGCCGATGAGCGCAGTGAGGAGGGTGGGCCGCATGGAGAACACGACGATGACGATCGTGACGCGTTACTGCGTCGATGCTGTCACGCCCCTGCGCTCGACCACCCGTGATCGCGGCACCCTCGGTGCGCCCGCGGGTGCCCGTGGCAAGGGTCAGGGGACCGGTCTGTCCTACGCCGGCGGCACCGCCCGCGTCATGGACGGAGTGCGTCCCGGCTCCGCCCACATCATCGACCCGTCCACCTCGTTCGCCCCGTCGGATGTCGTCCCGTTCCTCGGGAGGCCACCGGTCTAGTCCCTAGACCCAGGTCCTCTCCAAGGCCGCGGAACCCGACATCCGGGATCCGCGGCCTTCGTGCGTGTCCGGGCACCTACCGACCACGCCGAGGAGGACCCCATGGCCCTCGACCGCACCACCGGACCCACCACCCGCCCCCACCGGGCACCCGCCGCCCCACCACCCCGGGGCATCACCTTGAGGAGGCAGCGATGACACTCACGGAGCTCATCGACAACCAGGTCGCCGCGATCGCGGCCGCCGAGACCATCCCCTGCCAGGAGAACGAGCCCGAGATGTGGTTCGCCGACACCCCCGACGGTGTCGAGTTCGCCAAGTCCCTGTGCGGCACCTGCCCGGCGAGGGACGACTGCCTGGCCGGCGCCCTGGAGCGCCGGGAGCCGTGGGGCGTCTGGGGCGGACAGCTGTTCGTCGCAGGGGTGGTCGTGCCCCGCAAGAGGCCGCGCGGGCGGCCCCGCAAGGACGACGTCGCCGCGTAGGCGCTGACGAAGACACCGACACAGCTTGATCACCAAGGAGATCCATCATGTTCCAGCACTTCAGCCAGGAGCTGGCGCGCGTGCGCGTCGAGCGTCTGCCGAGGGCGCCGCGACCACGCGGCGCCTCAGAGATACGGACGTCGGTTCGCCGCCGTCAGCAGCGATGACCCTATGGTCGTCGGTTCCCGCGAGGCGGGCAGGATCGTCACGGTCCTGCCCGCCTCGTCGTGCGTGGGGGCTGTCCTGGCGCCCCGGGCCCGTGAGGGAGGGGCGGAGGCGGCATACGATCTCGGGGTGGACGACGGCGGCAGGGATGACGACGGCACTATGACGTGCGGCAGCTGCGGGTGGCAGGTGGCGGGAGCGGACCTGGCCGAGGCCAGGGTGCGGTGGACGTTCGGCACCGAGCGGGGTCGGACGGTGTGGGCCTGCGAGCGGTGCAGCCGGCAGCACGCCCGCTCGATCGAGGGCAAGCTCGACTCCGCGTGGTGGTAGGTCGCGCGTAGTCCCTCCCGGCCAGGGGAGAGAGACCGAGCCGCAGGCGCGGGGCTACTCCGACGGCGGGTGCAGGGTCAGGTCGTCCAGCCAGTGGGTCAGGATGGCTCGCGCCTCCACCTCGCCACCGATCTGGCACAGCACGCCGATGCCTCCGGCCCACACACGATGGATGAGGAGGTAGTCCGGAGGTAGGTCGAGGACGGCGATGACCGACTGCCAGCGGGGCTCGCTGACGTGGGCGAAGCATCCCCGGAGCCACGCGCGGCTGAACGTGTAGCGCTCGTGGCGTGCCGGCTCGAGGAAGGGGTCGAGGAACTCCAGCAGCAGGTCCGGGGCGAGGTCGGCACCGGGGTGGACCCACCCCTCCTCGCGAAGCCCGTCCAGCACGGCGGGGCCGGTGTCGTCGCCACTCAGCGCGAGACCGAGGAGACGTCCGACGGCGCTGGGCATCCCACCGGGAAGGCGGTTGACGGCCCCGAAGTCGAGGACCCCGAGACGGCTGTCCTCGGTGATGCGGAAGTTCCCCGGGTGCGGGTCGGCGTGGAGCAGGCCCACGTGGTCCGGCCCGGCCAGCAGGAAGTCCAGGTAGAGCGTGGCGGCCTGGTCCCGCTGCTCGGCAGACCCCTCGCGGATCACGGCGGACAGGGGGGTCCCCTCCAGCCAGTCCATCACGACGACCCGAGGCGTCGCCTCGAGCACCCTTGGTATGGCGAAGAACTCGCTCCCGGCGAAGGCATCCGCGAACTGGCGCTGCGCGGCCGCCTCCAGCGTGTAGTCCAGCTCCTCGCTCATCCGGGCCTGCAGCTCGTCGGTCACGGCCTTCATGTCGATGCCGGTCCGCAGCGCGCCGGTCACGCGCGCGACGCGGGCGAGCTGACGCAGGTCCGACAGCAGGGCGTCGCCCGCCCCGGGGTACTGCACCTTGACCGCCACCTTGCGGCCGTCGGCCCACCGGCCGCGGTGCACCTGCCCGATGGAGGCGGACGCCACGGGGACGTCGTCGAGCTCGTGGAAGCGGGACCGCCAGTCGTCGCCCAGCTCGCTCGCCAGGACGCGGTGGACGGTCTCCGCAGGCATCGAGGGGGCGGCGTCCTGGAGCGCCGTCAGGGCGCCTCGGTAGTGCGCCGCGACCTCCTCGGGCAGCGCCGCCTCGAAGATGGACATCGCCTGCCCGACCTTCATCGCCCCGCCCTTGAGCTGGCCGAGGACCGAGAAGAGCTGGTCAGCGGTGCGGGCGGCGACCTGGGCCGCGACGGCCTCGGCCGGCGCCCCGCCGAGACGGCGGCCGAGTCCCACCGCGGTGCGGCCGGCGTAGGTCAGCGGGAGGGCGGCCAGGCGGGCCGTGCGGTGGGCAGACCGTCGAGGGATGTCGTTCACCCCTTGATTGTCACCCCGCGAGGGAGACCTGGGCGGGTAGGTGGGTGAGGCATCGCGGGTGGACCGACCAGGTGCGCTGGCGCGGGACGGGGTCTGCGTCGTGGACCTCGGTGGTGAACCCCACCGGGAGGCGACGCCTGGTGACCGCGTCCCGAGCATGGGCGGCCGCCGCGCCCACGGCCAGCGCCGTGGTGGTGGGGTCGGTGCGCGCGGGCCGGGGGAGGCCGTCCAGACGCCGCGTCGTGAGCTGGGCCAGCAGGCGTGGCCAGGCGGGATCCCGGTCGGTGCGGTAGCGGTCCAGGCACAGGGGGCAGGGGTCGGCGAGCCCGCCCCACAGCGGCCCGACGGTCACCGAGCCGTCCGCCACGACGACCGGCAGGACCATCGCCCACGGTGCCCACTGCCGAGCGACGACGGGGTCGATCGCACCGTCCGCCACCAGCACCGCCAGGGCGGGCGGCCGGCGCGAGTCCCTGGCGGCGGTGCCGGCAGAGGGAGACGGCAGGTGGGTCGGGGCGAGCTCGTCCTGCACGTGGAGGCGAGGGTGCTGTCGTCGCAGGGCGCTCGCGACCTGCTCCGCGAGGTCGCCGATCCCGGCGACGAGCACCGGGACGCGAGCCAGGTCCGACGCGTCCGAGGACGAGTCCACTCCCGGTGCCGGCAGTCGCAGCACGTCCCGGGGGCGGCCGCCGCCGGGTGACCGGGGGTCGAGCAGGCCGTGGGCGGTCAGCAGGTCCAGCAGGTCGCCGAGGCGGCTGTCGTCCTCCCCGTGGCGGACGTAGACGAGCTGCAGGTCTGCCCGGGAGCGGGTGCCGTCGAGCGCCATGACGACCTCACGATCGGCGGCGCTGAGACCGGCCAGCACCATCGCGGTGGGGTGGTGCGCCCCGAGCTGGAGCTCGTCACCGCCACGGTCGAGCAGGCGGAGGCCGGGGCGGAGGGTGGGGCGTTCGCAACGGGTCATGGGTCGTCTCCTACGGGATGCGTGATGGATCGAGCGTGCCACACACAAACTCAGGCAAACGACAGCAAAAGTACTTCTGTGGATAACCATGAGCGGGACTGTCCCGCTCGGAGATGCCGAGAGGCGGTGCCGGCACAGGTGCCGACACCGCCTCTCGGACGGCAGGTGGTGCTCAGGCCTTGCCGAGGATGCGGTTGAGGTTGGTGCCGCACTCGGGGCACTTGCCCTTGGCCATGCGGCGACCGTTGGTCTCCACGATGTTGCCCTCGGCCTCACGCTTGGCCTTGCACTTGACGCAGTAGAACTCACCCTTGTAGGTGTCGGCCATGTCGTCTCTCCTTGTCGTTCGTGCCGCGGGTGCGGCAATCGGACTTCGGTCACCATAGAGCACACGAGAGCTGGTTCCGGGGATTACGCCGCGTCACCTCGCGAGCACGCAGTCGTGCTCAGGGCGCCCAGGCTGCCCCTGCCGCCCGCGCCGCCGGTCGCGATCCGTGGCTAGGCTCGAGCCACGCGTGCGGCCGGGACGGCCCGGCGCCAGCGCAGCGACGTCGACGAGGATGGCCATGGATCGTGAAAGCCTTTGGTGGGAGCAGGATTTCGAGCACCTGGCGGTGACCCGCCGGGTGCAGGGCGAGCGTCATACGGCCGTGGTCACCCTGGACCTGCCGGAGCAGCGCAACGCCATGAGCGAGGAGATGACGACCTCGTGGGCGCGTCTCGCCTCGTTGCTCGGGGACGACACGCAGCTGGCGTGTGTCGTGGTGACGGGTGCGGGCACGGCGTTCACCTCGGGGGGCAACCTGTCCTGGCTGATGGCCGAGCCGGACGCGTCGGTCAGCGACCTCCGGGCCAGGATGCGCACCTTCTACCGTCGTTGGCTGTCGATGACGAGGCTGGAGGTGCCGGTCGTGGCGGCCGTCAACGGCCACGCGATCGGCGCCGGACTGGCTCTCGCCCTCGCCTGCGACGTGCGCTACGTCGCCGAGGAGGCCAGGCTCGCCGTGCCCTTCACCGGGCTCGGCCTGCACCCCGGTATGGCGACCACGTGGTCGCTGCCATCGGTCGCGGGGCCGGCGCTCGCGGCCGACATGCTCCTGACGGGGCGGGTGGTCCTGGGCCACGAGGCGGTGGGCCTGGGACTGGCGTCCGCGGCCGCCCCGGCGGACGAGGTGCTCCGGCTGGCCCTGGACGCCGCCGACCGCGTCGCCGCCGCGGCGCCGGTGGCCACGAGGCTGACCCTGGCCGCGCTGCGGGACGGCGGCCACGACGGTCCGGCCGCGGCGCTGGAGTGGGAGGCCCTCGCACAGGCCACCACGATGGCGACGGCGGACCTGCAGGAGGGCGTCCGGGCGGCGACCGAGCGGCGACCGCCCACCTTCACCGGCCGCTGAGCACGGCGCGCTTGCCCCGGGCCACGCCCGAGCGCCGCTAGGGTGCCGCCATGAGTGAGGTCGAGGTGCGCCGGAGCACCCGTCGACGCCGCACCGTCAGCGCCTACCGCGAGGGCGATCGCATCGTCGTGCTCATCCCCGCCGGGCACTCCCGCCGCCAGGAGCAGGAGTGGATCGACCAGATGGTCGGCCGCATCGAGGCGCGCGAGCACCGGGTGCGCCCGAGCGACGGCCGGCTGGCCGAGCGGGCGTGGGAGCTGTCCCAGTCCTACCTCGGTGGCCTGGCCAGGCCCGCGAGCATCTCCTGGGTGTCCAACCAGCACCGGCGGTGGGGGTCGTGCACCCCCGCGGACGGCACCATCCGGATCTCCGACCGGGTGGCCGCGCTGCCCCGGTGGGTCCAGGACTACGTCGTCCTGCACGAGCTGGCGCACCTGCTGCAGCCCGGGCACGGGCCGGAGTTCTGGCGCCTGCTGCGGAGCTATCCCAAGCTGGAGCGCGCCAAGGGCTTCCTCGAGGGAGTTGCGCACGGCGCACGCGATGACACCCCGCCCGGGGATCCGGGGGACACGGGGGACTGCGTCGACGGATGACCCGTCTCAGGGCGCGCGGAGGCCGGCCCGCTCGATCAGACGGGGCAGCTCCTCGCCGTGCGGGTGCGGCAGCGCGTCCACGGGCCACCAGGCGACGTCGAGGGACTCCGCGCTGACGACGGGCTCGACCTCGCGGACGACGGCGACGAACCTCAGGTCCAGGTGCTCGCGGCACACCGTGAACCCCTCACCCAGCGCGTGCCGGTCCAGGTCGACCAGGACCGGCGTCACCTGCAGGTCCGGGATGCCCGACTCCTCGCGGCCCTCGCGCTGGGCGGCCGCCGCCACGTCCGCGTCGCCGGGCTCGGCATGACCACCGAGCTGGAACCACGTGCGGGCCTTGCGATGGTGCGTGAGCAGCACCTGGCGCCGGTCCTCGGACAGCACCAGGACGCTCGCCGTGAGGTGGGCGGCTGGCCCGTGCTTCCACCACGCGTCGGGGTGACGGTCGAGGTGCACCAGGAAGTCCTCGCGCAGCGACTCCTCCCTCGCGTCGACCGGAGCCAGCTCTGCCAGCAGTCGTATGGCGTCCGCCCGGAGGCTCGCGAGGTTGCCCGGTCGCGCGGGGTCCGTCACGCCGGGCCGTCGGTGGGGCCGCCTCCGGGACGGTCCTCGCGCCCCTCCGACAGCAGTCGGTCGAGCTCGGCGTCCAGGTCGTCGCCCTGCCCGGAGCGCACGCGCTGGACGTAGCCGAGGACGTCGTCCAGGTCGTCGCCGGTCGGCGCCACGTCGGGGTGCGCCCAGACGCTGTCGCGCAGCTCCTGCCCGCCGGCGTCCTCGAGGGCTGCGAACAGGTTGGCGGCGTCGCGCAGCCGGCGGGGACGCAGCTCGAGCCCCACGAGCTGGGCGAAGGCCTTCTCGGCCGGGCCGCCGGTCGCCCGGCGTCGCCGCACGGTCTCGCCGAGGGCGGCCGCCTCCGGCAGGTGCGGTCGCGTGGCTCGGTCGGCGACGACGTCGACCCATCCCTCGACGAGGGCGAGCAGCGTCTCGAGCGAGGCCAGGGCGCGACGCTGGGCGTCTGAGGGTTCCGGGGTGAACAGCGTCGAGCCCAGTGCCTCCTGCAGGGCGGCGGGGTCGCTCGGGTCGACCGTGGACATGCGGGCGGAGATGCCCTCGACGTCGATCGAGATGTCACGGGCGTAGGCCTGCACGGCAGAGGTCAGGGACGCGGTCAGCCACGGGGCGGCGGTGAACAACCGGGACCGGGCCGCCTCGCGGGCCGCGAGGTAGAGGCGCACCTCGGCGGGGTCGACCTCGAGGCCCTCGGAGAGGGCGCGAACCCCGGAGGGGAGCAGGGCCACGGCGTGACCCGGCACGAGGGGGAGTCCCACCTCGGTGCCGGACACCACGTCCTCGCTGAGGCCACCGACCGCCTCGGCCGTCTGGGCGGCGAACATCGCCGCACCCATGCGGTGCATCATCGGGCCCATCTGCGCCATCATCGCCGTGGTGTCCATCCCCTGGGGGAGCTGTGGCATGCCCGGCATGCCCGAGAGCTGCTCCAGCCCGCCGTGCTCGGCGAGCTCCTCGAGCTGCCCCCGCATCGCCCCCGTCATCGCGGCCGTGACGCCGTCCGCGACCGGGGTGACCAGCTCGATCCAGGTGGGCATCGTCGCCTGGACCCACTCGGCCCGGCTCCACACGGCGTCCGGCGCGTTGGCCGCCTCGAAGGCCGTGGCCTGGTCGAGCCACAGCTGGGCCACGCGGATGGCGTCGGCGTGGGAGCGACGGTCGGCGTCCCCCACGACGGCGTCGCCGCCCTGGGCGACGCGCTTGCGCGCGAGGTCGAGCGCGACCGCCCCGTCGACGGCACCCTCGGGGGCCGGACCGGAGAACATCGCCTGGACCTGCTGGCGCACCATCGCCAGCTGGGTGGGGTCGAGCTGCTCCATGCCGAGCTGACGGAGGGCGTCGCGCACCTGGGGGTTGTCCGCGAGCGAGGGGTCACCCATCATCTCGCCGAGCATGCGGGCCAGGGCGGCGGCATCGTCGGGGTCGTGCGGTCCGGACCCGGGTCCGTTGGTGGGTGGGACGGTCACGACGTGCTCCTCCGGTCGACGGATCGGGTGGTACTGCAGCCTCAACGCTAGGAGGGAGCGGGGCGTTCCGTCACGTGCGTCCAGGGACGACGGCGTCGAGGTGCACCACCCTGTCGGTGATGGAGACTAGCCTCTCCCGCAGACGTCCCCCTCGACGGAAGGGCCCCCGTGAGCCAGCCAGTCCCCAGCGCCCGGCTCGTCGCCGTGCGTGACGCGCCGCTGTCCGTCGACGAGGTCCTGGCGGCGGTGAGCGATCCGCGGGCCGGGGCGATCGTGCCGTTCATCGGCATCGTCCGGGACCACGACAGCGACAAGGGCGTCACCAGCCTCGACTACTCGGGCCACCCCACCGCCCTCGACCGCCTGGCCGAGGTCGTGGCCGGCACCCAACAGCTCCCGGGCGTCCTCGCCGCCGCGGCGGTGCACCGTGTCGGCCACCTCGAGATCGGCGACCTGGCCGTCGTCTGCGCGGTGAGCGCCTCGCACCGGGGGGAGGCCTTCGACGCCTGCCGGCACCTCATCGACACGCTCAAGTCGACCGTCCCGATCTGGAAGCACCAGGCCTTCTCCGACGGGACCGAGGAGTGGGTGGGGCTGCCGTGACGGGGGCCTTCCCCGCCCCGGGGATCCCCGCTCCCCGCCGGCGGCGCCGTCGCGTCCTCGCCGCAGTCCTGGGCCTCCTGTGCCTGGTGCTGGTCGCCCTCGCCTTCATCCCGCTGCCGTATGTCGTGATGGGTCCCGGCCCCGTCACCAACACCCTGGGCGCGACCCGCGACGGCCGACCGCTCATCTCGGTGCCCAAGGCCCAGGACCACCCCGCGTCGGGCGTCCTCAGCTTCACCACCGTCTCGGTGCGGGGTGGCCCGGGTGCCACGGTCACGGCATACGACCTGCTGGCCGCGTCCGTCTCGCAGGCCCGCTCGGTCGTGCCCGAGGAGCAGGTGTTCCCCCAGGGCGCGACCAACGAGGAGATCAAGCGCGAGAACGCCGCCGAGATGACCCACTCCCAGGAGGACGCGGTGGTCGTGGCCGAGCGCGCGCTGGGGCTCACGGTGCCCGAGACCGTCTCGGTGGGGGTGCTCCCGACCGGGTCCCCGGCCATCGGGCGGCTCGAGCCCGGAGACCGCTTCGTGCAGGTCGGGTCCACCCCGGTGACCGGCAGCGCGGGGCTGCGGTCGGCGATCCAGTCCTACGCCGCCGGTCAGTCCGTGCCGGTCACCGTCGTGCGCGACGGAGCCCGCCGTCAGGTGTCCCTGCCCGTGCGTGAGCAGCAGGGACGCAAGGTGATCGGGGTCGGGCTCAAGGTCGACTACACCTTTCCCGTCAAGGTCACCATCGACGCCGGCGACGTGGGTGGACCCTCCGCCGGGATGATGTTCGCCCTCGGCATCCACGACCGCCTGACGCCCGGCGAGCTGACGGCGGGCCAGCGCATCGCTGGCACGGGCACCCTGTCGCCCGACGGGCGGGTCGGGCCGATCGGGGGGATCCAGCAGAAGCTCGCCGGTGCCCGCGCGGCCGGGATCCAGTGGTTCCTCGCGCCGGCCGGCAACTGCGGCGAGGTCGTCGGCCACGTGCCGGACGGGCTGCGGGTCGTGCGCGTCGACGACTTCGACGACGCGCTGGCGGACGTGCGGGCCATCGCGGCCGGCAAGGGCGCGGGCCTGCAGGGTTGCGGCTGACCCGATGCGCTCGTGTCAGACCCGGTCGACCGTCAGGCCTCGCTGAGGGTGGCCCGCAACGCCTCGACGAGGCCCGGGGCGATGTCCGGACCCATCGCGACGGCGTCGTCGCTGTCGTGGGCGCGCTGACGCAGGAGCGTCACCTGCTGGCCGGAGCGGTCCACGGCCACGAGCAGCCGCACGTCCTGGCGCGCCGGGTGGGACGCGAGGCGCTCGAGGGCGGCCTCCGGGTCCTCGGGCAGGTCCGCCTCGGCCTCCGGAGGCACGACGATCCGCTCGACGCTGATGGCGGTGCCCGCGACCTCGGCGGGCCACACGATGCCGGCCAGCAGGTCCTCCAGACCTGACGCGTCGGGCAGCTCCTCCTGCTCGATGGCCGTCAGGCCCGCGGGGTCCTCGCCCTCGAGCCTGGCGCCGAGCTGGGGCTCGGCAGCCAGCAGCTCGGCGGTGCGGACGAGGGCGAACAGCCGCGTGGGCTGGTCCCAGCCGGAGCGGGCCACGTGCTGCTCGGTGTCGACGGCGCACGTGATGAGGGGCGTGGGGACGAGCTGAGGAGTCGAGGTCACGGGTCCATGCTGCCTGAGGGCGGCAGGAACCCCTAGCCGGGGACTCCAGACAGCCGGTCAGCCTATAGCCGCCTGCCGAGGCCTTGACGGGGCCCGCGAGACATCGGCGAGCGTCCGGAGCCACATCAGGGTGACGTCTCCCGCCGACGTCCAGCGAGCCGGGGTAGGTTGGGCCGCGAGCACCACGGGCGGCAGTCGCGGCCCGGCGGCCCGAACGTGCAGGAGGACGACGCAGTGAGTGACGAGGGGCGCCCCGCGTCGGGTCCGGCCGATCCCGGAGGCGCAGGTGGCGCGGCACGTGCCCGTCGCCGACCGGGCCGGGGGAGAGCCGGGCGTGGGTGGCTCGGCCCGCTGCTGACGATCGTCGCGGTGGCCGCGCTGGCGCTGGGTGCGCTGGCGAGCGTGTGGACGCAGGTGCTGTGGTTCGACAGCGTCCGCTTCAGCCGCGTCTTCACCACCGAGCTGCTCACCAAGGCCGGGCTGTTCGTGACCGGCGCGCTGGTCGTCGGCGCCCTGGCCTGCTCGAGCATCCTCATCGGCCACCGGCTGCGCCCCGTCTACGCCCCCGTCACGGACGAGCAGGTCGCCCTCGACCGCTACCGCGCGATGCTGGACCCCCTGCGCCGGCTGGCCGTCTGGGTCGTGCCGGGCGTGCTCGGGGTCTTCAGCGGCACCGCGCTGGCCAGCCAGTGGCAGACCTTCCTGCTGTGGCTGCACCGGGTCCCCTTCGGCAAGCAGGACCCCGAGTTCGGGATGGACATCGGGTTCTTCGTCTTCACCCTCCCATGGGTGAGCTTCCTGCTTGACTTCGCCCTCATGGGCCTGGTCCTCGCCGCCATCGTGGCCGCCCTGACCCACTACCTGTATGGCGGACTGCGCCCACCGGGCATGAGCGGGCGCTCCACCAAGGCGGCGGTCGTCCACCTCTCCTGCCTGTTCGCGGCGGTGGCGCTGGTGCAGGGGCTCAGCTACTGGTTCGGGCGCTACGACCTGGCGGTGGCCGACTCCGGGCGCATCACCGGCATCACCTACACCGGCGCCCACGCGGTCCTCCCCGGTCGTTCGATCCTCGCGGTCGCGGCCGTCCTGTGCGCGCTCTTCTTCCTGGCTTCGATCTGGACCGGGTCGTGGCGGCTGCCGGTGGTGGGCGTGAGCCTGCTCGCCGTGTGCGCGCTGGTGATCGGGACCATCTATCCCATGCTCGTGCAGAGCCTCAAGGTCAAGCCGAGCGAGCGCACCCTGGAGCAGCCCTACATCCAGCGCAACATCGAGGCCACCAGGTCGGCCTTCGGGCTCGACAAGGTGGTCAAGACGCCCTACAAGGCGGAGACCACGGTCTCGAGCGGTCAGCTGCGCGGCGACGCCGACACCATCCCGGGCATCCGGATCGTCGACCCCGCGATCGTGGGGCAGACCTTCGAGGCCATCCAGGCGGTCAAGGCCTTCTACTCCTTCCCCGCCAGCCTCGACGTCGACCGCTACCGCCTCGAGGGCAAGTTGGTGGACGCCGTGGTGGGCGCCCGCGAGCTGCGGCTCGACGACCTCGACCGCTCGTGGCGCAACTGGGTCAACGACCACACGGTCTACACGCACGGCTACGGCCTCGTCGCGGCCTACGGCAACCGGCGCGGACCGGACGGTCAGCCGGTCTTCTTCGAGCAGAACATCCCCTCGACCGGCAAGCTCGGCACCTACGAGCCCCGCATCTACTTCGGGGAGGAGTCCCCGACCTACTCCATCGTCGGTGCCCCGGAGGGCAGCGGCGACGCGGAGCTCGACCACCCCGACGGCAGCGCCGGCGGCCAGCGCAACACGACCTACCGGGGGGCGGGTGGCGTCCAGATCGGGTCCTTCCCCCGTCGCCTCGCCTATGCCATCGCCTATCGCGAGCCCAACATCCTGCTGTCCAGCGCCGTCAACCCGGAGTCGCGCCTGCTCGACATCCGCAAGCCGCGCGAGCGGATCGGCAGGGTCGCCCCGTGGCTGACGCTGGACGGTGATCCCTACCCCGCGGTGGTCGACGGACGGGTCCAGTGGATCGTCGACGGCTACACGACGAGCGCCAACTACCCCTACTCGCAGCTGACCGAGATCGAGGACGCGACCTCCGACGCCCTCACGGCCCGGTCCGCGAACGTTGCCGCCCTGGCGCCGGCGCGCGTCAACTACATGCGCAACTCGGTCAAGGCCACGGTCGACGCCTACGACGGCACCGTGCACCTCTATGCGTGGGACGACCAGGACCCGCTGCTGAAGGCCTGGACCAAGGCCTTCCCCGGGACCGTCGAGCCCATGTCGGCGATCAAGGGGGAGCTGATGCAGCACCTGCGCTACCCCGAAGACATGTTCAAGGTCCAGCGATCGATGCTCGGCAAGTACCACGTGACCGACGCCAACAGCTTCTTCGGCGGGCAGGACTTCTGGAAGGTCCCGACCGACCCGAGCGACCGGACGACCGGGGCGCCCAGCCAGCCTCCGTACTACCTTTCGCTGGCCGTGCCAGGCCAGGCGGCCCCGACCTTCTCGCTGACCACCACCTACACCCCAGAGAAGCGCTCGGTGCTGTCCGCCTTCCTCTCGGCCGACGCCGATGCCGGGGGCAAGGACGGTCAGCGCAAGGATGGCTATGGCACGTTGAGGCTGCTCGAGCTGCCACGGGACACCCAGGTGCAGGGGCCGGGGCAGGTCGCCAACAACATCTTCTCCTCCAACGACTCGTCGCCGCGGTTCGCGCTGACGCTGAGCCAGTTCCTCAACAACAACTCGCAGGGTGGGTCCAAGGTGTCCATGGGCAACCTGCTGACCCTGCCCGTGGGTGGGGGAGTGCTCTACGTCCAGCCGATCTACGTGCAGGCCTCGTCCGGCACGTCCGCGTACCCCCAGTCCAAGGCGATCGTCGCCTCGTTCGGCGACAAGCTCGCCTGGTCGGACACGCTGGACGGCGCGCTCGACGGACTCTTCGGCGGCAACTCGGGAGCCACGGCCGGCGACCAGGGCACGTCGGGCCCGGCGGCGCCCACCGCTCCGAGCACGCCGACCCCGGGCCAGAGCCCGACCACCCCTCAAGGCAACCAGGGCAACGCGGAGGTCGCCAAGCAGCTCACCGCGGCTCAGGAGGCGATGAAGGCGGCCGACGAGGCGCTGGCCAAGGGCGACTTCACGGCGTACGGCGAGGCCCAGAAGCGGGTGCGGGCGGCGGTGGACGCGGCTCTCAAGGCCCAGCGTCCGGGACAGACCACCGTGGTGCCGGCGTCGCCGTCCGCCACCCCGTCGGCGACGCCCACCTCGACGCCGACCCCGACGAGTCCCTGACCGGGTCAGGAAGGGTGACGGAAGCGCGGCTGGTCGCCGATTTGCACCTCCCGTCCACCGTCGCGTAACCTGAAGTCACCGACGCGGGGTGGAGCAGCTCGGTAGCTCGCCGGGCTCATAACCCGGAGGTCGCAGGTTCAAATCCTGCCCCCGCTACCAACCTGGCCCGGGATTCGATCCGAATCCCGGGCCAGAAGCATGTCTGGGCGGTCATCGCTCCGCGGCTCTCCCGCCGGCAGGCACTCAGGCTCGCCAGGTCCGCGGCCTCACCACGTCATGGACGTGCGAACGACGAGGGCACCCGCGTCGGGTTCCGAGCCCTCTCCTCACGCGGACAGGTGCCGCTGCCTGGGCCAGACTCGCGACCAGGAGCCGACCGGGCCGGCGCAGACCCACACCCGCGCACCGAACTCCTCGTTGTCCACGCCGGGGTCCAGGGTGGCCGCGAGCCGGCACCCGTCCCACAGGTCGGGGTCGGGCTCCCTGTCGCCGAGGAGCACGACGGGGCCGGAGCTCTCGGGCGGGGGGCCCCAGTCGGCGTAGCCGTTGTGCCCGCTCCAGGCGGGCCTCCCCGTGAACCAGCTCCACGCACCTGCCTCCCCGTAGTTCTGGCTCAGCACGACGACACCGGCCGGCTGCTGGTCGACGACGTCTCGCACCTGAGCGACCACGGTGGGCCAGCCGATGGTGTTGAGCTGGTCGTCGTTGATCGCGGCCCACGGGGTCGCGGCATAGACGGGTGCCGGTAGCACGGGCAGGGCTGACGGCAAGGGCACCAGTCCGGCGATCGCCGCGATCCAGACGAACCATGAGGACCGGGGCCGCCCGGGCGCCGGAGCCGGGAGCGCCGGGCTCGAGCGTGCCGCTCCTGCTGCGGCCAGGGCCACCAGCAGGCCGAGGGTGTAGTAGTGCTTGCCGCCGGTGGCGAGCAGCACCGCGAGCACCACGACGTATGCCGTCGCGACGGGCGCGACCAGGCCCGTCCGGTTGCGCAGGCCGACGCCGAGGCCGCGCACCGCCAGGTAGCCGCCGATCGGCCCGAGCAGCAGGAGCTGGAAGCCGACGAGCGTCACGGCCCCCAAGAGACCGCCGTCCTCAGCCCGGATGTCGGCACCGAGCTCGAGCTGGGGCCAGCCGTGGGTGGCCTGCCAATGGAGGTTCGGGGCCCACAGCGCGACGGCGACCAGGGCGGCCGCCCAGAGCCACGGACTCGCGAGGTGCCCCCGGAACCGCGGTGACCCCGCGAGCCCGACGACCAGGCCGAGGGCGAGGAACGCCGGCAGCGTCTTGTTCTCCAGCCCCACCCCGAGCAGCAGGCCTGCGGCCAGCCACCACCGTCGGTCTCCCGAGCCCAAGGCAGCGACCGCGAGGCGGGTCACCCCCACCCACACGGCCAGGTCGAGCGTGGACGTCGAGAGCAGGTGCCCGACGGAGAGCACCCCCGGCCCGACCGCCACCACCACGGCGGACAGCAGCTGGCCGTGCCGGGAGGCGCCGAACGCTCGGGCGAGGTCGGCGGCGAGCCAGACGACGAGCACGACCAGCAGGGCAGACACCGAGCGCAGGGCGACCAGCGAGCCGGGTGCCAGGTCGTGGAGGAGGGCGGCCAGCAGCGGGGTCAGCGGCGGCTGGTCCGGGTAGCCCCGCTGCGGGTGGTGGCCCGCACCGACGAAGTAGAGCTCGTCGCGATGGGGGCCGTAGCGGGGCGCCAGGATCAGGAGCACGACCCCCGTCGCCGTCGCTACCCACGGCACCGCCCGGGATCGCCCAGCCCCCGCCGGCTCCTGCTGCTCGTCGGGCCAGGTGCCCGCGTCCCGTGCCATCCGTGCCATGGTCCGTCCCTCCCGGGAAGTGGTCGGCGATGCCGGACGAGGGGGACGCGCATGACCCTCGAACCACGCACCCGGGGGAGGCAACGCCCCGTCGACGTGATCGTACTCAGGGGCTCGAACGCCCGATTTGGCACCACCCGGACGCCTGTGTAATGTTTCCGCTCGTGCCCCGGCCACGGAGCGCGCTGCGGGACTCACCCCCCCGGGGGATGCGGATCACGCGGAGTTGACGAGGTGGCCACGAACGAGTAACCTAGTCGGGTTGCTTGGCGCAGACAGTCAGGACGAAGCACGTTCCCAACGGGAGCTGCGAGGCCGGACTTGACGCGGGAAGCACGAAAGAGTAAGTTTGAATGGTTGCCACGACGCAGGAACGAACGAAAAGTTCGAGACCACGACGTGAGCGTCCGATGTTTGAGAACTCAACAGCGTGCCGAAATTCGATGCCAAGTTTTAAACCTCGTTTGAGGTTCCTTTGGTAGATGGACATTCAACGTCATGTTGTTTTGTCTTTTTGCTGGGTTTACAAATTTTTCTACGGAGAGTTTGATCCTGGCTCAGGACGAACGCTGGCGGCGTGCTTAACACATGCAAGTCGAACGATGATGCCCAGCTTGCTGGGTGGATTAGTGGCGAACGGGTGAGTAACACGTGAGTAACCTGCCCTTCACTCTGGGATAACTCCGGGAAACCGGGGCTAATACTGGATATGACTCCTCCTCGCATGGGGTGGGAGTGGAAAGCTTTTGTGGTGGAG